>NZ_CP116339.1:3895000-4596555 GCF_028198165.1 Pseudoxanthomonas sp. JBR18
CCAATGGTTGAGCAAAGACTCCGGATCGAGCGACTGCCGGCGTACAGACCGCTCCAGATGCCGGGCGGGAACAGGCAACCAGGGCGTGCCCGTGGTAAAGCCGGCCGCATGCACGCGCTCGTCCCACGGTATTGGCGTGCGCGCGCCGTCACGACCTTTCAGCCGTGGATAGAGCAACTTCCCAAACGGATCCTTGATCTCGCGCTTGGGGATTTCGGCAGGAATCCGGGCCTCGGGCAGCCCAAGCTCGTCTCCCTGCCACAAAACAAGCGCGCCCGGCAGGCACACCAGCAGCATGGCCACCAGACGATAGAAGTCCTCACCAAGGTCACGCTTCTTTCCGCCCCACTGCGTGCGCAGCCGACCGTAGTCATGATTGCCGACGATCCAGCAGGCGCCGCTGTCGCCGAACTCGTCCAGCACCCTCTTCATCAATCCCCGTAAGAGAGGGGCGCGCAGCGGCGCGTCGGACAGCAGGCCGCTGTGGTAAGCGAGGTGCAAACGCTTGCCGCGCGTATACGTGGCCGCCAGTTTGATCGAGTCTTCGCACAGCGTCACCTCGCCTAGCAGCACAGTTCCTGGATACTGGTTGGCCAGGTCACGCATCGGGCCCAGATATTCCAGGGTCTCCGGACGGTTGAAGCTGTTGATCATGCGTTGTCCTGCCAGCGGGTTGATCACGTCGATCCCGTCAGGACGCCGATCGTTGCGGCGTCGCCGCGGGTTATCGCGTAACCGAGAATCCTGCGCGAAGAAGTTCACCGCATCCACGCGGAATCCGTCGATTCCGAGATCCAGCCAAAAGCGCATGCTGCGCAACACTGCATCGCGCACTTCGGGATTTTTCCAGTTCAGGTCCGGCTGGCATGGCAGGAAGCTAGCCCAGTAGTACTGCCCCCGCGGATGGTCCAAGTGCCACCCGGATTCGCCACTGAACGCCGACCGCCAGTTACTGGGTGCCCCGCCATCCGGCGCTGGATCAGCCCAGACGTACCAGTCGGACTTCGGATTGCTGCGACTTCCGCGGCTTTCGACAAACCACTCATGCTGTTCCGAAGTGTGATTCCAGACGCCGTCCAACAAAACCCGCAAGCCCCTCCGGTGCGCCAGATCCAACAGCAGACGAAGATCTTCCATGCTGCCAAAGGCGCTACCGACGCGGCGCAGATCGGTGATGTCGTAGCCGAGATCTCCCATCGGCGATGGGTTGATCGGCGTCAGCCAGATCGCGTCCACTCCGAGCGAGGAAATGTAATCGAGCCGCGCGATGATCCCTTGAAGATCCCCGGTTCCGCTCCCAGTCGTATCCTGAAAGCTCCATGGGCAGATCTGATAGATCACCGCTTCGCGCCACCACTGCGAGTCATTCCGACAGCTAATGGGACGCATCTTTAGGTCATCGCGCCACCAAGGGCGCTCGCCTTCCTCCATTCAATGCCTCCATGAGCGCACGTAGCCTGAAGCGCGTTCGTTGCACCAAGCATGCTATTTGAACTCACGTAAGCACTCTGTCTAAGGCACGGTTCAAATTTTTCCTGAGTGGACCGTCCTCGGGTGTTAGGAAGGCTACCGTGCGTACTGTCTTTGAGACTCGATTGGTTGACATGGGGAAAAAAATTCCCAAACCTAAGGCCACAGGGGGCAATAGCAGCGTTCTTTTGATGGTGCTGGGATGACAAAGAACTTTGTCTTTCGCCCGCTTCCGGGTACGCACGTGGAGAGCTCAGAACAGCTCTTTGAAAGAGTCGTGGAGATGAGCACGGAACTGCTTCTCGACGAGCATATTGAGGATTTTAATCCCATGGTGGGAAGCCGATGGTGTGATCAAGGTGGCCCCGCGGTCGTGATGCCGATCCATGGCCCACCGGGATGGCATTTCCATCGAGAAACAGCACTGAAGCGCCATGGATTGGCATGCATGCCCTATCCGTAGAACACGTTGCACCGCCTGGCCGCAGGGTCTTTTCGGATTCCAAAACGATGACGCAATGGACCGAGCACACGCCCCAAGCGTAGAGACGGCTCTATTGTGCTCCCGTAGACGGCCATCCAGCCGTGGGGTTCAACCCTACGGTGTGCAGACTCAATGCCCTGCTGAGCACTGCTAGCCAAGGGGGCGTCACTTCCTCCCCGGGTGCGGATTAATCAGGTGACTGGCCCGAATTCTCGTGCGCGCTCTATCGTGGCGCCCTGCCGGCAGCACATGATGGAGGCAGACACCGGTCATCGATAGCGGCCTGACACGTGGATCGTCAGCCTGCGCTCGCCAATTCCGTGCTTACCGGCTTTGGGACGTGGGTGGCTGTCTGTGCCAGGCGTACATCCTTAGCCCATGCCGTGGATAGTCAGGCTGGAGGCTTCCAGCGAGACGAATGACGTGCATAAGGGGACTTGTCCAGGTCCTCTGCCATCGTTCTGACGGCTGGGGCTAGTCTGCGAACCGCTCATGCTCAGAGCGGCATTTAAGCCAGCGGGTCATTCTACGGTGAGGTCTAAAACTCTGTCTTCAGTCTAGTTTTCGACTCCGACGAGCCATCCAAGAAGACCCATGACAAAGACGCATAGCAGCGTGACCCCTGCCGCCAAGATATATTGGTCCAAGCCTACGGCGATACCGATGGCAGCTGACATGATCAAGCCAGCCGAGGTCGTAAGCCCTTGATCTTGTCACGCGCGTGACTTCGGAAGATATTGCCCGCCGCCAGAAAGCCCACGGCCGATACAGTGGCTTCGATTAGGCGAACCGGGTCCACCCGGAGCATGGCGCGATAGTCTTCGGAGCTGAATCGCTGCGCGAGCACGTCGCCCAGCCCAACGATCAGTGCAGCGGCGCCGGCTACGAGCATGTTGGTCCGGAGGCCGGCGGAGCGGTTCGAGGCTTCACGCTCTAGGCCCAACATTGCTCCCAACACCATCGCGGTGGCCACGCGCCCGAGCAAGGCAAAATTTTGAATGACATCGTTGTCGACTGACATCTACACCTCCGGCCCTCGCTGGTTCTGACTCCGGGCATGTAGATCCCAACGTGCCCGGGGACTGCCTCGCTTTTGGCCAGTGCCCCGCCTAGCTGCGCCTCTCAGCCCCAATGAACTCGAGACCCCTTGCGCCTACCGTGTCGCAGACTTATTTTCAAAGATCCATCGACGCCCATGGCCTCAGCGGTCACCAACCCAGACCAGAAACGCGACAGTGCAGTCAACGGCGATGCCACCTGCCATCTTCGCCCTTTTGGTAGCTCTTCTTTACCGCCGCCCATGCGACACGATGCGAGGCCTCTTCGCGGGATTCATCGCCGCGCCGCTCAGAAGAGTTTTCGTACTGTTCCCAAGCGCTATTGAACGCATCCTTATAGATCACCTGGGCGTGGCTAGGCGTATGGCTCTTGACTGACTCTGGCAGTTCTTCTCTGGTCTTATAAGGCATTGCAGAGACTCCTTGATACGGATGCTAGAAGAACGGGCAGCGATGCAGCATCGCCCAGTGGCTACCACATAAGGAAGCGCACTGGACGTGTTACGGGAATGAAAGTTCAGCGTCCGCGTCGTACACACCGCGTTTAGGTCTGCGCGTTCAGGCGCGGCCAGGACAACGTCACGTAAGGCGGTCATCTGCACCACCCGGATCACCCTCCGCCAGGCTTGGTAGCGCTGCATCGACCAGCCCACCACGCACTGCGAAGAGATTCGGAACTATGCAAAGATAGACCTGGATCGGGTTCGACGCCTCCTCGGGAGGCGGAGCGCGAACCGGACTGCTCGGGAGAAGGCCGGCGAAGCTTGGGGGATGAAGCAGAGCGCTTGCTGGCGCCGATGGAGCGGGATTTGATCGGCGCCATCCGCCGGCAATGATCATCCGCTCCTGGACAAATGCCTAGAGGCATCAAGAATCGGATACGGCCAAGGTGACGCTTCGACTACTTCACGGCTACGCAACGTGGCGGTGACGCCGAGACCTTCAGACCGTCAGTCTTATCACGCTATCGGCGATGCATAGGGTTCCAGCCTCGATGGCAAGCGCGGAGTCTGGTGCTTTGAAGGCACCGGAAGCCATTTGAACTGAGGTGCAGTGCTTTCCG
The DNA here is from genome assembly GCF_028198165.1 of Pseudoxanthomonas sp. JBR18. Lineage (NCBI taxonomy): Bacteria > Pseudomonadati > Pseudomonadota > Gammaproteobacteria > Lysobacterales > Lysobacteraceae > Pseudoxanthomonas > Pseudoxanthomonas sp. JBR18. Next base: position 3,899,076 of record NZ_CP116339.1, read on the forward strand.
TGATCCCTTTCAATGTCCGCTTTCGGGCAGATGCGGACAGCCGCCCTACCCTCGATAACGCCCCCTAATCGCGCCATCAGCTCCAGAAAATGATGAAGCAGGTGGGGGGATAGCGGTCGCGCTTCCGGATGGGGGGATGGCGGTCGCGCCTCTCAGCGTTCCAGCTTTCGCAATCGAGCCGAGCGAGCTTGCCAGCGTGCACTGGATATCGTCGCGGTAATTCCGGCGATCTTCGAGGCACAATCGTCGTATCCGCGTAATCGCCAGCGCCTCTGCAGCCAGAGCCATGCTTCGGGCGGCCACTGTGGGAGCGCGGTGGCCACGCCTTTTCGTATGGCGAGCCAAGCCTGCCATGCGGCGTACAAAGCTGACAAACGATCTGCCGGGGCTAACATTCCAATCCTGCTCGGAGTTCCAGATTTGTAAGAGTGTCTCAGACCCGTCCTAATCCATCCCTTCTCTGCAAGAACCCATTCATAACCAGCACTGGCAGTTGGACCCCACTCAACTCCCCAGTTCCGCCCAGCTGCCAGAGCCAAGTCCCTGCGCAGCAAGCGTTCAATGAAGCCGAGTCGACTGCTATCGCGCCATTCTTCTAGCCATTCGTTCCAGCATGACAGTTCGGTGTCCCTGGCGATGCTGATCTGTTCTGTGGGAGCACGATGGCAAAGAAGCAGCCCATGCTCCATGCAGCAGATGGTCCTCACATCGATCCAATGCGCGAGCACAGGGTGCCGAACACCGGATTGCGCCTCTGCTACACACAGAGGGCAGCAGATTTTCCGCCATTCAGGGGCGATTCGACAATCAACGGATATGTCGAGCACGCGTCCCAATCCCACAGGCAAGCCCGACCAGGCCTTTTTACGCATTGGCCGCTCAGGCTCTCCGGGATCGCAGCCACACCACGACCACCACTCAGTCTCTTCAAGTGCGAGGCGAAGTCGAGTAGCGTCAAGCCAGGAGTGTACGCTCTCCCCCTTATAGACACTTGCAAATACTGGAAGGTCCGATATCTCCATATCAGTATTCTCCGCCAAGATGTCCGTGATTTAGTGAGATCTCGAGTAGATCAAGATCAATTCGCGGCAGCTTTTTTCTTACCGCTATCCTCTTGGCTCCAGAAATCACCTCTAAAATCTTCGCCGTGGAGCAGCAGCCATGCGCCATCAGCCACCTAACGGTGGCCTGGTCATCTAGTCCTGACGATTGAGGTAGACCTAGTTCTTTGTCGACGCTGATTAGAAACGATCGAAGTGCCTGGGACTCTACCCATATCGGAATTTCAATGCGCATGAAACGAGAATGCAATTGCTCGTCAGCGGCCAGTACGTTGACTAGGTTCATGGTGGAGGCGATAGAGATCGTCACTCCGCGATTAGATATTGCCTTAATTAAAGCTAAGGTTTGCTGCTGCGTCGACCTGCCTGCATTAAGGAGGTTACCCGCCTCATCTATCAATACTTGCTTGACTCCCGACGATGTGAGCAAGTTCAGGGCTGTTTCGCAAAGCGCGGATGGTCTTCTAACCACATATCCACCTGGCAGACACGCGTCTATGAGCGAACGCGCCAGTTTGCTATGGTGCCCGTCGAAAGGAGCTTCAACGTAGATGACCTCCTTTTGCCTAGCTCCAGGTTCGTCCGATGGTGGGGCCACTTGCTCCAGATAGTGCATCTGTATACGCGTCTTCCCGCAGCCTGGCGCTGCAGCGAGATGAACGCACTTTGGGCGATCCCGCCCAGCTTCAGACCTTCGTAGGTGGCTGGCGATCTTGAGATAGGTGACCGCCGCAGGGTGTGGAATGAAGCGAAACATGTGTTCGAGATTGCTCGTTGTTCCGCATGATGGACCGCCTGGATCGGTCGAAACCTCCCGTTTGCTTCGCATCATTTGACCAACCCATCATTCCAGTCAAACGCGGTGACTACTTTGGTGTAGTCGACCTCTGGAACGGATGATTCCGACTCCAGCGCGGGGGTTCTAGCGATCTTTCTCCTGGCCGCTTTAGATGTCGATTCCGCCTGGAGCTGAATTCCCCTCTGTCTACGAATGGATTCAAAAAGCTCACTCTCTTCGGATGCGAGCTTTCCCTTCGCTTTCAATTCAGCCCTGGCCTCCCGCAACTCCCAGAGCGAGAACGCTCCTTGCGATCTGTCTAATAGCGGAACATCTAGAAATCCATTGCCCTGCTGCAAGTAAATCTTGGTGAGGTCTCGTTGACTGAAGTGAATTCGATGATCTTTATGATCGTTGATGAGGGGCGTTAAGCAAGGGTCCCAGTACTGGAGCCCATGAATCATTATTCCTGCCCGACTGACTTTTCGGAGGGCGGAGGGTAGAAACCCGGTCACAAATGATCGGGCATCACCGATCATGGCAGGAATAATCGGATGGCCATCAGCGCTGCGCCACGCCGCATCCCATGCCGCAGCTGGCGTCAGCCCGCCCAGCCCCTTATGTGGCCGATTATGATATTTTCCGGCGACCTCCTCCGCAAGCCATCGCTCAAGATCGCGGAACGACATCGTCGCTCGCTTTTCAGACTGATAGCTTCCCCTCGCCTTTACGTTAGAGAAAGTCGTTCCCGGCAAAAGATGGACTGCCCCCATCATTGTGCCAATCACACGTTCGACATACGCACCGTAATGAGGACTCTTTACCGGGCGCTCTTGGATGCGGATTCCATAGCGCTCGCACTGGGCCTTTACATCCTTCGCCTGAAACGTCTTTGCATTGTCCCAATGAATGCATTCAATCTTCCCGAACATCGGGTAGGTGACATCAAGCCCAAGCCGCTTAAGCCACGATTGCTTCGGAAAAGACGCATGCTCTAATGCATGCGCGACAGACGTCTGATTAGGCACATCAAAGCTTAAATAGTATCCGAGAATGCAACGGGTATAGACATCGATCGCTACAGTTATCCAGGGCCTGCCGATTGGCTTCCTAGTCACTGCCGAAACGACGATAAGATCAATCAAGGCATGGTCGATCTGTACCGCCTCCAGTGATCTTGAAACCTTTAATCCCGAGATTGACGGCGCCTGCAATGCATGAGCATCGTGTCTTCCCAGACGCGCTTTCGCGATATGCATCGGTTCCTGGCTGGCGATTCGCACACGCACAGCCTTCCTGCTAGGTGCACGGACCCCCGCCTCGCGCGCCAGTTCTTCCGCGCGGCGGACGACAGACATGAAGCTACGCCGCTCCCGGGCCAAATAGACTTCATTGATTGCGCTATCGATCAAGCTCTCAACGATCGGTGCTAACCGTCGACTCCCCGGAGTTGGTCCTGGAGTTGATGCGAGCTGCGACGCTGGCATTGGGTTCTCACGATGAGCCCTCAACCGGCGTCGGACGGTGCGCGGATGCACGCCCATTTGGCTAGCAACTTCAACGCAATCTGCCAGTTTGACAGTACCGGTACTTTTCTCTAACAAGCTCACAAGCGCCTCATACCACTTGGTTGCCTCACGTTCCTTCTCTGGGTCTGAATCACTTGGGGCTCTGATGCTCTTTTGCGGGGTAGGTGAGCGGAAGGGCTCGATCATGCTGACATCCGCCCAGATGAACTCGGACGTGCCTTCGACCCTTAGATGGACGCGCCCTTTGGCATGAACGCCCACTACCACTACCGCCCGACCTCCACATACAGCGAGCAGGCCTTTCTTGATCCGCAAATCTGGAGCAACTCTGGCAACTCGATTTGGTCTCACCATCGTTCAGCCCTCAGGCCGAAGACAGAAACCGCCCAGCCCTCTTGACGACGGGAGACTAAAGTGGGAGGCTGAAATCAATCGGGCAACGAACCGATGTTTTTCTGAATGGCTCGGGCGGCAACCCGGGCCATTTTTCATTTCAGCCGGGACGGCTGCTGAATTAGGCCACGCTAATGACTCCCGACGCTTTGGTTTCGGGCGTGATAGCACATGGCAGGCGCGCGATCAAATACAAGCCGTTGAAACGCATGTATTTTTTGCCAAGTTTTGCTGAAAAAGTGAATGCTTTTTCCAATATCGATATCTGGGCGATATCACTTACGGCGACAGGCCCATCACGTTCCAAGATCGCGTCCTTGTTCGCAGATTCGCGCTAAGTTGCCGCCCCTGCCTTTTAGATGCACGAAGTCAGTTGGTCCGTCATGGAGCAATAGCGATTCTAACTTACTGTTTTATAAGTTAAATTTCGCCAGTGACAGAGATTAGGAACAGCGACAGTTTGCGTGCGCTTGCCGGATTGACTGGACCAGACTCCAGACTTCGCATACTTGATGTCCTTCCTTGCTCACGTGTGCTGTGCCCATGGATGCTCCGCGCCATCCCGTCTCTGTTGGTCGACGACGCTTTGTCACGGGCGCTGGTGGCTTGCTCGCCGTCGGTCCGTCCTTGCTGCCCGGGCTGGCGCGAGCCAAGGCGCCAATTTCGCCGTCCGCGCCGGAAGTTCCTGTTCTGTCTGGCACCGAGTTCAAACTGTCCATCGGCGCATTGCCGGTCAACATCACCGGCAAGCCTGCCCATGCGGTGGCCATCAATGGCTCCTTGCCAGGTCCGACGCTGCACTGGCGCCAAGGCGACCAGGTCACCTTGCAGGTCTCCAACCAGCTTGGGGTCGACACCTCGCTGCATTGGCACGGCATCATCCTGCCGGCGACGATGGATGGCGTCCCGGGCCTGAGCTTCCGTGGAATATCCCCTTCAGAATCATATCTTTATCGCTTCAACTTGAACCAATCCGGGACGTACTGGTACCACGCCCATTCCAGCCTGCAGGAGGCCAAGGGCGCCTACGGCGCGATCGTGGTCAAGCCTGATGGTCCGGACCCGGATGGGGCCACGCACGACCACGTACTGCTCCTATCGGACTGGAGCGACGAGGATCCGCACGCCATCGTGCGCAAGCTCAAGCTGCAGGCCGATTACTACAACCGCCACAAGTGCACCGTCGGTGATTTCATCCACGACGCGCGCGCCGGGGGCCTCAAGGCGGCGCTGGATGACCGTCTGATGTGGGGCTCGATGCGCATGAGCCCGACTGATCTGGCCGACGTCACCGGCCTCACCTATACCTACCTGGTCAACGGGGCCAGCCCGGATGCGAACTGGAGCGGTCTGTTCCAGCGCGGCGAGCGGGTCCGCCTGCGCTTCATCAATGGCGCGGCGATGACTTTCTTCGATGTGCGCATTCCCGGCTTGAAGATGACGGTGGTCGCCGCCGACGGGCAGCCCGTGCATCCGGTGAGCGTGGACGAGTTCCGCATCGCGGTCGCACAAACCGTCGATGTCATCGTCCAGCCGGACCAGGACCAGCCCTATACGGTTTTCTGCCAGTCGATGGACCGCAGTGGTTATGCACGCGCCACGCTCACGCCCCGCCCCGGCCTGCAGGCGCCGATCCCGCCCATGGATCCGCGTCCGATCCTGACCATGGCCGACATGGGCATGGGGGGAATGGGCCACATGGGCATGGGCGGCATGTCGATGCCTGCCACGTCTGCGCCCTCCTCGTCCGCAAGCCCGCACCAGATGGCGATGGGACATGGCCAGAAGGGGCACCACGACATGGCGGGGATGGACCACGGCAACATGCAACACGGCGCCATGGCCGGGATGGATCACGGCAACATGCAGCAAGACGGAATGATCCAGCACCCGGCCAGCGAGTCCAACAATCCGGCGGTGGACATGCAGACCATGACCCCGACGCGGGCCCTGGACCAACCCGGCATCGGCCTGCGCGACAACGGCCGCCGGGTGTTGACCGATGCCGACCTGCACAGCCGCTTCGACGATCCCGATCCGCGCGAACCGGGCCGCGAGATCCAGTTGCACCTGACCGGCAACATGGAGCGCTACGTGTGGGGTTTCGACGGCATCCCGTTCTCCAAGGCCGCCCCGATCCGGCTGAACTACGGCGAACGCGTGCGCATCGTGCTGGTGAACGACACGATGATGGAACATCCCATCCACCTGCACGGGATGTGGAGCGACCAGGAAAGTGCCGATGGCCAGTTCCAGGTCCGCCGGCACACCGTCAGCGTGCCGCCTGGCAGCATCCGCAGCTATCGGGTCAGTGCCGACGCGCTCGGGCGCTGGGCGTATCACTGTCATATGCTTCTGCACATGGAACTGGGCATGTTCCGCGAGGTGCACGTCGCATGAGCCGCCTCCCGACTCGTTCCTTGCTCGCCGCTACGTTGGCGCTTTTCGCAGGTGAAGCCCTGGCGCAGCAGCACGATCATGCCGCCATGCACATGCAGGATGTGACGCCGCAGGATGACGCATCCACGGCATCGGTCGATGCCGATCAGGCGTCATCCACCTCCGCCCATTCGCATCACGCTGGCATGCCGATGCCGATGCCGATGCCGATGCAGCATGATGACCAGCCGCAGGCAGCACAGACACCGCCGCCCATGCCGGCAGAACACGCCATGCACGAGGGCATGGACATGCACGACATGCATGCCGTTCCCGCCGCCCTGCCCCGGCCCACACCTGAGGAACTGGCCGCGGCGTTCCCGGATGTGGGCGACGCCCACATGGCCACGCACATGGATGACGACCCCACCGTGGCCGTGTTCCGGGGCGATCGCCTGGAGCGAATGGACGGCGGCATCGCGGCCTGGGACGCACGCGTCGGCATTGGCGGCAGCTTCGACAGGTTCTGGCTGCGCGCCGAAGGCGAGCGCCCGCGCGGCGGCCCTGGCGAGGGCGATGTCGAATTGCAATGGACCCACGCCACCGGCCCGTGGTGGGACCGCGCGGTGTCGCTGCGCCACGATTTCGGTCCCGGCCCTTCACGGCAATGGCTGGGCGTGGGCGTGATCGGGCTGGCGCCGTACAAGTTCGAGCTCGAGGCACACGTCTATGTCGGCAGCCATGGGCTGGCTGCGCGCACCGAAGCCGAGTACGAGGTGCTGCTGACCAACCGGCTCGTCCTGACCCCGCGCGTGGAACTCAACGCCTTTGGTCGCGACGACCGGGCCAATGGCATCGGCAAGGGCCTGAGCAACGGTGAAGCGGGTCTGCGCTTGCGCTACGAATTCACCCGTGAATTCGCGCCCTACGTGGGCTACAGCTGGACGCGCAAGGTCGGCAACACTGCCGATCTTGCGCGCGAGACCGGCGAGCCGGTGCTCGACCATGGCTGGGTCGCGGGCGTGCGTCTCTGGTTCTAACGCGTCACCACCGGCGGCAGAAGCCGCCTGTTCCTTGAAGTTCGTTCGCTGCCATCGCGCTGCCGCTCCGCAGCCCTGCCACAGGTAGTGCAGGCGCCGGCCATCCCCACGCGTCGCCCGCCTCACGTTCGACGCTGAACGCGCGAAGGCCAAACTCTTGACTCTTGACCAGACTCAAGGGTGAGACTACGTGTCTACCCTTGGAGGAGCCGCGCATGAACATCGGCCAGCTTTCGCGCCAGACCCAGGTGCCAATCGACACGATCCGCTACTACGAGCGCCAGCGCCTGCTGCCCGAACCACCGCGCTCGCCCGGCGGCTACCGTCGCTATGCCGACGACGACGTCGCCCGCCTGAACTTCATCCGCCGCGCCAAGACCCTGGGCTTCACCCTGGAGGAAATCGGCGAGCTGCTGGCCATCAGCCACGGGCGCGGTGACGTGGCGGCGATCAAGCAGGCGGCCAGCCGCAAACTGGAGCAGGTCCAGCAGCGCATGGATGAACTGGCCCGCGTGCGCGATGCGCTGGAGGTCATGGTCGAGGCCTGTCCGGGCCATGGCGCACTGCGCGACTGCCCGATCGTCTCCGCACTGACCCGGGACAGCTGAGATGGCGCATTCAAACGATCACGGCTGCGGTTGTGGCGCCACGGCCCCAGCCGCCCACCAACCCGCCATCGATCCGGTCTGCGGGATGACGGTCGATCCGGGAACGGCTCGGTATCACGCGGATCTGGATGGGCTGCGCTATGTCTTCTGCTCAGCCGGCTGCCGCGAGGCATTCCTGGGCGACCCGCCGCGATATCTGAAATCCGGAGGCGGCGATGCCGCAGCAGGGGGCGGATGCTGCGGTCCCGCCCGGGCGCAGTCCGGAAATGGCGCAGCAGATGCCGCCGCCACCGACCCCGTCTGCGGCATGGTGGTCGATCCGAGGACCGCGAAACACCGGGCCGACATCGATGGCACCGAGTTCTTCTTCTGCTCGGCCGGCTGCCGTCAGAAGTTCCTGGATGATCCACAGCGGGACCTTTCGTCCGCCCATGCCGCAGCGTCCGCTGCGTCTGGTGGATGCTGCGGCGGGCGCGCCGGGGGCGGCAAGGAGGAGGCACAGCACACGCAGGCGAAGGACCCGGTCTGCGGCATGACCGTCGACCCTGCCACGGCCAGGCATCGCACCCAACTCGATGGCACCCCCTACGTCTTCTGTTCGGATGGATGCCGGACGAAATTCGAAGAGCATCCGCAGCGCTACCTGCATCCGGAACAGCATCCCGCCCCGCCCGCTCCGCCTGGCAGCCAGTACACCTGCCCAATGCATCCGGAGATCGTGCAGGACGCCCCGGGCACGTGTCCGCTGTGCGGCATGGCACTGGAGCCGATGACGCCCTCGCTGGAGGATGGCGAGAACCCGGAGCTGACCGATTTCCGCCGGCGCTTCTGGTGGACGCTGCCGCTGAGTGTGGTCACCGTCGCCCTGGGCATGGCTGGCCACTGGCTGCCCGGCGTGTCGCCTGGCGTGCTGGGCTGGGCGCAGGCCGTGCTGGCCACCCCGGTCGTGTTGTGGGCGGGCTGGCCATTCCTGCAGCGCTGGGTGCAGTCGATCGCCAACCGCAGCCCCAACATGTGGACGCTGATCGGGACCGGCGTGAGTGCCGCTTACCTCTACAGTTGGGTGGCCTTGCTGGCGCCGCAGGTGTTCCCGCCATCGTTCCAGGTGGACGGACGCGTCGAGGTCTACTTCGAGGCCGCCGCTTCGATCATCAGCCTGACCCTGCTGGGGCAGTTGCTGGAGCTCAAGGCCCGCGAGCAGACCTCCTCGGCCATCCGTGCCCTGCTCGGCCTGGCGCCACGCACCGCCCGGCGCATCGAGGCCGATGGCGAGGAACACGACGTGCCGCTGGACGCGCTGCACCCGGGCGATCGCCTGCGTGTACGCCCCGGCGAAAAAGTCCCGGTGGACGGTGTGGTCCGCGAAGGCCGCTCGCATCTGGACGAATCCATGCTCACCGGCGAACCGGTGCCGGTGGCCCGTGGCCCGGGCGAGCCGGTGATCGGCGCCACCCTCAACGGCAATGGCGCGCTGGTGATCGAAGCCACGCGCACCGGCGCGGACAGCACGCTGTCGCAGATCGTGCAGCTCGTCGCCCAGGCCCAGCGCACGCGCGCGCCGATGCAGGCCATGGCCGACCGGGTGTCGTACTGGTTCGTGCTCGGCGTGGTCGGCGCGGCGCTGCTGAGCCTGCTGGCCTGGGGATTGTTCGGCCCGCAACCGGCGTGGACGCATGGGTTGCTGCATGCAGTGGCCGTGCTGATCGTGGCCTGCCCCTGCGCATTGGGGCTGGCCACGCCGATGTCGATCATGGTCGCCAGCGGACGGGCCGCGCAGGCCGGCGTGCTGTTCCGCGATGCCCAGGCGATCGAGCGCCTGGGCACGGTCGATACCCTGGTGGTCGACAAGACCGGCACCCTCACCCGCGGGCAGCCCACCTTCGACAGCATCCAGGCCGTTGCGCCCTTCGAGGACATTGAAGTGCTGCGTCTGGCGGCCAGCCTGGATGCCGGCAGTGAACACCCACTCGCCCAGGCCATCGTGGCCGAGGCACGCCGCCGTCAGATGTCCTTGCCGCCCGCGCAGGACATGACCTCCGATACGGGCCTGGGCGTGCGCGGGCAGGTCGAAGGCCGTCGCCTGGCGCTGGGCAGCCAGGCGCTGATGCAGGCTGAGGGCGTGGACGTGCAGCCACTCGCCGAAGGCGCCGAAACCCTGCGCCAGGGTGGCGCCAGCGTCGTGTTCCTCGCGGTCGATGGCGCCCTGGCCGGTGCCTTGGCGGTCTCCGACCCGATCAAGGACGGCGTGGCTGAGGTGGTCGCCGCCCTGCGCACGCAAGGCGTGCGCGTGGTCATGGCCAGTGGGGATGCCGACAGCACCGCGCAGGCTGTGGCCACCCGGGTCGGGATCGATGAAGCACATGGTCAGACCAGTCCGCAGGACAAGGCCGCGCTGGTCGAGCGCTTGCGCGGCGAGGGCCGTGTGGTTGGCATGGCCGGCGATGGCATCAACGACGCCCCGGCGCTGGCCTCGGCCGATGTGGGCATCGCCATGGGCACGGGCACCGACGTAGCCATGTCCAGCGCCCAGGTCACCCTGGTCAAGGGCGATCTGGCCGGCATCCTGCGGGCTCGCACCATCTCGCGTCAGACCGTGCGCAACATGCGCCAGAACCTGGGCTTCGCCCTGCTCTACAACGGCCTGGGCGTGCCGCTGGCTGCGGGCGTGCTCACCCCGTGGCTGGGCTGGAGTCTGTCGCCCATGTTTGCCGCGCTGGCGATGAGCCTGAGTTCGGCTTCTGTGGTCGGAAATGCATTGCGGCTGCGGTCCAAGGGCACCGCTGCCGGCACCGCGGATCATTGAAGCGCAAGGCCGCGCAAAATGCTTGCGGAACCACATTCCGGTCATTAGAATGCCGTGCTCCCAAGACACCGGGGCCATAGCTCAGCTGGGAGAGCGCCTGCATGGCATGCAGGAGGTCGGCGGTTCGATCCCGCCTGGCTCCACCACGTTTCAAAGGGTTGCAAGCACTAGGCCTGTTTGCAATTGCTGCATCGGTTAGACAGCGTCCCCATCGTCTAGAGGCCTAGGACACCACCCTTTCACGGTGGCGACCGGGGTTCGAATCCCCGTGGGGACGCCAGCTTCAAACAAGAAGCGCAGCGCGCAACCGCTGCGTTTTTTCTTGGCAACATCGGGGCCATAGCTCAGCTGGGAGAGCGCCTGCATGGCATGCAGGAGGTCGGCGGTTCGATCCCGCCTGGCTCCACCAATCCAAGGTCCAGCGCCACGCGCGGACCATGCGACGGATACCAGATCCGTCCCCATCGTCTAGCGGTTAGGACACCACCCTTTCACGGTGGCGACCGGGGTTCGATCCCCCGTGGGGACGCCAACTTGCATCATGCAGACGCAGCGGATCTCCGCTGCGTTTTTTTTCGCCTCGAAATCGGTGTGGCATGAAGACCGCGTGCACAGACCTTCATCGGATCAACATCGCTGCTTCAGGAAACTAAACAGGCCCGCCCATCTATCGCCTGCCTGAGGAGCATTGATGTCCAGATCGTCCCGGAACCCGGCTTCACGCCATGAGTCCGCTTTCGCAAGTTGGATCCGCCGCAACGGGTATTCGCCCAGCGAGGCGATCGAACACTTCCTGGAGCGGTCCGACTATTTTCGCAGTGAACTCCAGCAACTCGGCGACGAGGCGCGCAGGTCCTTGACCGAAGAAGCCCGCGAGTTCCTGCGCCAGCGCAGTGAGGAAGACAGCTTCGCGATGCAGTTCCCCACCGTCTACATGTGCAAGGACAAGCACAGCAGGCAGCTGCGCTACACCGTCACGATCACCATCGGCGAAGACCATGCCGAGTGGATCGGGCGAGTCTGGGCGGACAATGACTATCTCGGTGAGGTGACCGGCTCGGGCGGAGGCCCGAAGGCGAACTATCTGGCCCTGGCGCGCATGCACATCGAATCCCAGGTGGACTGCCACGACGCCATCGTCAAGCGACCGCTGCCCGATTCCTGGTAAATCTTGGGCGCAAGCCGCCCGCCAAAGCTCCGCTCAAACCAGCGGCGTGACCGGTTGCGGTGCCGATTCGGCGACACGATGCAAGGTCGCCACGCCGTGGCCGCGTTCGGCCAGGTATTCCAGCCACTTGCCCAGGAAGGTGTTCATCCGCATGCGGTGGCTGATGAGCTCGGCCGGTGGAGGGAACATGCCGATGACATCCTGCCAGCGGCGCCCGACGTAGCAATGTGTTGCCTCCGCCTGGCGGGCATCACGATACACGCGTACGAACGCCGAAGGATCAGGCTCGCCGCTGACCGGGTCGATGATGCCGTAGGTCAGTCGCAGCTCGACGGTGTAGCGATGGGTTTCGATGACATCCACGCGCAGGTCCAGCCCATCGCCGATGCTGGACACATAGTGCCCTGGCTCCAGGTCGGTCGGCACGAACAACCGGTCCAGCCGCGCGTAGTTCTCCGCATAGAGCGCCATCAGCCAGCCGAAGCGGCCAAGCTTGGGTAAGTGCGCGGTGCGGGTGGCGGTCGTGTGCATGACCCGATGCTACACGTCTTCCAGCGCTGACGTCAGCATTGACGGGGAGCCGCACAAGCCTCTAATTTGGGGATCGGCCTGCCCCGCCCCCGCGGCTCAGAACATCTCCCGCTGCAGGCCCAGGGTGGACATCACCTTGCTGGCGATCTCTTCGATCGAAGTATGGGTGGTGCTCAACGTCGGCAGGCGCTCGTGGGCGAACATGCCTTCTGCGGCGACCACCTCGCGCCGGCACGTCTCGGGCTTGGCGTAGCGGGAGTTGGGCCTGCGTTCCTGCCGGATCTGGCACAGACGCTCGGGATCGATGGTCAGGCCGAACAGCTTCTTGCGGTACGGACGCAGGCGTGGCGGCAGCCGGTCGGTCTCCAGATCTTCGTCGGTTAGCGGGTAGTTCGCCGCCTTGACCCCGTAATGCAGCGCCAGATAGACGCACGTTGGCGTCTTGCCCGCGCGCGAGACCGCGACCAGGATCAGGTCGGCCTCGTCGTAATTGATCGCGATGCCGTCGTCGTGGCTCAGCGCGAAGTTCATCGCGTTGATGCGCCGGTGGTAGGCCTCGAAATTGACGATGCCATGGGCCTGCCCCACTCGCGACTGTCGGACCGCCCCCAACTCCAGCTCCATCGGATTGATGAACGGAGCGAAGACATCGAGCATCAATGCGCCGCTCGAGGCCAGCAGCTCGGCGATCGCCGGGTCGACGATCGAATGGATGACGATGGGCCGCGCATCGTGGCGGACGCCCGATTCGCGGATCCGCTCGGCCGCCTCGACCGCCTTGTCCAGCTCGTCCACGAACGGAATGCGGTCGGTGATGAAGGAAAAGCCCGAGAACTGGGTCAGCAGGCTGTGCCCGATGGTTTCAACCGTGATCCCGGTTCCATCCGAAACATAGAAGACCGGCCGGACACTCGACATCGTTTTCATCCTTTTGGGGTGACACTGACAAGACCAATATCGCACCATTGCTTGTGAAGCGCGATATGGCCCTGCATCATAAGTACAACCTCCCCCCTCTTTGCGGACGGCGATCGACGGCCTCCGCGAGCGAAAAAACCCACGTCCTTCAAGGAGCACAGCGCTTGAACCAGAACATCCTGTGGCTGCATGAGCTTGGCCTGTCCGACCTTGCCCGCGTCGGCGGCAAGAATTCCTCCCTTGGCGAGATGATCGGCAATCTGGCCCAGCTCGGCGTCTCGGTGCCCGGCGGCTACGCGACCACGGCGGAGGCCTTTAAGGACTTCATCGCCCACAATGATCTGTCCAAGCGCATCTTCGACAAGCTTGCGACCCTGGACGTGGACAACGTGGCGGCACTGACCGCAGCCGGCAAGGAAATCCGTGGCTGGGTCATCGACGCGCCGCTGCAGCCGTCGCTGGACCAGGACATCCGCTCGGCCTACGCCAAGCTGTGCGAGGAGAACGGCGGAGGCGAGGTCGCCGTGGCCGTGCGCTCCTCGGCCACCGCCGAGGACCTGCCCGACGCGTCCTTCGCCGGGCAGCAGGAGACCTTCCTCAACGTGACCGGTGCCGACGATGTCGTGCTGAAGGTCAAGGAAGTCTTCGCCTCGCTCTATAACGATCGCGCCATCGCCTATCGCGTGCATCACGGCTTCAAGCACGAGGACGTGTTCCTGTCCTCGGGCGTGCAGCTGATGGTCCGCTCGGATGTGGGCGCCTCCGGCGTGCTGTTCACCCTGGACACCGAATCGGGCTTCCGCGACGTGGTGTTCGTGACCTCCTCCTTCGGCCTGGGCGAGATGGTCGTGCAGGGCGCGGTCAACCCCGACGAGTTCTACGTCTACAAGCCCACGCTGCGGGCCGGCAAGCCGGCAATCCTGCGCCGCTCGCTGGGCAGCAAGCAGCTGCGCATGGTGTATTCGGACGTGCCGGGCGAGCGGGTCAGGACCGAGGACACCCCGGCCGAGCTGCGCAACACCTTCTCGATCAGCGACGAGGACGTGCAGGAGCTGTCCAAGCAGGCGCTCATCATCGAAAAGCATTACGGCCGCCCGATGGACATCGAGTGGGCCAAGGACGGAGTCAGCGGCAAGCTGTTCATCGTCCAGGCACGGCCCGAGACGGTGAAGTCGCGCAGCCACGCCACCCAGATCGAGCGCTTCGCCCTGTCGGCCACCGGTGCCAAGGTCCTGGCCGAGGGCCGCGCGGTGGGTGCCAAGATCGGCGCCGGTGTCGCGCGCGTAGTGCGCTCGCTGGAGGACATGGACCGCGTGCAGCCCGGCGATGTGCTGTTCGCCGACATGACCGACCCGGATTGGGAGCCGGTGATGAAGCGCGCCAGCGCCATCGTCACCAATCGCGGCGGCCGCACCTGCCATGCCGCGATCATCGCGCGTGAGCTCGGCGTGCCGGCCGTGGTCGGTTCGGGCAACGCCACCGAACTGGTCAAGGACGGCCAGGAAGTCACGGTCAGCTGCGCCGAAGGCGATACCGGCTTTATCTACGATGGCATCCTGGAGTTCGAGCGCACCACCACGGATCTGGGCAACATGCCGCCGGCGCCGCTGAAGATCATGATGAACGTGGCCAACCCCGAGCGCGCGTTCGACTTCGGCCAGTTGCCCAATGCCGGCATCGGCCTGGCGCGCTTGGAAATGATCATCGCCAGCCACATCGGCATCCACCCCAAGGCGCTGCTGGAGTACGACCAGCAGGATGCGTCGACCAAGAAGAAGATCGACGCCAAGATTGCCGGCTACGGCAAGCCGGTGGACTTCTACATCAACCGCCTGGCCGAGGGCATCGCCACGCTGACCGCCTCGGTCGCGCCCAACCCGGTGATCGTGCGCCTGTCGGACTTCAAGTCCAACGAGTACGCCAACCTGATCGGCGGCACGCGCTACGAGCCGGAAGAAGAGAACCCGATGATCGGCTTCCGCGGTGCCAGTCGTTACGTCGATCCATCCTTCACTGACGCCTTCGCCCTGGAATGCAAGGCGGTGCTGAAGGTGCGCAACGAGATGGGCCTGGAGAACCTCTGGGTGATGATTCCCTTCGTGCGCACCCTGGAGGAAGGCCGCAAGGTGGTCGAGGTGCTGGAAGCCAACGGGCTCAAGCAGGGCGAAAACGGCCTGAAGATCATCATGATGTGCGAGCTGCCCTCCAACGCGCTGCTGGCCGATGAGTTCCTGGAGATCTTCGACGGCTTCTCGATCGGCTCCAACGACCTGACCCAGCTGACCCTGGGCCTGGACCGCGATTCGTCGATCGTGGCCCACCTGTTCGACGAGCGGAACCCCGCGGTCAAGAAGCTGCTGTCGATGGCCATCAAGGCCGCCCGCGCCAAGGGCAAGTACGTGGGGATCTGCGGCCAGGGTCCGTCCGACCATCCCGACCTGGCCGAATGGCTGATGCAGGAAGGCATCGAATCGGTGTCGCTGAACCCCGACACGGTCGTCGATACCTGGCTGGCGCTGGCCAAGACCAAGGCGGCTTGATCTCCGCCACACGCGGGGACGGCTAACGTCTCCCGGTGCCCGGGCCCCGCTTCGGCGGGGTTCGGCGTTTTTGAAGACATCACATGAGAGGAGATCACGCCGTGGAATGGTTTTCTGCCGCCAGGCAAGCAGGTTGGGAAGCGCTGGCGATTGCCGTCGGCATCCGCGTCGGATTGGCGCTGATCGGACTGTGGATCGGTCTACGGCTGTCCAGATGGCTCACCAACGTCGCGTCGCGTGGCCTGCTGCGCGCCGACATCGAGGCCACGGCCGTGGATTTCCTGCGCCGCGTGATCTATGTCGCGCTGGTGGTCATGGTGCTGCTGACCATCCTGCAGTCCTGCTTTGGGGTCAATCCCACCGCGTTCATGGCGCTGCTGGGCGCCGCCGGCCTGGCGATCGGCCTGGCGCTGAAGGACTCGCTGTCCAACGTGGCGTCGGGCGTCATGCTGATCACGCTCAAGCCCTTCCGTGTGGGCGACATCGTCACCTTGAACGGGCAGACCGGCAAATGCGAATCGGTGAGCATCTTCCAGACCCGGCTGCGCGGCGCGGACAACCAGACCATCGTGCTGCCCAACAGCACGATCACCAACAGCGAGATCATCAATCTCACGCCCGACGTGCGTCGTCGCGTCGAGCTGGTGATCGGGATCGGCTACAGCGACGACATCGACAAGGCCAAGAGCCTGATCACCGCGCTGTTCGATGACGAACGCATCCTCAAGGATCCGGCGCCGGATGTGGTGGTGTATTCGCTGGGCGACAACAGCGTCAACCTCGGCGTGCGCGTGCACGTGGCCAACAACGACTGGTTCGGGGTGAAGTGCGATCTGACCGAGAGGATCAAGAAGAGCTTCGATGCCAACGGCGTGAGCATTCCCTTCCCGCAGCGCGATGTGCATGTCTATCACCATCTGAGCGCGGATGGGCAGGCCATTCCGGCTGCGGCGCTGACGACGGTTCCGGTGGAGGCGTTGCAGCCGCCGGGGAAAGATGATCAGGCGCCAGGCAAAGGCCCCTGATCGGAATCGAAGACACTGTCAGGCGCGCGCCGGGCGCCGATCCAGCGCCCGGCGTCTCTCATGGAGCCGGCTATGCCGGCCCCATGTGCTCAAGCGGACTGATCCAGCCCCAGTGCCGCCATGTGCTGCCGGTAGTGACGCAGCTCGTTGATGGAATCATGCACGTCGCTCAGTGCGGTGTGCGAAGCCTGCTTCTTCAGGCCATCGAGCACCTGGGGCGCCCAGCGCCTGGCCAGTTCCTTGAGCGTGCTGACGTCCAGGTTGCGATAGTGGAAGTAGCGCTCCAGGCGCGGCATCAGGCGGTGCATGAAGCGCCGATCCTGGCAGATCGAGTTGCCGCACATCGGCGAGGCATTGGCGGGTACCCAGTCCATCAGGAACGCGACCGTGGCCGACTCGGCCTGTCCCATCGTGGTGGTACTGGCGACCACACGATCCCACAGGCCGGAACGACGATGCTGGGTGCGATTCCACTCGTCCATCGCCTCGAGTGCGTCGACCGGATGGCCGATTGCAAACTCCGGCCCCTCGGCCAGGATGTTCAACTGCGAGTCGGTCACCACCGTGGCGATCTCAAGAATCGAATCACTGTCGGTATCCAGCCCCGTCATCTCCAGATCGATCCAGATAAGATGGGTGGGATGCGCGGCTGCAGTCATGAGGTCAGGCTTCCTGAATGGGCTTGCATGATATCGCAGGAGTCCACCGTCCTCGCCTGATAAAATTTGCACTGGTTGCGCTTGCGCGCGCCGGCCATCAACACCACCTCTGGAGCCAGGCATGCAGCCCTCCCCCACTCTGCAGGCTGCGGCCGGACTCGCCGCGGCTCAAGCGGACGTCCCGCGCGCCGCCCATGTTCCACCAAGCGCTGTCTCCCAGAAGCAGCACATGCCAGCGTTGGACGGCCTGCGCGGCTTGGCCGCCATTTCGGTGGTGATCTCGCACCTGCCCACCAAGACCCCGTTCTGGGGCACGGTCAATTTCGGCGAGTGCGGCGTCTTCTTGTTCTTCGTGCTGAGCGGCTTCCTGATGGCGCATCTGCATCTGCAGCAGCCCTTCACGGGGCCGGCGCTGCGACGCTTCTGTGTGGCCCGGATCGCGCGCATCGTGCCGCTCTACTACACGGTGGTGCTCATCTCGTTCCTGGTCACGCAGGTGTGGAATCCCGAATTCCACTACACGATGAGCGTGACCCAGTTGGTCCGGCAGCTGGCGTTCGTCGGATCGGTCGGGGTGTTCTGGTCGGTGGGCCCGGAATTCCAGTTCTACGGATTCTTCCTGGTGCTGTGGGCGATTCCACAACTCCAGGGAGGGATGCGCACGCTGGCGCTCATCCTGCTGGCCCTGTTCGCGCTCGCTTGCTACGCGACCTCACCCTATCTGCCTGGCGTGTTGTTCGTTTCCAAGCTGCATATCTTCCTGGGCGGTGTCGCCGTGGCGATGACGCGCTGGTGGCTCGCCAATCGCGCTGGACCCAACACCGCGATGGTCCGCGCGCTGCAACTGGCCGCATGCGCGGCCGTCGTGGGCCTGCTGCTGCCCTACCCGCACATGATGCTGCCCGTCTTCCCGGCCGCGGACGTGAGCGAGATCAGCAAGTGGTACTACACCGACCTGCCCCGGGTCGTGCTGGCCGGCGTGGTCGTGCTGGGATTTTCCTATCGCACCGCCATGTCCGACGCGCTGCTCGGCAATCGGCTGGTCAGCGAATTGGGGCGATCCAGCTTTTCGATCTATCTGCTGCACATGCCGGTCATGGACGTCATGCACCACTTCGGGCTGTTCGAGCGACTGGGCCCGTGGGGCTCCAGCCTGTGCTGTATCGCCGCGGTCGTCCTGCTGTCCTCGCTGGTCAACCGAATGTTCGAATCCCCGGCGCGACGCTGGGTCACCGAGCGCCTTGGTCCTGCCCGTCAGAGACAGCCCGCGACGACCTGACGCATCGGCCTCACGGCAGGAGCGCGCGACCTCGCTTGGCGCGGAAGTAATTGGTCAGGCGGCGGCTGGCCTCCTCCGCCAGGACGCCGCCGGTCACCTCGACCCGATGGTTGTGCCGAGGATCGGCGAGCAGGTCGAAGACGCTGCCGGCCGCCCCGGTCTTGGGGTCGGCCGCGCCATAGACCACACGCGCGAGCCGCGCATGGATCATCGCCATCGCGCACATCGCGCAAGGCTCCAGGGTGACGTAAAGGGTACAGCCGACCAGGCGATGGTTTCCCAGGCGCGTGCCGCCCTGGCGCAGGGCCACGATCTCGGCGTGCGCCGTGGGGTCATGATCGCAACGGTTGCGGTTGCCTCCTTCGCCGATCACCTTGCCATCAGGGTCCAGCAGCACGGCACCGACGGGGATCTCGTCCAGGTCACGCTGCGCCGCCTCCGCGATGTCGAAGGCGTGGCGCATCCACTGCGCGTCGAGCTGAGCCCGATGCGCCTCAAGCGCGTCGATGGAATCGTACTGGCGCGGCTCACTCATCGAGGCACGCACACGAAGGATCTAGCCCCTCTCGATCATCAATCGGGCGTGTAATCCCAATTGATAAAGTGGCTGTGATCGACATCGGCCTGTACCGTTGCGTTTACATCATGAGCGCGGGCGCTATTGCCAGCGCAGGACATGGAACGATGCGCGACGGAACGGCGTTCCGGGCTTCATCGTCCACCCTGATCAAGGATACAGGACGTCGCAAAACCCTGTCTGCTCGCTGCGGTCAGAGTGCAGGAATGATGTCGTCGGTGGAGAGCATGCCCTCTGCATGCTGGCGGGTGCGCAGCTTGTCCTGGAGACCGCTGGCGAAATCCGGAACGTTCTCACTCAGCAGCCTCCCCAGCTCCGTCTCAAGCGCTTGATGCATCACGCCGTTCATCTGTGCAAGAAGCGCATTGGGCGCCGGGCGGGGGCTGCCCGCGTCGGTCCATATCTGCCACTGCGCCTCCATGATCGCCGTGTATAGCGTCAGTGCGCCCGAGGGCCATCCCTGCCAGTGGCCATGCTCGGGTCCAAGGATCTGCAGGTGCTCGTTCATGTGCGCTCCGACCAATTCATTCAGTCACCCGACTATGCGCCAGTGATGCCAAGCTTTCCCTGAAGATATCCAGGGAAGTGATGATCGAGGGGCACCTCAAGCATCGTCTGATGCGGTCAGGAAGACTCCGGCTGCTCTGGTGATTGAGCAGATATGCGCGTGGAAGTGGCGTGTGCCGAGCATGAAAACTTTCGAAGAGCGACCGCCAGCTTCAAAGAGCACAGGTTCTTTTCCTCTCTCTGATGGCGCGCCTTGGCACGATGACAGGCCTTCCCTCATCCGCCCCAGATCTGGGGCGTGCTCTTGCAATAGCGATCGATAAACGCCTGTTGCATGGGCAACCCCGCGACCGCTTGCTGGATCGGCGCCCGGATCGAATCGATGAGTCCGCGCAGGTTGGCGTCCGACAATGCACGAGGCAAGGGATGGTGCTGCTGAGGCATGTCCCCCTGCCCCAGCAGGACGTGCACCCAGGAATCGGTGCGGAACAGCTCGTTGGAACTCTGCCAGACGTGCGCACATTCCTTCCACGCGCGCAGCCGAAGCTCCAACGAGGAAGGCAGCGCCATTTCCCGGCAGTGCTGCCACATGGCTTCGGAGCGCTGGTTGGCGTGATAGTGCAGGATGATGAAATCGCGTACGTGCTCCATTTCGGCACGACTGACTTCGTTGTAGATCTCGATCTGCGACGAGGCGATCCCCTCGAAGGGGAAAAGCATGAGCAGGCGCATGACCGCGGCGATGGTCAGCTGAATGCTCGTGGACTCCAGGGGCTCGATGAAGCCACTGGCCAGCCCCAGGGCCACCACGTTCTTGTTCCAGACCTTGCGCCGCCGCCCCGTGCAGAACGGCACCAGACGCGGGTCGTTGATCGGCCTACCGCCGACCGCCTGCAATAGGTGGGCCTGCGCCTGGTCGTCGGACATAAAGCGACTGGCATACACCAGTCCATTGCCCACCCGATGCTGCAATGGGATCTGCCAGCGCCAGCCCGCCTGATGGGCGATGGCGCGTGTGTAGGGCAGCGGCGCCTGTGTCGATTCGGTCTGGACGGCGACGGCCCGGTCGCAGGGGAGCCAATGACTCCAGTCTTCGTATCCGGTCTGCAGGGTTTGCTCGATCAGCAGGCCGCGGAATCCCGTGCAGTCGATGAACAGATCCCCTTCGATGCGCTGGCCATCCTCGAGGATCAGTGCCTGGATGGCACCGTCGCGCTGGTGTTGGCTGACATGCGCAATCCGCCCTTCGATGCGCCTGACCCCATGACGCTCCGAGATGCCGCGCAGGAAGCGCGCATAGAGGCCTGCGTCCAGGTGGTAGGCATAGTTGAGCGGCGGACGCTGCTGCAACGCGAACCGCCCCTGACGCGACGCCTGAGTTTCAAGGCAGAACTCATCAAAATCCGAATGCATTCCGCGCCGCAGGGACTCAAGCCAGAAGTGGTGAAAGGCGCAGACCTGCGTGCCCTGGCCGACGATGCCGAATGGATGGATGTAGTGCTCTCCATCGCGCCTCCAGTTTTCGAAGGAGATGGACAGCTTGAACGTCCCGGCGACCGCGCGCAGAAACTCGCGCTCGTCGATCTGAAGGAACTGATGAAAGCTGCGGATGGGGGGAATGGTGGATTCCCCAACGCCCACCGTTCCGATCTGCTCGGACTCGACCAGGGTGATCTCCAGCTCCGTGCGGAACTGGTGCGACAGGGCGCATGCGGCAATCCACCCAGCCGTGCCACCGCCGGCGATGACCACCCTGCGAATCCGATCCGTCTCGCTCATGGCCGTTGACTCATGCAGGCATTCCCCCGGGTCCTTCAACGGTTCAGTCGATTGATCAGCAGGGCGCGCAGCTGGCGCGAACTTGCTTCGTCCAACGGCCCCAAGACGTTGCGCGCGGATTCTGGCAGGTGTTCCCCGGCGCGCTCGGCCGGGCCGAACACGTAGTATTCGAACACTTCACGCCAGGCCTGTTTTTCTCGCTCCGGTCGATCGCGGATGGCCCAGAGCGCGTGATACATCGCAAGCGTCGGTGCGGGCAGATAGGCTGGCGCGCCGCTCCACCAGTAGTTCACCAGTACGTTGAACGGCGCGAGCGCCTGGACGTGGTGCCACCACATGCTGGGGATGAAGACCGCGTCACCCGGCTCCAGGATCGCGCTACGCGCGTGCGCCAGTGCTTCGCGGAAACGCGGGTGGCGCGTGAAGTCCGGGCGGGTGAAATCAACCATGCTGACGACCTGCCCGCCTGGCGTCGGCTCCAGCGGCCCGGGATAGAGGTTGTGGATCTGCTCCGGCGGCAGCACCGTGATCCGGCGGCGACCCACCGCGCAGCACGCGATGTTGTTGGGCGCATCGTAATGGCAGGACGCAATCGTGCGGTTGCCGATCCAGATGCTCGGACGCGACACCACCCCGCAAGCCGCCAGATCCAGCGCGTTGTCCGCCAAGAATCCGGGCATATGCTGGTCCAGCAGCAATGAGGCCAGATAGAAGGTGGGCGGACTGGGATCTTCCAGATGCGCCGCGATCTGTCCCAGCAGTTCCTGTAGCGTGCCGCGACGCACCTGCGTGTTGAGGCCCGTTGCACTGTCATCGTAGAAAGGGCGGCCGTGGATCTCCGGCCCCCCATAGGAATACTGCACGGGCCGCCCGACGTCGTACTGCAGCAACGCCGACATGGCAGGCGCCGGCCCGGCCATGCCCTGCCTGACCAGACTCCAGTCCCGCGCGATGCCGCGCAGCACGACGGGCGTGCCTGCGTCCACGAGCGACTGGACCGGAAGCGCACCGGGAGCGTGGCCCGTCAGTTCCTCGATGTCCGGCAGCGACGACATGATCACCCCGGTAGCGGCGCGGCGGCCGGCGATGTCTCGGCTTCACGCAGGCGGCGCTGCTTCTCCGCCATCAGGCGCCGCACGTTGTGGAGCGAGGACAGCATCAGGAAGGCGCCCTCCAGATAGCCAGCGCGATGAAGTCCGTGCAGCGTGGTCGCATCCAGTGCCGCCAGGCATTCGCGATCGATGCCGTACAGGCCGGACAGACTCACGCCATGTTCGCCGTCCAGCCGCAGCGCCAGTTGGGTGGGCTGGATCAGCCCAGCCGCATCGAGCGCGGCGAACATGTCGCGGCCGGCGGCGTCGCCATCCCGGATGCCACGCAGGATGGTGATGATGTGCTCCAGGTATGGGCTCTGCCCCCCCTGTGGCAGAAACACCGCTTCGCCCTGCCCTGTCTGCAAGCGTGGGTGATCCAGATCGACGTGGATCACCGGCTCATTGACCAGCACCCCGTCGATGCGCTGCTCCTGGAATCCGATCAGGAACGGCCCCTTGGCCACAATCCCGGGGACGTAGGACGCATTCCAGCGCTGCCCCTGCAGGAACAGGTTCTCGCCCGCCTCGAATCCCAACACCGCCACGGCCTGGTAGCCACCGCCGTCCGGCTCCTTGCGCAGGAAGATGGGGTACTCGCGTTGGAGCTCGGCGAATTCGGTTGGAAACGCCTGCACCAGGCCGACCTGGTCGCCGAAGGCGGTGCCAAAGCGCAGGTCCACCCTCAGGTCCTGATGCGCCACATTGTTCAGTAGTTCGTATCTTGCCACCGGCCCCTCCAGCCAATTGCAACATGGTCGGGCACATCACCGCCTGACGGGCCCTGCGGGAGCATGCCTGATCGACCGCCGTGTCTCCATGCGACTAACGTGTCGCCTGTCCGCGGCCTAAAGGCTGCCAGCGGCGCGGAAAAGAGAAAGCCGCTGCCCTGGGCGATGCCATGGACAGCGGCTTGTCGACACGCGATCGCTCAGAAGTTGTAGCGCACCCCGAGGGTATAGCGCGGATCCTGATCGATCAGCTTGATCACCTGCTTCTCCGAGCGGCCATGCCACCGCACGTCTTCACCGGTGAGGTTGATCGCCTCGAAGCCGATCGAGAAGTGATCATTGAACGCGTAGTTGACGCTCAGGTCCCACTGCTCGTACGGTTCGACGTAGTACGGATTGCGATTGGCGCCATTCTGGTTAGCCGCGATCAGGTACTCGTCGCGCCAGTTGTAGGCCAGACGGGCAGACCAGCCGTACTTCTCGTACATGAACATCACGTTGGCCGTGTCGCTCAGCCCCAGCAGCGCGAACTGGTCTCGGTCCAGCACGTTGTTGTCGAAACCGACGTCCCCCTCCACGATGGTGTAGTTGGCGTAGATGCCAAAGCCGGTGTCGGCGAAGAAGTACTGGCCACCCAGTTCCCAGCCATGGATGTTGGCCTTGTTCTGGTTGACCGGGCGCGAAACGTCGAACAGATACAGCGGATCGTCCGCCTCGCCGGTCAGGTCATAGGCGTTTTCCAGTGCCAGGGTCTGCGCGGAGCTGCCGTTGTAAGCCGCCAGACCACCGGTCTCCGCAGTATTACGCAACAGCGCGGTCGCCGCGAACAACGCGGTGTCGTTGGCCGAGCAGGCGGAGGCCACGTCGTTGCCTGCCGCGCCCACCTGCGCCGCGCACGCACCACTCTGCAGGAAGGCCAACGCCGCCTGCGCGTCCGGTCCGGAGGTCGGATCGGTCAGGCCATAAAGCGATTCGCGGCTGACCGTGTTACCGATGAAGTTGTTGACCCGCTTGTTCCAGAACGTGGCCGACACGTAGCTGGCATCGGCGAAGTACCACTCCAACCCCAGATCCAGGTTGTCCGACTCGAGGGGGTCAAGCTTTGGGTTCTGAGAACTTCCCGCGCCGCGCGTGGAGGGATTGATCAGGATCGAGCCAGTGGGTGCGCCGGGGCTGGGGCCCGCAAAGAGATTGGAATACGGCGCGCGTGCGATGGTCTGGCCGAACGAGACGCGTCCTTTCAGGTCGCTGGTGATGTCGATGCTGAAGTCCAGGTTCGGCAGCACGTAGTTGTAGGACGTCTTCTCGCTGAAGGGCTGCAAATCACTGGAACGCACGATCTGGAAGTCGTTATTGGCTTGCCAGAGGATCGCATTCGGCGTGGCCACCTGCGAGGTGGAAACCACCTCAGTTTTCTCGTAGCGCAGTCCGAGCCGGGTATTGGTGGTCATGCCGCCGAGCTCGCCGGGCAGCTCGAGCTGCACGTAGGCCGAGCGCGTCTTTTCCTCAACGTGGTTGTTGTCGCTGTACTGCGGGTTATAGCGCGTCGTGGCGCCGTACTGGTTGCCCGCCCAGAGGGCAAGTTGGTCAGCATTGCCCCGCCACGCAGTCGACGGCGTGCCGTTAACGCTGTAATCGTCGAACATGCCGGTGATGTCGACGGGCTGAAGCAAGTCGGTCAGCCCCGGCTCGTTGCCTGCATTGGCCACGCTCCAGTCGCCCAGGGTCGAATAGGTGTCGCTGATCTGTCGATCCATCGTGGTCTCAGTCGACCCGATGCCGAACTGGAAGCGTCCGTTGTCCAGGTCCCAGGTGCCGTCGAAGCGCCCTTCCTTGACCTCGGTCACCTGGCGTTGATAGTAGATGCGCAAGACCTGCGAGCCCAACTCACCCTCGGTGAAGGGCCGGCTGGGGTCGCCGTTGGTGCCGGCGATGGAATCGGCCGCGGTGGGATACCAGGTGCGCACGCCAGTGGGCAGACCGTTGTTGAAGCTCAACTCCTGTGCCCATTGCCCCCCGCAGTTGGGACCATTGGTGCAGTTGTTGGTGCCGGCCAGGCTGAAGTAGGTGGCACTGCCGCCGGTGACCGGATCGTTGGGCAATGCCTGGGTCTTGGAATTGTGGGCGTCGAAAGACAGATTCAGGCGATCGGTGGCCTGCCAGTTGGCATTGAAGCCCAGGGAGCCCAGCTTGTATTTCTGCATGTTGCGCTGCTGCTCCAGGCCGAAGTCCTTGGCTCCGGTCGGGACGTCGCGCAGGTAAACCGGCGTGGCCACGGTCTGGCCGGTGTCGAACTCCAGATTGGTGAAGCTGTTGGCCCGCTGCAGCCAGATCGCTTGCTCACCGCGCTCCTCGCGGATCTCGTTGGTCGAGTAGGTGTAGTCCAGGGTCAGGGTCAGGCTGTCGGTCGGGGCGAACTGCAGCACCGCCTGGCCATTGATGCGCTCGCGCTCGAAGTCGGCAAAGGCATAGCGCAGATCGTTGGGCATGCCATAGAGCTGTCCGATCTGTGGCGCGTTGACTACCACCGCATCGGGCCGCAGCGCTGGGTCGCTGCCGGTCCACTGCTGGATGTTCCAGGTGTTCTCGGTGGCCTGGACCGAGCCGCCGTGGCGCTTCTGGTAGCTACCGCTCAGGCCGATGCCCCAGACCTTGTCGGGGCTGGTGTAGCTGAAGATGCCCGAGACCTCTGGTGTTATGTCGTTGCCGAACGGTTGCGACTCATCGTAAGCGCCTTTCACGCCGGCACTGGCCACCACGCCCTGGTGGTTGAACGGACGGTCGGTCTGGATATTGATCGTGGCGCCGATGCCGCCGCTGGGTGCGGTGGCCCGACTGGTCTTGTAGACCTCGATGCCGGTGATGGCCTCGGATGCCAACTGCGCAAAATTGAATGCGCGCGTGCCGCCATCCACGCCACCGATCGGCGTCTGGCCGGGTGCGCCGAATGCGTCGGCGCCCGGGATCAGGCGCCCGTTGAGGGTGACGGTGTTGAACTGCGGACCAAAGCCACGTGCGGTGACCTGCGCACCTTCACCATCGCGGCGCTCGATCGAGATGCCGGTGATGCGCTGCAGGGACTCGGCCAGATTGGTATCGGGGAACTTGCCGATGTCCTCGGCGCTGATCGCATCGACCACGCCGGCGGCATCGCGCTTGATCCCCATCGACTGGTTGAGGCTGTTGCGGATGCCGGTCACCTGCACGCGATCCAGCGTGGTGGCATCGGTCTGGGCTGCCTCCTGCGGATCGGGCGTAGCGGTGGTCGCGTCCTGTGCAAAGGCCGGGTTGATGACGAGCACGCCACCAACGAAGGTGAACATGGCCCGCGACTTGAATTTCTTCAGCTTGTGATTCATCCGTGTGTCCTGTGGTCTGTGGCCGAACGGCCGGTGGCGCCAGCGGCAAGCGGCACGTGCCGCGCTGTTCTCGTAACTGGTACGTGAGCCAATAACTTGTGACGTCGCATTGGTCCCCTCCCCTCGTGGATCGATGGACCACCCCCCCGGACGGCAGCCACCGGCGGCCCTTGGCCGCAATCCCGCGTCGCGCTATGGAGCGACCGTTTCCGAAGATGGAAACGGATGCACCGAGCGCGCCGGTGGCCGAACCGCTCGGGCACCCGCTGGTGCCACTGCGCCTCCGCCCCCTCCTTCGTGTTCGCGACCTTATTTACGTGTTAGCGCTATCACAAAGTGGCGCCACATAATCATCAATGTCGCTGCTTGTCACCGTGCGTTGCAGCATGTGTAGCCGCTGACATCGGCTGTAACCGTTATCAACCGATCACTGCTTGGACTTTATGAAAAGACCAGCTCAAACCAGGCTTGCACACGCTCGCCAGGCAGCAGCACATCACTGCGCAGATTGAAGGCGTCGGGCGGCCCGGTTTGCGGCTCCAGGCATGTCGCGTGGGGTGTTTCGTCGTACAAAACCCAGTGGTCGCAGCTGGCGGTGAGCAGTAGTCGCTGCCCCGCGCGCTCCAGGGCCGCTGCCTCGCCACTGATGTAACAGTCGTCCAGCGGACCCGGCGGCCGGGCCAGTGGCAGCGTGGCGATCCCTTGCTCGTCGCGCGGATAGAACGCGCGCGGATTGAAGGCGATGCGCTCGGCCTTGTGGAACCATGGATGCCAACCCAGCACCGGACATGGCATCGCCCGCTGCCCCGCGCTGAAACTCAACTCCATCCGCAACCGGTTGGCCGACAGCGCGATTCGATGGATGGCCTCGCCGCCAAACGGCCAGCGCGGATCGTCTTCCAGCGACAGGGCCAAGGTCAGTTCAGTGCGTTGCTGCTCCAGCACACGCCATGGCCGGTCGAAGGCGACCCCGTGGATCGCATGCGGGCCCAGGTTGACCGGCAGCGCATGGTCCCGCGCCTCGAATTGGAAACGTCCGCTGCGTATCCGCCCCGCCCACGGCAGCATGGGATAGCAGCCCCAAGAGATCGCACCGGGGAAGCCCTGATCCGGGCCCACCAGCCAGTCCACCCCTTCGTACCGGATCGCCGACAAACGTCCACCGGCGTGTAAGGCCACCTCCACTGCCAGACCGGCGTCCTCCAGGCCGATGCAAGGGCCTGGCGGCAAGGGATCCAGCGCTGGATCAGTCGTCTTTTCCATAGGGATACACCGTGACGATGCTGCCATCGGGCGCATGCTGCAGTTCGACCACCTTGATCGACCGCAAGTGCGTAATCCCGCCAGAGTACAGGGCGTCGTGGTAATACAGCCACCAGCGCCCGCCGAAGGCGACGATCGAATGATGTGTCGTCCATCCCACCACCGGCGCGAGCACCCTGCCCTGATAGGTGAATGGACCATACGGACTGTCACCGGTGGCATAGCAAACGTAATGCGTATTCCCTGTGGAATAGGACAGGTAGTAACGGCCTCCGTGGCGATGCACCCAAGGCGCTTCGAAAAACCGACGCGCGTGGTCGCCGGCGAGCAGAGGCTGGCCATCCTGGTCCAGGATCTGGACCTCCCGGGTCGGCTCGGCGAACTGTTTCATGTCTGCCGACAGTCGCGCGATGCGCGGCCCCAGCGCCGGCTGATCCTCGGCCGGTTCGTCGTAGTCGACGTGGTACTGATCATCGCGATAGTGCTGGAGTTGCCCTCCCCAAATACCGCCGAAGTAAATGTAATGTGCGTCGCCGTCTTCCAGCACCGCCGGATCGATGGAATAACTGCCGACCATGGGCTCCGGCTCGGCCACGAAGGGGCCCTCCGGACGCTCGCCCACCGCCACGCCCAGTTGGAATCTGCCATCGGCACGCTTGGCCGGGAAGTACAGGTAATACCGACCGTCGCGGCATGCCGCATCCGGCGCCCACATCTGCCTTGAAGCCCACGGCACGTCCTTGACGTGCAGCGCCATGCCGCAATCCACCGCCTCTGCGTCCGGACCGTCCATGCGAAAGACGTGGTAGTCCTCCATCGCGAAGTGGTCGCCGTTGTCGTTGAACGCCGCGCCGCCCTCGATGTCGTGCGAAGGATAGATATAGAGGCGCCCCTCGAAGACGTGGGCTGACGGGTCGGCGGTGTACAGGTGGGTGACAAGCGGCGCCGAGACGGCCCTGTCAGCCAGCGCTTCGAGTTCGGTCGGATCAGTCAATTCGGTCATTGCATCGCCAGGGCAAGGGGGAGGAAGGCCAAGTCAGGCGCTCGATGCCGCACTGGCCCGGCGCAGTTCCAAGTCGTGTTCGATCCGCTTCTCAGTGGACTTGTTGATTTCGTAGCGGAACAACAAGGCGATCCCGAGCAGGAAGGGGATGGCGCAATAGACACTGACGGTCAGGCGGATGCCCTGCACCACCGAAGGCGACTGCACGGCCGCGTCTCCGTCGTAGCCATAGGCGGCCAGGATCGCCGCCACCAGTGCGCCGCCGATGCTTAGGCCAGTCTTCAGGCCACACAACATGGCCGAAAAGATGATCGCCGTGGCGCGACGGTGGTTGCGCCATTCCGAGTAATCGGCGACATCGGCGATCATCGCCCACAGCAATGGCGTGCTGATCCCGTAGAAGAAACCATGGAGCATGTAGGACAGCATCACCAGACCCACCGCGTCGGGTGGATAGAACGCGTAGGCCAGCAGACAAAGCGTGGACAGGAACAGCGAGCCACCGAAGACATCGCGCTTGCCGTAGCGATCGGCCAACCGACGCGAGAAACAAATGCCGCCGATCATGCACAGCACGCCGCCGGCACTGAACACGCTGAAGGCCGAGGTAGGCGCGTCCTGTGGCCAGTGGAAACCGGCCAGTCCCATGCCGATCAAACCACGGTTGAGGCCCTCGATGGCGCGATTGACACCGACCGCATCGACGAAATGGGCCAGCGCCCCGGGATCCAGGTAGTACTTGAAGTAATAGACGTACATGCCTCCCTTCAACGCCAGGGTGACAAACACCAGGATGGTCAACAGCAACATGACGCGCCATGGACGGTTGCGCATCAGGTCGGTCAGGTCCTGGCGAATGCTCGACCCCTCCCCTGACACCGGCACCACCCGCTCGCGAGTGGTGAAGAAGGTGATCAAGAAGAACACCGTGCCGATCACGGCAAACAGGGCCATCGTGTACTCGAAGCCGCGCGCCTTGTCGCCATTACCCAGGATCAGCACCAATGGCAGCAGCAGGACCTGGATGATGAACTGGGCAATCATCACCGCCACGAAGCGATACGAGGACAAGCTGTTGCGTTGATCCATGTTGCCGGTCAGCACGCCACTGAGCGCCGAGTACGGCAGGTTGTTGGCCACGTAAACCAGCATCAGCAAGGTGTAGGTGGCCAGGGCGTAGGCCGTCTTGCCAGCCTGGCCCAGGTCCGGCGTGGTAAAGGCCGACAGCGACAGCACCCCGAACGGGATCGCGGTCCACAGGATCCAGGGCCGGAACTTGCCCCAGCGCGTGCTAGTGCGGTCAGCCAACACGCCGATGACGGGGGTGAAAACGAACGCCCCCAGCAGGCCGACCACGAAGATCACCTTGGCCGCGCTGGCCGCCGGGATGCGATAGACGTCGGTGTAGAAGAACGCGAGGAAGGTCACCAGGGTCTGGAAGATCAGGTTGGCTGCCAGATCGCCCAGGCTGTAGCCAATCTTCTCGCGGACCGAGAGCTTGCCCGTGGCGTCGGTCATGCGCATCTATCCCTCAAGGCCAGCGTAGGTCGATCGAGTGGATCGTGTCGCATGTCCCCTTTCAACGCCATTGTTTGCGCCACCTCACCGCTCCTGTGTTGGCGAATCCGCAGCAGGATTGCCCGCTTTGGCGGTCCCCGCACCTCGCTGCGCGCAAATTATGATAGCGCTATCATTCAAGGGTCACGCTGCGCAGCAGCAATCGGTTGTGTCTCGCAAACGTTGTCCCCCATGGACGATGCCCTGCCCCTTGCTTTCAGGCTCCGTCCCTATCGCCGCGCAAACGCCCGGGCGCCTGCGGTGCCCTTGATCGAATGATCCATCCAGCCACGGAGCTTGCCGAATGCCGCAACCATCCCAGCCCTCCCTGCCCCACTGCATCGTGCGGCCTGCCGCCAGCGCAGCCAGGACCCTGACCTCGACGCGATCGCGCCTGGGCCGCCCTCGTCTGGCCGTGCTGTCCGCCACCCTGATCGCACTCGCCAGTATCACAGCCAGTGCCGCACAGCCCCAGAGTCCTCAGACCTTGAAAGACGCCTATCGTGGTGATTTCAACGTGGGTGTCGCCATCGGCGATGGCGTGGTCAGCGGGAAAGACACCTGTGCCCGCCAGGTGGTGCTCTCGCAGTTCGACAGCATCAGCCCGGAAAACACGCTCAAGCCCGAGGTGCTGCATCCCAAGCCTGGCGTCTACGACTTCAGCAAGGGTGACGCGTATGTGGACTTTGGGCGCGCACATGGCATGTTCGTGGTCGGGCATACGCTGCTGTGGCACATCCAGACCCCGGCATGGATGTTCACCGATGCGCAAGGCACCTCACTCGATGCCGATGCCCAACTCGCTCGCTTGCGCGACTACATCCAGCGGATTGCCGGCCACTATGCGGGCCGCGTGCAAGGCTGGGACGTGGCCAACGAAGTCATCGACGAGTATGGCGGTTACCGGGAGAGTCCGTGGCTGAAGAATGTCGGCGACGGTGATCGCCTCCTGCGCGAAGCCTTCCAGGCCGCCGCCCGCCATGCGCCGCAGACCGAGCTGTACTACAACGACTTCGATACTTACAAGCCGGACAAGCGCGCCGGGATCGTGCGCTTGGTCAAGATGCTGCAGGCGGCGGGATTGCGCATCGACGGCGTCGGCATGCAGGGCCACTGGGGCCTGGATCGCCCCTCGATCGCGGAAATTGAACAGACCATCGACACCTTCTCCGCGCTTGGGGTCAAGGTCATGATCACCGAGCTGGATATCGACGTCCTGCCGCAGCCTGCCCAGACCGAAGGCATGCCCGCGGACCAGCGACTGGCGCTTCCCACCGACGCGGTCGCGCGCCGCAAGCTGGACCCTTACCCGGATGGCCTGCCCGATGACATGCAACGACGCCTGGCGCAGCGTTACGCCGACCTGTTTGCGCTATTCCATCGCAAGCGCGCGGCCATCTCCCGGGTGACCTTCTGGGGCGTGCAGGACGGCGGCTCCTGGAAAAACGATTACCCGGTCCAGGGCCGCAGCAACTATCCCTTGCTGTTCGACCGCCAGTGCATGCCCAAGCCCGCGCTCGACGCGGTCCTGCGCGTGCCGACACAGCACACCCCCTAGATCCCTGGCGCGGGCGCGAAGGCTGCCGCGCCGTAGATAAAATGCGGAGGCGACGATGCCGGCGTCCCGGGGAGGAACCCGCCGACATCGCCGCACCCGCGCCGGTCATCGCGCATGCGCGGTGACCGGCCGAACGGCGTGATGGTTCAGTCGCTTTCCACGGTCAAGCCGGTGCTGGCGCGAATGTCCGCACTGGATGCGCCAACCTGCACCTCGTAAGTACCCGGTGTCACCACATAGCCCGCAGCGGCCTCGTCGTAGTGGCGCAGGTCCTTGGCCGGCGTGAGTGCAAAGCGCAACTCGCGCGTCTGGCCCGGCTGCAGGTGGACGCGCTGGAAGCCACGCAGGTCCTTCAGCGCCCGTCCCGGCGTTGCCTGGCGTGGACGCAGGTACAGCTGCACCACTTCGTCGCCCGCACGCTGGCCTTGGTTGGTGACCTTGACCGTGGCGGTGAACGTCTCGCTCTGGCCGACGCGATCGTGGTCCAGCGACAGCTCGGAATAGCCGAACTGCGTATAGCTGAGCCCGAACCCGAACGGATACAGCGGTTCGCCGTCGAAGTACCTGTAGGTGCGCCCGGCCATGGCGTAATCGTCGAACGCAGGCAGCGTTTCCTCGGCCTTGTAGAAGGTCACCGGCAGGCGACCGGCCGGGTTGATCTTGCCGAACAGCACGTCGGCCACCGCATTGCCGCCGTCCTGGCCGGGATACCAGGCCACCAAGATCGCTGGCAGATGCGCCTTGGCCCAATCAACGCCCAGCGCCGACCCCGTGGTCAGGACCATCACCACCGGCTTGCCGGTGGCCTGCAGCGCCTCGAGTAGCGCCTGCTGGGTGGCTGGCAGGCGGATGTCGGTGCGGTCGCCGCCGGCAAAGCCCGGGTAATCGACCTTCATCTCCTCACCTTCCACGTCACCGGTCAGGCCGCCGACGAACACCACCACCTCCGCGTCGCGCGCCGCATCCAAGGCCTGCTGCAAGGCCGGCTTGGCGCCCGGCATCGCCCAGCCCAGGCGCACGCCGGCATCGCGTTGCCCGTCGTAGTACTCGAGCTTGATCGCGTAGGCGCGACCGGCTACCAGGGCAAGCGTGGTGCTCTCGGCCTGCATCCGGTCACTGTCCTGCCAGTGGTCCAGCACCAGCTTGCCGTCAAGCCACAGCCGCACGCCGTCGTCGGCGGCTGCCTCGATCCGGTAATCACCGGACACCGGGGGCAGCAGCTGTCCGGTCCAGCGGATGCTGAAGTCGTCGTTGGGCAGCGCCTGTTCGCCGCTGGCCTCGCCACGCGCCATCAAGGTGTCCGTCGGCGAACCGCGGTCCCAGCGGAAGCCGATCTGCGTATCGGTCCGCACCAATGCCGGCGTGCCGGACAGCGTCCGGTTGCGGAAGTACTCACCGCGCAAGCCGCGCTCGGTGGAATCCTCCGACGGACGTAGATACTGCGGTTCGATCAGCGGCGTCGCCGAAGGATCATCGCGGCCCGGCACCAGATCGGCGCCGCGTGCATAGACCACCTGTGCCTGCGGCGCCGCCGCGCGGATGCCCTGCAGGATGGTCACCGGGTTGGCCGGGGTGCCGTAGTAGTTGCCCAGCAAGGCCATGGTGTCGTCGGCGGTTGGGCCGATCACCGCGATGCGGCGCGTCGCTGGCGAGAGCGGCAACACGCCCTCGTTCTTCAACAGCACGATGGATTCCTGCGCCGCCTTGCGCGCCAGCACGTCGTGCGCCGGCGACTGGACCACCGAATAAGGGATCGCGTTCCAGCGCACCTGCTGCGGCGGGTCGAACATGCCAAGTCGCATGCGTGCGGTGAACAGCAAGGTGGCAGCGGCGTCGAGCTCGGATTCGGGAATCAATCCCTTGCGCACCGCCACCGGCAGTGCCTTGGCATAGGTGCTGCCGCAGTTGAGCTCATCGCCGTTCTTCACCGCCAGCGCGGCGGCCTCTTCGGGTGTGGCGACGATCTTGTGGTTTTCCCAGATATCGCGAATGGCCCAGCAGTCGGACATCACGTACCCGGTAAAGCCCCAGTCCTTGCGCAAGGTGTCGCGCAGCAGGAACTGGCTGGCGCTGGCCGACTCGCCATAGACCCGGTTGTAGGCGCCCATCACTGCGTCGACCTGGCCTTCCTTGACCAGGGCTTCGAACGCCTGCAGGTAGGTCTCGTAAAGATCGCGCCTGGACGGATGCACATCGAAGTGGTGGCGGTCGGCTTCAGGTCCGCTATGCACCGCGAAGTGCTTGGCGGTGGCATCGAGCTTGCGGTACACCGGGTCATCGCCCTGCAGTCCGCGCACGAAGGACACCCCCATGCGCGCGGTCAGGTACGGGTCTTCGCCATAGGTTTCCTGGCCGCGGCCCCAGCGCGGGTCGCGGAAGATGTTGATGTTGGGCGACCAGAAGGTCAGCCCCTGGTAGCGGCCACGTTCACCCTGGGCGCTGAAGCGGCTGTACTTGGCCCGCGCCTCGTCGCTGATCGCGCTGGAGACCTGGTCCATCAGCGGAATATCAAAGGTGGCCGCCATGCCGATGGCCTGTGGGAACACAGTGGCGCTGCCTGCGCGCGCCACGCCGTGCAGCGCTTCGTTCCACCAGTCGTAAGCCGGCACGCCCAGGCGCTCGATGGCCGGCGCATCGTTCTGCATCTGCGCGGCCTTTTCTTCCAGCGTCATCGCCTTGACCAGCAACGCGGCGCGCTGCTCGAAGCCCTTGCTGGTGTCCATCCAGGGCCGCTCGGCGTTGGCCTGTGCGTGTACGAGCGATGGCAACGCCAGCAGCGCCAAGGCCAGCGCGCCCGCGCGCAGCCGTGGATGGACCCGCCCTTTCGCTGAAAGCCTCGACGTCGTGGGCGCGCCAAGGCGGACGAAGTATGGGTTGTGCATGTCAGAGATCCTTTCCGCTGGATGGGCGCGGACGTTCGTCGCGGGCGTAAGGCCCGATCATGGCGCCGACAAAACCGCCGGCAACCTCGGTGCTGAGCAGGGTTCCGTCTGCGTCCTGTACCAGCCACTGCAGGCCGTGCCCGTCGTCGTATCCAAAGCCATAGGCGCCGCCGTCGGCCTGCATCTTCAATTGCACGCGCTCGTTGACTGGCTGAAGTCGGTGGCTGGCCACCACCGTGGCCGGCGCATCGCCGCCGCGCTTCTCCAGGAACACCTCGGCATGTGCGCCCGTGCGGCGCACGCCCAGGAAATACCAGAAGCGCTCGTTCTGGAACGCCGCGATTCCCGCAGCGGTGCCGGGCGGCGGCAGCGCCAGCGCGGTGCTGGATTCGAACGCCAGGTGCTGCTGGCGACGGGCCAGGAATGAGGGATTGCCCAGCGTGTCCAGGCCTGCGGCGAGCGGATGGATGGTCAGGCATCCCGGCTGCTTGCGCAGATCGAACCACGGCGCCTTGGGCATCCGCACCTGCATCCAGGCACGCCCAAGTGTTGGCTCATCGAAGTCGTCGCGCCAGCTGAAGTTGCCGGTGTTGGGCGCCTGATCCTGTTCGCCGGCCATGAACGCAGGCCCAGGCACTACGTAGGGAATGGCCTTGCCGTGCGCCAGGATCCGCGGCCAGCCGTCGGTCCAGGTCACCGGCAGCAGATAGGTCTCCCGACCGGTGTTGTAGTGCACGCCGGCATAGTTGCGGCTGGCCAGGAACACCGCCCACCAGCTTTCATCGGGCCCCTGCACCAGATCGGCATGCCCGGCGTTGGTGATCGGCAGGGCGCGCCCGGGCGGCAGGTCACGCTGGGTCAGGATCGGGTTGTCCGGATTGGGCTGATACGGCCCCCATACCTGGCGGCTGCGCAGCACCACCTGCGAGTGCTGCGGGCCGGTGCCGCCTTCGGCCGCGGACAGGTAATACCAACCATCGCGCTTGTACAGATGCGGACCCTCGATCCAGATCGGCTGCTTGGCGGGCTCGACGCCACCATCGATCAGTACCTTGCGTGGACCAAACGGGGTCCGTGTAGCGAGGTCGATCTGCTGCATCCAGATGGCGCGATGCCCCTCATAGCGCGGCGTGCCCTCCGGCGCATCGTTGTTGATCACATAGACCTTGCCGTCGTCGTCGAAGAACAGCGACGGATCGATCCCCTCGATCGACTTGAGCCAGATCGGATCGGACCATGGCCCTGCCGGATCGGTCGCGGTGGCGATGAAGTTGCCCCCACTGTCCACCGCGGTGGTGATCACATAGAAGGTGCCGTCGTGGTAGGAGATGGCCGGCGCGAAGATGCCGCGCGACACGCTGAGCCCATCTAAGTCCAGCTGTGAGGGGCGTTCGATCACGTTGCCGATCTGGGTCCAGTGCACCAGGTCATCGCTTTGGAAGACCGGAATGCCGGGGAAAAAGGTGAAGCTGGAATTGACCAGGTAGAACTTGCCCCTGGCCGCCACCACGCTGGGATCGGCATGGAACCCGGCCAGGACCGGGTTGCGGAAGCTGCCAGGCGGCACCGTGCCTTCGAAGGCCACGTCACGACCGGTGTACGCAAACCAGTCGAACACCGCATCCGGCGCTGGCGGATCGGACGATGGCGCGCCGGCCCAGGCAGCGCCAAGCGCCGCGACAAGCACGACGCCCAGCACGCGCGCGGCCCATCGGCGAGGTCGCGATGATCGTCTGGTGGGACGTGGCCCTGCCGCGCCACGCCGGGCGGCGGGTGCAATGAAGCCAGTCGATTGGGCGATCGGGGTTGCGCTGATGGTCATGGCAGTGCCGCGGCCTTCATGGGATGGGAAGTTCGAACGGCCCGGCCGGCAAGCCGTTTCCGTCGTAAAGGGTGACCACCGGGCTGTCGGCCCAGCCATAGCGCACGCGGGTGGCCTGGTCAGCCTGTTCGGCGCGCAGCAGCACCTGGTCGCCCTCGATCCGGGCACTGGCATAGCGGCAACTGGCCTGGGTGGCGCCGCAAACCTCGAACCCCACCGGACCCAGACCGCCATAAGCGACCAGTCCGGCTTCCACCTGGCCAAAGCGCACCGAGACCGCATCGCCTTCGTGCCGAGCCGTCAGCGGCACCGGGCCGGACGCCGGCATCGCTTCGCCATAGACCACGTGCCGCGCCGCGCGCGCCAGCCGCCGGCCCAGCTCCTGCTTGTTTGCAGGATGGATGTCGCCACGCTCGCCAATGTCGATGGCCACGGCCAGCGCCGAATGGGCGTCCTGCGCCACTGTTGCGCGCTGCGCCTCGCGCAGTTGTGCCCATTCGCTGGCGCCAGGCCGGATCGGCGCCGGGCCGAAATTGGCCAGTTGTACGACCAGCAGCGGCAAGTCCTTGCCGAAGTAGGCGCGCAGGTCGCTGCGATAGTGGTCCAGCAACCCGGCATAGCGCGACGCTTCGCCCGTATTGGACTCGCCCTGGTACCAGAGCGCGCCACGCAGGCCGTAACCCGCCAGGGGCGCGACCATGCCGTTGAACAAGGTGCTCATGCCCGAGGCCGACATCCACGGCGCCGTTGGCGGATTTCCAATTTCCTTGGGAACGGTGCGGTAGTGCCAGTCGGCCAGCGGCACGCGCGTCCCGTCGGCCAGCACCAAGGCCTGGCGCGCGGCCGGGCCGCCGATCCCGCCCAGTCGATAGGTGTTGACGACGTTGACCACCACCGTGTTCCGGCCCGCATGCAGGGTGCCGCTGGGCAAAGGGTAATGCCGGCCGCTATCGGCTCCGTAGCCGCTGCCGGCCACGACGCCATTGACCCAGGCCAGGTCGATCTCATCGACCGGCCCCAGTTCCAATGCCGCCGCCTGCGCGGCCTGGCCGGCATCGAGTTCCACCATGGCGCGATACCAGGCCACGCCGACCACGTCCGCCAGTGCCGGCGCCAGCCACTGCGGGGAAGGCGTGGCCGCGGTCCACGGCCCTGGCGCATCCGGCTTCCACGGCGCATCAGTGGCCTGACCAGCAAGGCCTTGCCACCAGTGTTGCCACAGCGCCCCCCAGCGTGCCGTGCCGGCCGCCGGATCGCGCGCGTACAGGGACAGCACGTCCAGCGCCGCATCGTGGCCGCCCGCCTGACGCAAGGCGTCCTCGCTCATCCAGGCCTCGATTCTCGAGCCTCCCCAGGACGCATTGATCAGCCCCATGGGCACGTCCTGGTGCTGCTGCAGCTCGCGCGCGAAGTAGTAACAGGCCGCGGAGAAGTCCGCCACGCTTTGCGGCGTCACGGGCTTCCAGCTCAGCGCCGCCTCGAACCCAGGCTTGGGCATGGGGCTGCTGATCTTGGGAATGGTCAGCAGGCGCATGCGGTCGTTGCCGGCGCCACCAATTTCCGAAAGCGCGTCCAGGCTGCGATTGACCGGTAGTTCCATGTTGGATTGGCCGCTACACAGCCACACATCGCCGACCAGCAGGTCTTGGACACGCTGCACCTGTCCTGCGGCCTTCACTTCCAGTTCGTAAGGACCACCGGCGGCCAGGGCCGGGAGTTGCGCCCGCCACGCGCCGTTGCGATCGGCACGCACACGGACCGTGCGATCGGCCATGCGCAGCTGGATGTTTGCGCCAGCCTCCGCTTGGCCCCAGACCGGGATGGGTTGGTCGCGCTGCAGGACCGCATGGTCCTGGAAGGGCGCTGCCAACAACGACGCGGCGCTGGCCGGGAGGGTGGCCAGCGCCGCACCGAGGACAACCAGGTGAGCCACAACGCGGCAAGGCAAGGCACGGGGAAAGCCGCTCATTGGGTGTTCCCCGGCGCAAACGGAAAGGACAACGACGTGTAGTAGGACAGCGGGTGCGATGGTGCTGGCTCGCCAGGCGGCAACGGACGCTGGCTGAGGCTCTGGAAGTACGCCACGCAGGCATCGCGCCACCACATGGCCTCGCGCTGCTGGATTGCCAGGAAGGCGGCCACTTCGTCATGGCGCTGCGGATCGATCTGGCCAGAGAGCGATGCCCAGGTCGCGCGCATGGCCTTGACCTCATCCACGCCGTGCCCGTAGCGCTGCACCAGCGCGGCCCATAGGGTCTGGCCGGAGCGCATGCGATAGTCCCAAGGCAGGTGGTGAAACCACAGCAGATATTGCTCGGGCACCTGGGACAGGTCGGCAAACCGACGCGCCACGGGCGCGGCGTACTGGGCCACGGCGTTGCTGCCGCTGGCGGTGCGGTCAAAGCCGATCCCCCGCGCGTCGGCCCGGTGGTAGTACACCGGATCCCAGTCGGGCCGCTCGCTGCCCGCGTCCCATGGTGCCGGGCCGTAGTGATGACCACGGCCCATCAGGTGCGCCAGCCCCAGCGGCGTCATGTAGTCGACCGCCGCCTCGCGCGATCGCATCATCATCGACACCACCGGCTGCACCACCTGCGGCGCGTTGGAGAAGGTCATGCGCACCCAGTCATCGGCCACCTGGCGCGCGTCGGCCATCGGGTTCCAGGCCATGCGGCCGAACACATACCAGTTGGCCTGGTCGAACTGCGAGCCGGTCCAGTTGCGGTCGCTGCCGACGTTGGCTACGCCCGCCATGCCGCTGATGCCGGCCTGCTGCAGCGAGCCGTCGATCACCCGTGCCACCGTCGACCCCCTGCCCTGCGCGTAGGTATCGGCGCGCAGCGTCTCCTGATACAGCGGCCCCAGGTACACCAGGTGCGTGGCGAACCCCAGGTACTCCTTGGTGATCTGGAACTCCATCATCAGCGGCGTGCGCGGCATGGCACCGAACAGCGGATGAAAGGGCTCGCGCGGCTGGAAATCGATGGGGCCGTTCTTCACCTGCAGCAACACGTTGCGACGGAACTCGCCATCCAGGGGCACGAACTCGTCGTAAGCCTGCTTGGCACGATCTCCTGCGTCTTCGTGCGCATAGACGAACGCGCGCCACATCACCACGCCATGATGCGGCGCCAGTGCATCGGCGAGCATGTTGGCGCCGTCGGCGTGGCTGCGACCGTAGTCCTGTGGGCCCGGCTGCCCTTCGGAATTGGCCTTGACCAGCAGCCCGCCGAAATCCGGAATGGCGCGATAGATCGCGCTGACCTTGTCGCGCCACCAGCGCCGCACCTGCGGGTCCAGCGGGTCGGCCGTGGTCAGCCCGCCGATCTCCATCGGTGCGCTGAACCTGGCGCTCAGGTAGATGCGGATGCCGTAGGGGCGCATCACGCGCGCCAATGCCGCGGCCTTGGCCAGGTACTGTGGCGTCAGGCTCTGGGCACTGGCATTGACGTTGTTCAGCACCGCGCCGTTGATGCCAATGGACGCGTTGGCGCGTGCATAGTCGGTATATCGAGGATCCAGCCAATCGGGCAGTTTCTGCCAGTCCCAGAGCGACTGTCCGGCGTAGCCGCGCTCGACGCTGCGGTCCAGATTGTCCCAATGGTCGAGCACGCGTAGTTGCAGGTCGGGGCGTTCGCGGACCGCCAGCGTCTGCGACAGCTGCGTGGTCTGCAGCAGCCGCAGCAGGTGGAACACACCATAGAGCGTGCCGATGTCGTCGTTGGCTGCCACCACGATGGCGGCATGGCCGTCGATCTTCGCGCTGCGGATCAGATAGCCCTCGCGGCCCAGGCCCTCCAGCGGCAGCTTGAGCGTGGCGATGTCGGGAGAAGACGCCGGTGTGCCCACCACGATGGCGCCGCCAGCCTTCACCGCGTCGAGCCGCTCGGGCCCTTGGTCAAGCAGTCCTTCAAGACCGCGCAGCAATTCATCGCGTGCGGCCCGCTGGGTCGCTGTTTCAGCCGGCGCCAGCACGCCACGCGCAAGCGCACGGTATGCAGGCAGGACCGTGGCCGGCAGCGACCGATAGCGTAGCCACAGGTCGTAGCCGTCCTCGGCGTGGGCCGATTGAACCGACATCAGCAAGGCCACCGCCAACAGGCAGGTGATGCGCCAGACGCGTCGGCAGCAGCCCTGGTTCACGGAAATCCCCCCTCCGCACGGGCCAGGCAGGCCGGGAAACTGTCGCCGCTGAAAGCCGCTCCCGCTACCATGGATTTGCCAGGGACCGACCGGCCGGTCCCCGGCCACCGGCACCGCCTGCCCTCGCCCGTCCCCAACCCCGCAGCTCTGCTGCGCCGGCGCCAACGAACTACCTGGAAGGTCCTGCCTTGAACATTCCCAAGAAATCCGTCCGTCGCAAGGGCCGCGCCACCACCATCGACGAGGTCGCCGTGCTGGCCAAGGTGTCGCCGATGACGGTCTCGCGTGTGGTCAACGGCAAGGGCAATGTCCGCGAGGCCACCCGTGCCCGGGTGCTGCGCGCCGTGGACAAGCTGGGTTACACGCCCAACCTGGCCGCCAGCACGCTCGCGGCTGCTCAGAACACGCGCATCGCGTTGATCTACACCAATCCCAGCGGCGCCTACCTCCGTGAACTGCTGGTGGGCGTGCTGCACGTCGCCTCGCGGACCGCCATCCAGCTGGTCATCGACTACTGGGACGGCCTCGACCCGGAAGGCGAGCGGCTTGCCGCCCGCCGCCTGGCCCGCGGGGTATCCGGCGTCATCCTGCCGCCGCCGCTGTGCGAGTCCGAAGCCGCCGTACACGAATTGGTGCGGGCCAAGGTGCCCGTGGTGGCCATCGCCTCGGGACGCTTCAGTGACCGCATCAGCTGCGTGCGCATCGACGAATTCGGCGCCGCGCGCGAGATGACCGAGCACCTGATCGCCGCCGGCCACCGGCGCATCGGCTACATCCGCGGCCGTAGCGACATGACCGCCAGCGAGCATCGCTTCGAGGGTTTTCGCGCCGCGCTCGATGCGGCGGGCATTCCCTTGGACCGACATCTGGTGCAGCCCGGCGAGTACACCTATCGCTCCGGCATGCTGGCCGCGGAAAAGCTCCTGTCCCGCCGCATCCCGCCCACCGCCATTTTCGCCAGCAACGACGACATGGCCGCCGCTGCGGTGTCGGTGGCCCATCGGCGCGGACTCGACGTGCCGCGCGACCTGTCGGTGGTGGGCTTCGATGACAGCTCCTCGGCCACGACGGTGTGGCCGGAACTGACCACGGTTCGCCAACCGATCGAGACCATGGCCGACTCGGCCGTGGACATTCTGCTGCGCAGCATCCGCAGCGGCGAGTCCAGCGAACGCAACATCGTCAACGAAGTCTTCGCCCATCAACTGGTGCAACGTCAGTCGGTGGCACCGCCGCTCGACGCGGCGGTCCCCAAGGGCGGCAAGTAGCGAAAGCGCCATGGCCGCTCCCTGCAACGCTCAGCGCAGCAGGTATTGGTTGACCAGGTTTTCGTAGGCTTCCTGACGGCCGCTGGTCTGCGCCGGCTCGCCGTTGCCGCGTGCGTGCTCTGCCAGTGCGGCCAGATCCAGCTTGCCCGACGCGAAATCCGCACCGGCGCCGCTGTCGAAGCTGGCATAGCGTTCCTTGCGCCAGGCTTCCAGCGGCGAGGACTCCAGCAGGGCATGAGCCACCTCCAGGCCGCGTGCGAACGCATCCATGCCGCCAATGTGCGCGATGAACAGGTCCTGCGGATCGGTCGACTCACGCCGCACCTTGGCGTCGAAGTTGAGCCCGCCCGGCGCCAGGCCACCCTGGCGCAGCACCACCAGCATGGCACCCACGGTGTCGTACAGGTCGCTGGGGAACTGGTCGGTGTCCCAGCCGTTCTGCGGGTTGCCGCGGTTGGCGTCGATGCTGCCCAGCATGCCGGCATCGGAGGCCACCTGAAGGTCATGCTCGAAGCTGTGTCCGCTCAGGGTGGCGTGGTTGGCCTCGATGTTGAGCTTGAAGTCCTGGTCCAGGCCGTGCTGGCGCAGGAAGCCGATCACCGTGGCGCTGTCGAAGTCGTACTGGTGCTTCATCGGCTCCATCGGCTTGGGCTCGATCAGGAAGTTGCCCTTGAAGCCAATGCTGCGACCGTAGTCGCGGGCCATGGTCAAAAAGCGCGCCATGTTGTCCTGCTCGCGCTTCATGTTGGTGTTGTGCAGGCAGGCATAGCCTTCGCGGCCGCCCCAGAACACGTAGTTCTCGCCGCCCAGTTCCACCGTGGCCTCGATGGCCGCCTTGACCTGCACGCCGGCGCGCGCGACCACATTGAAATCCGGGTTGGTCGACGCGCCATTCATGTAGCGCGGGTGGCTGAACAGGTTGGCCGTGCCCCACAGCAGCTTCATGCCGCTGGCGTCCTGGCGCCGCTTGGCCTGGGCCACCATGTGCTTGAGGTTGGCCTCGTACTCACCGATGTCTTCGGCATCGGGCGACAGGTCGATATCGTGAAAGCAGTAGTACGGCACGCCGAGCTTGGTGAAGAACTCGAACGCCGCGTCGGCCTTGGCCTCGGTGCGCTCCAGGGGCTTGCCGGGCGCATCCCACGGATAGTTGCGGCTGCCCGGGCCAAACGGATCGGCGCCGTTGCCGCAGAAGCTGTGCCAATAGCACACCGCAAAGCGCAGGTGCTCGGCCATGGTCTTGCCGCCGAGCTTCTTGCCCGCGTCATAGACCTTGAAGGCCAGCGGGTTGTCCGAGCCCAGCCCTTCGAAGGGGATCGAGCCGATGCCGGGGAAGTATTCTTTGGCGCCAATCAGGATGTTGCTCATGTCCGTATCCTCGTGTTCTTAGGGGAATGCCATCAGGCGTCGCGCGGGCTGATCGCCCGCAGATTTGAAAGGAAGTGCTGGTAGGCATCCCGATACGCTTTCGCGCGGCCCGGGTCGGGCTGTGTGGACAGGGAGGCATCCACCTGCAGATGCTCCAGCACCACCGTCGCGAGTTCGTCGTCGCCATCGCCGCAGGCCCACAGCGCCTGCAACGCCGCGCCAAACGCCGCGCCTTCGGGCTGGTTGGGCACGTGTACCGGCAGTTCGAATACATCGGCCACCATCTGGCGCCACTGCGCGCTCTTGCTGCCGCCACCAGTGAGCAGGATCGTGTCGAACTGCAGTCCGGCGTCGACGAAGGCGTCAAAGCCATAGCGAATGCTGAAGGTGGCCCCTTCCATGGCGGCGCGATACATGTGCGCGGCGGTGCCGTTGTGAGGATTCATGCCGAACAGGCAGCCGCGCGCCTGCGGTAGGTCCGGCGTCCGCTCGCCGTTGAGGAAGGGCAACATCGATAGGCCGTCGGCACCCGGTGCCGTGCCTGCGATCGCGTCCTCGCACTGTGCGCGGCTCATGCCGAACATGCGCATGACATGTTCGGTGGCCACGGTGCAGTTCATGGTGCAGATCAGGGGCAGCCAGCCGCCACTGGACGAGCAGAACGCGGCCCAGCGCGCCGCTTGATCCACCACGGGCCGGTCGGCATACGCGAACAGGGTGCCCGACGTGCCCAGACTCATGGTCAGCCGTCCCAACGTGACATTGCCCGTCCCAATGGCCGCCATCATGTTGTCGCCACCGCCGGTGGTCACGCGCACATCGCCCGGCAACCCCAGTGCGCTGGCGGCGGAGGCGGAAAGCGGGAACGTGGTCCCCGCCTCGACCAGGGCTGGCAGGGCCTGGCGCAGATCGCGCTCCGGATCGATGGCACGCAGCATCTCCTGTGACCACGTGCGGGTGCGCACATCCAGCCAA
Source organism: Pseudoxanthomonas sp. JBR18 (assembly GCF_028198165.1). Lineage (NCBI taxonomy): Bacteria > Pseudomonadati > Pseudomonadota > Gammaproteobacteria > Lysobacterales > Lysobacteraceae > Pseudoxanthomonas > Pseudoxanthomonas sp. JBR18. The sequence continues at coordinate 3,943,670 of NZ_CP116339.1, forward strand.
CCGGTGCCCGATGCATCGCCGGCCTCCATGAATCGCTCGCCGGTGAGCCAGAAGTTGATGTAGTCATGCGGCAGCAGCACGGTGGCCATGGCCGCATAGGCCTCCGGCCGGTGCTGGCGTGTCCAAAGCAATTTGGAGGCCGTGTAGCCGGTCAAGACCGGGTTGCCGGCGAGCGCGACACTGCCCTGCGCGCCGCCCAGCGCGTCCATGATCTCCTTGCACTGCGCGTGGGTGCTCGTATCGCACCACAGCTTCACCGGCGCGGTGACCTGGCCATCGGCCGCGACCGGGACAAAGCCGTGCTGCTGCCCCGAGACCGCGATCCCCCGCACGCGATCGCGCAGTTCCGGCGCGACGGCGCCGAAGCAGTCGATGATGCCGTCGATCCACCACTGCGCCAGCTGCTCACGGGTTCCGTCGTCTTCACTGATCAGCTCCAGCGCAGACGAGGTGGTGGCCACCACTTCACGCAACTTGGGGTCGTAGACCACCAGCTTCACGCTCTGCGTGCCCACGTCCAGGCCGACATACAGGCTCATGCCATCTCGCCCTTCTGCCCGATCGAAATGCCCCTCGCCCGGAAAACTGTTAGCGCTATCATTTGCTCCTCCAAAAAAAGACGGAAAGACCTGCCATCCGCCGCGGATCGATACTTGCCAAGACGCGACTCTAAGCAAGAAGCCGGCAAAAGCCATGCTGCAGCGCGCCAACCGCGCTTGGTGGCCCTTCCGCTTGGGCCCGGGTAGAACAGCGCCGTTCGACCCGTCCACCGCATCAGCCGCGGATCGACGTCATGACCCCATCGGATCTGATCGAGCCTCTCAATCCAGGGCGGGCACGGCATGCAACGCCCGAAAGAATTCGGATTCGTTCACGTGCCGAATTCAGCGTGCTTGCCGTGACCGGGGCGGAAGGTGCGCGAAGAATGCAATGGCTCAAGCCGGGCAGCGCGTTCCCGCGGGCCCGGCTGCTAAAGCTGCCCTTGATGGACGCCATGCGTTCGGCAGCAGATGTCCATCGAGCACCGAGTCGTCGAAGCGGATGTCCAAGTCCTGCCCGCCTTCCATCGGCTATCCAGGCGTTAGCCGGGGAACGCGGAAAGCGACCTCGACACGGGCGGGAATGCTCAGAGATGGCTGGACGGCATTGTGCAATTTGATCAGAATATTACCCGATTCGGCCAGCGGCCTCACCTCCAATGCGAGGATCAACACACACCATGTCCAGTGTTGCCATTAGTGACGTGATTGTGCCCAGGGACGTCGACAGCGTCCCTCGCCCCGTCGTGGCCTTGAGCGCCACATCGGTGACAAAGGACTGGGAGAATGCGCAGCATCGGCACCACAAGGCGCAGCTGATCTACTCCGTTCGCGGCGTCCTGAACTGCGAAATCGAAGACGGTGTCTGGATCGTGCCGCCGCAGTGCGCGATATGGATACCGGGAGACCTGTCCCACGCGGCGCGGGGTGCGGGTGAGACGGAATGCTATTGCCTGTTCGTCGAGCCAGACGCCGCACCGGATCTTCCGAAAACCTGCTGCACGATTTCGGTATCGCCCTTGCTCCGCGAGTTGCTATTGAAGGTCGCCGGCTTTCCTGAGCTATACGCACTGGGGGGACGGGAAGACCGATTGATTGCCGCGTTACTCGATGAGTTGGTGGCAGCGCCGGTGGAAGACCTGCATCTGCCCATGCCGCGCGACCCACGGTTGCGCCGCCTCGCCGAAATGATGCTGGCCGATCCCACGGACAAGACCTCAAAGGCCGATTGGGCTATCCGCATTGGCATGAGTGAGCGAAGCATGAGCCGTCTCTTGCTGCACGAAATTGGAATGAGCTTCGGGCGCTGGCGTCGGCAACTGCATGTAATTCTTGCGCTTCAACGCTTGACCAAGGGCGAGAGCGTGCAAACCGTGGCCTTGGAACTGGGGTACGAGAACGCCAGCGGGTTCGTGACCATGTTCCGCAAGGCGGTGGGCAAGCCTCCTGCACGTTATCTCTCGGAACGCGTGAGCGGCAGGGAGCTTGCTTCCGTGCCTGGCATCATGCTTCCCGATGAAATCTCCTCCTGACGGGATCAGGCTGTCCTGGCTCGGGACAAGCGGCCACCCTCCATCGTCAGTTGACCTCCCTTGCGGAGCTGCCGACATTTCGCACACGTCGTGGTGATGGTAAAGACCGACTCCTCGTCGATGGCAAAGCCCTCCGCGGATGCCAGCGACCGCAGGTGTTCACGCAACGCCAAGTCTTCGATGAAGACCAGCCGCGCGCCACAATGACATCGAAGTGTGCCGCACTGTTCGTTCGACGCCTTCGGCTTGATTGCATAGAACGCCCGCCCACGCGCGCCTTCCGTGCGAATCAACAATCCAGCAGCACATAAATCATTCAGAGCCCGGTAGATCGATCCCAGCGTGAGCCTTTTGAATTGTGTGCCGAGGATAAGATACGTCTGACTGGCATCGAGACAGCTCGGGGCTGCCCTCTCCAAGGCACTCAACACACTGGCACGAGTGACCGTCGCGCGCAGCCCGGTAGCCGCCAAACGTTGTTCCTGAGACAACGGCGGCGATCTGGCATCGTCACGGACTTTCGCAGCCTGTTTGTGTTTGCCTGATGGCAGCTTCTTGCTACCGAATGATGCAATCAAGTCAACGATCCGACGCGAGTCATCGTGCGGCTTCATATCGTTATTCCTTCGCCATGCCAGACCTCGGCTGTTTCGCAACCCAAAGCCGCCTGGCTCACGGTTGGTCTGGGCGCCAGCGCAACGGCGACTGCGACGTCACCGCCTCGCCGGCGCCTGTCCAAGCGACTGCGACGCGGCCTGTTCCCATCCGCCACCAAGCGCCTTGAACACACTGATGCGTGCGGAGCCCACTCGCTGGTCGGCCGAAGCCAGCTGCGACTTCGCCTCGATCAAGCTGGTCTGCGCCACGATCACGTCGAGATAGCTGATGGAGCCGGCCCGGTAGCGCTGGTCAGCCAGCCGGAAGGCGTTTTCGGCCCGGTCACGCGCCTCGACCAGGGCATCGCGCTGCTGCATCGCCGCGCGATAGCTGCTCAACGATTGCTCCGACTCTTTCAGTGCGTTCAGCACGGCACCATCGAAACTGGCCAACGATGCTGCGTCTTGTGCCCGCGCCTGTGCGATACGACTGCGTGCCACGGTCGTATTGGGGAACGTCCAGGAAATCAGCGGACCAACGGAGAACGACCAGGTGCGATTGCCCTTCAGGGAGTCGTTGCGCAGGTAGTTGCCCGAGGCGCCCAGCGTGACGTGCGGATATAAGTCAGCGACGGCAATGCCGATACGGGCGGTGTCGGCTGCCAGTTGGCGTTCGGCCTGACGTACGTCAGGCCGACGGCGCAGCAGCGCAGTGCCATCGCCGACCGGCAACGCACCGGCAATCTCGGGCGCCTTGGTGCAGGTACGCGCGGATTCCGGCACTTGCGAGGGCGTACGACCCATCAACGCGGCTAGCTCGAACAATGCGGCGTCGCGCTGGCCTTGCATTGGCGGCAAGGCGGCTTGAGCCTGAGCCAGCGTGACGCCAGCGCGCTCCACATCCAGATGCGATGCGGAGCCAGCGCGCTCCTGGCTGCTGACGATATCCATGCTGCGCCTGGCCAGCGCAATGAAAGAGTTCGCGACGTCGATGGATTCGCCATAGCTGCAAGCGTCCACATAGGCCCGCGTCGTTTCAGCAACGACCACCACCCGGGCGGCATCGTAGGCAGCGGCGACTGCCTCGGTGTCGGCACGTGCGGCCTCGATGTCGCGCCTGACCCGGCCGAACAGATCGACCTCATAGGAAACATCGAGCCCGCCGGTGTAGCTCCACTGTTTGGGAGCTTGGCCGGTGCCCGTCCAGGTGGTCTGGTCGCGTCCGTAGCCTGCGCCTGCCGATAGGTTGGTCGAGGGCAAAAGCCCGCCGCGCGCTTCCTTGTAGATGGCCCGCGCGCGATCGAGATTGGCCAGTGCCACGCGCAGATTGGTATTGGCTGACAATGCTTCCTGCAACACGTCGTTGAGTGCGGGATCGTTGTACAGCTTCCACCAGTCGGCGGGCAGCGCTGCGGCGGCATCCGTGTCAGATGATTGGCTGACAAAGGGCCCGGCTGCGGTTTTCGGCAACGCCGGGGCATGATAGTCAGGGCCACTGGCGCAACCGGCGACGAGCGCAGCGATGGCAGCCGCCAGGGAGGTCGTACGCCACGCACGAAGCGCTGGCCGGCGCGGAGCCATAGTCCCTGCTTCAACGTAGAGAGATAGCAACTTAGAGTTCGACACTGGGAGCCTCCGCAGTAGCAAGTTCACGAGCGCGAGGGCTTTCCGCTGCCGCACGATGATCCTTGGCGATGAAGCTGTAGATGGTGGGCAAAACGAACAGCGTGAAGAAGGTGCCGATCAGCATGCCCATCACCACGACGATGCCGATGGAGAAGCGACTTTCCGAGCCCGCGCCGTCGGCGAACAGCAACGGCACCAGACCCGCAACCATCGCCGCCGTGGTCATCAACACGGGACGCATGCGCACCGCCGCGGCCTTCTCGATGGCTTCGATGCGGCTCACGTTGTCGTGGTGCTGGATATGGTTGGCAAAGGTGACCATCAGGATGCCGTGCTTGGAAATCAGACCGATCAACGTGACCAGCCCGATCTGCGTGTAGATGTTGAGCGTCGCAAAGCCCAGCCACAGCGGCACCAGCGCGCCGCAGACGGCCAGCGGCACCGTCACCAGGATCACTAGCGGATCACGCAGGCTTTCGAACTGAGCCGCCAGCACCAGGAAGATGACCACCAGCGCAAAGCAGAACGACACCAACAAGCGGTTGCCCTCCTGCACGAACTGGCGGCTATCGCTGAGCCAGTCCACGCTGGTGCCGGGCGGCAATTGCTGCGATTGCAGGAACTTCACCGCTTCGCCCATGCTCACGCCCGGGGCCGGCAGCATTTCCAGCGTGGTCGAGTTCATCTGCCCGAACTGGGTGAGCTGGTTCGCCTGCGGCCGCATCTCGACGTGAGCCACGGTCGACAGTGGCACCAGCGCGCCGGAGGTCGCCTTGACATAAAACCGTCCGAGGTCTTCCGGCGTCATGCGCTCGCCGTCACGCACCTGTGGAATCACGTCATAGGAGCGGCCGTGGAAGTTGAAGCGATTGACGTAATTCCCACCGACCAGCACGGCCAGGGTATCGGCGACGGACTGCATGGTCACGCCCATCTCGCTGGCTTTCGCATTGTCGACGGTGATGTGCGCCTGCGGACTGTCGTAGGACAGGTCGTTTTGCACATAGAGGAACAGCCCGCTGGCATAGGCCGCCATCTTGAGCTTCTCGCCGGTCTCGTAGAGCGTCTTGAAGTCGTCGGGTGAGCGCAGCACCATCTGCACCGGCAGGCCTCCGCTGGATCCTGGCAGCGGGGGCAACTGCACGGCGGTCAAGGTCTCGCCGTCGATGGCGCCACCGGCCGCCTGGATCTGGCCCTGAATGTCGGCAGCCGACCGCTTGCGCTGCGACCAGTCCTTGAGGATCGCGCCACCGAGCATCATGTTCTGGCCGCCGGCGGAGTCGCCGATATTCATGAAGCTGCTATCGAACTCGGGAATCTGCTCGAACAGCTTTTCGATCTGTTGAGCATAGCGGGCGCTGTAGCCCACCCCGGCATATTGCGGCGCCTTGGTGACGACGATGACGACGCCCTGATCCTCCGTGGGCGCCAGCTCGCGGCGGGTGCCGGTGAACAACACCACGATCGCGACCAGCACGACCGCGCCAACCAGCAGCACCGCGCCGCGCGCGGCCAGGGTGTGGGCCAGCAGACGCCCATAGAATGCCGTCAGCCGTTCCATGGCGTGTTCGATCCGCTTCGCGAGCCTTCCCTCGCCCTGCTTGGAGTTGAGCAACATCGAACTCATCACCGGCGAGAGCGTCAGTGCGACGATCCCCGAGACGATCACCGAACCGGCCAGCGTGAAAGCAAACTCCTTGAACAGCGCGCCGGTGAGCCCGCCCATCAGGCCGATGGGCGCATAGACCGCCGCCAGCGTGATCGTCATGGCGATCACCGGCCCGATGATTTCGCGAGCGCCGAGCAGTGCCGCGCGCACGGGCGTCAGTCCTTCCTCGATGTGGCGGTGGATGTTTTCCACCACGACGATCGCATCGTCCACCACCAGGCCGATCGCCAGCACCATCGCCAGCAGTGTCAGCAGATTGATCGAGAAGCCGCAGGCCAGCATCAGCGCCGCCGTGCCGACCAGCGACAGCGGGATGGTGACCACCGGGATGATGACGGCGCGGAAGGTGCCGAGGAACAGAAAGATCACCACGATCACGATCACGATGGCTTCGATCAGCGTGTGTTTCACCTCCTCGATGGACGCGTTGACGAAGCGTGCCACGTCGTAGTTGGGGGCCACGCTCAGCCCCGGCGGTGCCATCGCGCGGATCTTGGGCAGCAGTGCGTTGGCGTTCTTGACGATCTCCAGCGGATTGCCATCGGGCGTCGGCTGCAGGGCGACGAAGATGGCAGGCACGCCGGTGGCGAACGACAGATTGTTGTAGTTCTGACCACCGACTTCCACCGTGGCGACATCGGACAGCCGCACCACGCCGCCACCGGTGCTGGATTTGACGACCATCTGGCGGAAGTCATCGACGCTGCGCAGATCGGTGGCCGCGCTGATGTTGGTGACGGTCAGCGAACTCTTCAGTTGGCCCGGCGCGGCTTGCACGTTATTTGACCGCAGCGCGGCCGAAATCTCGCCGGCCGACAACCCATGCGCCGCCAGTCGCACCGGGTCGATCCAGATACGCATGGCCAGCGGCTGGCCGCCATAGACATCGGCCGAGGCAACACCCGGAATGCTGGTAAACAGCGGCTGCGCCACGCGGGACACGAAATCCGAGACCTGCGGGATCGAAAGGGTCTTGCTGTGGAAGGCGATGTACTGCACCGCCGTGCCGCCTTCGGTGGACTTGCTGATGACTGGATCGGTGACACCCGCCGGCAACTGGTACTTGACCTGCTGCACCTTGGCGAGGATTTCCGTCATCGCGCGATCGGCGTTGGCGTTGAGCACCAGGCGCGCCTTGATCTCGCTCTTGCCTTGCGTGGTGGTCGAACTGAGGTATTCGATGCCGCTGGCGGTGGCGATGGACTGCGCGATCGGCGTGGTGACGAAACCCTGCATCACGTCCTGGGTCGCACCCGGGAGCGTGGTGCTGACCGTGATGGTGGCGTTTTCCAGATAGGGATACTGCCGGACGGGGAGCAGGAACACGGCGGTGGCCCCCATCAGCAGGATCAACAGGCTGACGACCAGTGCAAGGATGGGTCGGCGGATGAAGATGTCGGTGAAATGCATGGCGCCGTCCTCTACCGTGTACCAGCGGCAGAGGCGACCGTTGGAGCGGCGTGCGGCGCTGCGGCCGCCGCCGCATTGATCTTCACCATCGCACCGGGCGGGAGCCGATTCTGGCCGGCCATCACCACGATGTCGCCGGCCTTGACGCCCTGGGTCACAACGACGTCTTCGCCGAGTCGCCGACCGGTGATGACCGGCACGGTGACCGCCTTGCCGACTCCCTGCGCATCGGCGCCCTGCACGAGCACCACGCTGTCACCGGAGGCGGATGTCTGGATCGCCGTCAGCGGTAATACGATGCTGTCGGTCGTCGTGGGCAGCGCCAGCCGCGCCGTGGCGTACATCCCGGACTTCAGGAGATGGTCGGCGTTGGACAACAGGGCCTGCACGGCCACATTGCGCGTTTCATCGTTGATGCGTGGCTCGATGCTGGTGATCCTGCCGGTGAACACCTTGCCCGGTGCGGCATCCACCGTGACCCGCACCTGCGCGCCCGGCGTCAGCTTGGCCAAGTCCTGCTGCGGCAGGGTGAAGTCGATGTAGAGCGGATCGAGTTGGGTCAACGTGGCGATCTCATCGCCAGCGTTGAGATACTGACCGGGATTGATGCGGCGGATGCCAAGCTGGCCGGAAAACGGCGCGCGGATGGTTTTCTGCTGGATGCGCGCGTCCAGTTGCCGCACCGCCGCGAGTGCTTGGGCAGCTTCCGCCTTTCGTTGTTCGAGCATTTCGCGCGGCTCGGCGCCGGTGGGCGCCAGTTCCTGCGAGCGCCGGAGTTGCAGTTGGGCGAAATCGGCCTTGGCCGCCGCTGCGGCACGATCCGCTTGTTCGGGGGCGTCATAGAGCTGCACGAGCGCCATGCCCTCCTTCACGGTCTGGCCCGCCTCGAAATGAATGGCCGTCACGCGGCCCGACGTATCGGGGGACAACAGCACTTCGCGCACGGCTTGCAGGTCGCCAACGGCCTGCAATTCCTCGGCCACGCTGCGAGGCTCGGCGCGGATCGTCGAAACCGGCAGCGGCGGCATGGCGTGTTGTTCAGCGCCTGCGCTGTGAATGGTGCGCCAGGCATAGAGCAGGCCGAACACCACGACGAGGCCAACAGCGCTTAGGACAAGGGGCTTGGCACGGGAGACGGCGGCGCGGCTCATGGATTTCCCTCAACGACCGCCGGTGCCGAGGGCACGTGCGGCCGACTGCGCATCACCACCATACAAAGCCAAAGAGGGGACATAACGGGATTCCTCGGTCAGGACAAAGTGCTTGTTTCGGCCGGCCAAGCACTCGAGCTGAGGCGCGGCAAACCGCGATCGAGCGCAGCGTACTCACGCGAGCCAAGCGCAGCATTGCGAAACCAGGTCATAATGTTTTTCATTACGGCCAATTCGCCGCCATCGCCGCTTCTGGCCTAAATGGACAAGAACCTGGCCTGATTTCGCCATCGCCACAGGGCGTCAATATTGTTAAATACGGCTCCTAAATGCGAATGAGTATTGTTCATGGCTGACCCCACAACGGACGGGAAATCTCGCTGGCCGATCGATATGGATACAGGCCCCGGCACCGTCCCCCCTCGTCTGAATGGCCGCTACAAGGGCGCCATCACGGCCACGCCGCGGACCCGGTTGAGCGCTGCCGTTGCGGCCGCAGTTCTTGTTTGCGCACAGGGCGCATCCGCGGCCGAGTCAGCACCGTTGCAAACCAAGACGGGCGAGGCGTCTCAAGAGGCGACCGCCTTCCCGGCCCTCACCGTCAAGGGCCACATGGATACGGCGACCACCGAAGGCACTGGCCTCTACACCACCGGCGAGACGGCTGCCGCTACGCGCATGCCGCTGTCGATGAAGGAAACACCGCAGGCAATGACGGTGATCACGCGCCAGCACATGGACGACCAGCAGTTGAATTCGGTGCAGGACGTGCTGGAGAACACCACCGGCGTCGCGCCGTACCAATCCGACAGCGAACGAACGAGCTTCTATTCGCGCGGTTTCCTGATCAACAACGTTCAGTACGACGGCATCCCCACCGTCGTCGGCGACATCGTCAGTGGGAGCGGCATCGGCTCGATCGACACCGCGTTCTATGATCGTGTCGAGGTCGTGCGCGGCGGTTCCGGCTTGTTGACCGGCACCGGCAATCCGTCGGCCGCCATCAATTTGGTGCGCAAGCGACCAACCCGCGACTTCTCGGCCGCCGCCTCGCTCGGTGCTGGGAGCTGGGACACCTACCGGAGCATGGGCGACATCTCGATGCCGTTGACCGAGGACGGCCACATCCGTGCGCGCCTCGTAGGAACGTACCAGGATGGCCACTCCTACCTCGACAGCTACAAACCGGAGAGGAAGTCGTTCTACGGCATCATCGAGGCGGATCTGACCCTGGACACGACGGCGAGCCTGGGCTATGAGTACCAGGACATCACGCCAAAAGGCGCCACCTGGGGAGGATTGCCACTCTGGTTCAGCGACGGCACGCAGGCGGAATATTCACGTTCCAAGACTTACGCGCAGGACTGGAGCCGTTGGGACAATACCCTCAAGACGGCGTTTGCCGAGATCGAGCACCGTTTTGACAACGACTGGAAACTGCGTGCTATCGCCAACCAGTACCGCACCGAATCCAATGCCCAACTGGCCGGTCTGGTCGGCAGCCCCGATCGCGCCACAGGACTGGGCTTTTTTCCCTTCGGCGCTTATCCAGTCGCACTGGCCTCCGAAGCACGCAGCCGTCAAAACACGTTCGACGTGATGGCGAGCGGCCCGTTCGAACTGTTCGGCCGCCAGCATGATCTGGTGGTGGGTGCCATGAGTTCGCGCCGTACGGGCAACCAAGAGGATATCGCGCCGTTCTATGCGGCCTTGACGCCGGTCAATGTCTATGACTTGACGCCCGCCCTACCCCGGCCCGACTTCGAGGCCATGCCTTGGATACCGACCCGCACCCAAGTCAAGCAGAGCGGTTTCTACAGTGCGGCCCGCTTCTCGCTGGCCACGCCGCTGAAACTCATCGTCGGTGGCCGCCTGAGCAATTACGAAATCGACGACAACGCCAACGGCAGTTCGTTGCACTACAAGAAGAGCGGAGAATTCACTCCTTATGCGGGCCTGATCTACGATATCAACAAGACTTATTCGGCTTACGTCAGCTATACCGGCATCTTCAACCCGCAGACCGACTATCGAGACAGCAACGGCAACGTGCTCGCGCCGTCAAAGGGAAAAACCAAGGAGATCGGCCTCAAGGGCGCTTACATGGACGGGCGTCTGAATGCGTCGGTGGCCTTGTTCGAGACCAACCTGGACAACGCGGCACAGATCGTCGCGGGCACCTATACCCCAGCCGGTGGCCAAGCCTACAAAGGCGCTGACGGGACGAAGTCGCGCGGGATCGAGCTGGATCTGCAGGGTGAACTGGCGCGTGGCTGGAACATTTACGCAGGCGTCTCCCACTTCACGGCGCATGATGGCGATGACGTCCGCCTGAACTCGCAGTTGCCGCGTACGACGGCCCAGTTCTTCACTACCTACCAGTTGCCCGGAGACTGGAGCAAGTTGACGCTGGGCGCAGGCACCAAATGGCAAAGCCGGTTCTACCAGGCGCCCAACAGCGGCACCAGTTCGCTGGGCGGGGAGCAGGGTTCCTATGCGCAGGTATCACTGATGGGGCGCTACTCCATCACCAAGCGGACCAACGTCGCCGTCAACGTCAACAACGCCTTTGACAAGAAGTACGCGCTACAGAAGGGCGACTTCGACACCGTGGGTTATGGCGCACCACGCAATGTGATGGTGACGCTGAACTATCGGTATTGATTTGCGCTGAGACGAACGCTTCAACGGCTGGAAATCCTCGGCCCTATCACCATTGATTATCGAGAAAACGCTTATGCCCCCTCAGCCCCCTACCCCGACTCAAGCCCTGGCCAAGAGCAACTCCAACAAGGTCGCCTTGTGCTGGTTGACGACAGCCGCTGGTGCCGTGCTTTTCGTCACCTTCCAGTTGTTCTTTTACGTAAACGACTTCGTGAGAGCGCAAGGAGCGACGCCGGCGATCACGTTTGATCCCGGGATACTGTGGGTGTTCCCCGCGTTCTATGGTTGCTGGATCGTCACGGTGCTTTTCGCGCTGATCGGAACGCGTAAAGCCCAGTGGGCTGCGCTGGTATTCGGCAGCCTGCTCGTCGTCCTGAATACCCTCGGGGGAATCGCCGACGGGTTGCGCGACGGTTGGTACGTCGCCTTTTCGGCAGTGTTCTTCATTTCGCTGCCCGGCGTGTTCGCTATCGCGACCACCTGGCATCACATCAAACGCTAAGGAAAACGGCCATGCCGATGAATAGCTCCGACTTCCCCTTGGTCTGGATGAATCTTGCGCAAGAACCCGGACATGATCACCAGAAGGACTTCGACGAGTTCGAAACCAATTTGCAGCGCGGAGAGCCCTTCGTGATCTTGAGCGATACCGCACCACCTGAAGAAGAGCACGAGCACTCGCCGGAAGAAAAGAAGCGCCTCGCGCTTTGGATGAAAAAACACAAGGTTGAATTGCGAAAACTGGTCCTGGCAATGATTCAGATCGAGCCGAACCAGGCCAAACGCCTGGGTTACAAGGCATTTGCGGTCCTTTTCGCCAAGTTCTGGGGCTACCCTCTGCTGCTTGCTGCTTCACGTGAGGAGGCAATAGAGATGGCGAGAGAGCTGCTCACCAAGGACGGAAAGGCCGTCCATTGATGGGCCACGCTGGCGTCGGATCTCCCATGAAATGTCTCGCCCGACCTTGGTAGACACCTCGGAGCCGTTCGCAATGGCCAGACAAGCGGCGTCAATGAGCGGCAAGCGGGATACGGACGAGCTCAGATCGAGGCAGTACGCCAGCTGACCAAGCGCGGTCATCGTAGGGTTGCGATGACCGCGCGCCTCGGTATCACAAAGCCCGGTCTCTCGGGCAGGATCCGGAAGTTCAGCAGACCCAAGCCCGGGCGCGCTCGCTGGCGGTCGAACATGGCGCTGAGGTGCGTCGCCTGAAAGGCCATCTCAGCGGGGTGTCCGGGGAACGTGACGTTAAAAAGCCGCCACGCACTTAGCCAAGACGCCCGGAGGGAGTACGTGTTCATAAGGGAGAGCACGTAGCTGTTTCGGCTGCTGCCGTGTGCCGTGTGCCGGGCGCTGGGCGTCCACCGCAGTGACTCCCATACTCGGTTGAAGCCGCCACTCAGTGCGCAGGGGAAGACCAGCGCTTGCTGGGCCCGATCAAGCAGACGTGGCGTGAGAGCGAGTGCGTCTACGCAGATCGCAAGGCGACGCCGGACCTGCGCGACGTTATGACGGACTTTCGATGGCTGGTGATAGCCCCGAAGGACCTGATCTCACTCCCACTCGATCGTCGCCGGCGGCTTGCCGGAAATGTCGTAGACCACACGCGAGACGCCGCGCAGTTCGTTGATGATGCGGTTGCTGACGGTGCCGAGGAAGTCGTACGGCAGGTGCGCCCAGTGCGCGGTCATGAAGTCGATGGTTTCCACCGCGCGTAGTGCGATGACCCATTCGTAGGCACGCGCGTCGCCGACCACACCCACCGACTTGACCGGCAGGAATACGGCAAAGGCCTGGCTGGTCTTGTCGTACAGGTCGGCCTTGCGCAGCTCGTCGATGAAGATGGCATCGGCCTTGGCCAGCAGCTCGGCGTACTCGGGCTTGACCTCGCCCAGGATGCGCACGCCCAGGCCCGGGCCGGGGAACGGGTGGCGGTAGACCATGGTGCGCGGCAGGCCGAGCTCGACGCCCAGGCGGCGCACCTCGTCCTTGAATAGCTCGCGCAGCGGCTCGACCAGGCCGAGCTTCATGTGCTCGGGCAGGCCGCCGACGTTGTGGTGGCTCTTGATCACGTGGGCCTTGCCGGTCTTGCTGCCGGCCGACTCGATCACGTCGGGGTAGATCGTGCCCTGAGCCAGCCACTTGGCGTTGGACAGCTTGCTGGACTCTTCGTCGAAGATGTCCACGAACAGGTTGCCGATGATCTTGCGCTTGGCTTCCGGGTCGGCCACGCCTTCAAGCTTTGCGAAATAGCGCTCGGCGGCATTGACGCGGATCACCTTGACGCCCATGTGCTCGGCAAACATCGCCATCACCTGGTCGCCCTCCTGCCAGCGCAGCAGGCCGGTATCGACGAACACACAGGTCAACTTGTCGCCGATGGCCTTGTGCAACAGGGCGGCGACCACCGAGGAATCGACGCCACCGGACAGCCCCAGGATCACCTCGTCATCGCCGACTTGCTCGCGCACGCGGGCGATCTGGTCTTCGATGATGTTGGCCGCCGTCCACAGCGTGGCGCAGCCGCAGATCTCGGTGACGAAGCGGCGCAGCAGGGTCTGCCCCTGCAGGGTGTGGGTGACCTCCGGGTGGAACTGCACGCCGTACCAGCGCTTGTCTTCGTTGGCCATGGCCGCGACCGGGATGCGATCGGTGGTGGCGGTGACGGTGAAGCCCGGCGGGGCCTTGGAGACGTGGTCGCCATGACTCATCCACACGTTGAGCCTGGCGGCACCCGGATGATCGGTCAGGCCCGAGAACAGCGCGTCGGGTGCGATGACCTCGACCTCGGCATGACCGAACTCGCGCTGGTCGGCGGCCTCGGTGGCCCCGCCCAACTGCGCGGCCAGGGTCTGCATGCCGTAGCAGATGCCAAAGATCGGCAGACCGCTGTCGAACACTTCCTGCGGCGCGGCGGGCGCGCCCGGCAGCGTGGTCGATTCAGGGCCGCCGGACAGGATGATGCCCTTTGCGCCGAAGGCTGCGATCTCGGCCGGATCGTGGTCCCAGGCCCAGATTTCGCAGTACACGCCGATCTCGCGGATGCGACGGGCGATCAGTTGCGTGTACTGCGCGCCGAAGTCGAGGATCAGGATCTTGTCGTGATGGATATTGGTCATCGGCCTGGCGCACCCTTGGCATCTGGATAAGACAACGCGCGCAAACCGGAACCTGCGCGCGTCACTTTGATTGTGTTCTTGCTGCCTTCCTGGCGCGAGATCTCGGCTTTGGAACGTCCGGCCCGGCCATCCGTGGCTAGACATTCGGCAGGCGGCGCGGCAGGGCCGCGCAAGCGGCCTGCCTTACCCCGCCCGGTAGTTCGGCGGTTCCTTGGTGATCTGCACGTCATGCACATGGCTCTCGCGCATGCCGGCGCCGGTGATGTGCACGAACTGCGGCTTGGTGCGCATCTCTTCGATGGTCGCGCAGCCCACGTAGCCCATGGTCGCGCGCAGGCCACCGACCAGCTGGTGGACGATGCTGCCGACCGAACCGCGATACGGCACGCGACCTTCGATGCCCTCGGGCACCAACTTGTCAGCATCGGAGGCGTCCTGGAAATAGCGATCCTTGGATCCTTTCTCCATCGCGGCCAACGAACCCATGCCGCGATAGCTCTTGTAGCTGCGGCCCTGGAACAGCTCGACCTCGCCCGGGGCTTCCTCGGTGCCGGCGAACAGGCCGCCGATCATCACCGTGGACGCGCCGGCGACTAGCGCCTTGCCGATATCGCCAGAGAAGCGGATGCCGCCGTCGGCGATCAGCGGGATGCGATCCTGCAGAGCCTCGGCGACCATGTCCACCGCGGTGATCTGCGGCACGCCAACGCCCGCGACCACGCGCGTGGTGCAGATCGAACCAGGACCCACGCCGACCTTGACTGCGTCGGCACCGGCATCCATCAACGCCAGCGCAGCGTCGCCGGTCACGATGTTGCCGCCGATGACCTGCAGCTGCGGGAAGGTCTTCTTGACCCAATTCACGCGGTCCAGCACACCCTGGGAATGACCGTGGGCGGTATCGACGATCACCACGTCCACGCCGGCAGCCGCCAGCGCCTCGACCCGCTGCTCGGTATCGCCGCCGACGCCGACCGCGGCGCCGACCAGCAAACGACTGGAGGCGTCCTTGGCAGCGTTGGGGCTGTCGGACTTCTTCTGGATGTCCTTGACCGTGATCAGCCCGCGCAGGGCGAAGCCGTCGTTGACCACCAGCACCTTCTCGATGCGGTGCTTGTGCAGCAGCTCCAGCACTTCCTCGTCGCTGGCGCCTTCGCGCACGGTGACCAGGCGATCCTTCTTGGTCATGATGTGGCGGACCGGATCGTCGAGCTTCTTTTCGAAGCGCATGTCGCGGCTGGTCACGATGCCGACCAGTTGGCCACCGTCAACGACCGGCACGCCGGAAATATTGCGGTCGCGGGTGAGCTTGAGGACTTCGGCGATGGTGGTGTCCGGGCCGACCGTGAACGGCTCGGTGATCACCCCGGATTCGAACTTCTTGACCCGGGCCACTTCGGCGGCCTGCTCGTCGACGCTGAGGTTCTTGTGGATGATGCCGATGCCGCCCAGCTGGGCCATCGTCACCGCCAGGCGATGCTCGGTGACGGTATCCATCGCGGCCGAGAGGATCGGCAGTTTCAGCTTCAGGTCGCGCGTGAGCCGCGTTTCCAGGCTGACGTCCTTGGGCAGGACGATCGAATGGGCGGGGACGAGGGAAACGTCGTCGTACGTCAGTGCTTCAGCCAGGATGCGGAGCATCGGCCACCTAACCGGTTCTTGGGAAGCGCGACATTGTACCGCAGCGCCGCAGGCTTTTCCTCAGTCCACGGATGGAAAGCAGCATTGAAAGCGCCAGCGGGCGGGACGCTCGGCCAAATCCCCCCTGCCCGGCTCAGCCGGCGTCGCCGGCTTCGGCCGCTTCCAGGGTGTTCTGCATCAGGGTGGCCACGGTCATAGGGCCCACGCCGCCGGGCACCGGCGTGATCCAGCTGGCGCGCGCCGCGGCGGCCTCGAAGCCAACATCGCCGGTCAGGCGGCCGTCCTCGAGCCGGTTGATGCCCACGTCGATCACCACCGCCCCGGGCTTGACCCACTCGCCGGGAACCAGGTTCGGCCGGCCGACGGCGACCACCAGGATATCGGCGTTGCGCACATTGGCCTCCAGTACCTCGGCCGGCGTGAACTTGTGGCAACAGGTCACCGTACAGCCAGCGATCAGCAGCTCCAGCGCCATCGGCCGGCCGACATGGTTGGACACCCCGACGATGGTGGCGTTGCGACCGCGCACCGGCTGATCGGTGTGCCCGAGCAGGGTCACGATGCCGCGCGGCGTGCACGGGCGCAGGCCGAATTCGCGCAAGGCCAGGTGACCTACGTTCTCCGGATGGAAGCCATCGACGTCCTTGCGCGGATCGATCCTGTGGATCAGCCGGCGCGCATCGGGAATCCCGGGCAGCGGCAGCTGGACCAGGATGCCGTGGATCGCCGGGTCCGCATTGAGTCGGTCGATCAGGGCCAGCAACTCGGCCTCGGTGGTGCCCGCCGGCAGGTCGTAATCGTGGGCGATGATGCCCACCTTCTCCGCGGCGCGCCGCTTGTTGCGCACATACACGGCGCTGGCCGGGTCGCCGCCCACCAGCACCACCGCCAGACCGGGCGCTGGCTTGCCCGCCGCCACGCGCACCTCGACCCGCTGCTTGAGCTGATCCAGGAGGTCCTCGGCGATACGACGTCCATCGAGGATGCGGGCGGGCATGGCAGCGGTCATCGGGGTGCGGTGTAGAGTCCTTGGCTCCCTATTGTCCCCGATTGCCCCCATGACCGACACCACGCAGTTCGAAGCCGCCGCCTTCCGCCGCCTGCTCCGGCATCTCAACGTCGAACGCCCCGACGTGCAAAACATCGATCTGATGATCCTGGCCGGCTTTTGCCGCAATTGCCTCTCGGACTGGTACCGCGAAGCAGCGGAGGCCGCCGGTACGCCGGTGAGCAAGGATCAGGCCCGCGAGGCCGTCTATGGGATGCCCTTCGCCGAGTGGAAGGCCCAGCATCAGGCCGAAGCCACTCCCGCCCAGCTGGCGGCCTTCGCCGAGGCGCGCAAGCGCCACGGCTGACGGGGATGATCTGCGGCAGGTCTTCGCGCCGGACGCCTGCGGATGGGCGCTGCATGCACGTGTCCATCACGCCAAACCCGCCCGGTACTGAACAACGGTGCTACGCATACGCGATCGCAGCGATTTGTTGACGTAGCCCTGCCAGCGAGGCCGGCAAGGTCGAAGCTCCCCCGTACGATCAGGTGAGCGCATGGCCACGATCCATTTCCAGACCCGCGACATTCCCGATGGCGGCATGCGCGGTTACGCCGCCGATGACCAGAAGATCCTGATCCTGCGTGATGGCGAACGCATCCGCGCGTTTCAGGGCACCTGTCCGCACGCCGGGGCCGACCTCAGCGAGGGCGTGCGCTGCGCCGGGCGCGTGGTGTGTCCCTGGCATCATGCGGCGTTCGATACCACCGATGGCGGCCTGCGCGAACCGCCGGCCACCGAGCACCTGACCCGGTTCGTGGTCGAGCGCGACGGCGATGGCTGGTGCGTGGATACCTCCCGCACCGCGCCGACCAGCGCGCCCATTCCCCAGCTGGCAAATGACCACGTGGTGATTGTTGGCGCGGGCGCGAGTGCGTTCATGACTGCCCAGACCCTGCGCCTGCGCGGCTATGCCGGGCACATCACCATGCTGGCGCCGGAAGGCGTGGCCCCCTACGACCGCACCATGCTCTCCAAGGCGTTTCTCGCCGGGGAAATGGACGCGGACGACCTCCCCCTCGGTGGGCAGGACTGGGCGGACAGGCAGCGGATCACCCTCGTCAAGACACCGGTTAGCGCCCTGGACATGGCCCACAAGCACGTCACCCTTGCTGGCGGGGAACGGCTGCGCTACGACCATCTGGTGGTCGCTACCGGCGCCTCGCCGGAGTCCGCCGACCTGCCAGGCGCAGACTTGTCCGGCGTGCACATGCTGCGTTCGCTGGATGACGCGAAGTCGCTGCGTGAGGGCGCCCAGGGGCAGGACATCGTCATTGTCGGGACGGGCTTCATCGGCCTGGAGGCCGCCGCCAGCCTGGTCGGCGATGGCGGAGCGAAATCGGTCACCGTGATTGGACCGGACGATCAGATCCTGCGCGGCTTGCTCGGCCCGGAGCCCGCTCGCGCCATCCAGGATCTGCATGCGCACAACGGCGTGCGCTTCCGTCTCGGCCAACGCGTGGAGGCGTTGCATGGCGATGGCCAGGTGGACGCGGTGATCCTGGAGGATGGCACCCGGGTGAAGTGTGGGCTGGCGCTGCTCGGCTTGGGTGTCACACCGGATGCAGGGCTGCTCGGCGAGTTCGTCGACGAGGACGGCGCAGTCAAGGTCGACGCGGGAATGCGCGTGGCGCCCAGCGTCTATGCGGTGGGCGATATCGCAGCGGCCCCCACCGCGTGCGGACGCCTACGCGTGGAACATTGGCGTGTGGCCATGCAGGAGGGCATGGCTGCGGCCGAAGCGATCCTCGCCCGCCAGCAGGGCGCCATGGACGGGCGCGTCCCCTTCTTCTGGACCATGCAGTACGGCAAGAGCCTGCGCTACGTGGGCCACGCCCGGCCCGGCGCTGAGCGCCACCTCTGGGGCGATCCCGGCAGCCTGGACTTCATCGAGTTCAGCCTGGAAGGTGGCTACGCCGTGGCGGCAGCCGGTGTCGGGCAGGGCAAGGCACTCGCGGCCTTCGAAGAACTCTTGCGCGGCGGCCGCTCCCCAAGCGCGGACGAGATCAAGGCGGGGCCTTTCGATCTGGTGCAAGCCTTGCAGGAGTCGGACGGTCAGCGTCGGGCGGCCTGATCCGTCTCGGCTGTGTGATCAGACGGGCGGCACTAGGCGTGTCGCCCGTTCTTGTCAGCGCGCATGCGCATGCGGCTGCGGGTCTCCAGGACCCCGGTCACGGCCGTATTGAGGCCTGCCAGTCCCAGCCACGGTGCGCCACCGGTCACGACGAGCAACAGCGCCAGCCCGATCAGGTGCGAGAGCGGGAAACGCGCATAGACCACGCGCTTGTAGAGGCCGTTGCCCAACAGGAACAACAGCGCGCCGCCAACTACCACCGCGAACGCCAACGCGGAAACATGTCCATGTCCGCCGGCGATGGCCAGCTCATTGCCGACCGCGGTCACGATCACGCTGCCCACCACAATCAAATGCATGTAGTGGAACAGCGCGCCATATCGTCCGGGGTCGTCGGCGTGGACGATCACCTCGGTGGCATCGCTCACGGCGGTGTTGAAATAGAGCCACCACATCGCCAGGCTCCCCACGAAAGCGACGCCGAACGCCGACAGCACCGCACCGGACCAGTCATGCGCATGGGCCAGGGTCGCACCGCTGACCAGGATCGATTCCCCCAGCGCGACGATGACGAACAGCGCGCAGCGCTCCACCAGATGCCCGCCCTCGATCGTCCACTCCCGAGCGCTGTCCGAGCGCCCCAGCCCGGGCAGGCGGAACCCGAACATCGGCGAGATGTATTCGCAAAGGATCGCCACGGCCCAGCACGCCAGGCGCCAGTTGCCGTCCAGCAGCCCACCGCAGATCCAGAACACTGCGCAAATGCACGCCCAGGCCAGGATCCGGCTGAAATTCGGCCCCAGCGGATGCGTGCCCAGCTGAAGCCGCAGGAACAGCGCCCGGCCCACCTGCATCACCGCATAGCAGCCGGCGAAGATCAGCCCGCGCTCACCGAAGGCCCCGGGCATCGCGGCGGCCATGACCAGGGCCACGCCCATCTGTGCGAACAGCAGCAGGCGGATCGGCCGCGTCTCCGGATCAAACCAGTTGGTGGCCCAACAGGTGTACTGCCAGCCCAGCCACACCGCGCACCAGAGCAGCAGGGCCTGCAACACGCCCAGGGCGGTGAGATGCGCGAGCAGGTAGTGCGAGACCTGGGTGACCGCGAAGACATAGACCAGGTCGAAGAACAGTTCCGCGTAATGGACCTTGGCTTCGTGCCCATCGCGCGCGCGTAGTAGCGGGTGGGGCTCGGTCGCCGCGCGCGCGGAATGCGCCGCAGCGCTCACCTCGGCCTCCGCAGCCTGATCGCCAGAATCCAAGCCAGCGCCACCGGCAGCGCGAAGATCAGCAACTGCAGCGGGGCCTCCTCGCCCAACGAGTAACCGTGCGACAGCCCGGTTCGCAGGTTCCAGCCTACCGCCAGCAGCCATAGCACGGTGAAGGCGACCGCGCCATGGCGCCGGTAGTGTGGCGGCATGCGGAAAACGGCGCCCACGGCGATGAGCAGGCCGGCCAGGATCAAGATCAGGGTGCGCATCGCGGGGAGCTTCGAAAGGACATGGACTGAAACGTTAACGCATCACTTCAGCCACGGGGAGCGCGATAGCAACGCTCCCTCCGCTCAGTCGCTCAGGTCCGGGCAGTCACCGCGCAGACCGGACACGTGGGATCGACCGGAAGCGCCAGTTCGTGAAACCGCATCGACAGTGCATCGAAGTTGAGCAAGCGCCCGGCCAGCGTCGTCCCGACCTGCAGCAGCAGCTTGATCGCCTCGGTGGCCTGCAGCAGCCCGATGACACCCGGCAGGACGCCCAGCACCCCGGCCTCGGCGCAGTCCGGCGCCAGCCCGGCGGGCGGCGGCATGGGGAACAGGCACCGATAACACGGCGCCCTGCCCGGTTGCCGGCCCGCATCGAAGACGCTGACCTGCCCCTCGAACTGCTGCACGGCGCCGTAGACCAGGGGTTTGCCGGCCGATACGCAGGCGTCGTTGAGGACGTAGCGCGTGCGGAAGTTGTCCGCGCCGTCGATGACCACGTCCACGCCGTCCAGCAGCGCGGCGACGTTGTCGGCATCGAGCCGCGTCTGGAGCGCCTGGACCGTCACACCGGGATTGAGCGCCTCCAGCGCGGCGGCGGCCGAGTGCACCTTGGCCATCCCGATCCGCGCCTCGGTGTGCAGGATCTGGCGCTGCAGATTGCTGCGCTCGACCGCGTCGTCATCCACGATCCGCAGCTGCCCGACCCCAGCGGCCGCCAGATAGTAGGCAGCCGGCGAGCCCAATCCTCCGGCGCCGACCAGCAGCACGCGCGATGCCAGCAGGCGGCGCTGACCCGCCTCGCCCACCTCCGGCAGCAGCAGGTGGCGTGCATAGCGCTCACCGAAATCGCGCTGTCCGGCCTCCAGCTCTGGGACGACCATGGGCAAGCCCTCGGCGCGCCAGCGCGTGGTACCGCCTTCCACCGTGGCAAGCCGCGTATAGCCCTGGCCCAGCAGGGCCTGCGCCGCCGCCAGGGAGCGCTGCCCGCTCTGGCAGATCAGCACGATCTGCGTCGAGGCGTCCGTCAGGAAGTCCGCTGGCTGCTCCAGCAGGCGCGCAAGCGCAATGCCCTGCGCGCCTTCGGCCTGCCCCTGGGCGCGCTCATGTGTTTCGCGTACGTCGACCAGCACGGCCCCGCCGCGCTGGCGCTGCAGTGCTTGTGCAGGCGTGAGGTGTTCGATGTCCATGCGCGGATTATCGTCCCCTCCGACACCGGCGGGCGCGAACGTCAGTAGGGCAGCACCGGCACCACGAAGCCGGCGGGATATTCGCGCTCACCGGCGTCCAGGACGATCAGCGCATCGCTGTCGGCCGCCCCGCGCAGCTGGTGGGAGGCTTCGGCCGGGTTGGGCTCGACCAGCAGGCTGCCATCGTCGGCGCTGTGCAGCCGCCCGCGCAGGAACTCCTGGCGCGCATGCGTCTTGCGCCAGGCGCTGGACAGGCGCGCCATGAAGCGCGGCCGCAGCTCCGCCCTGCCCTGCATCGCATCCAGCAACGGCCGGCCCAATGCCAGGAACGTGGCCAGGACCGAGACCGGATTGCCCGGCAGCCCCAGGAACGCCGCCCGGTCCAGCACGCCGAACAGCACCGGCATGCCGGGCTTGATCCGCACCTTCCAGAAATGCACTTCGCCGTGGGCCTGCAGCAGTCCGGGGACCAGGTCCTTCTCACCGGCCGACACACCACCAGCGGTGATGACCACATCGAAGGCCGCCGCCGCATCGCGCAGCGCGGTCTCCACGCGCTGCGGATCATCCGGCAGGCGCGGCCAGGCCACCGGCTCCAGGCCCAGTTGGCGCAGCAGCCCCATCAGCAGGTCACGATTGCTGTCGTAAATCCGCCCTGGGCCCAGCGGCATGCCGGGCTCGGTCAGCTCGTCACCGGTCGAGAACACCGCGACTGTCGGGCGAGGAAACACCGCCAGGTCGGACTGCCCGAGCGCCGCGGCAAGCGAGACCCGGGCCGGGGTCATGACCTGCCCCATCTCCAGGACCCGCGTACCGGCCTGCACATCCTCACCTGCGCGGCGCACGTCATTTCCAGCCGCCACGCCGGCGGGGACGATCACCTGCTCACCGCTCCAGTCGAGCAGTTCCTTCATCACCACCGTGTCGGCGCCTGCCGGGAGCGGCGCGCCGGTCGTGATCCGGGCGCACTGCCCTGCCCGCAGCGTCAGCCCCGCATCGGCCCCGGCGAACTGCTCGCCCACCAGGGTCAGGGTCGTCGGGCCGCTGTCACTCAGATCCACGCTGCGCACCGCAACGCCGTCCATGCGGCTGTTGTCGAACGGCGGCAGCGCAATGGCCGCGTCCACCGGTTCGGCCAGGATCCGTCCATCGACACGCTGGATCGCCAGACGCTGCGGGGTCAGGCGGCGCTGGGCGCCGACCCTGAGGACGGTCTCCAGCGCCTGGGCGTAATCGATGCGCGTCGGGAATGCAGCCATCGGCCTACTTACGTTTGGCGTGGCGGATTAGGCGCTTCTTCTTGGCCACCTGGCGCTCGGTCAGCACGTTCTTCTTGCCCTCGTACGGGTTGGTGCCCTCACGGAACAGGAAGCGCACCGGGGTGCCGACCAGTTTGAAGCGCTTGCGGAAGAAGTTCTCCAGATAGCGTTTGTACGATTCCGGCAACACCTTCAGGCGCGTGCCGTGGACGATGAAGGTCGGCGGGTTCTCTCCGCCCGGGTGCACGTAGCGCAGCTTGGACACGTGGCCACGGATGGATGGCGGCGGGTTGGACTCGTAGGCGATTTCCAGCGCCTTGTTGACCTCGCTGGTGCCGAAGGTGCGCGTGGCCGAGGCGTGCGCGCGATGGACCGCCTTGAACAGCTCGCGCAACCCCGAACCATGCTTGGCGGAGATGCGCACGGCTTCGGCCCATTCAACGAACCCCAGCTTGCGCGACAGCAACTGCTCGGCCTGCTGGCGCTGGTAGTCGGTCAGTCCGTCCCACTTGTTGACCGCCACCACCAGGGCGCGGCCGGCATCCAGGATCGCGCCCAGCACGCTGGCGTCCTGGTCGGTGACGCCTTCGGTCGCGTCCAGCAGCAACACCGCGACCTGGCATTGCTCGATGGCCTGCAGGGTCTTGACGATGGAGAACTTCTCCACGACCTCGTCCACCCGGCCCTTGCGGCGCAGGCCCGCGGTATCGACCAGACGATACAGGCGCCCGTCGCGCTCCATGTCCACGGCGATCGAATCGCGCGTGGTGCCGGGGACTTCGGAGGCGATCATCCGCTCCTCGCCCAGCAAGCGGTTGACCAGGGTGGACTTGCCGACGTTGGGCCGGCCCACGAACGCGATCCGGACCCGGTTGGGATCGGTATCCAGCGTCTCGCCGGCGCCCTCCTCCGGCAGCCGCCCCAACACCTCGTCCAGCAGTTCATCCAGGCCCTGCCGATGCGACGCGGACAGGCTCACCACGTCGGAGAACCCGTAGCGGGCGAAATCCGCCAGGGCGTTGTCCTCATCGACGCCGTCGATCTTGTTCAGCACCAGCATGGTGGGCCGGGCGGTCTTGCGCAGCCATTCGAGGATCTCGTCGTCCAGCGCCGAAGCGCCTTCGCGCGCATCGACCACGAACAGGACCAGATCGGCCTCGGCCGCAGCGGCGCGCGCCTGACGGGCCGTGGCGCCCGACAGACCCTCCTCGTCGCCGGCGATGCCGCCGGTGTCGACCAGCACGAAGGGCTGCTCGGGATCCAGGCGGCAGATGCCGTAGTTGCGGTCGCGGGTCACGCCGGGCTCGTCGTGGACCAACGCGTCGCGACTGCGGGTCAGCGCATTGAACAGCGTGGACTTGCCCACGTTTGGGCGGCCCACCAGGGCGACAAGTGGAAGCATTGGAATCGGTCCAGGACCGGGGTGTTGAAACAAGGGAAGGCCTGTGGCCGGGACGCCGCAGCAGTGCCGGCAGGCCCGCGCCAGGACGCGTCATGGCGCAACAGGATACGAAAACGGGGAGCCGGACGCATGTTCCGGCTCCCCGTGTCGGCAGCGGACGGGTTTACTTGATGCGGAACGCCGTCAGCTTGCCGTCGGTGTTCTGCACGATCAGCACGCCGTCGGCGAAAACCGGCTTGGCCCGGATCGGGTCGCCGCCGGCACGCTCACGCGCGACGATTTCACCATTGTCCAGCCGCAGCCAGTGCACGTAGCCGTCGTAGTCACCGACCACGGCGTAGTCGCCGTCCACCGTCGGCGCAGTCAGTGAACGACGCAGCAGCTTCTGGTTGGACCACAACGAACCGCCGCTGTTCTTGTCCAGCGACCACACCGCGCCCTTGTTGTCGGCAACCACCAAGCTGCTCGGACCGACGCCCAGCCCGGCAAACCCACCGTTGTCGCGGCTCCAGAGGGTGCGACCGCTGGGACCATCGACCGCGATGGTCGCGTTTTTGTAGCTGGAAGCGTAGATCGTGGTGCCATCGACCACCGGTGCGCCGTCCACGTCGGCCATGCGCTCCAGTTCGGTGCGCCCTTCGGGCTGGCCCACGGTCTGGTCCCACAGCGAGTGACCATCGTTGAGCGCCAATGCGCTCAGGGTGCCGTCGTCATTGCCCACGAACACGATGCCCGGCCCCAATTCCACCGGGCCATTGCCGCGCACGGTCAACGCTGGCTGTTCACGGTTCCAGAACCAGCGCCGGGTGCCGTCGGTGACCTGGTAGCACAGGACCTGACCGTCGTTGGCATGCACCAGCACGTTGCCCTGACCGATCACCGGCGGGGCGATCACCTCGTTGCTCGCCTGGGCGGTCCACTTCTCGTCCCCGGTGGCCGGGTCAAGGGCGATGACCTTGCCCGACAGCGTGCCGATCACCACCAGGCCCTCACCCGCACCGATGGCCGAGACGCGCTCGTCCTTCATCTTCTTGTGCCACAGCTCCTTGCCGGTCTGCAGGTCGAGCGCGCGCACGCCACCCTCGATCGCGGCTGCATAGACATGACCATCGGCGATCGCCGGGCCCTGACGGGTCCCGAGGAGCTTTTCACCATCACCGGCCTTGGCGGTCCAGACCTTGTCGACCTCGATCGACGGCTTGAACTTTTCCAAGGGCAGCGGTTCGACTGCGGCCTTCTCGGCGGCTTTCTTGTCATCGGTGAACCAGCCCTTGACGGTGGTGCACCCAGACATCACCGCGACGAGCGCGACGACCACGGCCACGCGCTTGAGGTTGACAACCAGTTTCATCAGATCGACTCCGCGGACCCGGGCGGGGTGCCGCCGGCATGGGTGAGTTTGATAGCGACGATGCGGCGCTGTGGCGATGCCACATCCATGCCGGTCATGGCCTTCAGATAGGTGTCGCGGGCCTCTTCAAGCTTGCCAGCCTGGACCAGCGCGTCACCACGCACTTCCAGGGCGGATGGGCTGTCATAGGAAGACAGCAGCTTGACGGCGTCCTCAGGCTTGCCGGCCGCATTGAGCAAGCGCGCCGCATGCAGGTCCGCGTAAGGCTTCATCGGGGAATCCGCAGCGACCTGCTTGAGGGTGGCCAGCGCGGCGTCTAGCTGCTTGGCCTTGACCTGTGCCTGGGCCAGTTCAAGGACAGCGAGTTGGGCATACAGCGACTGTGGAGACGCCTCGCGCAGCGCGGCGACCTTGGCCTGGGCCTGCTTGAGGTCATCGCCCCCGATCGCCTTGACCGCCTCGGCGTAGGCGGCATAGCCCGCCTGGGCCTGCTGGTCGCGGTGCTGCACCCACCACTTCCATCCAAAAATAAGTGCCAGTCCCAGCGCGATACCACCGATCAGTCCGGCGCCGTTGTTCTTCAGCCAGTTGCGGACGCGCTCACTCTGCTCGTGCTCGTCCAGCAGGTCATCAATTGCCATGCGTACTCTCGCCCCGCCAAGACGCGGGGTCATCAAATTGCTTCAGGAAGACCCTCGCGGATCAGTCCTGGACCGGCGCGAGTGATCCGTCGGAGGATACCGCAAAGCGCGCCACGTTGGCCCGCTGATACGGCGTGAGGTCCACCGTACTCCCGTCATGCTGAACCTGAACCGCAGTCGCATTGCCCAGTTTGATCCAGCCAACCTGTCCGGCCGAAAACGCGCGTTCATCGCCCGACTTGAGCAGGCCGCGCTCGATCATGTGCCCCTCCGGATCCTCGATCTCGACCCAGCTGTCGCCGCTGAAGCTCAGGTGCAGCGCGGAGGTCGGCGGTCCGACGGCCTCGGCCGCGCGATTCAGGCGCGGCGCCATGGACGCGGTGATCGGCCCGTTGTCGTCATAGGCAGCCGAGGAGGCAGGCGGCGGCGTCACTGGGCGCTCCTCGGAAGCCGGCTTGGTCGCAGGCTGACCGGCCACTTCGGCCTTGGGAATCACATCCAGCGACGCGGTCTTCAGGGCACGCGTGCCAGCACCATTGTTCGAAAACAGCAGCCACATCGGCACCGCGAAGAAACACACCGTGATCACCACGTAGACCGCACGCCGGGCCGTGCTCTCCAGGACGCGCTGGTAGCGCGGCGTATGGGTATGACTGACCAGCTCGACCGGCCTTACGGCCTGCAGGGAGGCCTGGTCCAGGTAGGCCGCGACATCGACACCCAGCAGTTTTGCGTAACTGCGCAAATGTCCGCGCACGAAGACCGGCGCTCCAAGTCGCGCCCAGTCGCCCTCCTCGAGCGCGCTGACCACGCGCGTGGGAACCTTGAGCCGGGAAGCCGCCTGCGCGACGGTCATGCCCTGCTGCTCGCGGGCGCGGCGCAGCATCGCGCCGGTCTCCGCCTGTTGCCCATCACTGGGCACGGAGAGGGTCGTGTTCCGATCCGTCATGGTCTTGCAGTGTCCCCGGAACTTGCGGCAGCAGCATCCGGGAACTCCGCCCGCAGTCGCTGCCGATATTTCTCGGCAGCTGCCCTGTCGCCGAGCTTGGTCTCAATGTCGGCTGCCAGTTGTAGCACGCTTGCGTCCGCTGGTGCAGCTGCCAGACGCCGTTCGGCGAATGCGCGTGCATCCATGAAGTGGCCCAGTCGGTACTCGTTGCGCGCCATGGAAACCAGCGCATAGGCATTGGTCGGGTCTAGCGACAAGGCCTTGCGCAGGTCAGGCTCCACCCGCTCGTATTGCCCGGTCTGCAGCGCGCATCCCCCGGCATTGGCCAGTGCCGAAGCCGGAGCCGCGTAGCCGGGCGCAGCCAGGGCCCGGTCAAACCACACCAGCGCTTCAGCGGCATGTCCATTGCTGCACAGCCAAG
Source organism: Pseudoxanthomonas sp. JBR18 (assembly GCF_028198165.1). Taxonomy (NCBI): domain Bacteria; kingdom Pseudomonadati; phylum Pseudomonadota; class Gammaproteobacteria; order Lysobacterales; family Lysobacteraceae; genus Pseudoxanthomonas; species Pseudoxanthomonas sp. JBR18. Next base: position 3,971,433 of record NZ_CP116339.1, read on the forward strand.
CGCCATAGTTGTTGAGCACGCTGCCGCTGTTGGGCGACAGCTCGGCCGCACGGCGGTAATGCTCGCCCGCCGCCTCGCCCTGCCCGCGACGCCCGGCGACAATGGCCAACAAGGTGTGCGCATCGGCCGAATCAGGATTCAGCCTGAGCGCCTTGTTCGCTTCGCGCTCGGCCGCATCCAGGTCGCCCACACGCAGGCGCTGCTCGGATAATCCCAGGCTTTCCCGCTCTTCCAGCCGCAGCTGCGTCGCCTTGCTGTCGCGCACGTGGTAAGTGCTCTTGGGGACCTCGATTTCCTTCATGCCCCCCTTTGGGCGGACAAAGGTCAGCCGCGAGCAGCCGGCGCCAGCCACCGCAAGGATGATCCCCGCCAGCAGCAGCTTACGCAGCGGCATCACCCAGGCCCTGCTCACGCAGCTGGCGATTGAACTCGGCCTGGCGCCGCGTGCGGTCCATGACCTGTCCCTTGAGCTGCCCGCAGGCCGCGTCGATGTCGTCACCGCGGGTGCGCCGGACCATGGTGAGCACCTGATTGTCCAGCAGGATCTTCTGGAAGGCACGGATCTGCGGCTCCTCCGAGCGCTCGTAGCGCGTGCCGGGGAAAGGATTGAACGGGATCAGGTTGACCTTCCCCGCTTCGCGGGACTGCATCTGGTTACCGAACTGCCGCATCAGCCGAACCAGCGCCCGCGCATGTTCCGGCTGGTCGTTGACGCCCTTCATCAGCGTGTATTCGAAGGTGATCGAGTCCCGCTTCGGACTCGCCTTCAGATAGCGCGCGCAGGCCGCCATCAACTGCTCGACCGGGTATTTCTTGTTGAGGGGAACAAGCTGGCTGCGCAGGTCGTCCTGTGCCGCGTGCAGGGACACGGCCAGGGACACGTCGCTCTCGGTCGAGAGGCGGTCGATCATCGGCACCATGCCGGCCGTCGACAGGGTCACCCGCTTGCTCGCCAGCCCGTAGCCCAAGTCGTCGCGCATGATGCTCATTGCGCGCACGACGTTGTCGAAATTGGCCAGCGGCTCGCCCATGCCCATCATCACCACGTTGGTGAGACGGCGGATCTGCGCCGGCACGTTGCCCAGGTGGCGCGCGGCCACCCAGACCTGGCCGATGATCTCGGCCGTGGACAGGTTGCGGTTGAAGCCCTGCGTGGCGGTCGAGCAGAACTGGCAGTTCAAAGCGCAACCGACCTGCGAGGACACGCACAGCGTGCCGCGGGTCTTGTCCGGGATATAAACGGTCTCGATAGCGTTCTTGCCATCCACGCCCATCGACAGCAACCACTTGTGGGTGCCGTCGGTGGAAGGCTTGTCGAACACCACGCCGGGGACGACGACCTCGGCATGTTGCTGCAGCTTGGCGCGCAGCGACTTGCCCAGGTCGGTCATCTGGTCGAAGTCGGTGACGTAGCGGTGGTGGATCCACTTCATCACCTGGTGGGCGCGGTAGCGCTTCTCGCCGAGGGTCTCCTCGAAGAAGCGCTCCAACCCGACCCGATCGAGATCGAGCAGGTTCTGCTTGCGCACCAGCCCACCGGCGAGCGCGTCGCCAGTGGTGGTCACAACCGGAATCGGCTTGGTCTCGGTCACGGGCCCTCCCTTAGCGGGACACCACTTCGGTGGCGGCGAACCAGTACGCCACCTCGATCGCGGCATTCTCCAGCGAATCCGAGCCGTGCGCGGCGTTGGCATCGATCGAATCGGCGAAGTCGGCGCGGATCGTGCCCGGCGCGGCGTCCTTCGGATTGGTGGCGCCGAGCAGCTCGCGGTGCGCGGCCACGGCGTTCTCGCCTTCCAGCGCCTGGATCATCACCGGGCCGGAGATCATGAACTCGACCAGCGCGTTGAAGAACGGGCGATCCTTGTGCACGGCATAGAAGCCTTCGGCTTCGCGGCGCGACAGCTGCTTGTACTTGGCGGCCACGATCTTCAGGCCGGCCTTCTCGAAGCGGGCGTAGATCTCGCCGATGACGTTCTTGGCGACGGCGTCGGGCTTGATGATGGACAGGGTGCGCTCAAGCGCCATGGAATTTTCTCCGAAAAAACGGACCTCGCGATCCGCAGGTGCACGAAAAACCCGCGTCAGGACGCGGGCTTAGGTTGGTTTGTTGTGGGAATTCTAACGTATCGCCCGCAACGATGCAGCCCGCGCGTGATTTTGTCGCACTGCAACATGACAGGGGCGCATCGAGGGCGCAGACTCAAACAAGCGTTTGATTCACACCCCGACCGACCATGGCCAACGGCAACCAGTTTTCCACCAAGGACCGCATCCTCGGCGCCGCCGAAGAGCTGTTCGCCCTGCATGGGTTTGCCGGCACGTCGCTGCGCCAGGTGACCAGCCGCGCCGACGTCAACATCGCAGCGGTGAATTACCACTTCGGCTCCAAGGAAAACCTCGTCAATGAGGTCTTCCGGCGTCGTATGGACGTCATGACGGCCGCGCGCCTGGGCCAGTTGGAGGCTGCGACCCGCGAGCATCCCGGCATGCTCGAACCCGTGCTGGCGGCCTTCGTACAGCCGGCCCTGGCCATGGCCGAGGATGGCCAGGGCGGCGCGGCTTTCGTCCGGGTCATCGCCAGGGCCTATGCCGAAAAGAACGACAACCTGCGCAAGTTCCTGTCCGACCACTACGGCCACGTGCTGCGTGACTTCGCCAAGGCCATCTCCGCCTGCCTGCCGGCCCTGAGCAAGGAAGAGCTGTACTGGCGGCTGGACTTTCTGGCGGGGGCGCTGACCTATGCCATGGCCGACTTCGGCCTGATCAAACGACCTGCCGGCGTCACCGAGGCGGCGCATCGTGAGCGCGCCGCCCGCGAACTGATCCGATTTGCCGAGGCGGGGTTTCGTGCCGCCATCCTTGAATCATGATTTCAACCAAAACAAGGGTTTGTTGAATATGTCTCAGAAACTACTTGTGCGCCGCGCCGCCGTCCTGGGCGCTGGCGTCATGGGCGCCCAGATCGCGGCGCACCTGACCAATGCGGGCGTGGATACGGTCCTGTTCGACCTGCCCGCCAAGGAGGGGCCTGCCAGCGGAATCGTGCTCAAGGCGATCGCCCAACTGGGCAAGCTCTCCCCCGCTCCGCTGGCCTCCAAGACGTTGGCCGAAGCCATCACGCCCGCCAACTACGGCAGCGATCTTGACCTGCTGCGCGAGTGCGACCTGGTGATCGAAGCCATTGCCGAGCGCATGGACTGGAAGCAGGACCTGTACGCCAAGATCGCGCCCTTCGTGGCCGACCACGCGGTGCTGGCCTCCAATACCTCGGGGCTGGGCATCAACAAGCTGTCCGAGGTGCTGCCCGAGCAGCTGCGCCACCGCTTCTGCGGGGTGCACTTCTTCAATCCGCCGCGCTACATGCACCTGGCCGAGCTGATTCCGGCCAAGACCACCGACAAGGCCGTGCTCGAGGGCCTGGAAACCTTCCTGGTCACCACCCTGGGCAAGGGGGTGGTCTACGCCAAGGACACGCCGAACTTCATCGGCAACCGCATCGGCGTGTTCTCCATTCTCTCCACGATCCATCACACGCAGGCCTCGGGCCTGGGCTTCGATGAGGTGGACGCGCTGACCGGCCCGTTGGTCGGCCGGCCGAAGTCCGCCACCTACCGCACCTCCGATGTGGTCGGCCTGGACACCATGGCCCATGTCATCAAGACCATGGCCGATACCCTGCCCGACGACCCGTGGCATCAGTACTTCACCTCGCCGAAGTGGCTGGAGGCGTTGATCGCCAAGGGCGCGCTCGGTCAGAAGGCCGGCGCCGGCATCTTCCGCAAGGTCGGCAAGGACATCGTGGTGCTGGACCTGGAGAAGCAGGACTACCGCCCCGCTGATCGCGCCGCCGCCCCGGAAGTGGTCGAGATCCTGAAGATCAAGGACCCGGCCGAGAAGTTCGCCAAGCTGCGCGAGAGCCAGCACCCGCAGGCGCAGTTCCTGTGGGCGACCTTCCGCGACCTGTTCCATTACAGCGCCTATCACCTGGCCGACATCGCCGAGACCGCGCGCGATGTGGACCTGGCCATCCGCTGGGGCTATGGCTGGTCGCTGGGCCCGTTCGAAACCTGGCAGGCCGCCGGCTGGAAGCAGGTGGCGCAGTGGATCGCCGATGACATCGTCGCCGGCAAGACCATGTCCGATGCCCCGCTGCCGGATTGGGTGTTCGACGGTCGCGACGGCGTGCATGGCGCCGAAGGCTCCTACAGCCCGGTGCAGGATGCCAAGCTGCCGCGTTCGTCGCTGCCGGTCTACAAGCGCCAGCGCTTCCCCGATCCGGTCCTTGGCGAACAGTTCCCCAAGGGCGAGACCGTTTACGAGAACGACGGCGTGCGCATGTGGCACGACGGCGACGATGTGGCCGTGGTCAGCTTCAAGACCAAGATGCACACCGTTTCCGACCAGGTGCTGGATGGCCTGCAGGAAGCTGTCGGCCGCGCCGAGAAGGACTTCAAGGGCCTGGTCATCTGGCAGCCGAAGGAGCCCTTCTCCGCCGGTGCCGACCTGGCCGGCGCGCTCGGCCTGCTGCAGGCAGGCAAGGTGGATGCGTTCGAGGCCATGGTCGCCAACTTCCAGGCCACCAGCCAGCGCATCAAGTATTCGCTGGTGCCGGTCGTGGCCGCGGTGCGCGGCCTGGCCCTGGGCGGCGGCTGCGAATTCCAGATGCACAGCGCCAAGACGGTGGCCGGGCTGGAAAGCTACATCGGCCTGGTCGAGGCCGGCGTCGGCCTGCTGCCTGCCGGCGGCGGGCTGAAAGAGCTGGCCGCGCGTGCTTCGGTCGCCGCAGGTCCAGGCGGCGACGTGTTCGCCGAATTGAAGAAGACCTTCGAGACCATCGCCATGGCCAAGGTCTCCAACTCCGCGGTCAACGCGCAGGAACTCGGCCTGCTGCGCCCGACCGACAAGGTGGTCTTCAACGCCTACGAATCGCTGTACATCGCCAAGAACGAAGCCTCGGCGCTGGCCGAATCCGGCTACCGCCCGCCCCTGCCCGCGCGCCGCATCCAGGTCGCCGGCGACGTCGGCATCGCGACCTTCAAGATGCTGCTGGTCAACATGCTCGAAGGCCGCTTCATCAGCGAGTACGACTACGAGATCGCCACCCGCATCGCGACCGTCCTGTGTGGCGGCGAGGTGGACCGCGGCGCGATCGTCGACGAGGAATGGCTGCTCAAGCTGGAACGACGCCACTTCGTGGAACTGGCCCAGCAGGAGAAGACGCAGGCGCGTATCGCGCACATGCTCAAGACCGGCAAGCCCCTGCGCAACTGACGCGACGAGACGAGGACACTATTTATGAGCAAGCAGATCCAGGATGCCTACATCGTCGCCGCCACCCGCACCCCGGTGGGCAAGGCGCCGAAGGGCGTATTCCGCAACACCCGTCCCGACGACATGCTCGCCCACGTGCTCAAGGCCGTGGTCGCGCAGGCCCCGGGCATCGACACCTCGCGCATCGATGACGCCATCATCGGCTGCGCCATGCCCGAGGGCGAGCAAGGCATGAACGTGGCACGCATCGCCGTGCTGCTCGCCGGCCTGCCCAACACCATCGCGGCCCAGACGATCAACCGCTTCTGTTCTTCCGGCGTGCAGGCCGTGGCGCTGGCAGCGGACCAGATCAGGCTGGGCAATGCCGACCTGATGCTGGCCGGTGGCACCGAATCGATGTCGATGGTGCCGATGATGGGCAACAAGGTGGCGCTGTCGCCGTCGGTGTTCAAGGACGACCACGTGGCCATCGCCTACGGCATGGGCATCACCGCCGAGAAGGTCGCCGAGGAGTGGAAGGTCAGTCGTGAGGACCAGGACGCCTTTGCCCTGGCCTCGCACCAGAAGGCCATCGCGGCGATCCAGGCCGGCGAGTTCAAGGACGAGATCACCCCTTACGAGATCACCTCGCACCAGCCCGACCTGGCCGACGGCAACACCATCCGCCTGCGCAAGCTGCTGGTGGAACAGGACGAGGGGCCGCGCCCGGATTCCTCGATCGAAGGCCTGGCCAAGCTGCGGCCGGTGTTCCGCAACGGCCAGTTCGGCGGCAGCGTCACCGCGGGCAACTCCTCGCAGATGAGCGATGGCGCCGGCGCGGTACTGCTGGCGTCCGAACAGGCGATCAAGGATTACGGCCTCACGCCCCTGGCACGCGTGGTGAGCTTTTCGGTCGCCGGCGTGCGCCCCGAAGTGATGGGCATCGGCCCGATCGCCGCCATCCCCAAGGCACTCAAGCAGGCTGGCCTGACCAAGGATCAGCTGGATTGGATCGAACTCAACGAAGCCTTCGCCGCCCAGTCGCTGGCGGTGATCCGCGACAGCGAGCTTGACCCGTCCAAGATCAACCCGCTCGGCGGCGCGATTGCCCTGGGCCACCCGCTGGGTGCGACCGGCGCGATTCGCACCGCGACCCTGGTGCATGGCCTGCGTCGTCGCCAACAGAAGTACGGCATGGTGACCATGTGTATCGGCACCGGCATGGGCGCGGCGGGGATCTTCGAGGCGCTTTGAGTGCAGGCCTGAGGCGCGCCGGTATTGCGCCGGCGCATCCTGACCAAAAACAAAGGCGGCCGATGGCCGCCTTTGTTTTACGCTCTAGGCAATGCGAAACCGCTATTGCGATTCGCGCACACCCAGCTCCTTCAGGGCGTTGCGCATGGCTTCGGCCGCGGCCTCACCGATCTTCTCGCTGTGCAACGCGTAATGGATGGTGGCTTCGACCAAGCCGATGTGCGCGCCGCAGTCGAAGCGGGTGCCCTTGAAGCGGTAGGCGTGGACCGGCTTCTGCTTGAGCAGGGCGGCGATGGCGTCGGTCAGCTGGATTTCTCCGCCGGCACCCGGCTTGGTCTCTTCAAGCAGTTTGAAGATGCTGCCATCGAGGACATAACGCCCCACGACGCCGAGGTTGCTCGGCGCATCGGCTGGCTGCGGCTTCTCGACCATGGCGTTGATCTTGCCACTGCGACCGTCGAATGCATCGGTGTCGACGATGCCATAGCTGGCCGTCTTGTCCGGATCCACATCCTGCACGGCGATCTGGCTGGCGCCGGTGCTCTCGTGGGCGTCGGCCATCTGCTTGAGCGAGCCGTCCCCGTCGCGATTGACGATCAGATCGTCGGGCAGCATCACCGCAAACGGCTCCTCGCCCACGATGGACTTGGCGCACAACACGGCGTGGCCGAGGCCGAGCGCCTCGTTCTGGGTGACAAAGATCGCCCGTACGCCCTTCGGCAAGGGATTGCGGACCTTTTCAAGCAACTCGAGCTTTCCGGACGCCTCGAGCTTGTCTTCCAGCTCATAGGCCTTGTCGAAATAATCGCCGATCGCATGCTTGTATCGATTGGTGACGAAGATCAGGGTGTCGCAACCCGCTTCAACGGCTTCATCGACGGCGTATTGGATCAACGGCCGGTCGATGATCGGCAGCATTTCCTTCGGCACGGTCTTGGTTGCCGGCAGGAAGCGGGTGCCAAGGCCTGCGACGGGAAAGACTGCCTTGCGGATACGTTGGGTCATCGGTGGGTCCTGGCCTCTCTGGATGGGAATGGAACAACGGTATCGACGAGTTCATGATCCTGTGCGCGGATGAACTCCGGCACGGCGGTATGCAACAGATCGCTGATCGTTTGGTCGTCGTAATCCGCAACAGCCTGACGCAACGCGTGCAACGTACGTGTGACGGCCTCCGGAGAGACGGCCCGTGCACGGGCCTCCAGGATCTTCGAATGGGCCGTGGGGCGGTAGAGTTCCTCGGCGTGGAACAGGGTTTCGTGCAGCTTCTCACCGGGCCGCAAACCGGTGTAGGTGATGGCGATGTCGCGGCCCGGATGCTTGCCAGCCAGGCGGATCATCTGTTCGGCGAGTACCCGGATCGGAATCGGCTCGCCCATGTCCAGCGTGTAGATGGACGCATGGGCCGCGCTCGCGGCGGCCTGCACGATCAACTGGCAGGCCTCCGGGATGGTCATGAAATAGCGCGTGACTTCCGGGTGGGTCACCGTGACCGGGCCGCCTGCGCGGATCTGCTCGCGGAACAACGGCACGACCGATCCGGCTGAGTCGAGCACATTGCCGAAGCGCACGGTCGTGAAGCGCGTACCGTCCCGATCGTCCAGGCTCTGGCACGCCATCTCAGCAAGACGCTTGCTCGCGCCCAGGACGTTCGCCGGATCCACGGCCTTGTCGGTGGAGATGAAGACGAAGGTACCGACCTTGGCATCGCGGCAGGCACGGGCCATGGTTTCGGTGACCAGCACGTTGTTGCGTACGGCCTCGCGCAACTGACCTTCCAGCAAGGGCACATGCTTGTAGGCGGCGGCATGGAAGACCGCATCGGGCTGGACGACCCGCAACGCATGGGCGATCGCAGCCGGATCGCCACAGTTCCCGAGGAAGGGAATCACCTCGATATCCGGAAAGGCGCGCAACAGCGCCTCATGCGACTTGATCAAGGCCAGTTCGCTGATTTCCATCAGCGCAATGCGCTGGGCGCCGTGCCGGGCGCACTGGCGACACAACTCCGACCCGATCGAACCGCCCGCACCCGTCACGAGCACGGTCCGTCCGCCCAGCCAGCCGCGGATCAATTTCCAGTCTGGCGTGACCGGCTTGCGCCCGAGCAGATCGTCGATGGCGACTTCCTTGAGCTCGCCCGGCAGGGAGCGGCCTTCCAGAATGTCCACCAGTCGTGGAACCGTCCGGAACGGCAACCCGGTGGCTTCGCAGATGGAGACCACCCGCTGCATCGCCGTGGCATCCAGCGAGGGAATGGCGATCACGATCAACCGCGCGGCGGTTTCGCGCGCGATGACGGGGGCATCCGCAAGCGCCCCCAGGACGGGCACGTCCCGCAGCTTTGTCCCATGCAGCCGTTCGGCATCGTCGAGCACGCCAACCGGCTCCCAGGCACCGCTGCGGCGCAGGTCCCGAAGCAGCGCCTCGGCCGCACGGCCGGCCCCCAACACCAGGACGCGCTTGGCCCCGACCTCCACCGCATCGCGCGTCTGATTATCCTTCCAGGCGCGGTACAGCAGTCGCGGAACACCGAGCATGCCGACCAGGGCGAACGGATACAGCACCAACGCCGCACGCGAAACCGCGTCAATCCGGTTATAGATCACCAGTCCCATCGCGATGGCGAGCAAGCCGATCAGGCCGGCCTTGAAGATATTGCCCAGGTCCGGAACGCTCGCAAAACGCCACAGACCGCGATACAGGCCCACGCGCCAAAACACCAACCCTTGGGCCACCAGGACGATCACGGACTCAGCCGACCACCACGGCAGCGCTGGTGCCCCCTGCACCATGGCATAACGGAGCCAGTGCAGCCCATGCCAGCACAGCCAGACCATGATCAGGTCGTGGCAGACAATAGCCACGCGAGGAAGCGTGACCGAAAGGCGCGTACGCCAATACTTCATTTAGTGTTCCTCATCCGTGGGGAAGTCCCGGGCCAGCTGCAGCCACCACAGTGAGGAAGCCAGCACGTGGAACACGACTACAACCCCTGTCGCCAGCACGATATCGCTGCCCCAGGTCATTACCATCAGCATCGTAGCGGTCGCGGTCAGGGCTGCACAAGCAAGGGTTACCGGCGAGTGCCCCCAGCGTCGGGCGGCATGTTGATAGGCGTGCGTGGTATGCGGACGCCACCACGCTTCGCGCGCCAGTACACGACGAGCAAGCGTGAAGCCAGCGTCAATGCAGCACACGCCTAGTGGCAGCAGTACCAGACAAGGCGAACCGGGGTTTTGCGCCATGGCCATGGCCGCCAGCCCGGCCAGCGTGTAGCCGAGCGCCCCGCTGCCGACGTCACCCAGGAAAATGCGTGCCCCCGGGAAGTTGAACGGCAGGAAACCGACGAGCGCAGCGCAGAAGCAAGTCGCCAGCCAGGACCATGGCGCCACCAGCACCCAGGCGAAACCAAGGCTTCCAATCAAGGCTTGGCTCGCGACAAGGCCGTTGATGCCATCCATGAAATTCCAGATGTTGACCAGCGCCACGCACAACATGGCTCCAGCGATGGCCTGCCACCACGCCAGACCCTCCAAGCAAAGGCCCGCTCCCAGTAGCGCGCCGGCCAGCACATGCACCAGGAGTCGTGGCCACGGCGAGAGGGCGCGATGATCGTCCACCCACCCAATGCCGGAGACCAGAGCCAAGCCCACCACAAACAGCACGAGCGCGGGGCGATGCGCGGGCCATATCAGGCCAGCTGCGCAGCACGCGCCCAACACCACCAGCACAATGGCCAACCCGCCGCCGCGTGGCGTGGGCACCACATGACTGCGCCTTGCGCCAGGCGCATCGATCATGCCGCGCCGCAGGGCGTATTGCCGCGTGATCCAGGTCAGGCCAGCCGAAGCCAACGCGCACACCACATAGCCCAACGCCAGGTCGGACATCAGACGACGGCGTAGTTCAACAGCGGCTTGACCGTTCCCCATTCCTTGCAGCTGGGGCACTGCCAATGATGGGTCCGCGCGCCGAAGCCGCAGCGCGTGCAGCGATAGCTCGGGTTACGCACCAGGAGTTGGTCGGTGATGTGCTTGAGATCGTGCAGCGTTGCCGAAGCATCGCTGCCTTCGGACAGCGTCAGCTCGATCAGCGCCGCCTCGCCGCGCACGGACGGCCGATCCTTCAGCTGCCGGGCAAGGTAGACCCGCGCCTCATGGAGTCCATCGTGCGTTTGCACCAGGCGGGTTAGCGCCAGCACGGGCGCGATGCCCCGGTAGTGCTCGCACATTTCGGACAGGAAGGCACGCGCGCCAGAAACATCGCCGACCTTCTCGTAGCTGGCCAGCAGCCCTGGCAGGATTTCGGGCAGGTAGTCGGGGTCGTGCCGGGCGGCGCGCTCGAACGCACGGATGGCCAACTCGGCATGTCCGGATTCGGCCTCCAGCCGTCCTTCAAGGATGCCGGCACGAACGGACTTGGCATCTGCCTGATAGGCGCGGGCGATCGCTTCACGCGCAGAATCGATCGCGTTGGCGGTGCGGTAGCGCTCGGCCAGTTCGCACTCGAATTGCGCGACCAGCTTGCCCATCGGCTCACCGGTGACTTCCTCGAAGCGGGTGGCGTTATCGATGGCCTTTTCCCAGTCGCGCTCGGCTTGGTAGATGCCGATCAGGTGCCGCAGCGCCTGCGGGGCACGCTGGTCGATCCTGGCCAGATCGGTGAACACGGTCTCGGCGCGGTCGAGCAGGCCCGAACGCATGTAGTCCTCGCCGAGTGCCAGCAGGGCCTGGACGCGCTGTTGGTCGGTCAGGTCACTGCGCTGCACCAACCCCTGGTGCAGGCGGATCGCACGATCCACCTCCCCACGCCGGCGGAACAGATGGCCCAGGGCGACTTGGGTTTCGAAGGTTTCCTTGTCCAGCTCGGCGATATGCAGGAATAGTTCGATCGCCTTGTCCGGCTGCTCGTTGAGCAGGTAGTTGAGGCCACGAAAGTATGTGCTGGACAGATGGCTGACCTGAGTCACGTTGTGCCGTTGACCACCGCGTCGGCCGATTACCCAGCCGACCAGCGCGGCCAGCGGCACGAACAGGACGAACCAGAACCACTGGTTGAGAAAATCCATTCGGTCAGATTCCCGACTTTGGTGGCACGTTGGATGTGGTCTGGACAGGCGCTTCTGCAGCTATTGGCGTCGCCCGGCCGGCCTTGCGCAGGCGTGCGTAGAGCGGCCAGGCCACGGTGGCCAGGACGATCAATGCACCGATGCAGACTCCGCTCAGCAGCGACACGATGATCGCCGCGCCCGAGCCGGTCTGGATCTGGGTAAACAGCAGGTTGAGCTTGATCGGCTGCGTATTGAGGATGCCCACGACAAGCCCAACGGCCAGAAAGACCAGGGCGATGATCAGGCGGATGATGTTCATGGAGTCCCTCCAGGGGCGTAGGCGCCTAGCTTAGCCGAGGCGGACACGACGGGACGTTGGATCAGGGTCGCGACGCTGCGCGACGTGGACCGAAGCGGCAGCTCAATCGCCGCCGATCTCTTCGATCGGAGACACGGTGCTGACGCGCTCGCGCAGCTCCTTGCCTGGCTTGAAATGCGGCACGTGCTTGGCCGGCAACGCAACCGGATCACCGGTCTTCGGGTTGCGACCCATGCGCGGCGGACGATAGTGCAGGGAAAAACTGCCGAAACCGCGGATCTCGATGCGTTCGCCGCGGGTCAAGGCGCCCCCCATCATTTCCAGCAACGACTTGACCGCAAGGTCGACGTCGTCCGGCTTCAGGTGTGGCTGCCTGCGGGTCAGGATCTCGATCAGTTCGGATTTCGTCATCGGCTGCTATGCGCGAAACATCTGGACATGACCACCGCCGGCCCGGGATCCGGGCCGGCGGGGCTTCACTCATGCAACAGGCTTACTCGGACTTGCCGCCGTCCAGCTGCGCGCGCAGCAGCGCACCCAGGCTGGTGGTACCGGTAGACGCTTCGGCCGTGGTCTTGTTGTACTCAGCCAGGGCTTCGGCGGTCTCCGCCTCGTCCTTGGCCTTGATCGACAGCTGCAGGCTGCGGCCCTTGCGATCCATGCCCATGAACTTGGCTTCGATCGTCTGCCCGACCTTCAGGTGCTGGCTGGCGTCGTCCACGCGGTCGTAGGAAATATCGCGGGCCATCACATAGCCCTCGACACCATCGGCCAGTTCGATCGTCGCGCCCTTGGCGTCGACTTCCTTGACCACGCCTTCGACCTTGGAGCCCTTCGGATTGGCGGCCATGTACTGGCCGAACGGATCCTGCTCCAGCTGCTTGACGCCCAGGCTGATGCGCTCGCGCTCCGGATCGACGGCCAGGACGACTGCGTCCAGGTTGTCGCCCTTCTTGAAGTTGCGCACGATGTCTTCGCCAGTGGTGTTCCAGCTGATGTCCGACAGGTGGATCAGGCCGTCGATGCCGCCGTCCAGGCCGATGAAGATGCCGAAGTCGGTGATCGACTTGATCTGGCCGGACACCTTGTCGCCCTTCTTGTGGATGGCCGCGAAGGTCTCCCACGGATTGGCAGCGACCTGCTTCATGCCCAGCGAGATGCGGCGACGCTCTTCGTCCACGTCCAGGACCATGACCTCGACCTCGTCACCGACCTGCACGACCTTGGACGGGTTGACGTTCTTGTTGGTCCAGTCCATCTCGGACACGTGCACCAGGCCCTCGACGCCCGGCTCGATCTCCACGAACGCGCCGTAATCGGTGACGTTGGAGACCTTGCCGAACACGCGGCTGTTGGACGGATAGCGACGCGAGATGTTGTCCCACGGATCCTCGCCCAGCTGCTTGAGGCCCAGGCTGACGCGGTTGCGCTCGCGGTCGTACTTGAGCACGCGCACTTCCAGCTCCTGGCCGACTTCCACCACCTCGGACGGATGGCGCACGCGCTTCCAGGCCATGTCGGTGATGTGCAGCAGGCCGTCGATGCCACCCAGGTCGACGAACGCGCCGTAGTCGGTGAGGTTCTTGACCACACCCTTCAGCACCACGCCTTCCTGCAGCTTGTCCATCAGGGCCTCGCGCTCCTCGGAGTGCTCGGACTCGACGACGGCACGACGGGAGACCACGACGTTGTTGCGCTTGCGGTCCAGCTTGATGAGCTTGAACTCCAGCTCCTTGCCTTCCAGGTAGCCGGGATCGCGCACCGGGCGCACATCGACCAGCGAACCGGGCAGGAACGCGCGGACGTCCTTGATGTCGACGGTGAAGCCGCCCTTGACCTTGCCGCTGATGCGGCCGGTGATGGTCTCGTTCTTCTCCAGGGCTTCTTCCAGCTCGTCCCACACCATGGCGCGCTTGGCCTTCTCGCGCGACAGGACGGTTTCGCCAAAGCCATTCTCGAGCGAGTCGAGCGCGACCTTCACCTGGTCGCCCACACCCACGTCGATCTCGCCGGCGTCGTTACGGAACTGTTCGATCGGCACGATGCCTTCGGACTTCAGGCCGGCGTTGATCACCACCACGTCGTTGCGCACCTCGACCACGGTGCCGACCACGATGGCGCCGGGCTTCAGCTTGGCCAGATGGTTCTGGCTCTGCTCAAACAGTTCTGCAAATGATTCGGTCATTGTTGATTACTCGGTTGGACACACAGACAGGTGGCGACCGGAGAAAGCCGGCCTTGCCCCTGTCCACCCTTTTGCGGCACCGTGACGGCTACCGTGTGTTGGTTGGTTTGAAAGAACACCACGGCGACCAAGGACGGCCGCGACGTGGCACGGGATCTGCCGCACGAGCGCTTCAGGCGGCGGAAGCAGGCACCAGGGCCAGCACCCGCTCGACGACGGCCTCGATGCCAAGCCCGGTGGTGTCGATGAGGACGGCGTCTTCGGCCGGCCGCAGCGGCGCCACCGTACGTTGGGCATCGCGAGCGTCGCGCGCGAGGATCTCGCGCAGCAGACCGTCAATTGTCACCGAAACCCCCTTGTCTTTCAACTGCTTATAGCGCCGCTCCGCACGCTCCTCCGCGCTGGCGGTCAGAAAGACCTTGAAAGAGGCATCCGGGAAGATGACCGTGCCCATGTCCCGGCCGTCCGCCACCAGGCCGGGCGCGACCCGAAACGCCCGCTGGCGCTCTTTCAGCGCCGATCGGACTTCCGGGATGGCGGCGATCGCCGAGGCCACCGTTCCGGTGGTTTCCAGGCGCAACTCGTCGGTCGCGTCGACCTCGTTGACCAAGACCCGCATGTCGGCCCCGACCTGTTCACGAAACGAGACCCGGGTGTCGAAGGTGCAGCGCACCAGCGCCGCGGCATCGGACAGATCCAGGTCGGCCCAACTGGCGGCCACGCCCACTGCGCGGTATAGCGCACCAGAATCGAGGTAATGCCAGCCCAGGCGCGTGGCCACCAGGCGACTGACCGTCCCCTTGCCCGCCCCAGAGGGGCCATCGATCGTGAGCACGGGAATGGCGTCGGTCATTGCAAAGGCTTCCTTGGGCGGGGAGAAGCATGAAATTATGGACGAAGCGCCTGGCCCGCGCCGGCAGCTGGCGATGTACAGTCGAAAAAATTCGCCCAACCACTTGAACGGGAACGGAAACACCCGCTAGAATGGCGGGCTTAGTACGTTCCATCCCATTCCACGCCGAGGTTTTACGTCATGAAGGTCCTGTCCTCCCTGAAGTCGGCGAAGGCCCGTCACCGCGACTGCAAGGTGGTCCGCCGTCGTGGCAAGGTCTTCGTGATCTGCAAGTCCAACCCGCGTTTCAAGGCCCGCCAGCGCTGATTGACTGGCGCCGCGAGGCACGCAGAGAGCCGCCCGCCCGGGCGGTTTTTTGTTGCCCGGGGTCTGCTATAAAGGCCGTCTCAACTGGGGAGCCCGTGAGCCATGAAGCATTGTCTGTCCCTGCTGTCCCTGATCGCCCTGGCTGGATTGAGCGCAACGGTGTCCGCCGAGACGCTGCTGATCGACCGGGTTCACGAACCGGCTTCCAACCTGCCCGTGCGCGGCTTGACCGGCGCCCAGGTCCAGGCCAAGTACGGCGTACCGCAGCAACGCCTGGATCCGCGCGGTGGCCAGAAGCGCCAGTGGCCCACGATCAACCGCTGGGTGTACCCGGAGTTCACCGTCTACTTCGAAAAGAACAAGGTGATCGACGTGGTGGCCAACAAGGCCAGCCCCGACGAGATCGGGCCCAAGCCGCCGATCCGCTGAAACATGCCGGCGCGATGCTGAAAGGACCGCGCCGCCTGCACTGACCGCCGTTGTCAGGCAGGATTTTCAACCTGAGTGCCGGTGACCCGTCCCGGCCCAGCCCATGGAACACACGATGAGCAATGTCCGTTTCCCCGCGGAGTGGGAGCCCCAGTCCGCGATCCTGATCGCGTGGCCGCACGCCGGCACCGACTGGGCCGAACGCCTGGAACAGGTCGAAGAGACCTACATCGCGCTGGTCGCCGGGATCACCCGGTTCCAGCCCGTGGTGATCTGCGTGGCCGACGCCGACCTGCAGATCTATGCCGAGGCGCGCCTGCGTTCGGCGCGTGTGGACATGGCACGGGTGCATTTCGTCGAGGCGCCCTACAACGACACCTGGCTGCGCGACTCCGGTCCGATCAGCCTGCGTGGCGAGGACGGCTTCAGGCTCATGGACTTCCGCTTCACCGGCTGGGGCGGCAAATACGAAGCCTCGCTCGACGACCTGCTGGTCGGCGCGCTGTCTGGCGCTGGCGTCTTCCGCGACGCCTCGGTCCAGAGCGTCGATTTCGCCCTGGAAGGCGGCGCCATCGAGACCGATGGACACGGCACCCTGCTCACGACCTGGCGTTGCCTGCATGAACGCCACCCCGAGGCTTCGCGCGCCTCGCTGTCGGACACCTTGAAGCACACCTTGCAGCAGGACCGCGTGCTCTGGCTGGACCACGGCTACCTGGAAGGCGACGACACCGATGCCCACATCGACACCCTGGCCCGCCTGGCGCCAGACGATGCCATCGTCTACCAGGCTTGCGACGATGCCACCGACGCGCATCACGACGAGCTGCAGGCGATGGGTGCCGAGCTTGCCGCCCTGCGCACCGCCGAGGGGAAGCCGTACAAGTTGTATCCGCTGCCCTGGGCCCAGCCGGTCCTGGACGGCGGCCGCCGGCTGGCGGCCAGCTACGCGAACTACCTGATCCTCAACGGGGCGGTGCTAATGCCGGCCTATGGCGATCCGGCCGACGGCCCCGCCGCCGCCGTGCTGGCCCAGGCCTATCCGGGGCGGGAAATCGTGCAGATCCCCTGCCGTGCCCTGATCTGGCAGAACGGCAGCCTGCATTGCGTGACCATGCAGCTACCCGAGGGCCTGCTGGCGCTCTGAACTTTCGGCTTGCGCAGCGTTCCAAGTGCCGTGCTTCGGCGCCGGCGTTCTAATGAGGGCGCCAAGTCGCTCCCATGCGGTGCTCATGGCGACACGCCTGCCGGGCCTGCGATGCAACCGCGTTACCATCCTCCGCTCCCCTGTTACCGCGCAGTCCCGACATGACGCCTGACCGACTCCCCGTTGCCCTGATCCAGGAAAAGAACCAGGGCGACGCCGACGCCAACCTGACGGTGATCGAGCAACGCGTGGCCGAGGCGGCCAAACGCGGCGCCAAGCTGGTGCTGCTGCAGGAGCTGCACAACGGCGCGTACTTCTGCCAGCACGAGTCGGTGCACGAATTCGACCTGGCCGAGCCCATCCCGGGCCCCAGCACCACGCGCCTGGCCGAACTGGCCAGGCAGCACAAGGTCGTGCTGGTGAGCTCGTTGTTCGAACGCCGCGCCGCGGGGCTTTATCACAACACCGCCGTGGTCTTTGAAGCCGACGGGTCGGTCGCTGGCAAGTACCGCAAGATGCACATCCCGGACGACCCGGGCTTCTACGAGAAGTTCTACTTCACTCCGGGCGACCTTGGCTTCAAGCCGATCGATACCTCGGTCGGCCGCCTGGGCGTGCTGGTGTGCTGGGACCAGTGGTATCCGGAAGGCGCGCGCCTGATGGCGCTGGCCGGTGCCGACCTGCTGCTCTACCCGACCGCGATCGGCTGGGACCCGGACGACGCACAGGACGAGAAGCAGCGTCAGCGCGATGCCTGGGTGCTGAGCCACCGCGGCCACGCCGTGGCCAATGGCCTGCCGGTGCTCAGCTGCAACCGTGTCGGCCACGAAACTTCGCCGCTGGGCGCATCAGGGATCGACTTCTGGGGCAACAGCCACGTGCTGGGGCCGCAGGGTGAGTTCCTGGCCGAGGCCGGCGGCACCGCCGAGATCCTCAGCGTCGAGGTCGACCTGAAGCGCAGCGAGCACGTGCGGCGGATCTGGCCGTTCCTGCGCGACCGCCGCATCGACGCCTATGGCGACCTCACCAAGCGCTACATCGACTGATGCCGGCAAAAGCGCAGTGCGCATGAGCACGCCGCCTCGAATCCGGCCGGTGCGCGCCGACGACATCCCCGCCATCACGGCGATCTATGGCGCACAGGTCAGCAGTAGCGTGGCGACCTATGAATATGACCCGCCGGACGCAGCCGAAATGCAGCGCCGCATGCAAGCGCTGCTCGACCAGGGCTACCCCTACCTGGTGGCGGAACTGGACGGCCGCGTTGTCGGCTATGCCTACGCCAGCAGCTATCGCGCCCGGCATGCCTACCGGTTCACCGTGGAGAACACGGTCTACGTAGACGCTGACTGTCACGGCCAGGGCGTGGGCGCGTTGCTGCTGGAGGCGCTGATCGAAGCCTGCACCGCGCGCGGCTTCCGGCAGATGATCGCGGTCATCGGCGAGGCGGCCAATGCGGCCTCGGTCCGCCTGCACACCCGCGCCGGCTTCCGTGTCGTGGGCACCTTCCAGGGCATCGGCCGCAAGCACGGCCGCTGGCTCGATACGCTACAGATGCAGCGGGCGCTGGGTGACGGCGACGCTGGCGCACCTTTCGACGAGTAATCCATGACCGACTCCGATTCCCCAACCCTGCCCGCCGCGTCCGCAACCGAGGAGGCTGTCGAACAGCCCATGCGCGTGGTCGAGCGCGATGGCGTGCGCTATACCCTGCTGGGCACCGCGCACGTGTCCAAGGCCAGCGTCGACGCCGTGCAGCGGGCCATCGAAACCGGCGCCTACGACGCCGTCGCGGTCGAGCTGGACACCCAGCGGCTGCAGGCCCTGAGCGATCCGGACGCGCTGGCCAAACTGGATCTGGTGCAGGTCATCCGCAAGGGCCGCGTGGCCCTATTCGCCGCCAACCTGGCCCTGGCCGCCTACCAGCGGCGGCTGGCCGAGCAGTTGGGCATCGAGCCCGGCGCCGAACTCAAACAGGCCGTCGCCTCCGCCCGCGAGCGCGGGTTGGCGGTGCACCTGATCGATCGCGAGGTCGGGCTGACCTTCAAGCGCGCCTCGGCCGGGCTGGGCTTCTTCGGCAAGCTCAAGCTCGGGACCGGGCTGCTGGGCGGCCTGTTCGCCTCCGAGGAGGTCGGCGAGGAGGAGATCGAGCAGCTCAAGCAAGGCGACATGCTGGAAGCCAGCTTCGGCGAGTTCGCCAAGGAGAGCCCGGCCCTGTACGAGGCAGTCATCGCCGAACGCGACCGCTACATGGCCGCGCGCCTGCGCGAAGACGCCGGAAACGCCCGCGAGGTCCTGGCCGTGGTCGGGGCCGGCCACCTGCAAGGCCTGGCCAGGCATCTGGTCGAGGACCAGGCCGATCCGGCCACCGTGCGCAGCGAGCTGGAGTTCGTGCAGGCCAAGCGCAAGCTGCCGTGGATCATGATCCTGCTCAGCGTGCTGGTGCTGGGCGGCATCGCATGGGGCTTCTACAGCGGCGGCCTGAAGGTGGGCAGCACCCTGCTGCTGCAGTGGCTGGTCCTGACCGGTGGCCTGGCCGGACTGGGCTGCCTGGCCGCTGGCGGACACCCCTTCAGCATCCTGGCGGCGATCATCGCCGCCCCGCTCAAGCCCTTTCGCCCGGGCCTGCCGGCCGGCGCGTTCAGTGCACTGGTGGAAGTGCACCTGCGTAAGCCGGCCTACGGGGATTTCCTGGCGTTGCGCGACGATGCGCAGACGCTCAAGGGCTGGTACCGCAATCGCGTCTGCCGCGTCGTGCTGACCTTTTTGCTGACCAACCTGGGCAGCATCATCGGCTTCTGGACCACCGGCGCGCTGGTCGCCCGCAAGCTGCTGGGCTGAGGCCTGGCCTCCCGATCGGCGTCAGCCTCAGGCTGCGCCGGTCGCCAGTTCCGTCGGCACGCCGCGCGCGCGGCGCACCAGGCGGGCCATACCAGCGCTGAGATCGTCCAGGATCGCGTAGATCGTCGGCAGGAACAGCAGGCTGACCACGGTCGAGAACGCCAGCCCACCGGCAATGGCGCGCGCCATCGGGAAATACGGCGGGCCGTCGCCGCCCATCTGGGTCCCGCCCAGTGCAATGGGGACCATCGCCAGGATCGCCGTGCCCATCGTCATCATGATCGGACGCAGGCGCTCTCGACTGCCCTCCACCAGGGCCTCGGTACGGCTCAGGCCACTGCGGCGCAGGGTGTTGATGTGTTCGATCATCACGATCCCGTTGTTCACCACCACGCCCATCAGCACCAGGATCCCAATGAAGGACATGATGCCGAACGTGGTGCCGGTGACCCAGAACAGCCAAAACACGCCGAAGATCGAGAACACCACCCCGGACATGATCGCCGCCGGGAACAGCAGCGACTCGAACACCGCTGCCATCACCAGGTAGATCATCAACAGGGCGATGACCATGTTGAACAGCATCTGCTGCATGGCCTCGCCATCGTCCTGGTAATCGCCTCCGTCAAAGGTGTAGTGATACCCAGGCGGGAAGCTCATCGCCTTGAGTGCCTCCTCCATCGCTTCGCGTCCCTTCGGGGCGGGCACCTGCTCGGCCAGGTTGGCGGTGATGGTCAGCGTGGTCTGGCGATTGAAGCGCGAGATCTGCGACGGTGACGGCGACTGATCCACGCTCACCATCGACATCAGCGGCACGCTGCGCCCGTCCTTGGCCCGCACCGTGAAGCCTTCCAGATCGGCGATGGTCGACTGCTCGGCACCGGCGAAGCGCACCGTCACCGGCACTTCGGTCTCGCCACGACGCAGCTCGCGCAATTGGCCGCCACGCAGGGCGATGTTGACGAAGCTGGCGACGTCCTGCGCCGAGAACCCGAAGGCCGCCGCACGCTCACGATCCACACGGACCTTCAGCTCGCTGCTCTGGTCACCGGCATCCACGCGCACGTCGCGCAGCTCCGGCCGCCGCGCCAGGGCCGGCACCACATCGCGTGCGATCTCGCGCAGCATGCCGGTCGAATCGCCGGTGAGCTGGACCTGCACGCTGTTGCCGCCCTTGCCATTGTTACCGTTGCCATCGCCCAGCACGATGTCGGCCCGGGCCGAACGCGGCATCAGCTTGCGCAGCGCTTCGACCCGGCGCCGGGTTTCCTCCGGATCCTTGGTGTCGAAGGTCACCATGGTCGAGGCGCCCTCCGATTCGCTGAACCACGAATAGATCTGCTCGATGCCCATCGCCTTGCGCTGGCCCTCGAGCACCTGCTCGGCACGAGCAACCTCGGCGGACATCTGGTCGCGGGTGTAGGAACCATGGAACTGGTACATGACCCGGGTCTCCCCGGCCGAACCCCCGCCGAACATATCCATCTGCGTTCGCACCATCGGCACGACGCTGGCCGCCACGATCAGCACGATGCCCAGCACGCTCCAGCCGCGATGGGCCAACGACCAGCGCAGTCCACGGGCGTAATGACGCTGCATCCACGGGATCAGGCCACGATGCGACTGCAACTGGGGCGGGGTCTTCATGCGCGCGGCCAGCATCGGGATCAGGCTGATCGCCACCAGCCAGGAGGCCAGCAGCGAGACCGAGATCGTCACCGCGATCTGCGCCATGAAGATGCTGATCTGGTTGATCTCGCCGAACAGGTTGGGCACGAACACGATGCAGTGGCACAGCGTGCCGGCCGACAGCGCGATGGCGACATGCTTGGTGCCCAGCAGTGCGGCCTTGACCGGTTCACCAGGCATCTTTTCGCGCTCCTGGAAGATGCTTTCGACCACCACCACCGCGTTGTCCACCAGCATGCCCACGGCCAGCAGCAGGCCCATCATGGTCAGGATGTTGAGCGTGACCCCGGCGAAGTACATGAAACCCAGGGTGATCACGAAGCAGATCGGGATCGCCAGGGTCACCATCAGGGTCGAGGGCCAGTGGCGCAGGAAGAAGAACAGCACCGCGATGGACAGCACCAGGCCGATCGCGCCGGCCTCGGCCAGTTCCAGCAGCGAGGAGGTCACGTTGTCGCCCTGGTTCTCCATGATCTTGACCTGCACGTCGCGCAGCTGCGGCTGGGCGCGGATCGCCTCGACCTCGGCCAGCGCATCGCGCGAGACCTGTACCAGGTTGGCGCTGCGCTCCTTGTAGATGTCCATGCCCACGGCGGGCTTGCCGTCCAGCCGGCGCCCGTAGTCCATGCGCGAGGGCTTCAGCTGCACCTGGGCCACATCGCCCAGGCGCAGGCCGTGGTCACCGATCACCAGTTCACGCAACTGCTGCAGGTCGGCCACCTCTCCCATCGGCTGCACGCGCAGGCGCTGGCCGTGGTCGTCGATCTGACCTGCGGAGATGGAGAAATTGGCGGCCTTCAACCGCGTGGTGAGGTCGTTGAGATTCAGTCCATGCGCGGTCAGGCGATCCGGCGCAATGGCGACCTCGACCTCGTTGGGCGCCGCACCGGAAATCTCCACCCGTGCCACGCCTGGGATGCGCTCGAGCCGGCGTTTGAACTCGCGGTCGATCATGTCGTAGGCGTTGGTCATGTCGCGGTCGCCGGCCAGGCGCACGCGCAGGATCGGCTGGTCGCCGCTGGACCACTTGAACACCGAATAGCGGGTCAGGTCGTCTGGCAGCTCGCTGCGGATGGCATCGATGCGCTCGCGCGCATCGGAAGCGGCGATGGCGATGTCCCGATCCCAGTCGGAGAACTCGATGAACAGGTTCGCCCCATCGGCGGTGGCCGTGCCGCGCAGGCGTTTGATCCCCGGCATGATCGCCACGGCCTCTTCGGCCGGACGCAGCACGTTGCGCTCGACTTCCTCCGGCGTGGAGCCCGGATATGGCAGTTGCACGAACAGGAAGGGCGCGGAGATGTCGGGAAAGGCCTCCAACGGCAGGCGGATGGCGGCGATCGTGCCGACCACCAGCAGCGAGACGAAGCACATCACCGTGGTCACCGGGCGGCGGATGGACAGCGCGGCGATGCTCATGCGCGGGCCCCCTCGACCACTTCACCCTCCGCGTGCGCGGCGCGCAACGCGGGACGCCGGTCCAGCAAGTCGTAGACCACCGGGATCACCAGCAGGGTCAGCAGCGTGGACACCAGCAGGCCGCCGATCACGGTGATCGCCATCGGTGCGCGCACCTCGGCGCCTTCGCCGGAGGCCAGCGCCAGCGGCAGGAAACCCAACAGCGTGCACAGCGTGGTCATGACGATGGGGCGCAGGCGCGAACGCGCGCCTTCGACCAACGCCTGCACCTTGTCCATGCCGCCAGCCCGCAGCTGGTTGACCGAATCGATCAGGATGATGGCGTTCTTGGTCACCAGGCCGACCAGCAGGATCAGGCCGATGAACACCACCACCGACACCGGCGAGCCGCTGAGCTTCAGCGCCAGCACCGCGCCCACCAGCGCCAGAGGAATGGTGAACAGGATGACGAAGGGATGCAGCAGCGACTCGAACTGCGAGGCCATCACCAGGTACACCAGGAACACCGCCAGGCCGAAGGCAAACAGCAGCGAGCGCACCGAATCGCCCAGTTCCTCGCCCTGCCCGCCGATGTGCATTGACACGCCCGCGCCCAGCGGATGCGCGGCCACCAGCGCGCGGACCTCGCGCACGGCCGTGCCCAGGTCGATGCCATCCAGCCCCGCCGAGACGATCGCCACCCGACCCTGGTCGGCACGATGGATCTCGCTGGGCCCGACGGTGGCGACCACGTCGGCCACCGCGTCCAGCGTCACCGGTCGGCTGCTGGACGGATTGACCACCAGCTTGCGCACATCGGCCACCGAGGCACGGTCGGACGGCTGCGCGCGCACCAGCACGTCAATCTTGCGATCACGGAAGCTGTAGCGCGTGGCCACCTCGCCGCGCACCTTCTGCACCACCGCGTCGGCCACCTGGCGCGTGGTCAAGCCCAGGGCGCCAGCGCGCTCCTGGTCGAAATGGATCTGGATCTCGGGGAAGCCCTGCTCGGCCGAGGAGCGCACATCGGTGTAGTGCGCGTTGCCGCGCAGCAGCTGGGCCAGGCGCTGGCCGGCCTGATCCAGCGTGGCCAGATCCTGGCCGCGCAACTCCACTTCCAGCGGCGTGGACAGGCTGAACAGTGCCGGGCGGGCGAAGTCGACCTGCGCGCCAGGCCAGGCCTGCATCGAGGCACGCAACGCGGCGGTCTCGCGCGCTTCCAGCTGCGGGCTACCTCCGCCGGCCATCACCACGGTGAGCTTGCCGATGTTCTCGCCACTCTCGGTCGGATTGGCATCCAGGCGCGTGCCGCTGCCGCTCACGCCGAAGATCGCCGCCACGCCCTCGTCCTTGGCATGGCGCTCCTGCAGGGTGCGCAGCACCGCATCGGTGTCGCGCAGCGGCGTGCCCGGCGGCAGCTTGACCGTCATTTCGAAGCGATCCTGGGCCAGCTGCGGGATCAGGTCCGTGCCCAGCGTCGGCACCAGCGCGGCGGTGCCGGCCAGGGCCAGCGCGGCCAAGCCGAGCACGCGCCACGGGTGCGCCAACGCGGCTGGCAGGGTGCGCAGATAACCGCGCTCCAGCCAAGCGTAGGGTTTCATCGTCCAGTCGCTCAGGCGGCGCATCACCGGCCCGATCACGCGGACCACGCCGCGACACGCCTTGACCACCAGCCAAGCGATGGCGAACACCAGGCCGCGGATCGCGGCCCCCAGACCGCGCCCGCCCAGGGCCAGCGGCTTCTGCCAGCGGGCCTGCGGTGCCCAGTGCGGATGCGGCGGCTCCGGCGCGAAACCCAGCGGCGCCTGCCCGCGCAGCGAACTCAGCATGGGGATCAGGGTCATGGCGACCACCAGCGAGATCGCGATCGCGATGGCCACGGTCAGCGCCTGATCGCGGAACAGCTGGCCGGCGATGCCCTCGACGAACACCAGCGGTAGGAACACGGCGATCGTGGTCAGCGTCGAGGCCACCACGGCCATGCTGACCTCGCGGGTGCCGACGATGGCGGCCTGCACGATGCCCAGGCCGCGCTCGCGCGCCTTGGCGATGCTCTCCAGCACCACGATGGAGTCGTCCACCACCAGGCCGGTGGCCAGGGCCAGGCCGCCCAGCGACATCACGTTGAGGCTCAGCCCCAGCCGGTCCATGAAGAAGAACGTCGCCACGATCGAAACCGGCAGCGACAGGCCAATTACGAAGGTGCTCCAGCCATCGCGCAGGAACAGGAAGATCACCAGCACCGCCAGCAGGCCGCCGATCACCGCATCGCGCTTGACCTCGCCGATGGCGTGTTCGATGAAGGTGGACTGATCGTCCAGCGTGTCCAGCGCCATGTCGCCTGGCAGCTGCGCCTTCAGGCGTTCCAGCCGGCCGCGCAGCGCCTTGGCGGTGGCTACGGTATTGGCATCGCCTTCCTTGTAGATGGCCAGTTCCACCGCCTCGTGCCCGGCGCGGCGGATCACCGCCTCGCGCTCCTTGTAGCCCTGGTGGACACGGGCCACGTCGCGCAGGCGCACCGGCATGCCGCCTGCGACGGTCGTGGTGCCGCTACCGGAGGCGCTCTGTACCGAAGCCGCCGCCGCCAGCACTTCGGCCGATCCGCTGGACGCGGCGATCGCCGCCATCTGCGCGGCCGCGTTGGCCGCGGCGTTGTCGCCACCGCTGTGGGTGGTCAGCAGCAGGTTGCCGATCTCCTCCACCCCGGCGAACTGGTTGACCGTGCGCACCAGATAGCGCTGGCTGCCCTGTTCCAGGCGGCCCCCTGACAGATTGACGTTCTCGGCCTTGAGCCGGTCGATCACCGTGGACAGCGGCATGTGCAACTGGGCCAGCTTCTGCTGGTCGATGTCCACCTGGATCTCATCCTCCAGGCCGCCACCGACCTTGACCGCGGCCACGCCGTCCACCGGTTCGAGCTTCTTCTTCAGGTCCTCGTCGGCGTAGCGGCGCAGTTCCACCAGCTGACGCTGGGCGCCGCGCGCGTCGTCGGCCGGCACCTTGGCCGACAGCGCCAGGCGCATGATCGGTTCGGTGGACGGGTCGAAGCGCAGCAGCACCGGCGCGGCGGCCTCCAGTGGCAGCTGCAGGGCCTCTAGCTTGTCGCGGACCTCCAGCGCGGCCTGGTCCATGTTGGTGCCCCAGGCGAACTGCAGCACCACGTCGCTCTGCCCGGTGCGCGAGACCGAGCTGAGCTGGCGCAGGTTCTTGACCACCCCCACCGATTCCTCGACCGGCTCGGACAGCAGGGTCTCGATCTCCGCCGGTGCGGCGCCGGTGTATTCGGTGCGCACGGTGAGCGTGGGATAGCTCAGGTCCGGCAGCAGGTTGACCTTGAGGCTGCGTAGGGCGATGAAGCCGAACAGCAGCAGCGTCACGGTGACCATCGCCACGGTCACCCGCCGGCGCACGGCCAGGCCCACGGTCCCGCCACCGCTCTGGTGTTCTGCGCTCCCCGTCATGGCAATCCCCTCAGCGCTGGCCGGACATGGCCACGGCCTGGGGCCGCGGCGGGGCATCGATGACCGTCACCGCGCTGCCATCGCGCAGGGCGACCTTGCCGGCGGTCACCACGGCATCGCCGACCTTCAGGCCTTTGCGGATTTCGATCCATTCACCATCCACGTAGCCCGGTTCGACCGCCGTGCGCACCGCCTTGCCGTCATGCACGCGATAGACCGCCGGGTCGCCGTCGTCCAGCAGCGCCGCGCGCGGAATCACCAGGGCATCGGCGCGGTGGTCGTATTCGATGCGCAGACGACCAAACATCCCGGCCTGCAGCTGCGTATCGCCCTCCCCGTCGAACGCACAGACCACGCGGAAGGTACCGCTGCCCGAATCGACCAGCGGCGCGACCCGGTCCACGGTGCCTTCGAAGGTCTGTCCGGGCAGCGCATCGGCCTGCAGGCTCACCGGCTGGCCGGCACGCAGGGTGGACAGCTCGCGCTCGGGCACGTTGAGCGTGGCTTCCAGGCGCGAGCGATCGATGATACGGATGATCGGCGTATTGATCTGCACGAAGTTGCCGGTCTTGATCGAGCGCGAGGCCACCACGCCGGAGATCGGTGCGGTCACGGTGGTGTAGGACAGTTCCAGACGGGCGAGGCGGTTCTGCGCGCGGATGTCCTCCAGGTCGTAGCGCAGCTGGTCCACGTCGTTGGCGCTGATCATCTGCTGGGCGACCAGTTTGGTCGCGCGCTGGTAGTTGCCTTCCAGCTTGCGCATCTGGGCCTCGGTCTGGGCCACGGCCAGACGCGCGCGATCGGCATCCAGCCGCACCAGCGGCTGCCCGGCATGCACCTGCTGGCCTTCCTCCACCAGCACGGCCAGGGCCACGCCGGAGGTCTTGGCCACCACCTGGGATTCGGCACGCGGCTCCAGGCTGGTGGTGCCCGAATAGCTCGCCGCCACCGGACGCCGGGCGGCCTTGACCGCCTCGACCGGCACCGCCTCGGCGGCGGCCGGCTTGTCCTTGTTGCTGGCCTCGGCAGCGGGTTTGGCATCGGCGCCATCGGCCTTGCCGCAGCCGGACAGGATCGGCAGCGCGGCCAGGGCCAAGAGCATGAGGCCGGTGCGGGCGGGG
The DNA here is from genome assembly GCF_028198165.1 of Pseudoxanthomonas sp. JBR18. Lineage (NCBI taxonomy): Bacteria > Pseudomonadati > Pseudomonadota > Gammaproteobacteria > Lysobacterales > Lysobacteraceae > Pseudoxanthomonas > Pseudoxanthomonas sp. JBR18. The sequence goes on from NZ_CP116339.1 coordinate 3,998,742, forward strand.
AAACGCGAGGGGGTGGCGCGGCGCATGGCGGTCAACCTTGACTGGTGTTGTAGACAACTACATCACCAGTTCTATAGAACGACATGCGCCGAAGGTCATGGTGACCTGTGTCACTTCGTGTCACCGCACGACATGGGCGCCGGAACGCCCACGACGCGCGTAAGTTGTTGCGTCGCGTCATTTTTTTGCCGATCGCAGGCCTTGCCGGACGACCTGAACGGCAGGCTATACTCGGCCCAGCCAAGCGCCGCGGACGGAACGGGGCGCGCGCAAATCACGGAACACGACATGACGCGACCGCTGTTGTTCGCCGCCTGTTTCGCCCTGCTCTACGCCGGCGTGACCGCATCCAGCCAGGCCCGCCAGGACGCCACCGAACCCAACGCCCCGCCCTCCGCCCCCGCCCAACCCGCGGCAACGGCGCCCACACAGCCCGCCGCGGCCGTGGTCGGCAACGCCGAGACGGGTAAGCAGCTGTCCTACACCTGCCAGGGCTGCCACGGGGTGACCGGCTACAAGAATGCCTACCCCAACTTCCACGTGCCCCGGATTGGCGGGCAGTCCGCCGAGTACCTGGTCCAGGCCCTGAGCGAATACAAGGCCGGCAAGCGCAAGCATCCGACGATGCAGGCCCAGGCCCAGAGCTTCTCCAACCAGGACATCGCCGACCTGGCCGCCTACCTGTCCAGCCTCAAATAAGCCGACCATGCGCACAGCCGTTCACGCCACCCGCCTGACCCTGGCCCTGCTCGCCGCCCTGGCGCTCGGCGCCTGCAGCAAGATCGAGACCACCGATACCGCAGCGGCCGACCCCGGTCACGCCAGCGGCGAGCACGGCAGCGCCTCCTCGGCCGGCCTGCCGCCCGGCAACATCGCCGCCGGGGAGAAGCTCGCCCAGCAGAAGGGCAAGGCCACCGGCCAGAGCTGCGTGGACTGCCACGGCGCGGAGGGCAACGCGCCGATCGCGGCGACCTATCCGCATCTGGCCGGGCAATATGCCGACTACCTGGCCCACGCGCTGCAGGCCTACCGCAGCGGCGACCGCGAACAAGCGCTGATGTCGCCCCAGGCCGCCCAGCTCAGCGACCAGGACATCGCCAACCTCGCCGCATATTTCGCCTCGCGCAAGTCCAGCCTGCGCGATCTGCACGGACTGGACTGAGCCCGTCCGCGACACCGAACGCGCACGCGTTCCATGTCCAACCGCACGGGCCCATCGGGCCCGTTTTTTTGACTGCCACCCTGGATCAGCTGCCGACCGGGATGGGATGGCGCTTGACCGGGATGTCCGGCGGCGGACGCGCGGTCGCCGGATGGTCGTTCTTGTTGGGGTCGTACACGCCACACGCCCCGCCGGCCTGCAGGACCGACATCACGCAGCGGATCCGCTTGCTGGTGCCCGGGATCGGAATCTCCATCTCACGCACGCCCCGGCGGACCCAGTCCTGCAGAAGGCTTCCCCCCGGCAGCCAGTACTTGTCGAACATCGTCGGCTCATAGCCGATATTGGGTCGATCCAGCCAGGTGCCGGCCCGATCGGCGTCCAAACGCGCCTGCTGGCGCGAGCCCGGCACGCCCGGCTTGACGGTGCTGCCGCCTCCGGCCAGGTCGTCCGGCAGCTTTGCACTGCCATCAGCGTTGAACAGCCCCTGCCCGCCCGCGTCCCCTGGCGTGGCCTTGCTGGCTGCGCCCCAGTCGTCGGCGACCTGCTGACCCGGCGCACCCCAGTCATCGCGTTGCGTTGCGCCGGCACCGGGCCGTGCGGCCTGGTTGCCCGCCGTCTCGCGCCCTGCCACAGGTGAGGAGGGGGCGCCGCTTGTCCCGGTCGCCGATGCGGGCGCCTCCGCCGGTGCGGAAGCAGCCGTGGAGGACGGCTCCGCAACGGCGCCAGCCGGGTTCACCGCCTGTGTCGACGCGGGGGCTGGCGACTGGGCAGCGGTCGCATCCGGGGTGGCGTCCATTGCGGCGCCGTCCTGCTGCGCGGCGGACGGTTGCGGCGCGGGGGGAGAGGGGACATCCCGCAGGCGCACCTGTGCCGGTGCCGCCTGGCTCAGCCGCACCGGGGCGGCTGTCTCCGTCGGCCGGACCTGCTGCATCTGCGGTGCCTGAAGCGTCGGGACGGGCTCGGGCATGGGAATCTCACGCTGCCGGACCTGGGTCGGCATCGCCTCCAGCGTAGGTACCGGCGTCGCGCGCGGCGCGACCTGCTGCACGGCAACCGGCTGCTGGGTCTCCACCGGTTCCACCTCGCGCAACCGAATGTTCGTCTCCGGCAGGCTGAGCTGCGGACTTGGCAGCGTGACCTGCGGCGGGGTCACCGGTGGCAGGACGAAGGACTGGGTGGGCTGCGGCGTTTGCGTCACCTGCAGGGGTTGCTCGGTCGCAGCGGGCGTGGGCGGCTGCGGCGCGGGCTCGGCGGCCGCGACCGGCGCAGGGGGCTGCGCCTGCTGTTGCGGTTCTGGCTGGGCTGGTGAAGACGCGTTCGACGGCGCGGGCGGCGCGGCTGCGGCCTGCGCCGCGGCTGGCGGACGGCGCGCGGACTTGGCCGGCGCTTGTGGAGCTTCATCAGCCGACGTTGCCGTTGCGGACGCTGCGGCTGGGGATGCAGGCGTCTGTGGCCCCGCGCCCCCGCCCTCCCCCTGTGTGCCACGCCCGATCAGGGTCAGTTGGATCCGTCCTTCCTGATCCTGCACTGGTGGCACCGGCACGGTGAGCATGCTTGCGAGCAGGAGAACAAACACGAAGCCCAGATGCAGCACCAAGCTGCCGATCCGGCCGACCCAGCGCGTCCCACGTTCTTCCTTCGGGGGCGGATCCCAGTGCTGCCACAACAGCGAGCGGGCCGCGCGCCAGCCCTCCATCGGCACGGGCCGCGCAGGCGGCCGGGCGCGCATCGCGGCGACCGCGGCCGCGGTGATGTGGGCGATGGGTTCGTAGGTCAGCTGGCCGTCGCGCGTCGGCGCGTTACGCAGCCAGATGCCCCAGCCGTGCGGCAGGCCCGTGGTCTTCTCGACGACGTGCACGGGCCGGCGCGCCCGCAGGAAAGCGATGATCTCGGTGGCGGTCGTCACCGGGCAGCGTTGAGGTCAGGCAGCGTCGCGCGGCATGTACGGCGCTTGGCCGGTGTCGTGATCGGTCGCATCCCGCACCGCCGTCACGCCAGGCACGCGGGTCAGCAGGGTCTTCTCGATCCCCTGCTTGAGGGTCACATCGGCCATGCCGCAGCCATGGCAACCGCCGCCGAAACGCAGGAACACCACGCCCTCGCCGGTCACTTCCTCCACGGCCACCCGGCCCCCGTGCGATGCCAGTTGCGGGTTGACCTCATGCTCGACGACCCAACGCACCCGCTCGACCAACGATGCGCCTTCGGCGGGCGCCTTGCCCTTGATGTGCGGCGCCTTGATCGTCAGCTGGCTGCCTGCCCCCTGGGTGACGAAATCGATCTCGGCATCGTCCAGCCACGGCACGCTGGCCGCATCGACATAGACCGTGAAGCCTTCACACTCCACGACCCATTCGTCGCCAGCCAGGTCGCGGGGCTCGGCGAACTCCAGCCGCGCATCGGCACGCGGGGTGCCGGCGTCCACTGCGCTGAGTCTCACGCCCAGGCCGGGCGTGGCCTCGCGCTCGATGAGTTTGCGGAAATGGCTCTGGGCAGTGTCGGAAATCTGGATCATGCCCGTATTCTAACGGCCCGCCGCCGACACGTCAGAGCCACTCGTTCACGGCTCCCGGTGGTACGTTCAGCCGCCCGACCCGCGCGCCCAAGTGCGCGCCCCGCAGGAGAACCGCCATGTCCGACCTCATTCCGCTGGCCCAGGCCCATTGCCTGCCCCGCAGCGGCGCCGAGCACCGGCTCGGGCAGGCCCGCATCGCCGAACTCATGCCGCAGCTGCCCGGCTGGGAACTGGTCGAACAGGGCAAGGCCCTGAGTCGCACGTTCCGCTTCACCGACTATTACCGCACCCTGGCCTTCGTCAACGCGCTGGCCTTCATCGCCCATCGCGAAGACCACCACCCCGACCTGGGCGTGCACTACGACCGCGTCGTGGTGCGGTTTTCCACCCACGACGTGGGCGGACTGAGCGAGAACGACTTCATCTGCGCCGCCAAGGCGCAGGCCCTGGACCCCGAACAATGAACCTCAAGCCCATGAACCGATCGCTTCGCCTGTCCCTGACCGCGCCGTTGCTGCTGCTGGCCGCATGCAACCAGACGCCGGCAGGCAACGAGCAGGCCGCCCCTGCCGCGCCCGCTGCCACCGAATTGACCGCCGTGCAGACCCCGCCGCCCCAGTATCCGCTGGAAGCGGCCTGCAACGGACAGGGCGGGACGACCACCCTGAAGGTGACCGTCGGCACCGAAGGCACGCCCACCGATGTCACCGTGGCCCATGGCAGTGGCAACGACGCCCTGGATCAGGCGGCCATGACGGCCGTGAAGACCTGGAAGTTCAAGCCCGCCACGCGCGGCGGTCAGCCGTTCGCCCAGACCATCAACGTGCCGGTGAACTTCCCCGCCCCGCAGGTCCGTCCGGACGCATGCTTCTCGCTGGACGAAAAAAAGCCCGCGCAGTCCTGATGCCGGCCTGGCCCTGGCCTTTACGCTAGGGCATCCAGCGCCGCCGCCAGATCCTCCGAAAGCGGCGCATTGAGCACGTAAGGGGTGTGCCCGGCATCGAGCGCGAACTCCAGCGAGGCGGCGTGCAGGAACAGCCGCTTCAGGCCCGCCTGGTCCCGTAGCCGCTTGTTGGCCGCCGGGTCGCCGTACTTGTCGTCGCCCGCCACCGAATGGCCGATGTGCTGGGCGTGGACGCGGATCTGATGGGTGCGCCCGGTCTCGATCAGCACTTCGCAGTACGACTGCCCGCCGCGGCGCTCCAGCACCTTGAAATGGCTCACGCTGGGCTTGCCGCCCTCGTTGACCTGAACGTGGCGCTCGCCGCCCTGCCGAAGCCCGACCAGCAACGGCGCATCGACGGTCATCACCCCGTCGGGCATGCGCCCGGTCAGCAGGGTCAGGTAGCGCTTGCGGATGCCCTTTGTCGGGCCGGCATCCTCGCGCAGCAAGGCCTGCAGCTCGGTCAGGGCCGAACGCTTCTTGGCCAGGATCAGCAGGCCCGAGGTGTCCCGGTCCAGGCGGTGGACCAGCTCCAGGGACTGGTTGGGCCGCAGGGCGCGCATGGTTTCGATGGCGCCATGACTGATTCCGCTGCCGCCGTGGCTGGCCACTCCGGTCGGCTTGTTGATGACCAGCAGGCGCGCGTCCTCGAACACGATCGCCGCCTCCATCCGCGCCAGGAAGCCCGCCGGCGGCGCCGCGCGGGGGCCAGTTTCCTCCAGGCTCACCGGCGGAATGCGCACCTCGTCGCCCGGCTCGAGCTTGCGCTCGGCCTTGGCCCGCCCCCCGTTCACCCGGACCTGGCCGCTGCGGACCAGCTTGTAGACCAGGCTGCGCGGGGCGCCCTTGAGCTGTCCGAGCAGGAAATTGTCCAGGCGCTGGCCGCCGCGATCGGCGGGCACCACGACCATGCGGACGGCGCTACGGGCAGGCGGGTTTTCGGGGTGGGAGGGGGCGGTCATTTGTCCATCTTGTCTGTTACACTCGGCCTGCGAGATAAGGGTTTGATTTCGCTAGGAAGTTGCGTCACGGGCCAGAAGCCCAGCTTTCTTCAGCGAAGCCCGGCACAGTGCGCGACCACCGTCCTCGGGGCGGCCATGTTAGCGGCTCGCCGGCAGACCCCGACACCCGCCGGGTGCGTCAGACATCCGAAGCTGAACACGTCCCGCGCGGCGCAACCGGCCTTTGGGCCTGTCGCCGACGGTCCCGCAACACCGACATCGCAACAAAGCGCTCCCGCGGCTCGCCGTGGTGTCGAAGCGCTGGAAGCTCCAACCCGCCCCACCCGCGCTGCGCGCGAGGAGCGGCCGAACGTTCCAGAGGCAAAACGCCATGGTGTTTGTCGCGCGGTAGAGCGCGAGGAACACAACAATGAAACGTATGTTGATCAATGCCACGCAGGCAGAAGAACTGCGCGTGGCGATCGTGGATGGGCAAACGCTGTACGACATCGATATCGAGCAGCCCTCCAAGGAACAGAAGAAGTCCAACATCTACAAGGGCCGCATCACCCGGCTCGAACCCTCTCTCGAAGCGGCCTTCGTCGACTACGGCGCCGAGCGCCATGGCTTCCTGCCGCTGAAGGAAATCTCCCGCGATTATTTCCAGGCCGGCGTGGACCACCACAAGGCCGGCCTGCGTGAACTGTTGCGCGAAGGCCAGGAAGTGGTCGTGCAGGTCGACAAGGACGAGCGTGGCAACAAGGGCGCGGCCCTGACCACGTTCATCTCCCTGGCCGGCCGCTACATGGTGCTGATGCCCAACTCGCCCACCGCCGGCGGGGTTTCGCGCCGGATCGAGGGTGACGACCGCGCCGCGCTGAAGGCCGCCATGGACGCGCTGACCATCCCCGACGACATGGGCGTGATCATCCGCACCGCTGGCGTGGGCCGCGACGCCGAAGAGCTGCAGTGGGACCTGGACTACCTGCTGAGCGTGTGGAAGGCCGTGGCCGAGGCCGCCCTGGCCAAGCCGGCGCCGTTCCTGATCTACCAGGAGTCGCGCCTGATCGTGCGCGCCCTGCGCGACTACCTGCGCAGCGACGTGGGCGAAATCCTGGTCGACACCGAGGAGCTGTACGCCACCGCGCAGGAGTTCATGCAGCAGGTGATGCCGCACAACCTGCGCAAGCTCAAGCACTACACCGACGATATCCCGCTGTTTAACCGCTTCCAGATCGAATCCCAGATCGAGGGCGCCTACGAGCGCAATGTGCGCCTGCCGTCCGGCGGCTCGATCGTGGTCGACCAGACCGAGGCGCTGACTGCCATCGACGTCAACTCGGCCCGCGCCACCAAGGGCGGCGACATCGAGGAGACCGCGTTCCACACCAACTGCGAGGCGGCCGAGGAAGTGGCCCGCCAGCTGCGCCTGCGCGACCTGGGCGGCCTGGTGGTGATCGACTTCATCGACATGGCGTCCAACAAGCACCAGCGTGAGGTGGAAAACCGCCTGCAGAATTCGCTCAAGTACGATCGCGCCCGCGTTCAGCTGGGCCGCATCTCGCGCTTCGGCCTGATGGAGATGTCGCGCCAGCGCCTGCGTCCCAGCCTGGGCGAGTCCAGCCAGATCGTGTGCCCGCGCTGCGACGGCCATGGCCGCATGCGCAGCGTCGAGTCGCTGTCGCTGTCCATCATCCGCGTGGCCGAAGAGCACGCCATGAAGGACAACACCGGGCAGGTCCTGGTGCAGGCGCCGCTGGAGATCGCCAACTACCTGCTCAACGAAAAGCGCGGCGCGCTGCGCGAGATCGAGCAGCGCCACGGCTCGCCGATCATCATCGTGGCCGACGAGCAGCTGCACACCCCACACTACGAGGTCACGCGCCTGCGCGAAAACGAGCTGGGCGAAGAATCCAGCAAGCCCAGCTATCAGCGCGGCACCCCGCGCAAGCTGCCGGTGCATGCGTTGACCAAGGCCCAGCTCAACATCCCCGCCGCCCCGGCGGTGACCACGGTCAAGCACGCCCAGCCTGCCCCGGTCCGCCAGGAGCGCGAGGCACCGGCCCCGGTCGAACCCACGCCGGCCCCCGTGGCGCCTGCTCCGCAGCCGGTCGTCGCGCCGGGCGGCGTGGTCGGCTGGCTCAAGCGCGTGTTCGGTGCCGCCAGTGCCCCTGCGCCGGCCTCCCCGACCACGCCCGCACGCGGCAACGACAGTCGCCAGGGTCGCGCCGAGCGTGGCAATGGCAACGCGCCGCAGCAGCGCCGTGACGCCAACCGCGGCCAGGGTGGTAATGGTCGCGGCGGCCAGAACGGCCAGCAGCGACGCGAGCGTGGCAAGGACAAGGACAAGGACAAGGAGGCGAACCAGAACAACGGTGGCGCCCAGCAGCCGCGCAATCGTGGCGAGCAGCAGGGCAAGCCGGCCAGGCAGCAGCCCAAGGCCAAGCAGCAGGAAAAGCAGCAGGACAAGAGTCCCTCACCTGCGCAGGCCAACGAGCGGGGTCCCAAGCCCCAGCGTGAGCCGCAGCAGAAAACGCCCGAGGTCCAGAACGAGGTCAACGCCGCCGTTGCGGCCGCTGCGCTCGTGCAGGGCGCAACCGTGGCGCAGCAGGACACCGCGCCTCAGACCGCTCCTGCCCCCGAGGCGCGCAGCGAAGCCCCGGAAGCACGCAAGCCACGCGAGAAGAAGCCTCAGGTCGAGGACACCGAGACCCTGACCCCCGTTGTACCCGAAGGCCAGGAAGCGACCGATGAGGCCAACGCGGCGCAGGACACGCACGAAGCGAACGAAGCCGAATCCGGCGATGAGAACGGCACCCCGCGCCGTCGCCGTGGCCGTCGCGGCGGTCGCCGTCGCCGTCGTGGCAATGGCGAAGGCAATGGAGCGCCGCACGACCAGCACGATGCGGACGCCGACCAGGCGGGCGATGAAGAGCCGGTCGTGATCGCGTCTTCTTCCCAGCCCGAGTTCGACTTCGACGATGCCGAGCCGGCAACGCCGGCACCCGCGCCAAGTGCTCAGCCTGCCAGCGCGCCCGTGACTGCGGCCGCGGCCGCAGTGGTTGCCGTCGCCGATGCGACGCCGGAACCCAAGTTCGAGCAGAACCAGGACGCCGCCGAGGCCGCACCGCAGGCCTCCTCCGAACCAGCCGCCCCCCCGGCGCCGCAGGTCATGACGCCAGCCGCGGTCGCCGTGGCAGTCGCCTCGGAAGTCGCTCCTGCCGAGGAGATCGCGCCGTTGGTGGTGGAGGAGACACCCGCCACCGCAGCGTTTGCCGAGGCGGACACGCCATCCGACGCAACCCCGGCTCCGGTGGAACCTGTCGTCGCCACCGCCGCGGAAACCGTCGATGCCGCGGGCCAGCCCGACCTGCTGGTCGCCGCCGAGGTCGCCCCGTCCGCCGCGGAAGCAGAAGCCGCGCAGCAGGCCGCCAAGCCTCAGCCGATCACGCCACCGGCCGGTTCGCTGTTCTTCGCTGCCGACGTGGCCACTCCGCGTTCGGTGACCCGCCACCTGTTTGAGCCTGCGTCTCCGTCGCAGCCCGCGCAGGTGCCGAGCGAAGCACACAACGACGATGCCCCCGCTGCCGGCGATACGGCAGGTGGCAGCGATTCGGAAAGCGAACGCAGCGCCTGATCGGCGCTGCACACCGGCGCGTGCTGGGTCAGACCACGCGCGCCGGATCCACCAGGCCGTACTGCGCGGCCAGGCGGGCCAGCGACACGGTGTCCTGGACGTTGACCTTCTGGAACAACCGCGACTTGTGCGTGTTGACCGTCTTGGGGCTAAGGCTGAGACGCCGCGCGATGTCTTCCTGTCGCAGGCCCTGGATGAGCAGCATGGCCACTTCCAGCTCACGCGGGGACAGCGCATCGAATGGTGACCCCGCCGTGTCCACACTGGACAACGCCAAGTTCTGCGCCACGCTGGAGCCCAGATAACGACGCCCGCGCGAAACCTCCCGCACGGCGCGCACCAGCTCTGCGGCGTCCCCACCCTTGCCCACATAGCCCGAGGCTCCCGCCTCGAGCAGCCGCTTGGGCAACGGACCGTCCTCCAGCACCGAGACGATCACCACGCGCGTGCCATAGTCGCCGCGCACGATGCGCTCGGTGACATCCAGCCCGCTCAGGCCCGGCAGATGCAGGTCGCACAACACGACATCGGGCTTGAGCTTGCGGATCTCCGGCAGCGCGTCTTCGCCATTCTCGGCTTCGCCAACGACGTCCATATCGTCCTGTCCGGACAAGATCATCTTCAGACCGGTCCTGACCAACGCATGGTCATCGACCAGGAATACCCGGATCATCATCCTTGCTTCCCCTTGTGCAAGACATCATCCTCTCCCCGCCTGCCAGACTAAACGTCGCCATCACGCGGAGCAAGCCGACCGCCTCGCGCCATGGACGATGCAAGGGCGCTGCCGGCCTCAGCTTCCCGGGGAACCCTCCGCAGTGGCCGATGATCCGTTCTTCGCTGGACTGCTTACTCATATCCAATCTCATTGACCCACCCCCGGATAACTGGGCGTACGAGGCAGGTGTAGAGCTGGACTTTTCTCGCCGTGGCACGCCGACGGACAACGCGATGGTGGAAAGCTTCAACGGCCGGCTGCGGCAGGAGTGTCTGAACGAACATTGGTTCTTGTCGTTGGCCGATGCGCGGAGCAAAATCGAAGCGTGGCGGCGCTTCTATAACGAGGAGCGTCCCCACAGTGCACTGGCATGGAAAACCCCTGCGGAATTCGCCCGAGAACACCGGTCCCAAGCGAATTCCCAGGTGCCGGAGAAGGTCGGAATCTCTACCGGCTGATGGCCCTGCGATCGGGGGTGGGTCAAGGTGTCTACCTTCGAAGTGGACGAGTGAGGCCACTGGGTTTGCTCAAGCCTTCGAGCAATGCCTTTGCTTCCATCAAAGTGTCGCCCGCCTCAACCGCAACCTCGATTGGAAGCACAGCAACCACCGGACTGGTCAGATTCGCCGCATGAATCTCTACATGAAGCGCCGCTTTCCTTGATTGGTTGCTACCGAACCATACAAGCTCGAACTCAAAGGACTCAGGTGATGAACGATGCCGCCACTGCTGACACGTCAGCTCGGTGGAAGGCCGAGGGTCATCTGGTCGCTCGCCGGCTCGCCAGTAAAACGAATCGATCTCCCGGGCTGCCGGCATCATAGGCAGCCTGTTCAGATGAGCGGAGAAGAGAGGCTCGTGCCTCTGGATACTTCCAGCTAAAGATGCGAAATGGTCCAATGAACTAAAGGCTTTAACCTTCTTCCAAGAACCCTTTGGGGGAGCCGGAGGCCGCGGCAACTCCAAATCCGGGCCGCGAATCTCCACCTTCAACTCGACTCCACCCTCAAACCCCAGTGGCACGGGCTCCTCTTCCTCTTTGGGAAGCTTGATCAGCAAACCGCCGCCGCGCATCGAAAACGTGACGCGCACATCCTCCGCTGGGCGCGCTCCGTCGTTACGCAATTTCAAGATGATTCTCGGCGCAGGCTGGCAACGCTCAAGCTTCTGATGAAGTTCTTTGAAGTATTCCTCACAGGTCGACAGCCATTGCGGATACGCTTCCTCCTGATACGACAGGATCTCGTTTTCCGACGCGGGAACAAATTCCTCATGCCCGAGGTATGCCGCTAGGCCTGGCATTCCTGGAGCAGCACTGCGAGTGGAACTTTCGCGGGGTCCAAAGTCAGTTTCCATCGGGTAGCGTCGCTTAAGCAATTCCAGGAGCGCATCGGACTCTGAATCACTTAAGGGTTCAAAGCTTTCACAGTTAAAGCGCCAAGGCGTGGCTTCTGCCTCAATGACACATGCGGGTTCGCTTTTCTTGAGCTGCTCGATTTCGCCCTCGAGCGCTTTTAACTTCTTCCGGTCCTCATCAGCCTCAGCCGGTAGCAGCCAGTCGGGCGGAACGCGATGGAATGCCACCCCTACCCGGCGTGCGCTCAGTAGGACACCATTATCATTGGACAGAAGCTTCACTTGCTGGTCGGCGAAGGCCACAGCTTGCGTCAGTGCTGACACTGTTCCGACGATCGCGTCGTCAGCTTGCGAGTAGTCGAGGCCGCCGCTAAGGCCAGCGTCCGGCCGGAACTCGTCGCCCGAAACCATAGTCACTGACGGCACTCGACCTTCGGACAGATCAACTACTGACGTCTCAAGAAGTCGGCCAATCAGGCTGTTGATGATGCGAGCTCGCTTAGCCAGGCGGCCCTGCCCCCCTTTGTGCCTGTCGACTTCACGAAGCACCGGAGCGATCAGAACCAACGTGATTGAATCAACGCCTGGAAATTCATCCTTCCAAGGAAGTTCGTTGAGCTGACGGCACTGCATCAGCACATTGGTGTCAGGAACGAGATAAATATTTATGGACACTTGACCTTTACCTCCTTTGGTCGGTTAATCGTAAGGCGGTCGATTCCAAAGCACACCAAGACCCGCTGACAGACCGCGCCCTACGCCCATAAGCCGACCCTTCCAGCATCCGAGCATCATGACCGATCAACTGCCCCTTTCGACCGTTCCGACGAACCTGAGCTTGGCTCTCATGAACTTCCCGGATGACCAGGAGTTCATCCAGAAGTTCAGTGACGAGATGTCAGTCGCGATAGTCGATTGCGGCCGCTTCCTTGACCTCGAACGCCTTGCCGGCGTCACCGTCGGATATGACTTCGACGCGGCCCTAGCGTCTGTTGACCTGGGTTACGAGTCGGGGATTGCAACGCAATACACGAACAACGGTGACGTGGTCGCGGTCGCGAAGGCAATGAACGTGCTGCGGGATGGCAAGGTCATGTCGCACGTGGTCTACAACGCAAACGTCATCGTTGCGCTCGTAGATCCAACCAACGAGTATCACTTGGACGCCCTGCATATCATCGCCCACGAGTTCGGACATGTGGCAGAACTGAAGTGGAGGGACGAAGCCATGCCTGGCTTGATGCTGACCAGGCCAGAGGGCGAATGGGTAGACGTAACGCTCTTGCAGACCATCTTGACGGCCTGGGAGGAATACGCCGCCTGCCGGATGACAGGGACAATTGGAGACCGTCAAGCATTGAAGCTTCGCTACGCGGCAGAGTTGGATAGGGCAGCGGGCTACTCGTTGGCCCGCGCCCAAGAGCAGATCAAGCAATATCGAACTCACGGAGATGTCAACCGCCTTCTGATTAACGCTGGCGAGCCCATCGCCATGCCCTTTAAGATGGCCGGCTACCTCTTAGGACACTTGGACGCTATCGACGCGCCGGACCTTCTTGAGGACCTGTGCCCCGTCTACGCTAATTCCCACCTCGTAGCGCTGATGTCCGAGCTTAGAAAGGCGCTGCGAAACGTTTGGAGTGAACGTGATGCAGGAAAGGGCATCGGAGTATTCGATCCGCTGAAATCACTGATTCTCCAAGCCTACTCAGCGGCTGGAATCGACCTCGCCCCCGGTAGCAATGGCCATGGCTACTATGTCAGCGTGCCATGCACCGCCGAGACCATGCCCAATGGCGAAGCAGACATGGCCATCGTCCTCCTTCGAAGAAAGCTCGGGCTAGACTAAGAACGAAGGCGCCATATACGGCAATACGCCTTTGCTACATAAAATACTTATAGAACCACCAACGAATAGGAATTAGATTGCGAAAGAAAGAGTTCAAGGCGTACGCTTTAGGCGGAGACGGGGCCAAAGAGCTCATTCGCTACCAGAAGATACTTCCGGAAATATCTGAACAGGCGCATGAATCCGTCGTGGTCCTTAAGCGGGAAACCCAGTCAAAGGGCGATGAGCAGATAGGCTCCGGTATTCTGATAAGAACCGGCGATAGATTATTTTTGGCCACAGCACAGCACGTTTTGTCTAACTGGTTTCAGCCGAACACCCCTCATACGATTAGGCTATCCACAAGCTTCGGGATATTCAAATTAGCAGGATCCGCGTGGATAGCAGCCTATGACCACCCAATAGGAAAGGAGAAGCTGATTCTTGACACAGCCGTTCTTGAGATCACGGGAGAACTGCTCACCGTTGGCTTGGAAAAATCTCTCGGCGAGATAGAAATTACATCAAACAGCCACGACGATCTCTACGTGATGGCGGGCTACCCATTAAAACTGACCACCGCTCCCATTTTAAATTCAACAATCTATGGACTATCTATAATCCCCACAGCACTCTATGGATCTAGACGCATATCGGGTCAAATGGCTAGTGTCCAAATCGGTGACAGTATAATTGACGACGCTTCGCTAGCATTTGTCTACTATGGCATGAAGTTCGAAAATAATACCCTAAGTGAGATGCCGAGCATTCGGGGCATAAGTGGAGGGGCAGTATTCAGAGTTCTTAACTGCCCATTAGACGTCGACTCCGAAATCCCGGAAAAGCTGCAACTATCGATCGCTGGAATACTCATTGAAACCGCTTCTAGAATAAATGATCAACCGCCCCTTATGATTGCGACAAACATTTTAGTAGTCTCAGAAATGATAAAATCGCTTGCATCCGAAGCGGCGAGATTTTCTTGGGAGTCGAAGCAAATTGGCAGACCGATTTCAGCCGCACCTTATCCACTGTCTATCATTCCTGACGAAATATAGAGTATGCGAATAGAAACGACCGCGCCGCGACTCGTTCCCGTTGTGCTGCACTGCGCAATGAAGCACAAATCTGGATGGTGTAACTTAATTCCGTGACGCACGGCCGGATTCGAGCGTGCAATCGATCACCTCTGCCTTCAGGATGAAGTTATGGTCAATAAAGTGATTTTCGTTGCCTTCGCGATTGAAGACGTCGCAATTCGAGACATGATCAAAAGACAGTCACTTAACACCAAGTCCCCTTTCGAATATATCGATATGTCAGTCAAGGACGCATACGACGACGAGTGGAAGAAGAAGGTCCGCACCAGAATTCTGCGATCGGATGGCGTCCTTGCAATCGCGACGAAGAACTCGCTGAAATCCACAGGGCAGAAATGGGAAATCCAGTGCGCGAAGGACGAGGGCGTTCCAGTCAAGGGAATTTGGGCTTACAAGGACGACGGCACTGTCTTGCCTGGTGTGAGCACGATGGTGACCCACCCCCGATCGCAGGGCCATCAGCCGGTAGAGATTCCGACCTTCTCCGGCACCTGGGAATTCGCTTGGGACCGGTGTTCTCGGGCGAATTCCGCAGGGGTTTTCCATGCCAGTGCACTGTGGGGACGCTCCTCGTTATAGAAGCGCCGCCACGCTTCGATTTTGCTCCGCGCATCGGCCAACGACAAGAACCAATGTTCGTTCAGACACTCCTGCCGCAGCCGGCCGTTGAAGCTTTCCACCATCGCGTTGTCCGTCGGTGTGCCACGGCGGGAAAAATCCAGCTCAACGCCAGCCTCATACGCCCAACGGTCGAGCACCTTGCCAGCAAATTCACTGCCGTTATCCACCTTGATCGCTTCCGGCTTGCCGCGTTGAACAACCAGGCGCGTCACCGCTTCAGCCACGTCGTCAGCACGCAGGGACTGATCGACGACGATCTCCAGACACTCGTGCGTGAAGTGATCCAGCACCGGCAACAGCCGGAACCGACGGCCGTCGAACAATGCGTCACTCACAAAGTCCATTCCCCACAGCGTGTTGGGTGCGGTCGCAATTTTGATCGGCTGCCTGCGACGACTGCTTCGGCTGCGACGCGGCCGGCAATGCCTTAAAGACAGGCCTTCTTCCTTGTAGATGCGATGCACGCGCTTGTGGTTATCGCGCCACCCCTCCCGGCGCAGCATCACCAGCACCCGCTCGCAACCATAGTGGATGCGCGTCTGCGTGATCTTGCGCATCCGCAAGCGGATGGCGCTACAGTCGCGCGCTTTGGCCTTGTACGAAAACGCTGAGCGCGACATCGCCACGATCCGCAGCGCACGCCGTTCGCTCACCCCAAAGCGCTCTCTCAAACGGGCAACCCAGCTGCAGTCCTTGCCGATCTCGGCCAGATATCGGCTAAACGCTTTCGTGATCCAGTTCCCCTGCCCGTTCATGGCATCTGCTTTGGCCTGCGGAAACAAGCGCTTGTGGCCAGTAGTTTTTCGGCTTTCCACCCAGTCCCAAAATCCAAGCGCCAGCAGCTCGGGATGGATCGGCACCGTGCGCAAGCTGACTTCGGTTTTGACCTTCTGGTGCTCTCCCTCGTCCGAAATCCGGATGCAAGGGAGATTGTCTTCCTTAAATACATCGGCCACCAGCAACTGCCCGACCTCAGAGGCTCTGGCACCTGTGTAGAGGCCAATAAGCGCTGCCCAGCGGGCGTTCGGAGAAAGCCTTGGGAAGCTGACCGGCGAGAAAATCGCCTGAATCTGCTCTCGGTCGTAGGCCTTGAAGCCGAGCTTCCGTCGTGCCCGCTTCTCACGAAGTGAATAGCTCACATGCCCAGACGCCGGGTTGTCGCCCTTGGGTAGTAGCCTGAGGCAATTGCCCAATCGAAAAACCCACCCTTCCCGCCCACATAGCTTTGCTTGTTCATCAGGGTCGGGGTGGAAGCACCCTTATCGCGCAAGTGCTGAAACCAATGCGCCAGATCGGTCCGTGTGACGCTGTGGAGCTTGGTCTCGGTTCCAAGACATGTCTTTCTTGCAAAGCCTATCCACACGTCGATCCCTCAACACGTCGAAGGCCTGAGCATAGCCTGAGGCAAGCATCAAAGCGCGCAATCGCGCGCTAGGCAGTTCTTTCGTGTGGAGGGTGTGCTTGATGACCTTGCGACCCAAGACCGATTGCAGATCAATGGGAACGCGTTGGCGGAAGGAGCAGTGACCGGAGGAGGATCGGATGAGGTGGTGGGGGATGCGCATCGGGAGATGTGTCCCGATTTGTGTCCTGCCCCAGACCTCAATTTCTCGCCAAAATCAAATGTAAATCATTGATTTATATAGATAATGGCGGAGAGAGTGGGATTCGAACCCACGGAAGGTTTGACCCTTCGCCGGTTTTCAAGACCGGTGCCTTAAACCGCTCGGCCATCTCTCCGAAGTGCATGCCGGCAGGCCCGGCAGCAAAGCGCCCGGCGCGGGGCCGGGCGCGTATTCTCGCACGTGCGCGGGGCGGCGGGTACCGCCCCGGGGCGGGTCAGGAGGCCTTGCGCAGGCCCAGTTCGACCAGGCGTTCGACGCACTTGCCGCCACAGTCCAGGCGCGAAGCCTCGATCTGCTGCGGCAGGTGTTCGGCCAGGTAGTCGATGAACACGCGCACCGCCGGCAGCAGGCCACGGCGCGAGGCGAACACGGCATGGCAGATGCCCTGCGGCAGCGACCATTCGGGCAGCACCACCTCCAGCTCGCCGCTGCGCACCGCATCGGCGCACACGGTTTCGGGCAGCAAGGTGATGCCGTATCCATCCTTGGCCATCGCCTTGAGCAGCGGGAAATCGAAGCCCGCCAGGCGCGGCTGCAGCTCGACGCGGCGCACCTCCCCGGCCGGCCCGTGCAGTTCCCAACGCTGGCGGGCCTCGTCCTCGCTCATCGACATGGTCACGTGCTGGGTCAGGTCCTCCGGGGTCTGCGGCCGGCCGGCGCGCTGCAGGTACTTGGGGCTGGCGACCAGCAGTTCCTGGATCTGGCCGAAGCTGCGCATCACCAGGCTGCCATCGTCGTCCAGCTTGGCGCGCACGCGCAGGGCGATGTCGTAACCCTCGTTGATGATGTCAACGCGCCGGTTGTTGACGTGCAACTGCAGGCGCACCTTGGGGTACTTGTCCAGGAACGCCGGCAGGATCTTGGGCAACTGCATCTGCGCCACGGCAACCGGCACGCTGACCCGGACCACGCCACGCGGCTCGGCCGAGAGGCGGTCCACCACTTCGCGCGCAGCCTGGGCTTCGGCGAGCATGGTCTGGGCATGGCGATGCACGCTCATGCCCACGTCGGTCACCGCGAAGCGACGCGTGGAACGCTGCAGCAGGCGCACGCCCATGTCGGTTTCCAGCTGGCTGATGCGCCGGCTCAGGCGTGACTTGGGGATGCCGAGCGCGCGTTCGGCCGCGGCGAAGCCGCCGTGGTCGACGACCATGGCGAAGTAATAAAGATCGTTGAGGTCTTGCATGGCGGCATCCCGAATCTGGAACGATTCAGGACATTTAACACCCGCATGTTTGTCCATGCAACGAAAACGGACAAATTCAGGCGGGATTCTCTACCCCGCCCGTGGGCCAATCCTCAGGCGATGCGTTCCAGTCCGCCCATATAGGGACGCAGCGCTTCGGGGACGTCGATGCTGCCGTCGGCGTTCTGGTAGTTCTCCATCACCGCGATCAGGCAGCGGCCAATCGCCACGCCCGAGCCGTTGAGCGTATGCACGGCCTCCGGCTTGCCGGTGGCTGGATTGCGCCAGCGCGCCTGCATGCGCCGGGCCTGGAAGTCGCCACAGTTGGAGATCGAGGAGATCTCGCGGTAGGTGTCCTGCGAGGGCAGCCAGACCTCCAGGTCATAGGTCTTGGTGGCCGAAAAGCCCATGTCACCCGAGCACAGCAGCATGCGCCGGTACGGCAGGCCCAGGGTCTCCAGCACCACTTCGGCACAGCGGGTCATCCGCTCGTGCTCTTCGGCGCTTTCTTCCGGCCGGGTGATGGCCACCAGTTCGACTTTCTCGAACTGGTGCTGTCGGATCATGCCGCGCGTATCGCGGCCATGGCTGCCGGCCTCGGCACGGAAGCACATCGAGTGGGCGGTCATGCGCAATGGCAGCGCGGCGTCCTCGACGATGGTGTCGCGCACGGTGTTGGTCAGCGGCACTTCGGAGGTCGGGATCAGGTAGCGCTTGCCCTCGCCCACCTGGGTCGAGAACAGGTCTTCCTCGAACTTGGGCAGCTGGCCGGTGCCCTGCATCGACTCGGCGTTGACGATCACCGGGACGTTGGTTTCCTGGTAGCCGTGGGCGCCGGTGTGCAGGTCCAGCATCAGCTGGGCCAGGGCACGATGCAGGCGCGCCACGGGGCCACGCAGCACGGTGAAGCGCGCGCCCGACAGCTTGGCGGCGGTGTCGCCGTCCAGCCAACCGTTGCGCGCGCCGAGCTCGACATGGTCCTTGATCGGGAAATCGAAGCTGCGTGGCGTGCCCCAGCGGTGTTGCTCGACGTTGCCGGCCTCGTCGGTGCCCGGCGGCACGGTCGGATCGGGCAGATTGGGAATGCCCAGGGCGATGGCCTCGATCTGGGCGCGCAACTGGTCCAGCTCGACCTCCGAGGCCTTCAGCTCCTCACCGAATCCGGCGACCTCGGCCAGCAGCGGCGCGACGTCCTCGCCCTTGGCCTTGGCCTGGCCGATCGCCTTGGAGCGGGTGTTGCGCAGGTTCTGCAGCTCCTGCGTGCGCACCTGGATCTGCTTGCGCCGTGCCTCCAGGGACTCCAGTGCGGACACGTCCAGATCGAAGCCGCGCGTGTCGCGCAGGCGCTGGGCAAGGTCGGCGGGCTGGTTGCGGAGCAGGACGGGATCGAGCATCGGAAAGACATCGGCGCGGGGAAAGAACCTCGGATTATCGCCCGAAACCCCATCCGGCGCTGCCGCCAGCCAGCCGGCGGTCGGGTCCGGCGCGCGCGCCTGTGCAAGAATCCGCTGTCTTCCGCAAGCGATGGTTCCCAAAGCTCATGTCCCGTGCCAGCTCCAGCGAACGCGCCTTCACCTTCCGTTTGCCGCATCGCGCACTGTGGTTTGCGCTGGGCGCCTTCGTGCTGGGCTTGGGTCTGTTCGGGCTGTTCTGGCTGACCAACCGCGACGATGAGGCCCTCTATTCTGTCCAGCCGGTCGATAAGACCGCCGAGGCCGCCCTGTCCGAACCGCTGCCCGAGCCGATGGCCGCGCAGGACAACGCCAGTGGCATGCAGGCACCGTCGGCGAGCGATACGCAAGCCGCCGCCGATACCACCGCGTCCAGCCAGCCATTGCCCAAGGCCGTGGACCAAACCGCGGACGCCGGCGCTGCACCGACCACTCGGCCACCTGCGGCGGCGCAGGCCGACCGTCCGACCCCGCTGCCGATCGAGGCGCAGAGTCCCGCCCCGACCTACCCCCCTGCGGCGCTGCGGCGCGGCGACACCGGCACGGTCGTGGTGCGCATCGAGGTGGATGCCAACGGTGATCCGGGCGGCGTGGCCCTGATCCAGCGCAGCGGTTCTCGCGATCTGGACCGGGCCGCCATGCAGGCGGTGCGTCGCTGGCACTTCCAGCCTGCGATCGAAGACGGCCAACCAGTGGCCGGCAGCGTCGACGTGCCGGTGGAATTCAATCTGCAGCACTGATGGTCGCGGCCCGCGTGAAATCCGGTTTGCATCACTGAACCCCAGCCGGTTGCGGAATGCGGCGTGGCCGGCATTGTCACGTCACAAAAACGACATGGCACCAACACTGCTCGCAAGCGTCCCCTAAGGACGCCACCAGTGAGGTTGAAACCATGCGTCCATCGTCGTCCGACACCGCGCAAGGCGTGGACAGCGCGCCCTCGTCGTCCACGTTAAAGCGCAGATCCATCGGCCCGCTGCTGTGGCTGATCGTTCTGCTGGTTCTGGTGGGCGGAGCGATCTGGTGGTTCGGCGCCACGCGTGAGACAGCACCCGCTCCTACCGCGACCGCGCCAACCGACCCCGTCGCGTCGCCTCCTGCGAAAGCAGCGCAGACCAACGGGCAGTCCCAGGCCCCTACCGCGTCCAGCCGGACACGCCCGGTCATCGCCGATCGCGATGCGCGCATGGCCGAGGGCATGCCGCAACCAGACTATCCGGGCGAGGCGCTGCGCGCTGGCGAGGGCGGGACCGTGCTGCTCAACGTGGAGGTGGATGCGCACGGCGAGCCGTCCCAGATCAGCATCGCCAAGCGCAGCGGCAACCGGCAGCTGGACCGCGCCGCCCTGACGGCGGCAAGCAAGTGGCAGTTCGAGCCGGCCATCCGCGATAGCGAGGCAGTGACAGCGACCGTGCAGATCCCGGTGGAGTTCTCGCCGCAGTAGTACTGCGGCCCGCGCACGGACGCGCCGCCAGCGATTGCGGTGCGCGTGCGTCCCTGCCCCTCCGGCTCAGAAGGCGTAGCGCAGCTCCAACTGCACAAAGCGGTAGTTGTAACCGCTATCGCTGCTGCCGTTGATGGCCGGCATGTCGCTGTAGCCTGCATCGAGACGCAGCCAGGCTTGTTTCCAGCGCGGCGTTTCCACCCCACCTTCCAGCAGCCTTGCCTGGCGCCAATCCTCCTGCCCACTGCGCTGCCGCCCCAGCCCTGCCCGCGCATACCACTGGGTGCCGCCGATATAGCGCCGCCAGGCCAGCACGCCCATCGCCTGACGGTAGTCGCCGGGCGTGTAGTAATCGGCCTCGCGCACATGGCTGTCGTGGTAATAGCGCGTCCTCAGCTGGAGACTGAGGCCTTGCTGTGGCAGGAAGGCATAGACCAGGTTAGCGCGCAGGTGCGTGCGCAGGTTGTCGCCCACACCGAAGTCCTGCACCCCTCCCAGCACTGTGGCGTTCCAGCGCTCGGAGAACGGCAGATCCAGTGCGGCGCCGGCATAGGTCTGGACCCAGCCGTTGTGCACCCCCTGCCGCGTCTCCAGCACGTCGCGTTCGACGAAGAACTCCTTGCGGAAGGCGTCCTCGCTGTGGATCGTGCCACTGCCCAGCAGGCGATGTCCGTTGCTGCCCACGCTACCCTGCCAGCGCCACTCGCCCGCATGGCCTGCGCCGGTCAGGAACAGCCGACCTTCCTCACGGCGCCAACCATCACCGGAGAAACGCGCGTCCTGCACGGTCACCCCACTCCACTGATCGTAGGAGGTATAGGTCCAGTCGCCGGAAACCCCGGTCTTGAGCGTCTGGTTGCCGTCCGAATCCGAACCCAGGAACACCTGCGCCTGTAATGCGCGGTCGGGCGTTTCCGAGGCAGGCTGAGCGGTGGCGGACAGGGCGGCCAACATGGCCAGGCCGATGCAATGCGACTTCATTATTTGGTTCCCCACGTCTTGCGCACGCCCAGTGCTTCCTTGGCATATCCCAGCACGCAAACCGGCTGCAGGATCATCGTGTAGGCCAGGCTGTAGAACAGGAATCCGCCTACGTTGCGCCGTACTTTCAGGCTCTGGCTGCGGAACATCAGCGCCTGCACACGGAAGATGATCAGGTTCCAGACCATCGCCAGCGGCAGCACCAGCAGCGTCATTGGCCCGGCGATCCAGTACACGCCGAACATCGCCAGTACCAAACCGGGGATGAAAGCGAGGGTATAGACCAGGTCCAGCGGCAGGAACAACAGATTCCACCAGATGAACAGCGTGGTCATGCGAGGCTTGAGCAGCAGGCTGCCATGCCGGGCAAAAGCCTCCATCAGGCCGCGCGACCAGCGCTGGCGCTGACGTGAGAACTGCCGCAGCGAGGCCGGCACCTTGGTGAACAGGCAGGCGTCCTCGCAGTAACCGATGCGCGCCCCGGTCTTCAGCAGTCCCCAGGACAGCACGATGTCCTCGCCCACGCACTCGGGCCAGCCGCCGACGTGTTCCAGTGCCGCTCGGGTGTAGAGCGAGAAGGCGCCCTGTGCGACGAGCGTGCCGTGGTACATGCTCTGGATCCGCTTGACCGCCGCGATGCCGTGGAAGTAGTCCCACTCCTGGCCCCGGGTCAGCAGGTTCTCACGCGAGTTGCGGACCAGGACCGCGCCAGCCACCGCAACCGTACCGGCCGGATCGGACAGGAAGCGCCCGACCAGCTTGCGCAGCGCATCGGCGCGCAAGCAGCAGTCGCCGTCGACGGTGATCACCAGCGCCTGGCGCGTCTCGGCCAGGCCGCGGTTGAGCGCGCGCGATTTGCCACCGTTGCGTGCCTGCTCGAGGACCCGGATGCGAAGCCCGGGCCGTCCGTGCTCCAGCGCCGCCGCCTTGGCGATGGCCAGGCTGTCGTCGGTGGAACCATCGTCGATGACCACCACCTCCACTTCGCCGGCATAGTCCTGCCGGGCGAAGCTGGCGAGCGTCTCACCGATGTTGGGCCCCTCGTTGTAGCAGGCCAACAGGACGCACACTTCCGGCGTTCCTGGATGCTCGGTTCGCGCGGGGCGACGGTCGGCCAGAATCGAACCGATCAGGAAGGCATTCATGAAGCCCGGCACATAGGCGATGAAGGCAATGATGATCAGGGCCGGCACGAACCCGATCGGCTGGGAGAGCTCATGCAGCCAGCGCATCGAGAGCTTGACGCTGAGGGCGGTCCAGGCGATCGAGGCCATCAGTACCAGCACGTACTTGACGCGAACCGGGACATAGAAGCGGCGCGCATGCGGCGCCGGGGCGAGTGGCGCATCGGCGCCCACCGTGGCCTGGAGCGCCACGGGATGGAGTCGGGTCAGGTCGGACATCACACATGCCAACAGCAGAGATGGCCCTGTTCAGCACTAAACGTGCCAACTCCTGGGACCCCCGAATTCACGGCACCCTAACAAATGTTTACGCCGCAAATAGCGTGACGCATATCAAGGAAATGACCTGCCGCGTCACTTATCGCCAACGGCCCGGAACCTGCCTGCGAGCTTAGCTCGCAGCGCGGGTCTGGCCACGACCCTGCACCACGAATCGCTCCACGGTCAGTGCCTCCAGGCCCATCGGACCGTAGGAATGCAGGCGCGTGGTGGAAATCCCGATCTCTGCGCCCAGGCCCAACTCGCCGCCATCGGAGAAGCGCGAGGACGCGTTGACCATCACCACCGCCGCGCGCAGCGCGCTGACGAACGTGGCGGCATGGGTGTCGTTTCCGGTCGCGATGACCTCGGTGTGGTCCGAGCCGTAGTGGCGGATGTGTTCGATGGCAGCGTCCAGGCCGTCGACGACGCGGACGGCCAGGATCAGGTCGAGAAACTCAGCGGCGTAGTCCTCGTCGCTGGCAGGCTTGGCCTCGGCCACTAGCACGCGCGTGGCCTCATCGCCGCGCAGCTCCACGCCACGTGCCAGCAGCGCCTTGGCCGCCATCGGCAGGAAGCGCTCGGCAATGGCCTTGTGCACCAGCAGTGTCTCCAGCGAGTTGCACGCGCTGGGACGCGACACCTTGCCGTCCACCAGAAGGCCGACTGCCAGGTCCAGGTCGGCGCTGTCGTCCACGAAGAGGTGGCACACGCCCTTGTAGTGCTTGATCACCGGCACGCGGGCATGCTCGGCGACGAAGCGGATCAGGCCTTCGCCGCCGCGCGGAATGGCCAGGTCGACGATGTCAGTCAGCTGCAGCAGTTCCAGCATGGTCTCGCGGCGCAGGTCGGTGACCAGGGTCAGTGCCGCAGCCGGCACGCCGGCGGCTTCCAGAGTCGCCTGCAAGACCTGGGCGATGGCGGTGTTGGAGTGGATCGCCTCCTTGCCACCGCGCAGGATGACGCCGTTGCCCGCCTTGATGCACAGCGCCGCCGCGTCGGCGGTCACGTTGGGGCGCGCCTCGTAGATCATCGCGATCACGCCCAGCGGCACGCGCACCTTGCTGACTTGGATGCCGTTGGGGCGGGTGTCGGTGCGGGTGACCTGACCGACCGGATCCGGCAGGCGCGCCACTTCCCGCAGGGCAGCGGCGATGCCGTCGATACGCTCCGGCGTCAGCGTGAGCCGGTCCAGCATGGCGCTGCCGGTCCCGTTGTCCCGCGCGGCCTGCAAATCCTGCGCGTTGGCCGCCAGGATGGCCTGCGCCTGGTCCTGGAGCCGCTGCGCCATGGACGTCAGCAGGTCGGCCTTGTCGGTTGAGGACAGCTGCGCAAGCACCTGGGCGGCGTCGCGGCAGGCCAGGGCCTGGGTCTTGATGTCATCGGTCATGGCGGAAGGACTCGGCACGAAAGGAGGGTTGCGGGTGGGAGCCGCCACGGCGGCGACGGGCCCTTACCGGCAAAGCCCCATCGCCGCCATGGCGGCTCCCACCGTAGACGGCGGTCACAGCAGCACCAGGTCGTCGCGGTGGATCACGTTCTCACCGTA
The DNA here is from genome assembly GCF_028198165.1 of Pseudoxanthomonas sp. JBR18. Taxonomy (NCBI): domain Bacteria; kingdom Pseudomonadati; phylum Pseudomonadota; class Gammaproteobacteria; order Lysobacterales; family Lysobacteraceae; genus Pseudoxanthomonas; species Pseudoxanthomonas sp. JBR18. The sequence goes on from NZ_CP116339.1 coordinate 4,023,244, forward strand.
GCTATAGCCCAGCACGGCCTCGATCTCGCGCGAATGCCGTCGCGCGATGCGGCGGATGTCGGCGGCAGAATACTGGGCGATGCCCCGCGCCAGGCGGCGCACGCCGTCGGCATCCCGCTGCTGCACCTCGACCATGTCGCCGCGCCGGAAGTCGCCTTCGGCCCCGGTCACCCCGCCCGGCAGCAGGGAGGCGCCCTTGCCGGCCAGCGCCGCGGCCGCTCCGGCATCGACCAGGATCGCACCCGCTTCCACCGGCGCATGGCGCAACCAACCTTTGCGCGCGGCGATGCGGGTCTGCGCGGCATGGATGCGGGTGCCGCGCAGCCGATCCAGCGCCAACCCGCGCACGACCTCGGCGCTGCGGCCATTGAACAGATAGGTCTCCACGCCCGCCGCGCCGGCCTTGGCGGCGGCTTCCAGCTTGGTCCGCATGCCGCCGGTGCCCACGCTGCTGCCGCTGCCGCCCGCCATCGCGAACACCTCGGGCGTCAGCGCCGTCACCTCGTCCAATGGCCGCGCGGTCGGATTGCTGCGCGGATCGGCGGTGTACAGGCCGTCGATGTCGGTGGCGATGAACAAGGCATCGGCGTCGACCAGCGCGGCCACCACAGCAGCCAGGTTGTCGTTGTCGCCCAGCTTGAGCTCGTCGATGGAGACGGTGTCGTTTTCGTTGATGACCGGCAGCGTGCCCAATGCCAGCAGCTCCAGCAGGGTCGCGCGCGCATTGAGGTAGCGGCGACGGTTGCGCAGGTCGTCATGGGTCAGCAGCACCTGCGCCACCGGTCGCTCGAAGAAGTGCTGCCACAACCCGATCAGCTGCGCCTGGCCGAGCGCGGCCAGCGCCTGCCGCGCGGCGATGGCCGCACCGGCTTCGGCGGCCCTGGGCACGATCGCACGCCCGGCCGCGACCGCGCCGGAGGACACGATCACCACCTCGCGCCCGGCCAGTACGTTGGCCGACACGAACTGGGCCAGGCCCAGGGCGAACTTCGGCGACAACCCGCCCCCGTCCGCCGCCAGCAGACTGCTGCCAACCTTGAGCACCGCCCGCCGCCACGGCGGCAGGGCCTGTTCGGTGAAGGGAGACAGCGCGATGGGGGTGGGGAGCGCGGCGTCATTCATGGGGTGCTAGGGATGATAAGGAAATTAGTAACTCAGGAACCTGCGTGGGTCAGCGGTGACGGGAAGCCGCCCCAATCAGTCAGAAGCGGACATTGGGTAACGCGAGAATCAAGCAACGCCTTGAATGAATTGTCATGGCTCATCGGGCTGGGCTAAGCCGTCGTAGTAGCTCTCACAGTGCACTTCTTCTTTGGCATCAGCGATTGCCTGCTCAACTTCAGCTAGGGGAACACGGATGCCAGCTCCGTTATCGAATACCTCAAACCAAAAAGTGCCGTCTTCATCCTGACCAATGGTCCCGATACCCGCACGGAGCTGACCTAGGACCTTCCCTGCAACATCAACAGGGACTAGCTCGGCCTGAAACCCATCGCCGGACACTGAGGACCAAATGATCTTCACTCTTGGTGCTGGAATGACTTGGTGAGATGCCACGGAGCTAATTCCTACGTTAAGCCGGCCCGCGAATCGAATGACGGATGGCCGGAACAAGATTGCCTGGGCGTGCTTTGTATCAATATCCGCTGCGGGTTAAATGCGCCCATCAAGCGGCAACATTCAGCGCTCGAAAGCTAGGGCGTGTTCCACTCGTACACGGTCAGCTCGGACGCGTCGCGCAGGGCCAGCGGGTCGGTGGCGACCAGCGCCTGGGCCTGCTCCAGGCTGTCGAGGTTCTTGAGCACGTACGCGCCGCCGCTGCCGTCGCTGAAACCGCCGGTCATGTGGAGCTGGCCTTCGACCTTGAGATTGATCAACCAGTCCTTGTGCGGGCCGATCACGTCGTCCGGAAACTCAGGCTTGCGCTTGGCCATTACCAGATACAGCTTCATTGACGCTTCTCCTGCTTGTGTTGCGTGGCTGGCGCGATGAGTTGCGCTGCGGGAGCCACTGGATGATCAGACATTCGCCTGCCGTAAAGCAGTTCCCGCCCGCGCCGGGAAACGACTCAAACCTGGCTGGCAACCCTGAGCATTCCGCTCGATCCCCCGACCAGTCAAAACACCTGTTGCTGTTGCTGTTGCTGTTGCTGTTGCTGTTGCTGTTGCTGTTGCTGTTGCCAGTGATCTTGACTCACCCTAGCCGTAAAGCGAGCCGAGCATCGCAGCAAGTCAGGGCCGAAGAGGCGCCCTGTTTGAGCGAAGCGAGTTTGGGCGCCGTGCCCTGACTTGCGAGAAGCGCAGGGGCCCGACGCGCCAGCGTCGGATCGCGTCCCGGCGAAGACGGTTTTGCTTCCTTTTGCCAAGACAAAAGGAAGTCGCGCCGAAGGCGCGAAAGCCTTTGCCCTTGCTTCCAACACAAGGCCAAACACCATCTCAGCCGCCCAGCCCCTCCCAACGCCGCCGCAACACCTCCAACTGCAGATCCGCCGCCGCCCCCGGCGACACCCGCGCCGCCAAACTCCCTTCCGGCGTGCGTCCCTGCCCCGCCGTGTCCGCACTGGCCGCCGCGGCCTTGTAGGCCTCGCGGAACGGCACGCCGGCCACCGCGGCTTCCACCGCCACGTCGGTCGCATACATGCCCGAATCGATCGCCGCGTGGATCTTGTCCTGCCGCCACTCCAGATTGGCCAGCAACGCCGGCAGCAGCTCCAGCGCCGCCAGCCCGCGGCCGAAGCCGTGGAAGATCGCGCCCTTGGAGCCCTGCAGGTCGCGGTGATACCCCGATGGCAGCGACAGCAGCTGCTCGATCTCGGTCTTGGCTGCCGCCACGCTGGCGTGGGTGGCGCGCATCAGCTCGATCACGTCCGGGTTGCGCTTGTTGGGCATGATCGAGCTGCCGGTGGTGTACTGCGCCGGCAGCGCGACGAAGCCGAACTCGCCACTGGTGAACAACGACAGGTCCCAGGCGATGCGGCGCAGGTCCAGCGTGGCGCCGCCGAGGGCCTCCAGCGCGGCCAGCTCGAACTTGCCGCGCGAGAGCTGCGCATAGATCGGCGAGACCTGCATCCGGGCAAAGCCCAGTTCGGCGGTGGTGTGCTCGCGATCCAGCGGCAGGTTGACGCCGTAGCCTGCGGCGGTCCCCAACGGGTTGGCGTCCACCAGGCGGAAGGTATCCATCGCGCGCGTGGCGTTGTCGATGAAGGCTTCGGCCCAGCCGGCCCACCACATGCCTGCCGAGGACACCACCGCACGCTGGATGTGGGTATAGCCGGGAATCGGCATTCCCTTTTCGGCTTCCGCGCGGTCCAGCGCCACCTTGGCCACCTCGCGGCTCAGCCCGGCCACGCGCAGCAGCTTGTCCTTCAGCCACAGGCGCGTGGCGACCAGGATCTGGTCGTTGCGGCTGCGGCCGGTGTGGATCTTGCGGCCGGCATCGCCCAGGCGCTCGGTCAGGCGCGCCTCGATGGCCGAATGGCAGTCCTCGTACTGCGCATCGAGCACGAAGGCACCGCTGCGGAAGTCTTCGGCCAGCACATCGAGTTGCTCGCTCAGCTTGCCCAGCTCGGACAGCGAGAGGATGTCGATGTGCTGCAACCCCTGCGCATGCGCCTTGCTGGCCGCGATGTCGTACAGGAAAAACTCGCGGTCCAGGATGACGTCATCGCCGGCCAGGAAGGTCTGGATCTTGGCGTCGACCGCGACGCCGGGTTTCTGCCATAACAAGTCAGCCATGGATGGTTCTCCTGCGAAGACAGCGTTGAAGCTGTCTTGAATTTGGTCTTTGCATCTGTAGAGCGGAGCTTGCTCCGCTGAGGCCTTCCCCGGAACGTCCACGTGGCTGGACCGGGACGGCAGCGGAGCAAGCTCCGCTCTACAAAACTCGATGCGCGATGGAAGGGACAGCGGCGGAGCGAGCTCCGCTCTACAAAGGGCGGGTCAGTGTGGGATCGAGGTCAGCTCATCCAGGCCCAGGGCCAGGTTGAGGTTCTGCATGGCCTGGGTGGCCGCGCCCTTGAGCAGGTTGTCCAGCGTGGACACCACCACCACGCGCTTGCCGCCCGGGGCCAGGGTGAAGCCACCGATCTGCACGCCATGGGTGCCGGCGATGCGGCTGACCCACGGCGCATCGTCGATCACCTCCACCAGCGGCTCGTCGGCATAACGCGCCTCATACAAGGACTTGATCGCCTCGCGCGTCATCGCGTGCTGCAGCCACAGGTTGACGGTCATGGTGATCCCGCGGAAATGCGGCGCCACGTGCGGCATGAACTCCACCGGCAGGCCGAGCTGCGCGGACACCTCGCGTTCGTGCATGTGGTTGGTCAGCGAATACGGCATCAGGTTGTCGGCCAGCAGCTCGGGGTTGTTCTTATCCGACGGCGTGGTCCCGGCACCTGAATAGCCAGAGACGCCGAAACACTGCGGTGGACTGGCCAGTTGATCCAGTAATGGCGCGATGGCCAGCTGCATGGCCGTGGCATAGCAGCCGGGGTTGCTGATGCGCTTCTGGCCGGCATACCTGTCGCGGGTGAGTTCCGGCAGGCCGTAATACCAGCTAGGTTCAAAGCGGTAGTCGGCCGACAGGTCGACGATGATCGTGTCCGGCGCGACCGCCTCGAGCGCGACGACGAAGGGCTCGGCCTTGCCGTTGGGCAGCGCCAGGATCACCGCGTCGGCGCCCTTGGCGGCCACGGCGTCGGCATCGAGATTCTCGAAGCGCAGCGCACCGGCATAGGCGGCGTTGTGTTCGCTGACCGGCTGGCCGTCCAGCTCGCGCGAGGACACGAAGGCCAGCTGCAGCTGTGGGTGGGCGACGATCAGCTTGATCAGCTCGCTGCCGGTGTGGCCGCGCGCGCCGACGATGCCGACGGTGAACGTTTTGGAAGTCATGCGTGCTTGTCCAGCTGGTGTTGCAGATGGGTTTTGATCGCCGGCCATTCGCGGTCGAGGATCGAGAAGATGACGGTGTCGCGCAGGGAACCATCGGCGTGGCGCTTGTGGTTGCGCAGGACGCCGTCCTGCTTTGCGCCCAGGCGGGCGATCGCCGCGCGCGAGGCATGGTTGAACCAGCTGGTTTCCAGCACCACCGAGGCCACACCCAGGGTCTCGAACGCGTAGCCCAGCAGCAGCTGCTTGGCCTGCGTGTTCAAGCCGGTGCGCTGCGCGCGCGGTGCGTACCAGGTGTAGCCGATGCTCAGGCGCGGCACCGCCACATCGATGTCATAGAAGCGCGTGCAGCCGGCCACCACGCCATCGGCGTCCAGCACCGTGAAGCACAGCATGCGGCCCTGCGCCTGCTCGGCCAGCGCGGCGGCGATGTAGCCGTCGATGGCCTCGGCCCTAGGAACGCCGGTGTACCACAGGGCCGGCAGCACGCCGTCGGCGACGATCGCGCGCAGGCCGTCGGCATGCGTCGGCGACAGCGGCGCCAGGGTGACGTGGTCGCCACGCAGGGTCGGCACGCAGGTCCAGGCGGTGGCGTCGGCCTGGGTCATCAACCCACCAGCGTCGGCTGGCGCGTCGCGCAATGGGCCACGCACTGCTTGATCTGGTCGAAATCCTCCATGCCGTACCAGAACACCTTCCACTTCTCCTGCTTGAAGCAGCCGTCGGACTCGGCGTAGTAGAAGATGTTGATCTGGTTGTTGTGGCGCGAACGCCAGAACAGCTGCGGCGTCTCCTCGCGCATCACGTTCCAGACCGCACGGCCCAGGCCCTCGCCCTGCGCGTCGTCGGACACGGCGAACTTGTCCAGGTACACCATGCCGTCGCCATCGGTGAGGATGATGGCGGTGCGGTAGTTCTCGCTGACGTAGGCGCGCAGCAACGCGGTCTTCTCGAAATAGTCCGGCACCAGCGTGCGGCGGAAGCTGGATTCGATCAGGGTCTTCAGCCGCGGCAGGTCCAGCTCGTCCCAGGAGGTCGCCTTCAGCACGCGCTCGCCACGCCGGACCAGCGTGCCGGAGCCCTTGTGCGTGAACAGCTCCTTGGCCAGGTCCGCCGGCCGGGTGATCGACACCGACGATTCCAGCGGCAGCTTGTCCAGCAGATCCTTGATCTGCTCGATCTTGACCTTCATCCCGCCGTGGATCCACGGCTGGGCAATCAGGTGATCGTACTCGGTGGACAGGTTGATCGAGTCGATCACCTTGCCCTGCTCGTCGAGCAGGCCGCCGGTGCCGGTGAGGAAGATGATCTTGTACGGTTGCAGCTCGCGCACCAGCTCGTTGGCGGCAAAGTCGGCGTTGATGTTGAGGATCTGGCCGGCCGGGGTTTCGCCCAGGCTGGTGATCACCGGGATCGAGCCGGCCTGCAGGCTGGCTTCGATCGGCGCCAGGTTGACCGCCTTGACCTCACCGACCAGCCCGTAGGTGGCCTGGTCCAGGTAGTCGGCTTCGAACACGCCGCCGGTGATCGAGGTGGCACGCGCGCCGGCGGCCTGCAGCGCCTCGACCAGCTTCAGATTGGAGGACTGGAACACCTTGCGCACGATTGCCAGGCCTTCGGGCGAGGTCACGCGCAGGCCGCCCACGGTCTGCTTCTCGATACCGGCGGCCGACAATTCCGCATCCAGCTGCGGGCCGGCGCCGTGCAGCACGATCGGGGTCAGGCCGACTTCCTGCAGGAAGGTCAGTGAGGAAGTCAGGTCGTCCAGCTCGTCGCGCAGCACCGCGCCACCGACCTTCACCACCGCAAAGCGCTTGGCATCGAGCTGCGAGAAGCGCTTGAGGTACTGGCTGATCTCCTTCGCGCTGGCCATGCTCGAAAGCAGGCGCACGATGGTCTGGCGGGTCTGGGCGTTGGTCACGGGGATATTCACGATGTGCGGACTGACTCTTTTGAGGTGGCAGGCGGCCACGAAGGCCGCCGGCGAGATGCGCTGGAATCAGCGCCCATTGATGATGTGGTGGACCGATCCGGCGTAACGCTCCAACTGCTCCAGCGTCACGAACTCATCGGCGGTATGCGCCTGGGCGATATCGCCCGGGCCGTAGACCAGCGCGGTGTAACCACCGGCCGAGAACAGCGAGGCCTCGGTCCAGAAATCCACCGCGTTGCCGATGGGCAGGCCCAGTTCGTCGGCGACATCGCGCGCGGCCAGGCGACGCTCCTCGGCACGGGCGATGTCGCCCGAAGGCAGGCTCGGGCCGCGGAAGGTTTCCTCGAAATGCGCCGCGGCCGGTTCGGCGAAACCGGCGAAGGTGCTCAGCAGGTCGTCGACGTCCATCGAGGGCAGCGGCCGGAAGCCAAAGCGCAGCTCGGCCGCTGGCGCGATCATGTTGGCCTTGATGCCACCTTCGACCCGGCCGATGTTGAAGCGCAGGCCGGTCAGCCCGCCAAAACGCGCATGGCTCAGCGACTCGACATGGTCCAGCGCCTTGCCGCCCCAGCGCATGGCCTGGTGCAGGGCGCTGGCCGATGGATCCTGCTTGCCCGAGGCATGGCCGGCGCGACCGGCGAACTTCATCAGCACCGAGCTGATGCCGCGATGCGCCAGCACGGCCTCGCCCATGGTCGGCTCGGCGACCAGAATCGCCTCGTACGGCAGGCCACGGGCCAGGAACGCGGCGATGCAACGCGGGTCATTGGCTTCCTCGTCGGAAGAGAACAGGAAGGCCGCATCGCCATCGCCGGCATTGGCCGCGGCGATCAGCGCGGCCGCCGCGCCCTTGATGTCGCACACACCCAGGCCGACCACGCGATCGGCCTGGCGGCGCATCACGTGCGGATCGGCGCTCCAGTGCGGCGAATCCGGCACGGTATCCAGGTGCACGTTGAACAGGTATCTGGGCGCGCCGCGCACGGCGTAGAAGCTGATCGCGCCGGCGCCGTGGTCGATCACCTCGACCTGGAAGCCCGGCAACTGCGCACGCAGGTAATCGAAGATGCCGCCAGTGGTCAGCGCACGCGGCGGGTTGCGGGTGTCGAAGGACACCAGCTTCTCCAGATGCGTCAGCGTGGTTTCGAGCAGATGGGTCATGTCAGTCGGTCTATCGGGTTCAGGCGGCGGAAGCGGCGGCGCGGCTGTAGAGCTCCATGTCGAGCTTCTCCATCAACCGGTCCGGACGCGCGGGTGGCACGAAGCCGAACTGCGCATACAGGCCATGCGCATCGAAGGTGGCCAGCATGAAGCGACGCAGGCCCTGCAGCTGCGGATGCGCCACGATGGCCTGCATCAGCTGCTTGCTGTAGCCATGGCCGCGCTGGCTTTCCAGCACGAACACGTCGGCCAGATAGGCGAACGTCGCACCATCGGTGATGACCCGCGCGAACGCCACCTGCCCCACCTCTTCGAGATAACCACCGAAGCACAGCGACCCGTCGATGGCGCGCTGCACCGTCTGACGCGGGATGCCGCGCGACCAGTAGGCCTGGACCAGGAAACCGTGGATCACGTCCAGGTCCAGGCGGGTCTTGTCGGTGGAGATGTCGAGTGTGGTCATGTCTTCGCTTTAAACATCATTCGTCGCTTCCGCGGCGTTCAACAGACGGATGTCTGGTCAGGCGGGAGCCCAGTGACTTGCAAGTGATCAGGCAAGCCACTGGATCCCCTCCTGCGCGGGAATGACGGGCCCGATCAACCTTCGCCGTTGACCTGCGCGTACAGCGTGGAGCTCATGCCGAACAGCTTGATGAAGCCTTCGGCCTCTTCCACGCCCCAGTCGGCCGACTGCGCGTAGGTCGCGCCCTTGGCGTTGAGGATGTGCGGCGACTTAACCGCCACGGCCTCGACGCGGCCGCCGTCGGTACGCAACACCACCTCGCCGTTGACCTTGCCCTGCGAGGACTTCAGAAAGGCCTCGATGTCGGTCTTGAGCGGGTCGTGGTAGAAGCCCTCGTACACCAGCTCGACCCACTTGCGCGCCACTTCGGGCTTGAAGCGATTCTGCTGCTTGGTCAGCACCGCATCCTCCAGCGCGCGGTGCGCGGCCAGCAGCGACACCAGGCCCGGCGCCTCGAACACGATGCGGCCCTTCAGGCCGATCACGGTGTCGCCGGTGTACACGCCACGGCCCACGCCGTAGGGGGCGAAGAGCTTGTTGAGCTTGGCCAGAATCTTCTCGCCGGCCAGCTTTTCGCCATCCAGCGCCACGGCCTCGCCGTTGACGAAGCTCAGGGTCACCGACAGCGGCGCTTGCGGCCACTCGGCGCGCGGCGCGCACCAGCCGCGTGCGCCCTCGCCCGGGGCTTCCCAGCGATCGATCTCCCCGCCGGACATGGTCAGGCCCAGCAGGTTCTCGTTGATGGTGTAGGCCTGCTGCTTGGCGCGCACGCCGAAGCCGCGTGCTTCCAGGTACTGCTGCTCGTAGGCGCGGGTCTGGGTGTGCTCTTTCTGGATCTCGCGGATCGGCGCGACGATCTCGTAGTCGCCCAACGCCTTGACCGCCAGGTCGAAACGCACCTGGTCGTTACCCATGCCGGTGCAGCCATGCGCGATGGCCTTGGTGCCCAGCTCGGCGGCGCGCTTGAGCGCGGCATCGACGATCAGGTAACGGTCGGAGACCAGCAGCGGGTATTGACCCTGATAGCCCTCGCCGGCCCACACGAAGGGCTTGACGAAGCCGTTCCAGATCGCAGGGCCGCCATCGACGGTCTGGTGGCTGGCCACACCCAGTTCGGCGGCGCGCTGCTCGATGAAGGCGCGCTCGGCATCGTCCACGCCGCCGGTGTCGGCGAACACGGTGTGCACCGCGTAGCCCTTTTCCTGCAGGTAGGGAACGCAGAAGCTGGTGTCCAGGCCGCCGGAAAAGGCCAGCACGATGTCTTTCTTGCTCATGATCTGTGGTTCCGAAAGGTGGGGAATTACTGGGAAATCAGGGCGGCCATGATCGCCTTCTGCACGTGCAGACGGTTCTCGGCCTCATTGATGGCGATGCACTGTGGCGAATCCATGACCGCGTCGGTCGCCTTGACGTTGCGACGCAGCGGCAGGCAGTGGCTGAACACGCCGTTGTTGGTCAGGGCCATCTTGGCCTCGTCCACGATGAAGTGCTTGTACTGGTCGCGAATAGGCTTCTCCGGGCCCCAGTTGCCGAAGTACGGCAGCGCGCCCCAGCTCTTGGCGTAGACCACATCGGCACCGGCGTAGGCGCTGTCGATGTCGTGGCTGACCTTGAGCGAGCCGCCGCTTTCGGCCACGTTGTCCTGCGCCCAACCCATGTAGCGCTCGTCGAGGACGTACTCGGGCGTCGGGCACAGCAGGGTCACGTCCATGCCCATGCGCGTGGCGATGGTCAGGGCCGAATTGGCCACCGCGGTGTTGAGCGGCTTGGGGTGGTAGGTCCAGGTCAGCACGTACTTCTTGCCGCGCAGGTCGGAGGTGCCGAAGTATTCCTGCAGCGCCATCACGTGGGCCAGCTCCTGGCACGGATGGGTGATGGTCTCCATGTTGATGACCGGCACCGGGCAATACTTGGCGAAGCTCTTGAGCACGCGGTCCTGGCGGTCGATTTGCCAGTCCACGAACTTCGGAAACGCGCGCACCGCGACGATGTCCGCATAGCGTCCCAGCACCTGGGCCACTTCGGCGATGTGCTCCTCGGCCTCGCCATCCATCACCGTGCCCAGGTCGAACTCGATCGGCCACGCATCCTTGCCCGGCTGCAGCACCACCGCGTGGCCGCCCAGCTGGAAGGTGCCCAGCTCGAAGCTGGTGCGCGTGCGCATGGACGGGTTGAAGAACACCAGGGCCACCGACTTGCCCTTGAGCTCGCTGCCCAGCTTGTTGCGTTTGAACAGCGCGGCCTGGGTCAACAGGGCGTCCAGGTCCGGACGGCTCCAGTCCTGGGTGTTCAAGAAGTGCTTCAAGGGCATCGGGTCATCCTTTGCGAGATTGGGCGCGCCGGCCGGCGCGGTTGCGATTGAAACTTTCCAGTGACGCGAAAACGAAAAAACCCAGCCTGATGGCTGGGTTTTTCCGGTGTGCAGGCGAAGACCTCCGGTGACCCAGCTAGGAGCAGGATTCCGGTCGGCGAGCACGCGAGGTCATGCCCGAGGCCATCCGGGCGGCGCTTGCGTACAGGTGCGAAGAGATCTTCATGGGGCGCGCATCCTCGCACGCCGCCGTGCTGCGGCGCAAGGCCGAGTGCGACAGATCCCTCACTGGCCCGCGTAGGGCATCACCGAGACGCGGATGCGCAGGCGATTGCCGGGATCCTCGGCCATGCGGTTGCGGTACTTGGTGCCCTTGTAGACGTAGTCCACGTCGTAGGCGATGGGTCGGCGGAACTCGCGCTCGACCGTGACCATGTGGCAGTTCTGGTCCGCTGAAGACGTTGACCTGGATTTGGCATCCGAGGGCTTGCCATCGGCTGGCTGGCTGTCGTCCCCGGTAAAGATGCCCTTGACCGAATCGACCATCCGCGCGATGCGCCCTTCTTCCTTTGGCGCCTCTTCGTCCTCCTGCCTGGCCGGCGAATCGCACTGCTGCTCGGTGCGGCTGGCCCGCAGCGTCTGGTAGACCGGCTCGACGGAGAGCACCTGCGCGTAGTCGATCCTCACGTTCTCCACCGGAACCACCGTGGTCTGCTGCGCGGACGCTGGGACGACGCAGGCACAAAGACTGACGGCAAGCAGGACGCGGAAGGCTGGAGGCATACAGCGCGGGGGAATGGGAAGCGAGGCGGAGATACCACAGGACAGTGTAGGCAGCAGGGCTGGAACTGGGCTGAATCCGCGCTGTCGACTGACACGCCCGCATGCACCGTGAACAGGCGTGGGCCGGGCACGTTCCTGCCAAGCACACGCCATGCAGGCAGCGACACGCATGGGCCTGGGCGCCCCGCGCGTACCGCCGTGTCCTATCCAGGTATCGCTGACAAGCCCTAGAATCAACGGCCTGCTTCCTGTCGTGCCCCCATGTCCCTGCAGCTGTTCAATACCCTGACGCGCCGCGTCGAAGCCTTCACCCCGCTGGATCCGGCCGCTCCGACCATGTACGTGTGCGGGCCGACGGTCTACAACTACGTGCATATCGGCAACGCCCGTGGCCCGGTGGTGTTCGGCGTCCTGGCCCAGCTGCTGCGCCGCCGGTACGGCGGCCTGCGCTACGCCCGCAACATCACCGACGTGGACGACAAGATCAACGCCGCCGCCGCCGAACAGGGCGTGCCGATCTCGGCGATCACCGACCGGTTCACCGCCGCCTACCGTGCCGACATGGCCGCGCTGGGCGTGGTCCCGCCGGACATCGAGCCGGAGGCGACCGCGCACATCCCGCACATCATCGCCATGATCGAGCGATTGATCGACGCCGGCCACGCCTATGCCGCCGATGGGCACGCGTTGTTTTCGGTCGGCTCGTTCGACCGGTACGGCCAGCTCTCGCGCCGCGATCCGGACGAGCTGCTGGCCGGCGCGCGCGTGGACGTGGCGCCGTACAAGCGCGACCCGGGGGATTTCGTGCTGTGGAAGCCCTCCACCGACGCGCTGCCCGGCTGGGACTCGCCGTGGGGACGCGGCCGGCCGGGCTGGCACATCGAATGCTCGGCCATGGCCGCCGCGCACCTGGGCCAGACCATCGATATCCACGCCGGCGGCGTGGACCTGCAGTTCCCGCATCACGAAAACGAGGTCGCCCAGAGCGAGTGCGCACACGGCGGAGTGACGTTCGCCCGCTTCTGGCTGCACAACGGCATGCTCAACTTCGGCGGCGCCAAGATGAGCAAGTCGGTGGGCAATATCGCCCGCGTCCACGACCTGCTCCAGGCGCACCCGCCCGAGGCACTGCGCTACGCCCTGCTCTCGGCGCACTACCGCCAGCCGCTGGATTGGTCCGATGCGCTGATCGAGCAGTCGGTGCGCACGCTGGACCGCCTGTACGGGACGCTGCGCGACCTGGGCGACGTGGACGCGCAGGCACATATCCCGGCCAGCATCGAAGCCGCATTGGACGACGACCTCAACACGCCGCTGGCGCTGGCCGAAGTAGCCCGTCTCGCGAGCGAGGCACGCAAGGCCGAATCCGCGGACGACAAAACGCGCCTGAAGTCCGACCTGCTGGGCGCCGGCCTGGCCCTGGGCTTGCTGCAGCAGTCACCGGCCGAGTGGTTCGCCCGTGGCACCTCGTCCGACGACGACGCCCGCATCCAGGCCTTGATCGAGGAACGCGCCGCCGCAAAGCAGGCACGCGATTTCGCCCGGGCCGACGCGATCCGCGATCAGCTCGCCGGCGAGAACATCGTGCTCGAGGACACCCCGCAAGGCGTGCGCTGGAAGCGCGGCTGATTTGATTGTTTCCTTCTCCCACCGGGACGAGGCGCCTTTGGGGTGGAAGGCGCCCCGAGGGGCGGATGAGGGTCAGCGAGCGACGCACGCGCGGCGCCAAACATCCCTGACTTCGCCCAACCCTCACCCCAACCCCGCTCCCAGAGGGAGAGGGGGCAACGCTCGCCATCTGGAAGACCCATGACCGACACTGTTTTTCCGCTGGAACCCACTGCCGTCGAAGCGCAGGCGGCGATCAAGGAGGAGTTTTCCTTCTTCTCTGACTGGGCCGAACGCTACCAGTACCTGATCGACCTGGGCCGCAAGCTGCCGCCCTTCCCCGAGGCGTGGAAGACCGAGGAGCATCGCCTGCTCGGCTGCCAGTCGATGGTGTGGATCGTGCCGCAGGGCAACGCCGCCAAGCTCGACTTCCAGGCGATCAGCGACTCGGCCATCGTCTCCGGTCTGATCTACCTGGCCCTGCGCGTGTACGCCGGCCGCCCCGCGGCCGAGATCCTGGCGACCGAGCCGGACTACATCGCCGACATCGGCCTGGCCAAGCACCTCTCACCGACCCGCAGCAACGGCCTGGCCGCGCTGCTGGCCTTTATCCGCCAGACCGCCCAGGCCCAGGCGCAATGAGCGTCCCGCCGCCGGCGGACACCGCGGTCGGCGCGCGCGAGGTGCTGGCGCAGCCAGGGTTCATCCGGATCCTGGCCTACCGCATCTGCGCGATCCTGTCCTATCAGGTCGTGGCGGTTTCAGTGGGCTGGCACATCTACCAGATCACCCAGAACCCGCTGTCGCTGGGCCTGATCGGCCTGGCCGAAGTCCTGCCGTTCGTGTGCACCGCGCCATTCGCGGGTTATCTGGTCGATCACCTGCCGCGGCGCCGACTGGGCATGACCGCCTCGACCGGACTGCTGCTCACGCCGCTGGTGCTGCTGGCGGTGGACAGGCAATGGCTGCCGGTGGACGGCGTGTGGCCGATGTACGCTGCCGTGTGCCTGACCGGCGCGGTGCGCTGCTTTCTGACCCCGGTCTACAACGCGCTGTTCGCGCGTGTGCTCGAACGCCGCCAGTTCGCCCGCGGCACCAGCATCGCCAATGTCTTCTTCCAGGTGGGGCTGGTCACCGGGCCGGCGCTGGGCGGTGGCCTGGTCGCCTGGGGCGGGACCACCCTGGCCTACTCGGTCGCCGTCGTCCTGGCGGCCGTGGCTATTGCGGTGCTATACCCGCTGAAGGTCGCCGAGCCCATCGCCACCGGGCCGCGCGCGCCCGTGTTCAAGAGCATCGCCGAAGGCACCCGCTTCGTGTTTTCCAACCAGATCATGCTCGGCGCGATGGCGCTGGACATGTTCTCGGTCCTCCTGGGCGGTGCTGTGTCGATGCTGCCGGCCTTCATCCACGACATCCTGCACCACGGCCCGGAAGGGCTGGGCATCCTGCGTGCCTGCCCATCGCTGGGCGCGGTGGTGGCCGGGCTGTGGATCGCGCGCCATCCCATCGACCGCCATGCCGGTCACATCCTGATGATCGCCGTGGCGGCCTTCGGGCTGTGCACCATCGCCTTCGGCCTGTCGCGCAGCTTCTGGCTGTCGGCGGCGATCCTGGTGGTGTATGGGCTTTGCGACGGGGTGTCGATGGTCCTGCGCAGCACTATCTTGCAGCTGGCCACCCCTGACGAGATGCGCGGGCGCGTCTCGTCGATCAACAGTATTTTCATCAGCTCGTCCAACGAGCTGGGCGCGTTCTACGACGGGGTGATGGCGCGCTTCCTGGGCTTGGTGCCAGCAGTGCTTCTGGGCGGCTGCGTGACCCTGTGTGTGGTGGGCCTGACCGCCTTGAAGGCGCCGAAGCTGCGCCGAGTGTCAATCAAGGATCTCTAGGAACCCCTGCTTTTCGCGCCACCTGAACCGACAAGACCCACACCCGTAGAGCGGAGCTTGCTCCGCTGCTCTTGTCCCTCTAGCAGCCGGATCGGTAAACCGGATCAGCGGGAAGGCCCCAGCGGAGCAAGCTCCGCTCTACGCGGGATTGTTTGGCGGCGCTGGTGCTAAAGGGGAATCAGGGCCGCCGATCACCAGACCAGGTCGTCCGGGACCTGGTATTTCGGATCGGCGTAAGGGTCGTCCTCGGCCGGTGCGTCCGGGTCGACCTTGAGCGCGACGGCCGGGGCGAAGATCGCTTCGACCTCGGCCAGCAGCGCCGCCTCCACCAGCAGGTAGCGACCGGCCTGCTGCACGATACCCAGCTGCCCGGCGTTGAGCGCCTTGAGCTGGTCGGCGGTGACATGGATCCGCTTGATCTTGCCGCCGTACGGGAAGTGGCGGACCACCTCGGCCGCGGGATCGTTGAGGGTCTTGCCGGCGATCAGCGCATCCACCTTCGCCCGCGCCTCCCGGCGCAGACGGGCCTCTTCCTGCTTCAGGCGCTCGGCCTCGATGCGCTCGTCCTTTTCTCTCTGCGCGCGGATCGCATAGGCCTTGGCCAGGTCGATATCCTCACGCGAGCGCGGCTTGCCGCCGGACTTGTGGGCGCCCGGGCCCTTGCCCGCCGCGGCCTTGTCGCCGCGTCCACGTGGCCCGCCGGGCTTGCCGTCGCGCCGATCGCTACGGGCATCGGCGCGTGCGCCACCGTGGGGACGCCCCGGCTTGTTGCCAGGGGTGTGATGGCCCTTGGGCCGTTCTGGCTTGGGCGCGGGCTTGAAACCCAATCCCAGCAGCTGGTCTCGCAGTGAGTCGGTCATCGGTGAATCGGTCGTGGATCAGTAATGCGGGGGCGGCGGTTCGTCGCCCGGTTCGGAATACAGCTCGGAACGGACCTTCTTCAGGTCGGCCAGCAGGTGGCGGACCAGTTCACCGTTCCGATTGCCCTCGGCCCTGGCGTCGGCCAGGGCCTCGCTGAGTTCGGCCAGGGCGTGCTCCTGGAAGGCGAGCCTGGTCTCCAGTTCGATCAGGCGCCGCTCCAGCGCATCGCCCGCCTGGGCCTCACCCGCGCTCATTACTTGGCGATGCCCAGCAGTTCGACGTCGAAGGTCAACGTCGCGTCCGGACCGATCGGGCCACCCGGGGTGCCCTGCTCGCCATAGCCCAGGTTGGCCGGCACCCAGAAACGGTACTTGGAGCCCACCGGCATCAGTTGCAGGCCCTCGGTCCAGCCCGGCACCACGTTGGCCAGCGGGAAGGTGGCCGGCTCGCCACGCTCGTAGGAACTGTCGAACACGGTGCCGTCCAGCAGCTTGCCCTCGTAGTTCACGCGCACGGTGCTGGCCGCGGTCGGACGCGCGCCGCTGCCCTGGCGCAGGACCATGTACTGCAGGCCCGACGGGGTGGTGACCACGCCCTTGGCGGTCTTGTTCTTGCCGAGGAACGCGGCGCCCTCGTCACGATTGCGCTGGGCCAGGCCGGCCTGGCGCTCGCTGGCGTAGGCTTGCACGGTCGAACGCGCTTCGTCCTCGGTCAGCAGGGTCTTGCCCTGAGCCAGCACGGTGCGCACCGCCTGCATCAACACCGGCAGTTCCACCTCATTCTTGAGCGGCGCGAGCTTGGGACCGATCATCATGCTGCCGACCATCAGGCCGACGTTCTGCTTGTTCACGGCCGGCGGCTGGCTGCCCGGCGGCTGGCCCGGCGGGGTCTGGCCGTTCTTGGCGGCCAGGTTTGCACGCAGGGCGGTGTCGGTGGCCTGGGCCTCTTCCTGGCTGATGGGTGGTTCCTTACCGTCCAGCGCACTCTGCAGGCCACGCTGCATCGCGGCAGGATCGATGTAGTCGGCCACCGGCGCGAAGGAGCGGCCGATGTCCATGCCGATCGCGTAACTGACCTTGTCACGCTGGCTGTCCAGCGTCGTCTTGTCCTGCGCCAATGCGTTTCCTCCGATCAGGGACGCGGCCAGACTGGCGGCCACCACCCACATGCCAAACGATTTCATCCGGTGCTTTCCTCATGCAGCCAAGCGCCGGGACTTCCGGCGCAACAGGCGCGCATTGTGGCATGTGCGCCTGCGGCAAGCAGGCTTTGCGGTCGTACACCCGACCGCATCGGCCCTGCACGGCCGCCTGCGGCACGCGACCCGTTCATGCATGCGCCGGTGAGGTGCCCTGCTCCCAGCCGCAAGGCCACCTGGATGCACACCGGACACCCCTGCCATTGGTTGGGTCATCGAAGTGTCATTCCCTGTTGACGCGGGTTGATTTGGTGTTATAGTTACCTACAACACCACCAACCCAAAGCAGAGGACGCCATGGACAGCAAACTCGGAAACCCCGGTTTCACCCTGCTCGGCCTGAGCCTCGTAGCCCTGACCACATTGGGCCTGCTGAGCCGGATGCCGGCCTCCAGCGCGCTGCCCGGCGCGGTGGAAGCGGCGGCCGCACACGCGCTGCCCACGGTGATCGAGGCAGGCGCCTCGACCGCCGCCCCCTCTCCCCCAGCCCAGGACGGCACCCACCACAGGCACGCGCTGTCGATGCCTTATTTCTCCTTTGCCCGTCTGTTGCGACCCGGGAGCTGAACCCATGACACCGATCCAATGGAGCGACGGCGCTCCCATCTACCGCCAACTCAAGGAAAAGGTGATTGCCATGATGCTTGATGGCGAACTCAAGCCCGGCGATGCCCTGCCTTCTGTCCGCCAGGTGGCCGCCGAATACCAGCTCAATCCCATCACCGTTTCACGCGCCTACCAGGAATTGGCCGACGAGGCCCTGGTCGAGAAGCGCCGCGGCCTGGGGATGTTCGTCACCGACGAAGCCGCCAGAAAGCTGCTGGCGAACGAGCGCGAACGTTTTCTGAAAGAAGAGTGGCCGGCCGTGGCCGCGCGCATTGCGCGACTGGGACTGTCCATCGACGAACTGCCCAAGGGAGGCGAGGAATGAATGCCGTGACACAACCGGTCATCCAGGCCCGCGGCCTGCGCAAGACCTACCGCAACAAGCTGGCCCTGGACGGGGCGACGTTCGCCATCGAATCCGGGCGCATCCTGGGCCTGATCGGGCCCAACGGCGCCGGCAAGACCACCGCGCTCAAGGCGATCCTGGGCCTGACGCCCTTCGATGGCGAGCTGGACGTGCTGGGCATGGATCCGCGTCGTCGCCGCGACGAGCTGATGCGCGATGTGTGCTTCATCGCCGACGTGGCCGTGCTGCCGCGCTGGATGAAGGTCTCCGAGGCCATCGACTTCGTCGGCGGCGTGCATCCGCGCTTCGACCGCGCCAAGTGCATGCGCTTCCTCGAAGGCACCCAGCTCAAGCCCAACCTGCGGGTGCGCGAGATGTCCAAGGGCATGATCGTGCAACTGCACCTGGCCCTGGTGATGGCCATCGATGCCCGCCTGCTGGTGCTGGACGAGCCGACCCTGGGCCTGGACATCCTGTATCGCAAGCAGTTCTACCAGCGCCTGCTGGAGGATTACTTCGACGAGAACAAGACCATCATCGTCACCACCCATCAGGTGGAGGAGATCGAGCACATCCTCACCGACGTGATGTTCATCCGCGACGGTCGCATTGCCCTGACCGCCACCATGGACGAGGTGGGCACCCGCTACACCGAACTGCTGGTGTCCGAGGCGGGTGCCGAGCAGGCCCGCGCCCTGGGCCCGATCGACCAGCGTGCCCTGCCCTTCGGCAAGACCGTGATGCTCTTCGATGGCGTGCCACGCACGCAGCTCGCCGCCCTGGGCGAAACCCGCAATCCCGGCCTTGCCGACCTGTTCGTGGCCATCATGAAAGGAACCTACGCATGAACGCCCCCGCTCCTGCCCGCACTCTGTCCAAGCCAAGCGTCTTCGGCTGGCTGCTGCGCCGCGAATATTGGGAAAACCGCGGCGGATTCCTCTGGGCCCAGGTCATCACCGCCGGCATCATCCTGGCCTTTGCCGCGCTGGGCGCGGTGATCGGCGCGATCCAGGCACGCGACAAGATCCAAGGCGATAGCTTCAACATCCATGTCGGCCCAGAGGCACTCGCCAAGGGATTTGGTGCCACCGGTGATTTTGCGCTGCTGACAGGTTTCAGTATCGCCGGGGTCGTGGTCGCCTTCGTCGTGTTCTTCTACTGTCTGGGCAGCCTGTACAACGACCGCCACGACCGCAGCGTGCTGTTCTGGAAGTCCCTGCCGGTGTCGGACACGATGACCGTCGCCTCCAAGCTGGTCTGGGCCCTGCTGCTGACCCAGGTGGTCTCGCTCATCGTCGGCCTGCTGATGGGACTGGGGCTGTGGGTCATCATCGCCTTGGCTTCCACCACCGCTGGCATGCCGGGCGCCGGCGCGATCTTCACCGCCTCTCACCCGTTCAAGGTGATCGGGACGATGCTGGCCACCCTGCCCATCTACGTGTTGTGGTCGCTGCCCGCGATCGGCTGGCTGATGCTGTGCTCGGCCTGGGCACGTCGCGTGCCGTTCCTGTGGGCGGTCCTGGTGCCGCTGCTGGCCTGCATCGTGATCAGCATCATGGGCGCCATGCCCGGCCTGAACCTGCCGCTGGGCGAGGTCTGGTACGTGGTCATGTATCGCGGCCTGCTGAGCGTCCTGCCCGGGATCTGGATCCCGTCGGAGCTGGCCCGCCACGAGACCCTCGAAAGCGCGTCCCAGTCCGCCCAGGATCCAGCCCAGGCGCTGGACCTGGTCCTGCACCACACCAGCAACCCCTCGATCTATGCCAACCCGGACCTGTGGATCGGCGCGGTCGTCGGCATTGCCCTGATCGTCCTGGCCGTGATGGTTCGCCGTCGCCGTGACGATGCCTGATCCCCGAGACAACGGAAGGAATCTGGAGATGAAGAGATTGCATAGGGGTCGACGCCCTGGCCTGTCGGTGATTGCCGCGGCACTGTCCCTGCTGGTGCTGCCCGCGCTGGCCAGTGCGCAGGACGCGCGCTGCCAGTACTCGGCACCGCGCTCGCTCAAGCTTGACCTGGCCGGCGCGCATTCGGTGCTGTTCAACGTGGGCTCCAGCAATCTGCGGCTGAAGGCCACCTCCGGCAGCACCGGCACCCTCGATGGCCGGGCATGCGCGTCCAGCAAGGAGCTGCTGGACGACATGCAGCTGCAGCAGGAGCGCCAGGGGGACAAACTGGTGGTGACCCTGATGCCGGCCAAGCATCTGCACCTGTCACGCTCTATGGGCACGACCTACTGGTACATGGACCTGGACGGCAGCGTGCCCGACGACGTGCTGGTGCAACTGGACGTGGGGTCGGGCGATGCCAGCCTGCGCGGTGGCCAGGCTGCCAGCGCGGACATCGGCTCCGGCGATGTGGACCTGCAGGACGTGGCCGGCCTGGTCACCGCCAAGGTCGGCTCCGGCGACCTCAAGCTGCACGGCGCCGGTGCGCTGAAGGTCCTGTCGGTCGGCTCCGGTGACGTCGTTGCCGCAGGAATCAAGGGCAAGACCGAAGTCGGCAGCATCGGTTCGGGCGACGTGACGCTTGATCAGGTCGGGGCGGGCGTCGACATCGGATCGATCGGGTCCGGCGACCTGCGCCTGGGTGACATCACCGGCGATGTCACCGTGGGCTCGATCGGATCGGGCGACCTGGACGCCCGCGACATCCGCGGCAATCTCAGCGTGCGCCGCAAGGGCAGCGGCGATATCGACCATCGCGGCGTGACCGGCACGGTCGACATCGCCAAACACTGACATCACCTCACCAGGAGAGATCACCATGCACCAGCGTTCACTGCGCATCATCGCCGCCACTGGCCTGCTGGCTCTGGCCGCCTGCGCTCCGGGCCGCGATGCCGATGGCAAACTAACGGGCGTGGCAGGCCACGCCGTCGAGCAGGCCAGCAAGGGCCTGGACGATGCGTCCAAGGAGATGGAAAAGGCCAACTCAGAGATGAGCAAGGCCCAATCCAAATTGCGTAGCTCCAGCATGTCGCTCGAGGCCAAGGACGGCAGCCATGCGCCCGATGCGTCGATCACGCCGGACGGCGACATCATCATCGACGGCAAGACCATCGATGCCACGCCCGAGCAGAAGGCCCTGGCCAAGACCTACCGCAAAGAACTGGAGGGCGTGGCAAGCGACGGCATCGCCATCGGCATGGCCGGCGCCAAGATCGGGATCGATGCCGCGGGGGCCGCGCTCAAGGGGCTGCTGAACGGAGACTCGAGTGACGAGGTCGGCAAGCAGGCCGAAGAAGCCGCCCGGCAGAAGATCAAGCCCCAGGTCGAGCAGCTGTGCGCGCGCCTGCCCAAGCTGCGCGACGCGCAGGATGCCTTGGCGGCCGCGCAACCTGCGTTCCGGCCCTACGCCGGCATGGACCAGTCCGACATCGATGACTGCATGGACGACAACGACTGGAAATCATGACGTGAAGCCAGCACCGGCGCGGCATGGGCCGCGCCGGTGCATCGCTTACAATCAAGCGCATGACTGTCCTGTCCCGATTTCGCTTCGTTTTGGCCCCGGTCGTGGCCGCCCTGGCACTGAGCGCCTGCGGCGGCAGCGGGGATCACACCGCCAACAGCCGCGCCGAGCGGATGAAGCCGGCAACCTCCGTCACCACCCTGCAGGTGAGCATGCGCCAGGCGCCAGGCGCACCGGTCGGGATCGGGCCGGATGGCACGCTCAAGATCGACGATGTGGAACTGCCGCAGCCGGCCGACAAACGCGCCGAATTGCAGCATTACTTCGGTCTGCTGCAGATGCGCCGCCAGGCGGTGCTGGACCAGTTCCAGGCCAATGGCGGCGCAACGATCACCATCGCCCCCGATGCGCAGCTCAAGCCGCTGCAGGCACAGCTGCTGGCCGATTTCCCGGAACTGCGTCCGTACAAGGACAGCATGCAGACCATCCGCCTGGAAGCGCGTTAGGTCACCCCATAAAAAAGCCGGCGGGATCACCCCGCCGGCTTTCTCACGCCCGGCAACCGTCCGGTGTCAGGCGATCTCAGCCGTGGATGCCGCCTTTGGCCAGGGCGGCAGGATCCAGCAACGGCTTGAGCTCGGCCTCACTCATGCCGGTGACCTCGATGGCGACCTCCAGGACCGGGCGGTTCTGCTTGTAGGCCTGCTTGGCGATGGCCGCGCCCTTTTCGTAGCCGATGACCGGGTTGAGCGCGGTCACCAGGATCGGATTGCGCTCCAGCGCCTCGCGCACCTTGTCCTCGCGGACGGTCAGCCCGGCGATGGCCGAATCGGCCAGCAGGCGGCTCACGTTGGACAGCAACTGGACCGATTCGAGCAGATTGGCCGCGATCAGCGGCAAGGTCACGTTGAGCTGGAAGTTGCCGGTCTGCCCGGCGACGGTGATCGCGGTGTGGTGGCCGATGACTTGCGCGCAGACCATCACCGTGGCTTCCGGGATCACCGGATTGACCTTGCCCGGCATGATCGAGCTGCCAGGCTGCAGCGCCGGCAACTCGATCTCGCCCAGGCCGGCCAGCGGACCGGAGTTCATCCAGCGCAGGTCGTTGGCGATCTTGATCAGGGCCACGGCCAGCGCGTTGAACTGGCCCGACAGCTCCACCGCATCGTCCTGCGCGGCCAGGCCTTCGAACTTGTTGTCGGCACTTTCGAACTTGGCCCCGGTCATCTCGGTCAGCACCTTGGCCACCTGCTTGCCAAAGCGTGGATCGGCGTTGATGCCGGTGCCGATGGCGGTCCCGCCCAGCGGCAGCCGGCGCAGGCGCTTGAGCGTGTCGCCAAGGCGACCTTCCGCCGAGGCCAACTGGGCCGACCAGGCGCCGAATTCCTGGGCGAAGGTCAGCGGCATGGCGTCCATCAGGTGGGTGCGGCCGGTCTTGACGATCTTGCCCAGCGCCTTGCCGCGCGCATCGATGGTCTTGCGCAGGTGCTTGAGCGCCGGCAGCAGGTCCTCGATCACCGCCAGCTGCGCAGAGACGCGGATCGCGGTGGGCACCACGTCGTTGGAGCTCTGCCCCAGGTTCACATGGTCGTTGGGGTGCACGGCGGCCTTGCCGCTGCGCGTGGCGAGATTGGCGATGACCTCGTTGGCATTCATGTTGGACGAAGTGCCCGAGCCGGTCTGGTAGAGATCGATGGGGAACTGTTCGTCAAAGTGTCCCTGGGCCACTTCAAAGGCCGCCTTGCGCACCGCCTTGGACGTGGCCTTGGGCAGCAGGCCAAGCTCGGCGTTGACCTCGGCCGCGGCAGCCTTGATCAGGCCCAGCGCGCGGATGAACCCGCGCGGCATCGGCCGGCCGGAAATGGGGAAATTCTGCACGGCGCGCTGGGTCTGGGCCCCCCAGAGGGCGGCCTCGGGGACCTGCAGTTCCCCCATGCTGTCGTGTTCGAGTCGGACCTTGTGCGGCATCAGCGTGTTTCCTTCTGGATAAAAGGCTACGGCTGGCACGCGGTGGTCAGTCCGCAACGGCTGGCGAGGAGCGGCGAAGGATACGCCGCGGGGCGTGACATGGGCGACAGGGGTAAACTGTGCGGCCCTTGAGGCCCCGCCAGGCCGCGCACTGCGCGCCGGCGCCCTTGCTCCCTCTTCCCTTCCATCAGCCACTTTTCAATGACCAACGCGACCCTGCTTGCCCTGTCCCCGCTCGATGGCCGTTACGCGTCCAAGGTCGACGCCCTGCGCCCGATCTTCTCCGAGTACGGCCTGATCCGCGCCCGCATCAAGGTCGAGGTGGAGTGGCTGCTGGCCCTGGCAGCCGAGCCGGGCATCACCGAACTGGCGCCCTTCTCCGCCGCCGCCGTGCAGAAGCTGCGCGCGCTGGCCGAGGATTTCAGCGTCGAGCAGGCCGGACGGGTCAAGGAGATCGAGCGCACCACCAACCATGACGTCAAGGCGGTGGAGTATTTCATCAAGGAGCAGCTCAAGGGCGATGCCGAGTTGGGGCCAGCACTGGAGTTCGTGCACTTCGCCTGCACCAGTGAGGACATCAACAACCTGTCCTATGGGCTGATGCTCGCGCAGGCGCGGCGCGAGGTGCTGCTGCCGGGCTTGGAGGGCATCGCCGCCAGCCTGCGCACCCTCGCCCATGCCCAGGCTGACCAGCCGATGCTCTCGCGCACCCATGGCCAGACCGCCTCGCCGACTACCCTGGGCAAGGAAATCGCCAACGTCGTCGCCCGCCTGGAGCGTCAGCTCAGGCAGATCGCCGCGGTGGAACTGACCGCCAAGATCAACGGCGCGGTCGGCAACTACAACGCGCACGTGGTCAGCTACCCGGACGTGGATTGGCCGGCCTTCGCCCAAGCCTTCGTCGAAGGCCTGGGTCTGGTCTTCAATCCCTACACCACCCAGATCGAGCCGCACGACAACGTGGCCGAGATCGGCGATGCCACCCGCCGCGCCAATACCATCCTGGTGGATCTGTCGCGCGACATCTGGGGTTACATCTCGCTGGGCTATTTCAAGCAGAAGCTGAAGGACGGCGAAGTCGGCTCCTCGACCATGCCCCACAAGGTCAATCCGATCGACTTCGAGAACGCCGAGGGCAACTTCGGCGTGGCCAATGCGCTGTTCGAGCACTTCTCG
This sequence comes from Pseudoxanthomonas sp. JBR18, assembly GCF_028198165.1. Taxonomy (NCBI): domain Bacteria; kingdom Pseudomonadati; phylum Pseudomonadota; class Gammaproteobacteria; order Lysobacterales; family Lysobacteraceae; genus Pseudoxanthomonas; species Pseudoxanthomonas sp. JBR18. The sequence continues at coordinate 4,047,913 of NZ_CP116339.1, forward strand.
GCCAAGCTGCCGATCAGCCGCTGGCAGCGCGACCTGACCGACTCCACCGTGCTGCGCGGCCTGGGCACCGCCTTCGGCCATACCCAGGTCGCCGTGGATTCGCTGGCCAAGGGCCTGGGCAAGCTGGAGCTCAACCCACAGCGCCTGGATGCTGACCTGGATGCCGCCTGGGAAGTGCTGGCCGAAGCCGTGCAGACCGTCATGCGCCGCCACGGCCTGCCCAACCCCTACGAGCAGCTCAAGGCCCTGACCCGCGGCCAGGGCATCACCGCCGCGTCGATGCAGGCCTTCGTCGAATCACTGGACCTGCCGGCCGAGGCCAAGGCGCGCCTGCGCGAGCTGACCCCCGGTGGCTACACCGGCCTGGCCTCGTCATTGGCCAAAGCGATCTAGGGAAGAACCCCGAATCTCAGCGAACAGGGTCAAACCTGGCTTCCATCGTGACGCTGGCTGCCGTCTGGGCGGCGGCGCTTCACCGACAGCTTCGGATCTCAGCCGGCAGCCGCCATGCGCTGCTGTGGCAATACAAGGACTTCACGTATGCAAGCACTCGAAGGACAAACGCAGGCCTCTTGGCGACTAGCAGTCAAAGCCGCGTTTCACGCCTTCCTGCTTTCCAGGCTCATCATTTTCTTGGTCGCCGCAACCACCGTGGCCTTTGTCCAACAATGGCCTGCACCGGGACAGGAGAGCGGCCAGACCAAGCTCGACATCCTCAAGCCCGATGTGCTCCATGCGCTCATGGCCCACGTGATCTCCAACGATGCTGGCTGGTACGCATCGATTGCGCAGAGTGGTTACGAAGCACGCCCCTTTGACACGAGCCAGCAAGCCAATTGGGCGTTTTTCCCGCTACACCCCTTGTTATGGCGTTTGCTGACGGCCACCGGAATTTCGCCGGCCCTTGCTGGACTGTTACTTGCCAACCTCCTGTTTTTCGTGGGAATGGTTCAGCTTCATCGATGGATGCAGCTGAAAGCGGGAGCTTCCGTAGCGGACCGCGCCACGCTGTGCCTTGCCATGTTTCCCACGGCCTACTTCTTTTCCCTGCCGTGGACAGAATCGCTATTTCTGTTTTTATCGGCCTCAATTCTTGTGGGACTGCAGCGCGGTCGCTGGGGCGCGGCGGCATTGGCAGGATCGCTCGTGACAGGAACGCGGGCGATCGGCGTTCTATTCGCTCCATTGGCCTGGATGATGGCGCGTCAGGATGCAAGGACCGGCTGGGTGCAGCGCTGGATATGGCCGGCCTGCTATGGCCTCGGCCTGATCGTGTTCATGAGCATCCTGTGGCACAAGACGGGTAATGCATTGGCCTTCTCCGACATCCAGATCACCTGGGGCCGCGGTGGCGGAGGGGGAATGACAAAAGAGCTGCGTCGCTGGCTAAAGGACCCCTCCATCGTCGCCCACGCTTGGAACGTTCGCTGGATCAACTACCCCAGCCTGCTGATGGCACTGGCTGCAACATGGGCACTCTGGCGCCAGCGCGAGCGAGCACTCGCAACGTTTGTCTTGCTCTCGGTCTTGATCCCGTGGGCAAGCGGCAGCCTGATGAGCATGGCCCGTTATGTGATGTCCTGCCCGCCAATTTTCCTCGTGCTGGGCGTTTGGCTTGCTCAACCGAGGACCTGGGCGACCTGGATGGCGGTCAGCGCCTGCATGTTGGCTTGGTTGACCCATTATTTTGTATTGGGCGCCAACTTTGCTGGCGCCTGAACTGTCCGAGACCACGCCGATGAATAAACTCCCTCCAATCGAGGTCGACGCCACAAAGCTGCCACCGCTGGGGATGCCGCCGCAGGTGTTCCTGCGTGACTACTGGCAGAAGCGTCCGCTGCTGATCCGCAACGCTTTCCCGGGCTTCGTCTCGCCGATCGAGCCGGGCGATCTGGCCGGCCTGGCCTGCGAAGAGGCAGCGCTGTCGCGCCTGATCGTGCATGACCGCAATCGGGATGCCTGGTCAGTGCGCAGCGGCCCGTTCGAAGAGGACGAATTCCCGGGCATGCCCGACCACGACTGGACCCTGCTGGTGCAGGACGTGGACAAGTGGGATCCGGACATCGCCGCGCTGCTGGAGGCCTTTGCCTTCCTGCCGCGCTGGCGGATCGACGACATCATGGTCAGCTTCGCGGCCACCGGCGGTTCGGTCGGCGCGCACGTGGACCAGTACGACGTGTTCCTGCTGCAGGCGCACGGCCATCGCCGCTGGCAGATCGATGCCTCGCCCAATCCGCCGCTGGCTTTCCGCGACGATGTCGAGCTCAAGCTGCTGCGCCAGTTCAGCCCCACCCACGACTGGGTGCTGGCGCCGGGCGACATGCTGTACCTCCCGCCAGGCGTCCCCCATCACGGCGTGGCCGAAGACCCGTGCCTGACTTTCTCGGTCGGCATGCGCGCGCCCTCGGCCGCCGAACTGATCGGCGATTACCTCGACACCCTGGTCGCCGATGCCGACGAGGCGATCCGTTACCAGGACCGGGACCTCGCCGCGCCAACCGACCCGAACGAGATCGATGCCGCCGCGATGGGGCGCGTGGTCGAAGCGCTCAACGCCCTGCGTATGAACGACCCGGATCGGCTGGGTGAGTGGTTCGGCCGTTTCATCACCACTTATCGCAGTGCCGGAGAAGCCGCGGTGCCCGAACTGGCGCCGGACCACGCCGAACTGGAGACCGCCCTGGCGCAAGGCGCGGTGCTGCAGCGCCACCCCATGACCCGCATGGCCTGGCGCCGGGCGGCCCGGGGCGCGGTCCTGTTCGCCAGCGGCCAGGCGCTGCCCATGTCGGTGCGCGATGCCCGCGCCCTGGCCGCCGCCGCCGAGCTGGATGCAGCCGCATACCAGACCTTAGGCGAACAGGGCCGCCAGGCGGTTTCGGCTCTGGTAACGTCCGGCCATTACGTGCTGCCCGGGACCGATGACGATGACGAGTTCGACGCCGCTTGAGTTCACCCTGCGCCCTGCTTCCTTCAGCGCCGACCGCGAGGCCCTGCGCTGGGTCCGCGAATCGGTGTTCGTGACCGAGCAGCACGCGCCGCTGGACACCGAATGGGACTCGATGGATCCGGAGGGCGAGCACATGCTGGCGGTCGACGCGCATGGCGCGCCCATCGGCACCGCCCGGCTGACCCCCGATGGCCGCTTCAGCCGCCTGGCCGTGCTCAAGCCCTGGCGCGGCAAGGGCGTGGGCGAGGCCCTGCTCAAGGCCATGATCGACCAGGCCCGTGCGCACGGCTGGGCCACGCTCAATCTCTACGCCCAGGTCGCCAACGAGAGCTTCTACGCCCGCCACGGATTCGTGGCCATCGGCGAGCCGTTCGACGATGTCGGCATTCCGCACCAGTACATGCGCCTGGACCTGCGCCACTGACGCCATGGAAGTCGAACACCTGGCCCAGGCCGTCGAGGTCGTCACGGCCCTGGCGGTCGACACCCGCAGCCTGCTGTGCATCTACACCCGCGACCTGGACCCGGGCCTGTTCGACGCGCCAGCGGTCCTCGAGGCGCTGCGCGGGCTGGCCGTGCGCCAGCGTGGGGCCGAGATCCGGATCCTGCTGCAGGACCCCGGGATTCCACAGCGCGCCAATGCGCCCCTCCTCCCCCTGGCCCAGCGGCTCCCCAGCAGTTTCCTGCTGCGCGCCATCGACGAGCCCGTGGACCGCGCCTACGCGGCCGCCTTCGTCGCCAGCGACGGCGGTGGCTATTACTTTCGCCCGCTCGGGCATCGCTTCGATGGCGAAGCCGATCTGCACGCCCCGGGGCGCAGTCGCCAGCTGCGTGAGGAATTCGGCCGCTTCTGGGAGCGCGCCCGCGCCTGTACGGAGCTGCGCGCCCTTGGTCTTTAAGGGTTCATCTGCAATGTCCCGCATAGTGGGTCATTGCACGGACACACCTGCCCGATCCCACGCCCGGACCCGCCCGGATTCAGGCCGAAGCCTATAATTTGCTGGTTTGTCGGCGGGCGGAATGCCCGCCAACCGGCTGCAACCGGGCCGGCCACCGAGCCACTTTTTCCCCACAAAGACGCCGTAGGCAACCACCGTGGACAATCTTCTCAAGCAGTTTGTGCAGACCTCCCAGCTCAACGGCGGAAGCGCCGCCTACGTGGAGGATCTGTACGAGCAGTACCTCGTCGCGCCGGACAGCGTGGATCCCAAGTGGAAGGCCTTCTTTGACGGCTTCCAGGGCCGTGAGGCCGGCGACGTCCCCCATTCGGCCGCCATCGAGCACATCACCCAGGCCTCCAAACTGGCCGCCAACGCGGCCAATGGCGCGTCGCCCTCGGATGAACGCGAGCGCCACGTCGGCCGCCTGATCACCGCCTACCGCTCGCGCGGCCACCTGGGCGCCAAGGTCGATCCGCTCAACCTGACCGACCCGGTCAATCCGCCGGACCTGAGCCTGGACTGGCACACCCTGTCCGAGCGTGACCTGGACAGCGAGTTCAGCACGGGCGGCGTCGCCGGCCAGTCGCGCATGGTGCTGCGCGACCTGCTCGCGCGCCTGCAGGCGACCTACACCGGCTCGATCGGTGCCGAGTTCATGCATATCCCCGACCACGACCAGCGCAAGTGGTGGTACCAGCGCCTGGAACAGGCCGGCGGCAACTACGGTCTGGACACCGAGACCCGCAAGCGCACGCTGGAGCGGCTCACCGCCGCGGAAGGCCTGGAGCGCTACCTGCACACCAAGTACGTGGGCCAGAAGCGTTTCTCGCTGGAGGGCGGCGATTCGCTGATCCCGATGATGGACCAGCTGCTGCGCCGCAGCGGCACCGACGGCATGCGCGACATCGCCGTGGGCATGGCCCACCGCGGCCGCCTCAACGTGCTGGTCAACACCCTGGGCAAGAACCCGCGCAAGCTCTTCGACGAGTTCGAAGGCAAGTTCGAGCACGCCCACGACGACCGCGCCCACACCGGCGATGTGAAGTACCACATGGGGTTCTCGGCCGACGTGGCCACCCCGGGCGGTCCGGTCCACCTGGCCCTGGCCTTCAATCCCTCGCACCTGGAAATCGTCGACCCGGTGGTCGCCGGCTCCGTGCGTTCGCGCCAGGAGCGCTACAGCGACACCGATCGCAGCCACGTGCTGCCGGTCCTGATCCACGGCGACGCGGCCTTCGCCGGCCAGGGCGTGGTCATGGAACTGCTGCAGATGTCCCAGGCCCGCGGTTTCGCCATCGGCGGCACCGTGCACATCGTGATCAACAACCAGGTCGGCTTCACCACCAGCGCCCGCGACGACGCGCGCTCGACCCTGTACTGCACCGACGTGGCCAAGATGGTCGGCGCCCCGGTGCTGCACGTGAATGGTGACGATCCGGAAGCGGTGGTGTTCTGCGCCAACCTGGCCTATGAATTCCGCCAGCAGTTCAAGAAGGACGTGGTCATCGACCTGGTCTGCTACCGCCGCTGGGGCCACAACGAGGCCGACGAGCCGGCCGCGACCCAGCCGCTGATGTACCAGGTGATCCGCAAGCACAAGACCACGCGCGAGCTGTACGCCGCGCAGCTGGAGCAGGCCGGGGTCATCGCCGACGGCGAAGCCAAGACGATGGTGGACACTTACCGCGACAAGCTCGATTCCGGCGCGTATACCACCGAGCTGGCCAAGCCCGAGCGTGACCCGCTGGCCATCGACTGGTCCAAATACCTGTCGGGCAAGCTCTCCGATCCGGTGGATACCACGGTCAAGCCGGGCAAGCTGGCGCAGCTGGCCAAGATCATCAACACCATCCCCGAAGGCGTGCACCTGCATCCGCGCGTGGCCAAGATCTACGAGGACCGCGCCAAGATGACCGAAGGCGAGCTGCCGGGCGACTGGGGCTTTGCCGAGAACCTGGCCTACGCCACCCTGCTGTCCGAGGGCCACACCCTGCGCCTGGTCGGCCAGGACGCGGGCCGCGGCACGTTCTTCCATCGCCACGCGATCCTCCACGACCAGAAGACCGACAGCTACTACCTGCCGCTGCGCCAGCTGGTCGACGATCCGCAGGACGCCACCGTCATCGACTCGCTGCTGAGCGAGGAAGCGGTGATGGGCTTCGAGTATGGCTACTCCACCACCGACCCCAATGCCCTGTGCATCTGGGAAGCGCAGTTCGGCGATTTCGCCAACGGCGCGCAGGTGGTGATCGACCAGTTCATCGCCGCCGGCGAAGCCAAGTGGGGCCGCATCACCGGCCTGGCGCTGTTCTTGCCGCACGGCTACGAAGGCCAGGGCCCCGAGCACAGCTCGGCGCGCCTGGAGCGCTTCCTGCAGCTGTGCGCCCTGGACAACATGCTGGTCTGCGTCCCGACCACTCCGGCCCAGGCCTTCCACATGATCCGCCGGCAGATGCGCATGACCACGCGCAAGCCGCTGATCGTGATGACGCCCAAGTCGCTGCTGCGCCACAAGCTGGCCGTGTCCAGCCTGGACGAGCTGGCCAACGGCGAGTTCCAGCAGCTGATCCCGGACGCCAAGGCCGACCCGAAGAAGGTCAAGCGCGTGGTTGCCTGCTCGGGCAAGGTCTACTACGACCTGGCCGAGGATGCCGCCAAGCGCGAGCAGGACGACGTGGCCATCCTGCGCGTGGAGCAGCTGTATCCGTTCCCGCGCGAACTGCTGGCCGCCGAGCTGAAGAAGTACAGCAAGGCCACCGACGTGGTCTGGTGCCAGGAAGAGCCGCAGAACCAGGGCGCGTGGTACCAGATCAAGCACCATCTGCAGGCCTGCCTGGGTCCCAAGCAGGAACTGCACTACGCCGGCCGTGCCCGTTCGCCCTCGCCTGCCGCCGGCCATTTCGCCGAGCACGTGGCCGAACAGCAGCAGCTGGTCGCCGATGCACTGGTCAACTCCTTCGGCGACGACGTCGTCGCCGAATAACGCAGCACCTCCATACCTACCCGACGAGAAATCTAGGACGTTCCCCGCATGGCAACCGAAGTCAAAGTTCCGGTACTTCCCGAATCCGTTTCCGACGCCACCATCGCAAGCTGGCACAAGAAGGCCGGTGACGCCGTCAAGCGCGACGAGAACCTGGTGGACCTGGAGACCGACAAGGTCGTCCTGGAAGTGCCCTCGCCCGTCGATGGCGTGCTGAAGGAAATCAAGTTCCAGGAAGGCGACACCGTTACCTCCTCGCACCTGCTGGCCATCATCGAGGAAGGCGCCGCTGCCGAGGCCGCGCCGTCCAAGCCGGCCGAGGAAGAAGTGAAGCCGGCTGCCAAGGCCGACGCACCCAAGGCGGCCGAAGCACCGAAGGCCACCAAGGCCGAGGCGCCCAAGGCGGCCGGCGATACCGCTTCGCTGCCCCCGGGCGCGCGCTTCTCGGCCATCACCGAGGGCGTGGACCCGGCCCAGGTCGAAGGCACCGGCCGCCGCGGCGCGGTCACCAAGGAAGACATCGTCAAGTTCGCCGCCGGCGGCGGCGTGGGCAAGGCCTCCGGCGCCCGTCCGGAAGAGCGCGTGCCGATGACGCGCGTGCGCAGGACCATCGCCAAGCGCCTGATGGAGTCCAAGAACTCCACCGCCATGCTGACCACCTTCAACGAGGTCAACCTCGCCAAGGTGTCGGCCGCGCGCAAGGAGCTGCAGGAAGAGTTCCAGAAGGCCCACGGCATCAAGCTGGGCTTCATGAGCTTCTTCGTGAAGGCCGCCGCCAACGCGCTGCAGCGCTTCCCGCTGGTCAACGCCTCCATCGACGGCGACGACATCATCTACCACGGCTACAGCGACATTTCGATCGCCGTGTCGACCGACAAGGGCCTGGTGACCCCGGTGCTGCGCAACGTCGAGCGTCAGTCCTTCGCCGACGTCGAACAGGGCATCGCCGACTACGCCGCCAAGGCGCGCGCCGGCAAGCTGGGCCTGGACGACCTGCAGGGTGGCACCTTCACCATCACCAATGGCGGCACCTTCGGCTCGCTGCTGTCCACGCCGATCATCAACCCGCCGCAGAGCGCCATCCTGGGCATGCACGCCATCAAGGAACGCCCGATCGCCGAGAACGGCCAGGTCGTGATCGCCCCGATGATGTACCTGGCGCTGTCCTACGATCACCGCATCATCGACGGCAAGGACTCGGTGCAGTTCCTGGTGGACATCAAGAACCAGCTGGAAAACCCGGGCCGCATGCTGTTCGGTCTGTAACTGCCTTGAAGCCCCTCTCCCGACGGCGACCGAAGCAAGTCCCGTGGGAGAGAGGGGTTGGGGTGAGGGCCGGACGAAGGCATTTCGCCGGAGACTCACCTCATATCAGGCAGCACTCGGCGCCAGGCCTGCCCTGCTCCGCCGAACCCTCATCCGGCGCTCAGCGCCACCTTCCCTCGAACACGGGGAAGGGAAAGGCAAAGGAAATCTGAAATGGCAGAGAACTACGACGTCGTCGTCATCGGTGCCGGCCCGGCCGGCTATCACGCGGCCATCCGCGCCGCGCAGCTGGGCATGAAGGTCGCCTGCGTCGATGCGGCGCTGGGCAAGGACGGCAAGCCCGCCCTGGGCGGCACCTGCCTGCGCGTGGGCTGCATCCCGTCCAAGGCGATGCTCGATTCCTCGCGGCAGTTCTGGAACATGGGTCATCTGTTCGGCGACCACGGCATCACCTTCAAGGACGCCAAGATCGATGTGGCGACCATGGTCGGCCGCAAGGACAAGATCGTGAAGCAGTTCACCGGCGGCATCGCGATGCTGTTCAAGGCCAACAAGGTCACCGCCTACTACGGCTTCGCCCAGCTGCAGCCGGGCAACCTGGTCAAGGTCAAGCAGCATGACGACACCGAGGTCGAGCTGCAGGGCACCAACGTGATCCTGGCCGCCGGCTCGGATTCGATCGAGCTGCCGTTCGCCAAGTTCGACAACGAGTACATCGTCGACAACGTCGGCGCGCTGGACTTCACCGAGGTGCCCAAGCGCCTGGCGGTGATCGGCGCGGGCGTGATCGGCCTGGAGCTGGGCAGCGTGTGGAAGCGCCTGGGCGCCGAGGTCACCATCCTGGAGGCCCTGCCGGACTTCCTGGCCGTGGCCGACGCGGAAGTGGCCAAGACCGCTGCCAAGGAGTTCAAGAAGCAGGGCCTGGACATCAAGCTGGGCGCCAAGGTCAGCGCGACCGAGATCACCGGCAAGGGCAAGAAGAAGGAAGTCCTCGTCAGCTACACCGACAAGGACGGCGAGCAGACCCTGACCGTGGACAAGCTGCTGGTGGCCGTGGGCCGCCGCGCCGCGACCAAGGGCGTGCTGGCCGAGGGCACTGGCGTGCAGCTCAACGAGCGCGGCCAGATCGTGGTCGACGAGCACTGCCACACCGGCGTCGATGGCGTCTGGGCGATCGGCGACTGCGTGCGCGGCCCGATGCTGGCGCACAAGGGCTTCGAGGAAGGCATCGCCGTGGCCGAGCTGATCGCCGGCCTGCCGGGCCACGTCAACTTCGACACCATCCCGTGGGTCATCTACACCGAACCGGAAATCGCCTGGGTCGGCAAGACCGAGCAGCAGCTCAAGGACGAGGGCGTGCCGTACAAGGCCGGCAGCTTCCCGTTCGCCGCCAACGGCCGCGCCGTGGCGATGGCCGAGCCGGCGGGCTTCGTCAAGGTGCTGGCCCATGCCGAGACCGACCGCGTGCTGGGCATGCACCTGGTGGGCGTGAACGTCTCCGAGCTGGTCCACGAAGGCGTGCTGACCATGGAGTTCAGTGGCTCGGCCGACGACCTGGCCCGCATCTGCCACGCCCACCCTTCGCTGTCCGAAGTGGTGCACGACGCGGCCATGGCCGTGGACAAGCGCGCCATCCACAAGGCGAACTGAGTCCACACACCGTGGTGGGAAGGAGGCTTCGCCGCAGGGCGGAGCCTTCTTTCGTTTCCCCTGCCGGCCAAGGCTTGGACATGGCGTCGATCCGCACACTCAAATGGGCAGGCTTCACGGCGATGGCCGCAGGGTTGGTCGCGCTTGCCGCCGCCACCTTGTTCGGCATTCATCCCTACCTGCTCTATACGCTCGCCATCGTCCTGCTGGGCGGCGGGCGGGTCGCCCTGGCACGGGGCCTGCGCCGCGCGCTGCGACGACCCGAGTGATTCTTCTTCCGATGTCTCCTGGAGTCCCCCTATGAAATCCGTCTGTGTCTATTGCGGCTCCAATGCCGGCAGCAAGCCCGTCTACGCGCAGCGTGCCGCCGAACTCGGCAAGCGCCTGGCGGCCGATGGCCTGCGCCTGGTCTACGGCGGCGGCAACGTGGGCCTGATGGGCACGGTGGCCAACGCGGTGCTGGAAGCCGGCGGCGAGGTCACCGGCGTGATCCCCAAACAGCTGGCCGACTGGGAGGTCGCCCACCGCGGCCTGACCACGCTGGAGATCGTCGGCTCCATGCACGAACGCAAGATGCGCATGTTCGAGCTGGCCGACGGCTTCGTCACCCTGCCCGGCGGCTTCGGCACGATGGAAGAGATCTTCGAGATGCTGACCTGGCGCCAGCTGGGGATCGGGAACAAGCCCTGTGCGTTCCTGGACATGGACGGGTTTTACGCGCCGCTGATCGGGATGATCGACCGCATGGTGGAAGAGCGCTTCCTGCACACCGACCAGCGCGCCGACCTGTGGTACGGCGAGGACATCGGCGCCCTGCTGACCTGGATGCGGGCCTATACCCCGGCCCAGGCCTCCAAGTGGATCGATGAAAAGCGTGCACAGACGCTCAAGTAAGCTCGACACCTCCATCCAGCGCAAGGACGCCTCCATGCGACGCTTCGACATGCCGCTCGCCCGCCTGGCCCTCACGCTTGGCCTGCCCTTGCTCATCGCCAGCTGCAGCCACCTGCCCGACGCCGCGGCACCGAGCGCGGCGACTGCCGACGACCCGATCACGCAAGTCACCCTGGAGCGCTCGCCCTGCTTCGGTGCGTGCGCCACGTTCACGCTGGTGCTCAAGGCGGATGGTCAAGCGACCCTGTCGCTGCCCAGCCGGCCAGGCTCCGATGCCACCGCGCGCAAGGCCGCCGCAGACACCAGCACCGCCTCCGCGCCGATCCTGATCCACGGCCAGATTCCGGCCACCGACACCACCGCGTTGCTGGAGACCCTGCGCCAGGGTCATTTCGATCAACTGCGCGATGACTACAGCGCGCAGATCACGGACATGCCTTCGACCAGCATCACGGTCGCCACGGCCCATCAGGTCAAGGCAACGCGCGTCTACGCCGTGCCCTGCGCGCGCGATGCGCGCTCACAGGAACGGGCTGCGGGAACGCCGGCGCCCGTCCCGGATGTGTTCTGCCAGGCCGCTGAACGTCTGGACGCCATGGCATGCCAGCTCTATCGCGATGGGCCTTTGCCGGCGGACCGCACGGCCCGCTTTCCCCCTCATTGCAGCACTCCGTCCTGACCCAGCGCTGCGTGAGCGCCCGCCCACGCGCTCACCGCACCGGGCCTGGCGTTAGGAATGTGACCTGCCGCAGCCTTTTGGCCGCTGCATCCCCGCGCGCCTGGACGGCGGCCGCGCAGGCATCTGGCCAGGGCTCCAGACGAACGGAACATCCGTGACCCCGACCGGTCACCGGCGTATTACCTTGTCGATGAACAGCCTCTACAATCGAGCCGGGGACAAACAGGGGTACCGCATGGCACGCATTCTCATCGTCGACGACTCTCCGTCGCAGCTGCTGGGCATTCAGCGCATCGTCGAAAAGCTGGGGCACGACTGGATCACTGCCGAAGACGGCGCCCAGGGCGTGGAAGTGGCCAAGCGCGAGCTGCCGGACATGGTGTTGATGGATGTGGTGATGCCCAATCTCAACGGCTTCCAGGCCACGCGCCAGCTCAGCCGCGAGAGCACCACCCGGCACATCCCGGTCATCCTGGTCACCACCAAGGACCAGGACACCGACCGCATGTGGGGCATGCGCCAGGGGGCCAAGGCCTATCTGACCAAACCGTTCTCCGAAGACGAACTGTCCGAGGTGATCGAGCGCATCCTGGCCGATGGAGCTGCCGCGCCCGGCACCTGAGGGCCATCACCGGCAGACACGGAACGGGCGCCGCAAGGCGCCCGTTCCGGTTATCAAACACCAAGCGATCGACCGCTCCGGCTAATCGTCGGCGAAAGCCTTGGCCAGCTTTTCGTAGGCCTTGCGCTTGGCATCGGTCGTGGCGCGCGGGGCGGTGATCTCCAACTCGACGATCTGGTCGCCCGCCGGGCTGCCCGGCAGTCCGCGACCGCGCAGGCGCAGCTTGCGACCGGCGTCGGAATCGGGCGGGATCTTCAGGTCCACCGACCCACCCAGGGTCGGCACGCTGACCGTGGCGCCCAGCGCCGCCTGCCAGGGCGTGACCTGAAGGACGTGGATGATGTTGCGCCCGTCGACCTCGAACTGCGGGTCGGCCGCATATTCGATCTCCAGCAGCAGGTTGCCGCCGCTGGTACCTTGCCCTCCCAGCCGGATCGACTGGCCAGGTTTGATGCCCTTGGGCACCCGCACTTCCAGCTGCTTGCCGTTGACGGTGACCCGGATGCTGCTGCCCTCGTAGACCGCCTTGAGCGGCACCGACAACTTGGCGCGGGTGTCGCCCCTGGGCGCCTGTCCGCTCGAAAAGCCCGGTCCGGCACCGCCACGGGCGCGCTGGCCGAACAGGTTCTCGAAGAAATCGCTGAAGCCGGCACCGCCGCCACCGCTGCCGAACACTTCCTCGAAGTCGAAGCCCTGCCCACCGCCAACCCCCCCACCGCCGAAATCCTGCGGCTGGTATTCCTGGCCCGGCCGGTAGCCGCGCGCCTTGAGCTGGTCGTAGGCCGCGCGTTTTTCAGGATCGCGCAATGCCTCGTAGGCCTCGTTGACGGCCTTGAATCGCTCCTCGGCGTCGGCCTCCTTGCTGACGTCGGGGTGATACTTGCGGGCCAGGCGGCGATACGCCGTCTTGATCTCCGCCTCGCCCGCCGTCGGCTCGACGCCCAGGGTCTGGTAGTAATCCTTGAATTCCATCGCACCTCCGCAAGAAAGCCCGCGACCTTGCAGTCACGGGCTTGATCCTGGCCCAGGGCGGCTGGAGACCGCCCTGCGCCCGCTGACACTGGCCCGGCAGACCGGGCCCACCTGCACAGGTTACTGGATCGACTCGCGACCCACCTGGATCCGCCGCGGGGCCAGTTCGGCGCGCTTGGGAATCACGACCTCCAGCACGCCGTTGCGCCCGGTGGCCACGATGCCGTCGGCATCGGCCGTCTCCGGCAGGGTGAAGTTGCGCACGAACGCGCCGTGGCGGCGCTCCTGGCGCGAGAACCGCTCCTGCTCACCGACGGCCGGCGCCGCACGCTCGCCGCGGATGCTGAGCACGTTCTTGTCCATCTGGACCTCGATCGCGTCCAGGTCCACGCCCGGCAGGTCGGCGTAGATCACGAACCGCCCGGCTTCTTCCTTCACGTCGACCTGCGGCGTCCAGCCCTCGCTGCTCCCGTTCTGCACGAAACGCTCGAACACGCGGCCCAGATCGGCCTGGCCCACGCGCGGGAAACCACCCTGATAATGCACGTAACGCATGTTGTCTTCTCCTGTTCGGTTGCCGACATGCCGAGGGACCGGCGCGGCAGGGGCCCTCGGCCTCCATGACCAACAGATAAGCGCCGCCCAGGCGTTTTCAAGGGTTTTGACGCGGCCTTTCCGCGCGGGCTTCTAGGGTGGCGTTCATGCGCGGGCACCTCCGCCCGGCACCCATTCAGTCAGAGCGACCATGACCATCGAAAGCGGACAGCGCATCCCGGAAGTTACTGTCACCCGTATCCGTCAGGGCGTGGAGACGGTCGATACGCCGACGCTGTTCAATGCCCAGAAGGTCGTGATGTTCGGCGTCCCCGGCGCCTTCACTCCGACCTGCTCCGAGAAGCATCTGCCGGGCTTCATCGCGCACTACGACGACTTCCTCAAACGCGGCATCCACGTGTACTGCGTGTCGGTCAACGACGCCTTTGTCATGAAGGCGTGGGGTGAGTCATTGGGTGTCCCCGACGGCCTGCAGATGCTGGCCGATGGCAGCGGCGACCTGACCCGCGCCCTCGGGCTGGACATCGACCTGAGCGGCAACGGCATGGGTCTGCGCTCGCGCCGCTATGCCCTCTATGCCGAGGACGGCGTGGTCAAGCAGGTCTGGGTCGAAGCGCCTGGCGAATTCAAGGTGTCCTCGGCCGAGCACGTGCTCGAACAGCTTCCCGACTGACGTTTCATCCCTACTTTCTTTCCCTCACCCAAAGAGGCCTGCCAATGTCCAAGACATCAGCCAAGACCAAGTTCGACCACACCGACGCCAACGAGCTGTCCGACCGCGACACGCTGCGTGCGAACGCGCGCAAGAGCATCGAGGACGGCGCCATCACCGGCAGCTATACCGCCGACCGCAAGGAAGTGATCAAGCTGCTCAACGAGGCCCTGGCAACCGAGTACGTGTGCGTGCTGCGCTACTACCGCCACTACTTCATGGCCAAGGGCATGCTGGCCGATTCGGTCAAGGCCGAGTTCCTCGAACACGCCCAGCAGGAGCAGGATCACGCAGGCAAGTTGGCCGAGCGCATCGTGCAGCTGGGCGGTGAGCCGGATCTCAACCCCGACACGCTGACCGCGCGCTCGCACGCCGAGTACAAGGAAGGCACCGACCTGCGCGACATGGTCAAGGAAAACCTCATTGCCGAGCGCATCGCCATCGACAGCTATCGCCAGATGATCAACTACATCGGCGACAAGGACACCACCACCAAGCGCATCCTGGAATCGATCCTGGCCCAGGAAGAAGAGCACGCCGACGAGTTCGCCGACATGCTGGAAGGCTGGATCGGCAAATAGTTGGACCCCTAAGAATCGGTACGAAGCGGGCGCCCAAGGGCGCCCGCTTTTTTTGCATCACACACATCGAGCGACAGCAGCATCCCGCTGTAGAGCGGAGCTTGCTCCGCAGCGCTTCGATGAGACCCGCGCCGGTAAGACCTCAGCGGAGCAAGCTCCGCTCTACGGGGGGATGGGCGCCTGCTTCAACGCAGCACCTCGAACCGCAAGGTCGTCCACGCGCCGCTTTCGGCGAGCGCAGTGAGCGTGTGCTCGCCGGGCTGGTCGAAACCCTGCTCGAAACTGCGCCGCCCCTGGGTGGTGGCGATCCAGCGTCCGTCCAAGAGCCACTGCACCTGGGCCTCGGTGCCCAGCGCCCGCAGGCGCACGGTGGCCGGTTTCAGGCTGCCGGGCGCACGGGCGATCGTCGCACGGTCATTGAGGCCTTCGATGCGCAGGGTTTCCACCGCGTCACGGCCATCCGGGGCGCAGTCCGCCGCCAACGCGGGCAGGCGCGAGGCCGTGCGCTCGGCCTGGGTCAGCCACGGGGCCGCCAACGCCGGCCAGCGTGCGATCTGCGCGGGCTCGGCCACGTGCCGCTCAGCGCACTGCGGCGACAGGCGCTGGCCGGTCGCCGCATCACGGGTGAAGCGCTCCACGCCGCCATGCCACAGCCGCGCCTCGCGCTCGGGGAAGGTCGGCGGCACGTTGCCGTCCAGGGTCCAGGCCTGCAGGCGCTTCTGGCACAGCTGCGGCGCCTGCGGGTCGGGCGGCAGGCCCAGCGGCCAGCACACGTCCACCTGCGCCACGCTGGGCGGCGCCGGGGTGAGCATTGCATCGCCGCGCGCGCGCGGCAGGCTGTCGATCACCTCGAACATCAGCGGCAGCGCCGTCACCGCGCCGTACTGGCCCGGCAACGGCGTGCCGTCCGGACGTCCGACCCACACCCCCACGGTGTAGCGGCGCGTGCCGCCGATCGCCCAGGCATCGCGATAGCCGTAACTGGTGCCGGTCTTCCACGCCACCGGGGGGCGGCTGGCGGTGTCGAAGGTGTCCAGCGCATAGCCGGGGCGCGGATGATCCTGCAGGATCTGGCGGATGATCCAGGCCGCGCCCGGTGAGAGCAGGCGCCGGTCCGCGGTCGGCGCATCCGGTGTATAGCGCACGCGTCCGGCCAGACCACCGCGGTTGAAGGCGGCGAATGCGCCGACCAGGTCTTCCAGCCGGGCCCCGGTGCCGCCCAGGATCAGCGCCAGGTTCGGCTTGGCGCCTCGCGGGAAATGCAGGTCGATGCCGGCATTGGCCAGGCGCGCGGCAAACCGCGCTGGCCCGACCCGGTCCAGCACGTCGACCGCCGGCACGTTGAGCGACAGGCGCAAGGCCTCGGCCACGCCGACCGGACCGTTGAAGGCCGCATCGAAGTTACCCGGCCGGTAGCCGCCGAAGCCCTGAGGCGCATCCACCAGCAGGCTTTCGGAATGGATCAGCCCATCGTCCAGCGCCAGCCCGTAGAGGAAGGGCTTGAGGGTGGAACCCGGCGAGCGCCAGGCCCGCACCATGTCCACATGGCCCAGGCGCTTGGCATCGCCGAACTTCACCGAGCCGACATAGGCGCGGGCCTCCATCGTGGCGTTGTCGACCACCAGCAGCGCGGCGGAGGTGCGCTCGGGCAGATCGGAGAAGTACGCCGTCACCCGATCCTCCAGCGTGCGCTGCAGGTCGGCGTCCAGCGTGGACACGATCCGCGATGCGCGCGGCTGCTGCAGGTGCAGGCGTCGCGCCAGCAACGCCGCGCGCATCGGCGGCTGCAGGGAACGCGCGACCACCGGTTCGATGCGTGCATCGTCGACCTGCGCCTGGGTCCACACCCCCAGGGCCACCATGCGCGCCAGCACCTTGTCGCGCGCGGCCTGGGCGGCCTGCGGATGGCGATCCGGCCGCAGGCGGCTGGGCGACTGCGGCAGCACGGTCAGCAACGCCGCCTCGGCACGCGACAGGCGCGAGGCGGGCTTGCCGAGGTAGGCCCAGCTGGCGGCCTCCACGCCCTCGATGGTGCCGCCGAAGGGCGCGCGTTCGAGGTACAGGTCGAGGATCTGCGCCTTGGACAGGTGCACCTCCAGCTGCACCGCGCGCAGCATCTGTACCGCCTTGCCCCACGGCGTGCGCGTGCTGCCCTCATCCAGCAGGCGCGCGACCTGCATGGTCAGCGTCGAGCCGCCGGACACGATGTGCCCACGCGAGACCAGCTGCCACCCTGCGCGTAGCAGCGCCACCGGATTGATTCCCGGATGGCGCCAGAACCAGCGGTCCTCGTAGGTCAGCAGTGCCTGCACGTACAGCGGCGACACCCCGTCCGGCGGGACCGGATAGCGCCAGACACCTTCTTCATCGGCGAAAGCCCGCAGCGGCGTCCCGTCACGCGCCACCACCAAGGTACTGGTGTCGCGGGCCTTAGGCAGGGGCGGCGGGAAGGCGAAGTCCAGGACCAGCAGCGCGACCAGCCCCGCTGCCGTGGTCCAGCGCAGGATCCGCCAGAAGATCACTCTCTTATCCAGGATCACGGCACGTGAAGCGAACTGACTTCAAAGTCGTAAGACGCTTCTCGCTGATAGATGCGGAGAAACAGGACCAGATCACTTCTGCCTTCCTCAAGCGTGAAGAGATCGATCAGCGCCTCCCACCACTCGCCCATCCAGACACAAATCGATGTCTGCCAGGCCTGCGGTGAAAGCCGATCAAGCGTGGCGCCGTATCCCTCCACCTGTTGCGCCAGCCAGGCGCCGTCCAACGCATTGGAAAGATGGGCGCCCTCAATCCCACGTGCCAAGGAAAAATCCCCTTCGCAGAACGCGTCGACGATAGAGGCGATCGTGGGCCGCCACCGCGAAGGAACGGGAAGTTCCTGTCCTACTTCCCGCTGGATCGGAAACGTTTGCTCCAGCTGCGTCATCCCTTGACGCCGCCCCTGGGCGCTGCCTGATTCACGGCTGTACCACCGTGATCGTCGTCGGCGTGGACGCGCCGACACCGCGGATGTCCGGGCGATACATGTCCTCCACCAGCGGCGGCGGCACGGTGTAGGTCCCGGGGGTGACGGCGCGGACAAGGTAGAAGACCTTGGCGCCGCTGCCGCCCTGACCCAGGCGCAGGGCCGCCACGTAGCGGTCGTCACGGAACTCCTCGTGCTTGACGTCGGCCGCGTCGCCGCGCTCGGTGATGTTGATGCCGTCGACCACCACGTCGGCCCACTGCTTGGCGTCGGAGAGGTTGAAGTTCTCGATCTCCAGTCCGGCCGGCAGCAGGTCGGTGAGCAGCGCGTCCGGCATGGCGGTGTCGGCGGTGATGCGCAGGCCCACGATGAGCGCCTCGCCCTCCTTGAGGGTGCTGCCGGTCCACGGCTTGCCATCGGTTGTGTAGTAGCGCCGCTCCACCCCGATCTGGGACTTGTCCTCGGCCGGTGCGGTGCGCGGCACGCCGGCCACCTCCAGGCTGGCGTACAGGGGCACGGTGCCCTGCGGGGTGAACGTCACGCCCTTGGCCAGGGTGTCGCCGTCGAAGGCGCGCGCGAACAGGCGGCGCTCGCCGATGGCCTCGGTGCCGCCGTCGGCCGCCCAGGTGCCGGACAGCGTCTTGGCCTGGCCGTCGGCCAGCAGCGACTTGCCGAGCCGCGCCAGGGCCACCTGTTCCTGCGTGCTCAGGTAGAACCAGCGCGCCTTGCGACGCTCGTCCAGCTCGCGCCCCAGGTCGACCACGCGTGCGTCGTATTCGGGCCTGGACAGCTTGCGCTCGCGCACCAGGGCCAGCATCAACGCGTCATCGCGCAGGCGGGTGCCGTAATCGCCCAGGTAGCGTGGGCGGTCACCGCGCTTGTCGAAACCCAGCGCGATCGCGCGCGCGCCACGCTTGGTGTCACCTTGCAGCGACAGCGCAATACCCAGATGCACCAGCGGCAGGCCGGTCATCGACTTGACCCGGTCGTTGTCGTACAACGCCCGCAGCGTGCCCAGCGGCGCGCGGCCCACCCGCGCCAGCACGTAGCCGGCATAGGCACGGTTGGCGAAGCGCAGGTGGTCGCGGAAATCCGCGCCGTAGAACTGGTTGCCACCGGACAGCAGGTCCTCGCTGAGGCGCTTGAGCGCCTTCTGCAGGACCGCGTCAGGCACGGCGAAGCCGGCATCGCGCGCGTCGAGCAGGAACTCGGTCACGTACGGCGTGATGTAGGGCACCACGTCGCTGTCATCGCCCCACATCGAGAAGTTGCCGTTGGCCACCTGCATCGAGGCGATGCGGCCGAACGCGCCTTCCATCCGCGCTTGGCGCGTGTCCGCGTCCAGTCCGCGGGTGCCCAGCAGCTCGGCCGTGGCCTGGTCCATCAACAGTGCGCCGTAGCCCTTGCTGGTGGTCTGCTCGATGCAGCCGTAGGGGTACTTGAGCAGGTTCTCCAGCGCGGCGGCGAAGGGGATCGGCGGCAGCGCGCTGACCACCATGCGCGCATTGACCGAGCCGGGCATCAGGCCATCGGCGAAGCCGGCGCCCATGGTCACCGGCGCAAGCGGATCGATCACCCGGCTCTCGGCGCGCACCACGCTGGGCCAGCCGGCCCGCACCGGCACGTCGTAATGGCGATCCACCTTGAAGCCGGTCGCGCCACCTTCCACGCGCACGCGCACCTGGGCGGTCTGGTAGCCCTCGCGCGCGGTCAGCGGGAAACTCAACGTGGTCTTGGCCCCGTCGGCCAGCTGCGCGCTGCGGCTGCCCTCGCCCACCGCCACAGGACCGCTGCCATCGACCTGCACCTTGAAGGTCCCCGCCTTGCCGGTGAAGTTCTGCACGTCCAGCGTGACCATGGAGCGGTCGCCCGGCGCCAGCACGCGCGGCAGGCTGGCCTCGGCCACGATGGGCGCGCGCACCACGGTCTGCGCATCGCGGCTGCCATAGTCGCTGTCCGAATACACCAGCGCCGACACGCGCAGGGTGCCGTTGAAGTCCGGCACGTGCAGCAGCACGCGTGCATTGCCCTTGGTGTCCAGCTTCACTGGCCCGGCGAACAGGTCCACCGTCTGCACCCGCGCGGTGGGGCGGCGTGCCTGCGGCAACGGCCCCAGTGCCATGTCGCCGCCGAAGCGCATGCGCGCGGTGTCACCGGCGAAACTCTCGATCACCCGCCCATAGATGTCGTACGCATCCACGCCCAGGCGGCGCTGGGCGAAGAAGTGCGTGGTCGCATCCGGCACCGGGTAGCGGGTGATGTTGAGGATGCCCACGTCCACGGCCGAGACGGTCACGTGCGCGGCCTTGCCGGCCAGCTGCGGCACGCTGACGGTCACCGCCAGGTCCTGCTCGGGCTGCATCTTTTCCGGCACCTTCAGGCCGACGGCGACACGGCGGGCACTGCGGTCCATCGGCACGTGGGCAACGCCCACCGCGCGCGCCGGGGTGATCTTGGAGGTGGCGCTGCCGCCGCGAAACACCAGGGCGGTCACGTAGACATCGTGGCGTTCCCAATCCTCGGTGACCGGAATTTCGAAAGTGCTGCCCGCTTTCACGTCCACGTTCTTGACGTAAAGCATGTGATCGGACTCGACCATCAGCACGCCCTTGCCGGCGTGCGGCGGGGTCGCGGTGACCTTGAGCGTGTCGCCGGCGCGGTAGCCGGTCTTGTCCAGCGACAGCTTGACCTTGTCCGGGCGTGCGTCCAGGCCTCGGTTGTCGTCGCTCCAGCTCCAGCCGGCGGTGAACGGATAGCGCGTGGTCAGGCCCGTGGCCGGGTCGAAGACCTCCAGCCGATAGCCGCCCCACTCCACCGGGAAGTCGATGCGCGTGGCTTCGCCGGTGACATCCACCGTGCGCGTCTCGACGTTCTCGAAGCGCTGGGTGTAGTCGAACGACCAGCCGGTGTCCTCGTCATGGGTCCAGTGGTAATCACGACGCTCGCGCACCAAGGTGACCTTGAGCCCCTTGCCTGGCTGGCGCGCACCGGCCGCGTTGAAGCGCGCCAGTTCGAAGCCGGCATTGGCGTTGGCGTCGGACCCTTGCGCATCGTCGAACAGCGGGCGCACGCCCACCAGCACGTCGGCCGGCCACATGACCCGCTTGAGGGTGCGGTTGACCGTGCGTCCGCCGGTCTCGTACACGCTGCCCGAGACGATGACCGCCACCGGCGTCACCGGCTTGACCTCCTCGGGCAGCGCCAGCGCCTGTGCGAAATGGCCCTTGGCGTCGAAGCTGGCGTCGACCACGTCCTTGGCTTCGCGCGGCAGCTCCACGGTGGCATCGCCGAAGAACCAGCCCGGCAGCTTGTCCAGCGGGTGCTGCTCCACCGCCACGGCCAGCTTGGCAGTGAAGCGGTTGCCGTCGGCCGGCGCGCCGTAAAGGTAGGCGGCATCGGCCTGCAGCTGCAGCGGTGCAGCCGGCTTGAGGGTCTCCGGCGCGGACAGGTCCAGCTTCATCCGCTCGGGCAGGAACTCCTCGATCCGCAGGCTCATGCCCTGCACCGCCTGCGCGCTGACCGGATCGGTGCGGAACTCCACCTGCCAGCGCCCAGTCGGGGCTTCGGCGGGGATGGCCTGTTCGAAGGAGAAGTACCCCTGCTCGGCCGGGGTCAGCCGGGTCTCGCGGAAGACCTTGCCGTCGGGCTGCTTCAGGCGCAGGTACAGCGGCTGGTCGGCTTTGACCGGCTTGCCGTCGAAATCGCGCAGCAGCGCCGACACGCGCACCGTCTCGCCCGGCCGATACAGATCGCGTCCGGACCAGGCGAACACGTCGAACCAGGCCTGCTCGCGCCCGGCCACGGCGAACTCGGACAGGTCCAGCGCCGGCTGGTTGAACGGCAGCAGGGTCACGTCCTTGCCGCGCTGGGCGATCAGCACCTGGCCCGCATCCAGCGTGTACTTGAGCAGCGCGTTGCCGTTGTCGTCGGTCTTGCCGCGCAGCACCGTGGCGCCCTTGGCGTCGAGCACGCGCAGCTCCGCGCCCGCGGTGGCCTCGCCGGTGGCCAGCGAGGCGGTGTGCACGAACAGCGTGTCCTTGTAGGCGCGCGCGTGCAGGCCCAGGTCGCTCACGCTGAAGAACGCAGTCTGCAACTCCTCGGAATAGCGACCGACGCGCTTCATCACCGCGAAGTAGAGCCCGGGATCCTGCAGTTGCTTGATGTCCTGGATCGGCAAGTAGCTCAGCGTGCGCGCGTTGGGCTTGCCGCCGAGTTCAAAGCGATTGAGGTAGACCGAGTCGGCCATGTCGCCCAGCGGGGTGTGCGTGCCGTAGGTGCGGTCCAGGTCCCAGGCGCCCCGGCTGCCGCCGCGCTGGTACTCGCCGAAGAAGCGCGGCAGGTCGGCCTCGCGCACGCGCAGGAACTCGACGTCGACCTCCGGCACGTTGAGCGAGACCACCGGCAGGCCACGCGATTCGCGCGCCGGCAGCACGCTGCCCTGCGAGGCAAAAGCCACCGACGGCGCCAGCGGCCCGGTGTGCACCACCTGCTCCACCGCCTTGCCCAGGCGCGGCCCGGACGCGGCCAACAGGCCGGCGTCGACCTTGACCGTGTAATCGCGCGCGGCCTCCAGCGAGGGGAAACGCAGCACCTTGGCCTCGTCATCCAGCACCCAGCTACCACTGACCACCGCGCCCTTGTCGTCGGTGACGTGCAGCAGGCTGTCGAAATCCTGCGACTCCACCAGCGGCTCGGTGAACTCCAGGGCGATGGCGACCTCGCCGTCGTGCTGGTCCGGATACGCATTGGCCAGGGCGAAGCCCTTGGGCACCTGGGCCTGCTGGGCCTTGACCGCTTCGCCGGAGACTTCGGGCAGTTGCCCGGTCTTGTTGCGACCACAGCCGGCCAGGGCGAACAGCGCCAGCAGCAGCAGGCACCACCGCAGCCCCGCCCGGGCCGTGCGCGCGAGGGGCGCGACATTCGAGACGGCGTGCAGCTCCTGCACGATGATCGATCGCGGCGCGCCTGCGCCGAGCTTCTGCGGACAATCCATGGTTCGCGTTCTCCCCTTGCTGGCGCGGAAGTATAGAACGCAGGTCCGCGCAACGCGGCCCCGAATGCAACACGGCCGCCCCGCTTGCGGCGGGACGGCCGTGGCCTTCCACTGCGACCGGGTTGGCTTCAGGCGTCGGGTTGGACGGCCTCGCTGGCGCCGGTGCCCTCTTCGTCGATCGCGTCCAGCACGTCCTCTTCGATCGAGGCATCCAGGCGCTCGATGGCCTGCAGCTTCTCGTTCTTGCCCAGGCGAATGAGGGTGACGCCCTGGGTATTGCGACCCACGCGCGAGATCTCGGTCGAACGGGTCCGCACCAGGGTGCCACCGTCGGAGATCAGCATCACCTCGTCGCTGTTGCCCAGCAGCAGCGCGCCGACCAGCTTGCCGTTGCGGGCATTGGTCTGGATGCCGATCACGCCCTGGGTGCCGCGGCCCTTGCGCGGATACTCGGTCAGCGGGGTGCGCTTGCCGTAGCCGTTCTCGGTGGCGGTGAGGATGTAGCAGCCCGCCTCGTCCTGGGTGGTTTCCAGCACGGTCTCGTCGCTGGCGGCCTCTTCGGCGGTGTCATCCTCGGCCTCGTCGGCGCTGGCCGCGCGCTCGGCCACGATCAGGCTGACCACGTCCTCACCCTTGGCCAGCTTGATGCCACGCACGCCGGTGGCGGTGCGGCCCATGGAGCGCACCGTCTCTTCGCCGAAGCGCACGGTCTTGCCGTTGGAGGCGAACAACATCACATCGCGCTCGCCGTCGGTCAGGGCCACGCCGACCAGCGCGTCGCCCTCGTCCAGGTTGATGGCGATCTTGCCGCGCGCCAGGCGGAAGGCGAACTCGGTCAGCGGGGTCTTCTTGACCGTGCCGTTGCGGGTGGCGAAGAACACGTAGTGGCCTTCGCTGTACTCGCGGATCGGCAGCACCGCCTGGACCTGCTCGCCGGCTTCCAGCGGGATCCAGTTGATGATCGGCCGGCCGCGCGCGTTCGGCCCGGCTTCGGGCAGCTGGTGCACGGCCAGCCAGAACACCCGGCCCTTGCTGGTGAAGGTCAGCAAGGTGTCATGGGTGTTGACCAGCCACAGCTGGTCGATGAAATCCTCGTCTTTCATCGAGGCCGCATTGCGCCCGCGGCCGCCGCGCTTCTGCGCGCGGTAGCTGCTGGCCGGCTGACGCTTGGCGTAACCGGAGTGCGAGAGGGTGACCACCATGTCTTCCGGCGCGATCAGGTCCAGGATGTCCAGGTCCTCTTCGCTCTGGCGGATCTCGCTGCGGCGCGCGTCGCCGAACTCGGCCTTGACGTTGAGCAGTTCCTCGCGGATCACTTCCTTGAGCACGTCCGGGTTTTCCAGGATGCGGATCAGGCCGGTGATGGTCTCCAGCAGTTGCTTGTATTCCTCGGTGAGCTTTTCCTGCTCCAGCCCGGTCAGGCGATGCAGGCGCATCTCCAGGATCTGCTGGGCCTGGACCTCGGTCAGCTGGTAGCGGCCATCGATGAAGCCCACGCCCTTGGGCAGGTCTTCAGGGCGCGAGGCCTCCGCGCCAGCGGCGCCGAGCAGCGCGCCGACCATGCCCGGCTCCCAGGACTTGGCCAGCATGCGCTCGCGGGCCTCGTTGGGATTGGCCGAGGTCTTGATCAGCTCGATCATCTCGTCGATGTTGGCCAACGCGACGGTCAGGCCTTCGAGGATGTGGGCGCGGCCACGGGCCTTGCGCAGCTCGAAGATGGTCCGTCGGGTCACCACCTCGCGGCGGTGGCGCACGAAGGCCTCCAGCATCTGCTTGAGGTTGAGCAGCTGCGGGCGGCCGTCGACCAGGGCCACCATGTTGATGCCGAACACCGACTCCATCGGCGTCTGCGAATACAGGTTGTTGAGGACCACCTCGGCCGACTCGCCGCGCTTGACCTCGATGTAGATGCGCATGCCGTCCTTGTCGGACTCGTCGCGCAGCTCGCTGATGCCTTCGAGCTTCTTTTCCTTGACCAGCTCGGCGATCTTTTCGATCAGCCGTGCCTTGTTCACCTGGTAGGGGATCTCGGTGACGATGATCGCCTCGCGACCGGTGCGGTCATCGACCTCCACGTCGGCCTTGGCGCGCATGCGCACGCGGCCACGGCCGGTGCGATAGCCGGCGATGATGCCGGCAGTGCCGTTGATGATGCCGGCGGTCGGGAAGTCCGGGCCGGGGATGTATTCCATCAGCGCATCGATGTCGATCAGCGGGTTGTCGATCAACGCGATCAGACCGTCGATCACCTCGGTGAGGTTGTGCGGCGGGATGTTGGTGGCCATGCCCACCGCGATGCCGGCCGAGCCGTTGACCAGCAGGTTGGGGATGCGCGTGGGCATCACCGACGGCTCGAATTCCTTCTCGTCGTAGTTGGGCACGAAATCGACGGTTTCCTTGTCGATGTCGGCCATGATCTCGTGGCTGAAGCGCGACATGCGCGCCTCGGTGTAACGCATGGCCGCCGCGCTGTCGCCGTCGACCGAACCGAAGTTGCCCTGCCCGTCGATCTGCAGGTAGCGCAGCGAGAACGGCTGCGCCATGCGCACCAGCGTGTCGTAGACCGCGCTGTCGCCGTGCGGGTGGTACTTACCGATCACGTCACCGACGATACGGGCCGACTTGTAGTACGGCTTGTTGGCGTGCGCGCCAAGTTCGTTCATCGCGTACAACACGCGGCGATGCACCGGCTTGAGGCCGTCCCGGACGTCCGGGAGGGCGCGGCCCACGATCACGCTCATGGCGTAATCGAGGTAGCTCCTGCGCATCTCGTCTTCGAGGTTGACGGGGATGATTTCCTTGGCGAGATCAGCCATTCGAGGTCCGTGCTTGTGTTCGGTACGTCGGGCCAAAACCCGGGCCGCCACGGAGTCCGCGGCAGATGGATTTTGGAGGGGTTTTCAACCTCGGAATTGTAGCACGCGGCCGCCTCCCGATGCCGGGTCGGAAGCTGTCTGAATCAAGCACTTGCGCGTGGAACACCACAGCGCGCGCCCACTTTCGACGAAGGTTCCACCCTGCTGCGGACGCGCTTGGCGCATGCGGTGTTGTCAAGGCGCTGCGCAGCAGCGTTGAAAGCCCGCCGTCAGCCGAAAGCCGCGCGCATCTTCTCGGTCGTGGGCTGCTCGACCACGCCCTTCTCGGTCACGATCGCGTCGATCAGGCTGCCCGGGGTGACATCGAAGACCGGGTTCCAGGCCTTGATGCCCTCGGCCACCGTGCGCACGCCACCGATGCCGTGCAGTTCGCCCGGATCGCGCTCTTCGATCTCGATCGCCTCGCCGCTCGCGGTGTCCATGTCCACGGTCGAGGACGGCGCCACGACCATGAACTTCAGCCCGTGGTGGCGCGCGGCGATGGCCAGCTGGTAGGTGCCGATCTTGTTGGCGGTGTCGCCATTGGCGCAGATGCGGTCGGCGCCGACGATGACCCATTGCACCGCGCCGGTCTTCATCAGGTGCGAGGCCGCCGAATCGGCGATCAGGGTCGCGTCGATGCCGTCCTGCTGCAGCTCCCATACCGTCAGGCGCGCGCCCTGCTGCCACGGGCGGGTCTCATCGGCGAACACCTGGGTCACGCGCCCCTGGGCCACGCCGGCGCGGATTACGCCCAGCGCGGTGCCGAAGCCGGCGGTGGCCAGCGAGCCGGTGTTGCAGTGGGTCAGCACGCCGCTGCCTTCTGCGATCAGCGCCGCGCCCAGCTCGCCCATGTGGCGGTTGGCGGCCAGGTCCTCGGTGGCGATGGCCTCGGCCTCACGTTCGAGCACCGCCTGCCAGTCGGCGCCGGCGGCCTGCAGCACGCGGCGCATGCGCGCCAGCGCCCAGGCCAGGTTGACCGCGGTGGGCCGGGCGGCGCTGAGGCGCTGCAGGGCCGGCTCGAGCTTCTGCGCGGCCTGCGCGCCGTCGGCGGCCTCGATGTCCCGGCCAGCCAGGACCGTGCCCCAGGCCGCGGCAATGCCGATGGCCGGCGCGCCGCGCACGGCCAGGGCATGGATCGCCGCGGCGACCTCGTCGCTGGTGGCGCACACCACGTGTTCGACCTGGAAAGGCAGCTTGCGCTGGTCGAGCAGTTGCAGGGCATCGCCCGTCCACAGCAGGGGACGGATGCGGTCGTAGCGGGCGTAGTCGAAGGTCTCGTTCATCGGCGCATTTTACCTGCGCCGGCCCGGCAACTCAGCGGACCCGGAACAGACCTCGGCAGCCGCCATCCACCCACACGCCCTGCGCGTCCCAACCCCAGGTGCTGCCCTCGACGCACTTGGTGTCCGAAATCTGTCGCAGCAGCGTGGCCGGCGGGCTGCTGACCTCGATCGGGCAACGTCGCCGCGCCTGGTCTTCCGACTCGCAGCGCACGACCTTGTGCCGGGTATCGAACATCCCCCCATCGTCGTCGCCGGCGCCGCTGATGAACTCGCCGCGGCATCCATGGTCCACCCACACCCCGAAGCGCCCATAATCCCAAGTGCGCCCCTTGATGCAGGGCATGTTGGACAACTGCTTGGTCAGCCGGACACCGGCCGACGCATCCACGTCGCAGTACTTGAGATCCTGGCTCTTGGACTCGCACTTGAAGTGCACCACCGGCACATCGTCCAGCGTGCGCTCGTGGCCGCCAAGCAGGTTTCCGACCGTCGCACATCCAGACAGGACCATCAGCAAGCCGCCCAGCGCGCCCCACCCCAGCTGTCGCATCGGTCCTTTCACATTCCCCTGCACGATACGCAAACTCGAAACTCCGGGCCGGACAGCATGCCAACACAATCAGGTGTTTACGGTCCGTGTATTCCCGGCGTGTGTCAGGCCCGCGCGAAGTCGAACGCCAACACCTCGGCGATCCTGGAAGTTTCCAGCATCGCCATCAGCAGCCGATCCATCCCGACCGCCACGCCCGCGCAGTGTGGCATGCCCGGCAGGGCGTCGAGCAAGTGCCGGTCCTGCGGTGGCTGAACGAGCCCACGGGCAGCGCGGCGCGCGTTGTCGTGGGCAAAGCGTGTGCCCTGTTCCACCGCGTCTTGCAGCTCGTGATAGCCATTGGCGAGCTCCACCTGGCCCAGATACAGCTCGAAGCGCTCGGCCACCGGCGGGTCGTCCGCGCGGATGCGCGCCAGCGCTGCCTGCGACGCGGGCCAGTCATGGACGATGGTCAGCGTGTCGGCGGCAAAGGCCGGCTGCAGGTGGTGGGTGATCAGCAGGTCCAGCCAATCGTCGCGGCCCAGGCCATCGGGATCGATCCGACTGGCGGCCAAGGGCGCCTGCAGTTGCTCCAGCGTGGCGCTGAACGGGTCCAGCCCCAGCCCGCGCAGGAACAGTTCGCGATAGCTCAGCGTTTCCACGCCAGCGCTGCGCCCCACCAGGGCCAGCGCCTGCTGCACCAGTTCCACGGTCTCCTCGGCCAGGCGCAGGTGGTCCCAATCGACGCGATACCACTCGAGCATGGTGAACTCGGGATTGTGACGCCCGCCGGCCTCGCCATTACGGAATACGCGGCCCAGCTCGTAGCAGTCGCCGAGACCGGCAGCCAGCAGCCGCTTGAGCGGATACTCCGGCGAGGTCCGAAGCCAGCGCGTACGCGCCCCGGCGCTGACGTGTCCGCTGAATTCGGTCGTGAAGCTCTCGATGTTCGGCTCGGTGTTGCCGGCCTGCGAGAGCACCGGGGTTTCGACCTCCAGCACCTCGCGCCGCGCGAAGAAGTCGCGCACCAGCGCGTTGAGCCGCGCGCGCAGGTGCAGTACCTCCAGGGTCGCGCTGGGCTGCCAGTCGGCAAGCGACCAGGCCGGTTCAGGAGCGACGACATCCGATATTCCTTCCACTACGACAAGACCGCCTGAATCGTTGTTGTTGTTGCTGTTGTTGCTGTCGCCCCCTCTGCCCCGCCTGCGGGGGAGAGGGCTGGGGTGAGGGGGCTGCTTCTCCGGCCGCTGCTCCATATTCACGGCATGCCAAATCGCCTCAAGCACCGCCTCGGTCCGGCCCAGCACGTCGTCATTCCAGAACCGCAGCACCCTGAAGCCGCGTGCCTCCATCGCAGCCGTGCGCTGTGCGTCCGGTGCAGTCTGTTCAAGATGCTGGCTGCCATCCAGCTCCACGACCAGACCAACCTCGATACAGGCGAAATCCGCGATATAAGCGCCGATGCGATGCTGGCGACGGAACTTCACGCCCAACTGGTGGTTGCGCAGGCGCTGCCAGAGCCGGTGGCCGGCTTCGGTCTGCGCGCGACGCAGGCGCTTGCTGTGATCCATGCAAGCCCCCCCTCACCCCAACCCTCTCCCCCGCATGCGGGGGAGAGGGGGCGGAAACAGCCGGACCCGAAAAGCCCGAGGCGCCAGCGACACGCTCATGCGTGCTGGTCCAGAAACGCCAGCAGCGCCGCCTCGTCCCAGATCTCGATGCCCAGGTCCTGGGCCTTGGTGAGCTTGGAGCCGGCCTCGCTGCCGGCCACGATCAGGGAGGTCTTCTTGGACACGCTGCCGGTGACCTTCGCCCCCAAGGCTTCGAGCCTGGCCCCGGCCTCGTCGCGGGTCATCGCCTCCAGGCTGCCGGTCAGCACCACGGTCTTGCCCGTCAGCGGACCGGTCTGCTCGGCCGCCTGTTGCGGGGTGATGGCGTCGAGCCGCTGCAACGCAGCGCCCGTCTCCAGCAGCAGTCGGGCGTGGTCGTCCGCCTCCAGCCAGGCGACCAGCGCCGCGGCGGTCTCCTTGGGCAGGCCGGCGGTGACCAGGGCCTCGGGCGCGGCGTCAACGATGTCGGCCACGGCGGGCATGGCCGTGGCCAGGGCGTCGGCGCGCAGCCGGGTCAGCTTGGGAATTTCCAGATCGGCCAGCAGCGTGGCCAGGGTCAGGCCCTCGCGCAGCAGGCCGCTGGGCGGATGCGTGTCGGTGATCTCCACGCCGCGCGAAAGCAGGTCATCGATCGCCTGCTGGTTGCCGGCCTGCTGGAAGAACTTGCCCAGCGAGCGCGCCACCTCGCCGCCGATGTCCGGCACGCGCTTGAACACTGGCCACGGCAGGTGGCGCACGATCTCCAGATCGCCGAACCATGCGGCCAGCGCCTTGGCCGTGCTTTCGCCCACATGCTCGATGCCCAACGCGAACAGGAAGCGCTCCAGCGCGGTGTGCTTGCTCTTTTCCAGCGCGGCGACCAGGTTCTCGGCCCACTTGGTCGCGATCTTCTTGCGGTTCCAGTCGAAGTCCGGCAACCCGGCACGCAGCAGGTCGGCCTGCCAACCCGCTGACGCCTGCTCGGTTTCGCCCCGCACGGTGGCCAAGGTCGCTTCCAGCCTGGCGTAGGCGCCGCTGGCCAGATGCTCGCGCGCGTCACGGAGGAAACCTTCCGGCGTCTCGGCGCCAGTGACCAGGCGCAGCTGCAGCAGCTGGTCCAGATCGAGCGAATACAGATCGGCCACGCCCTGCACCACGCCGGCGTCGACCAGCAGCTCGATGAACTTGTCCCCCAAGCCATCCACGTCCATCGCCCTGCGTGAGACGAAATGGGCGATGGCCTCCTTGCGCTGGGCCGGGCAGCTCAGTTCGCCCGAGCAGCGCCACACCGCCGCGCCTTCCTCGCGCACGATCTCCGAACCGCAGACGGGGCACTGGGTCGGCATCTGCCAGGCCTGGGTGCCCTCGGGCCGGCGTTCGATGATGACGCTGACCACTTCGGGAATCACGTCGCCGGCGCGTCGCACGATGACCGCATCGCCGACGCGCACATCCAGCCGCGCGATCTGGTCGGCGTTGTGCAGCGTGGCGTTGGTGACCGTCACCCCGGCCACCTGCACCGGCGCCAAGCGTGCCACCGGCGTGGCCGCGCCGGTGCGGCCGATCTGGATCTCGATCGCCTCCACCGTGGTGGACTGCTCCTGCGCGGCGTACTTGCGCGCGATCGCCCAGCGCGGCGCGCGCGAGACGAAGCCCATTTCGCGCTGGCCTTCGGCATCGTCGAGCTTGTAGACCACGCCGTCGATGTCGAACGGCAACCCATCGCGCCGTTCGCCGATCTCGCGTGCATAGGCCAGCAGGCCGTCTACGCCCTCGACGAGCCGGGTCAGGTCGCTGACCGGAAAGCCCCATTCCCGCAGCTGCTTCAGCACGCCCGAATGGCTGTCCGGCAACGTCCCGCCTTCGACCGCGCCGGTGCCATAGGCGAAGAACGCCAACGGACGCTGGGCGGTGATGCGCGCGTCCAGCTGGCGCAGCGAACCGGCCGCGCCGTTGCGCGGGTTCGCCAGGACCTTGCCGCCATGCAGGCGCGCCTGTTCGTTATAGGCCTCGAAAGCCGCGCGCGGCATGTAGACCTCGCCGCGCACTTCCAGCACCTGCGGCCAGCCGCTGCCGCGCAGCTTGAGCGGGATCGCCTTGACCGTGCGCAGGTTGGCGGTGACATCCTCGCCCGTCGCCCCGTCGCCGCGCGTGGCGCCCTGCACGAACACCCCACCCTCGTAGCGCAGGCTGATAGCCAAGCCATCGAGCTTGGGCTCGGCGGAAAACACCAGCGTGTCGCGGCCCAGGCGATCGGAGATGCGGCGCACGAACTCGCGCACCTCGTCCTCGTCGAAGGCATTGCCCAGCGACAGCATCGGCATCGCGTGGCGGACCTCGGCGAATCGGCCCGAAGCCACCGCGCCCACGCGCTGGGTCGGCGAATCGGGCGTCACCAGCTCGGGATGCGCGGCCTCCAGTTCGTCGAGCTCGCGCAGCAGGCGGTCGTACTCCGCATCGGGAATGTTGGGCTCGTCCAGCACGTGATAGCGGTAGCTGGCATCGTCGAGCTGCTGGCGCAGCGCGGCCGCGCGGGCGGCGGGGTCTTGGGCGGCGTGGGTCATCGGCCGATTTTACGCAAGCTACCCGGCTGTCGCCCGGTGCCTTAAAGAGGTCACATCGCCTCCTTGATGCCGGCGCGGATCAGCCAGGCGTTGACCGGGTAGGCCACCACGAAGCCTGCGCACATGGCGAACTGCATCATCCACCAGAACACCGCGCCGTCCTTGGGCAGCGCCTCGGGCGACCACCAGACGAACAGGGCCAGGGCCATGAAGCCGTACATGCCGACCTGCCAGGCCAGCAGCGAGGCGGTATCGGCCTTGATCGCGGCCACCAGTCCGTCCTTCAGGCCGAGCCCGCGCATCGGCGCGATGGCAAAGTACTGGAAGACGATGCCGATGACGTAGGCCAGCAGCAGCGCCACCAGCCAGCCGCCGAAGACCTCGTTGCCCCACAGCACCAGCGGCCAGTGCGCGGTGGCGCTCTCGGCGATCACATCGGCGAGCACGCAACCGGCGCCGCAGTGGCTGGCGCCCAGCGCGATCGACTGCCAGCGCGGTCGCCGCGGGGGATGCATGTGCGAGTGTCCCCCTTCGCCTGCTCGCCCGTCATCGTGCGCCTCGGCCCCGCGCTTCATCCCACGACCGAAGGCGAAATACGCCAGCAGGCCCACCGGACCGGCCCACAGCATGGTCAGCGGCCAGACCGCCTCCATGATCGCCATGTGCTGGCGATAGCCCGCCACGAAGATGTCCACGACCACCACGCCCACGCAGGCGGCGGCCAGCAGCAATGAGGCCAGGCCCCAGGGTGAAAGTGCTTGGACAGACACGGCAGGCTCCCAGACAAACAAGCCCAATGCTGGGACCCGCCACGCCAACGCAGTGTCGATGTCCTCAGCTGCGGCTCACACCGCGCGGACGGCGAACTGCGGAACGCAGCGCAGGCCATCGCCTGTTGAGACGTCAAAACGATCCCACACCCCGGCACGCACAAGCCTGCCAGGCCTGCGTGCCCTACCTGCGCCCGCTTACCAGCGCGGCGCCTTGCTCAGCGGTGGCGCCTCGTGCTGGCGGTCGTAGCCGCGCAGTTCCTCGCGGATGTGCTGGATGCGCTGCCGGCCCAGCGCATTGCGGCTGTCGTCCAGGACCACACCATCGAGCAGCTCGGCCATGCGCTGCACATTGGGCAACATCATCTCCCAGGCCTCGAGCGCGGTCATCGGCGCCGGCAGGGTCAGGAAGAAGGCGATCGCCGGGGTCTCCAGCTCACGGATCGCGCCCATGTCGAAGCTGCCCGGCTGCATGATGTTGGCCATGCTGAACACCGGCCCGCGCTCGGGATGATGTTCGATCAGCCGGTGGAAGACGTTCATGTGGCCGAAGGTCAGGCCGGTCTTCTCGGCGGCCACGACGATGTCTTCGCCACGCAGCATCTGTCCGGCCTTGGCCGCGACGTAGAGCGAGATGATCTTGTCGAAGTCCTGGCCCGGCCGGCGACCGAGGTCTTCACCGGCGGCGGGATCGCGCAGGCCCAGGTCCTGCTGCACGCCCGTTTCGCCAACGGCCTCCGCGGCGGCCTCGTCCCCGAGGCTGGGTTCGACCCGGGGCTGCTCGCGATCGCCTCGCTCCAGGCGCCGTCCCTGCGAGGGCTTTTTGGGCTTGCCGAACAGCAGCATCGCGCCGATCAGCAAGGCACCGACGACGGCAATGCCGATCCGCAGCATCCAGACATCGGACATCAGGCGCTCCTTCCTTCAAACAGGCGCGATGGTGACATGCTCAGGCGGCGCCGGCCAGACGCGAGGCTTCGGCCAGGTCCACCGAGACCAGGCGCGAGACGCCCGGCTCGCGCATGGTCACGCCAGAGAGCTGATTGGCCGCCTCCATCGTCGCCTTGTTGTGGCTGACAAACAGGAACTGCACCTTCTCGCTCATCTCCTTGACCATCGCGGCCAGGCGGCCGACGTTGGCTTCGTCCAGCGGCGCGTCCACCTCGTCGAGCAGGCAGAACGGCGCGGGGTTGAGCTGGAAGATCGCAAACACCAGCGCCACCGCGGTCATCGCCTTCTCGCCACCGGACAGCAGGGTGATGCTGGACACGCGCTTGCCGGGCGGGCGGGCCATGATGGCCACGCCGGTGTCGAGCAGATCCTCGCCGGTCAGTTCCAGATAGGCATGGCCGCCACCGAACAGACGCGGGTACAGCGCCTGCACGCCGGAATTGACCCGGTCGAAGGTCTCCTTGAAGCGGCCACGGGTCTCGCGGTCGATCTTGCGGATGGCTTCTTCCAGCGTCTCCAGCGCCGCGGTCAGGTCGGCGTTCTGCGACTCCAGGTATTCGCTGCGCGTACTGGCCTCGCCGTACTCGTGGATGGCGGCCAGGTTGACCGGCTCCAACCGACGCATACGGGTGTCGATCTGGGCCACGGCCGCTTCCCACTCGGCCGGATCGGCCACCTCGGGCAGGGTCTCGATCACCGCCTGCAGGACGAAGCCGGCCTGCTCCACCGCGGTGGACAGCTGCTCGGCCTTGAGGACCAGTGCCTGCTGGTCCAGGCGCCGCTGGGCGATGGCCTCGCGCTGGGCCAGGGCCTGCTCGTCGCGCTGCTGGCGGGTCTGCTCGTATTGGCGCAAGCCGTTGTCGATGCCATCCAGCGCGGTGCGCGCCTCGGTCAGCACGCGTTCGGTACGCACGCGCTCGGCCAGCGCGTTCTCGCGCTCGGCCTCCAGCGAGACAATCGGATCGTCGTCGCCGCTGAGCTGGGCGGTGATCTCTCCCAAGCGTGAATCCAGCTGTCCGCGCTGGCCGCCCATGCGATCCAGGCTCTGGGTCAGCGAAGCGATCTGGGTGCGCTGGGATTCCAGGGTCAGGGCCAGGGCGTGGGTGGCCTCACGCGTGGTCCGCGCCGCCTCGCGCGCGCTGTCGCGGGCGCTGGTCAACGCCTGGCGCTCGGCGTCGAGCTGGCGGCGTGCGTCCTCCTGGTCGGCCATGCGGGTGACCGCGTCCTCCAGGCGCAGGCGCGCCTCGGCGGCCTGGTCGCGGGCTTCCTCCAGCGCACCGGACAGCTGCGCCAGTTCGCCGTCGATACGATCGATGCGGTTGCGCGCGGCATCCACCTTGCCCTGCTGGCCCTGCAGCTGGCCGGCCAGCTCGGACACGGCGCGATGCGCCTGGTAGAGCACACGCTGGGCTTCCTCGCGCGCCTGTTCGGCGGCCAGTGCGGCTTCGCGCAGGCTGCCCACCTCATCCTCGGCCTGCGCCTCGCGGGCCTGCAGATCATCGATCTCCGCACGCAGGGACTGGATCTCGCGTTCGCGCAACAGCGCGCCCTGGCGGGACGCACCGGAGCGCTGGACATGCACCCAGCCTTCGCCCAGGCGCTCGCCGGCGCGGGTGATGACCGCATCGCCCGCCGGCAGCGAAGCCAGCAGCGCGCGCGCGGCGGCCAGGTCCTCGGCCGCGTGCAGGCGCGACAGCAGCCGGCGCACGGCCAACGGCCCCTGCACCTTGGCCGCCAACGAAGTCGGCGCGAAGGTCTCGCTTCCCTGTTCCGGCGAGACCAGGGCAATGCGGCCCTCGCCCAGGTCGGCCAGGGCTTCGACAAGCGACTCCGGCGATTCGACCAGCACGCCCTCGATCAGTCGGCCCAGGGCGCCTTCCACGGCGTTTTCCCAGCCGGCCTCGACAGTCAGCGACTCGCCGACGCGGCTGGCCGAATCCAGCCCACGCGCCTTCAGCCACGCCACCGCCGCACCCTGCTCCTGGCCGAGGGCGGCTTGTTGCAAGGCCTCCAGCGAGGACAGTCGGCCGCGCGCGCCCTGGGCCTGCTTGCGCACCTCGGCCAGTTCGGCCTGCAGCGCGCGCTGGCGCTCGCTCACCCCATCGACGGCCTGCTTGCGCTGGTCCACCGCCTCGGTGAGTTCGTCCAGCGACGCCTTCTTGACCTCGTGCTGCTCGTACAGCGCCTCGTAGGCCTCGGCCAGGGATTCCAGGTCCAGCCCGGCGCGCTCGGCGGTCAGCGACTCGCGGCGACGGTCGGCTTCCAACGACTGGCGGTCCAGGTAGTCCACGCGGGTGCGCTCGACCTCGCCAGCGCGCGAGGATTCGGCGGTGGCGCGGTTGTGCGCTTCCCAGCGCTGCTGCCAGTCGGCCAGCTTCGCTTCGGCCTCGCGCAGCGCGTCCTGGCGCATGACGTCGTCCTCGCGCAGCTGTTCGAGCTGCGGCTCGGCTTCCTCCACCGACGCGCGCAGCACGGACAGGCGGGCGCTGTCGCTGTCCATGTGCGTGCCCAGTTCGGCCAGCTGCGCCTGGGCCTCGGCCTGGGCCTTGACCAGGCGGCTGGAGAGGTCGCGCTGGTGCTGGATCTGCTGTTCGATGCGGGCCAGGTTGCTGGCGACCTGGTAGACGTCGGCCTGCGCCTTGTTGAGGACCTCGACGGCTTCCTCGCGGCGCACGCGGTCGCCTTCGATCTGGGCCTCGGCCTCGCGCTGTTCGGCGATCAGTTGCTGCAGGCGGGTCTCCTCCACCGACAGGCCTTCGCGCAGCCCGGACAGTTCGCCGTCCAGGCCGCGGTATTCCAGCGCCTTCCACTGCGCATCCTTGACCCGGCGTTCTTCCTGGTAGGTCTGGTATTGCTCGGCCTGGCGCGCCTGGCGCTTGAGGTGCTCGAGCTGCTTGTCCACTTCCTCGCGCAGGTCGGTCAGGCGCTCGAGGTTCTCGCGGGTGTGGCGGATGCGGGTCTCGGTCTCCTTGCGGCGCTCCTTGTACTTGGAGATGCCGGCGGCTTCCTCCAGGTACACGCGCAGGTCCTCGGGCCGGGCCTCGATGATCTGGCTGATCATGCCCTGCTCGATGATCGAGTAGCTGCGCGGCCCCAGGCCGGTGCCCAGGAACAGGTCTGTGATGTCGCGCCGACGACACTTGGTGCCGTTGAGGTAGTAGTTGCTCTGGCCGTCGCGACTGACCGTGCGCTTGACCGAGATCTCGTTGAAGGCGGCGAATTCGCCGGAGATCGTGTGGTCGGAATTGTCGAAGATCAGCTCGACGGTGGCCTGGGACACCGGCTTGCGTGCCGAGGAGCCGGAGAAGATCACGTCGGTCAGCGAGTCGCCGCGCAGCCGACTGGCCGAGCTTTCGCCCATCACCCAGCGCACCGCGTCGATGATGTTGGACTTGCCGCAGCCGTTGGGACCGACCACGCCGGTCATGTTGGTAGGCAGGTGCAGCGTGGTGGGATCGACGAAGGACTTGAAGCCGGCGAGCTTGATCGTGGACAGGCGCATGCGACGTTGGATTCCGGGGGCAGCGGCGACGCACTCCATCGCGCGCGGCCTGGGTGAGGATCAGGATGACATCCGGCGCGCAACCCGTTGAATAATTTTACGAATATGGCACGCACGCCAGCCGCCAGCGACCAGTATAACGGGCGCCACGGACGTGGGCCGGCCCGATGTCCGGACCACTCGGCCGCGCTCGTCGGCGCGCGGGCGTATCAGCGCACCGCGAGGCTCAGCCCGGTCTCGGGATCGAAGGCGTGGAGGCGATCCATCGGCAGTGCCATGGCCACCCGCTCCCCCACTTCCGGGGTGCCCTGCGGCGGCACGCGCGAGATCAGCAGATCCTCGCCGAAGCGCAGATGCAGGAACGCCTCGTTGCCCACGAACTCGATGCTTTCCACATCGGCCTGGAACGCGG
Organism: Pseudoxanthomonas sp. JBR18; assembly: GCF_028198165.1. Classification (NCBI taxonomy): domain Bacteria; kingdom Pseudomonadati; phylum Pseudomonadota; class Gammaproteobacteria; order Lysobacterales; family Lysobacteraceae; genus Pseudoxanthomonas; species Pseudoxanthomonas sp. JBR18. Next base: position 4,085,134 of record NZ_CP116339.1, read on the forward strand.
CCTGCCCGTCGCGCGCCGGCTGCAGGTCCTCCGGGCGCACGCCCAGCACCAGATCGCGCCCGGCATGGCCGGCCAGCGCCGGCGTCAGCGCGCCCAACTGGACCTGGCGCCCGTCGGCCTGGACGAGCTGCGGCGCTTGTCCCACCTCGAGACGGCCATGCAGGAAGTTCATCGCCGGGCTGCCCAGGAAGCCGGCGACGAACAGGTTCGCCGGCCGGTCGTACAGCGCCTTGGGCGTGTCGATCTGCTGGATCTGCCCATCCTTGAGCACCACGATGCGCTGGCCCAGCGTCATGGCTTCGACCTGGTCGTGGGTGACGTAGATCATGGTGGTGCCCAGCTGCCGGTGCAGCTTGGAAATCTCGGTGCGTACCGAGTTGCGCAGCTTGGCGTCCAGATTGGACAACGGCTCGTCCAGCAGAAACACCGCCGGCTCGCGCACCAGGGCCCGGCCCAGGGCCACGCGCTGGCGCTGGCCACCGGACATGGCTTTGGGCAGCTTGTCCAGCATCGAGGTCAGGCCCAGGGTCTCGGCCGCGGCCTTGATGCGTGTGTCGATGGTGGCCTTGTCGTGCTTGCGCAGCTTCAGGCCGAAGGCCAGGTTCTCGGCCACGGTCATGTGCGGATACAGAGCGTAGGACTGGAACACCATGGCGATGTCGCGGTCCTTGGGCGCCACGTCGTTGACCACCCGGTCGCCGATCTTCAGCGTGCCGCCGCTGATCTCTTCCAGCCCGGCGATCATCCGCAACAGCGTGGACTTGCCGCAGCCGGAGGGTCCGACCAGCACCATCAACTCGCCGTCGGCAACCTCGAAGCTGGCCCCGTGCACGGCCACCTGGCCGTTGTCATAGACCTTGCGGACCTGATCCAGCTGCACACTCGACATCGTTGCTCCCGTGGCGTCAAAAGATTGCTGCATTGCGACATCGGCAAGGCCGCCCCAGCCTGGCTTTGCAAGGCTACGCTGGCCCCCGTGACGGCAGCCGGCGAGCCGCGCTATTCTGCCATGTAAGCGTTTTCAACACGCAACCTGACACCATCGACACGCCGGAGGGGGCCATGTCGCTAGAGGGTCCGCATTCGTATGCGGGACATCGCCTGAACGGGGCACGCGCTAACATCCGGCGCGCCTTGCAGCCGGCCCGTGCTTCCGCGCGTGGCGGCCTTTCCCATTCAAGAACCCAGGATTCCCGCATGACCTCACCCGACCCCGCGCAGTGCGTCCTGCTGGCCGACATCGGCGGCACCAACGCGCGCTTCGCGCTGGCCGACACCGGCAACGATGTCCCGCTGATCAAGGACAGCTACCGCGACTACACCGTGGCCGAGTTTCCGTCACTGGCCGATGCGGCGCGGCATTACCTGGACGAAACCGGCGCCAAGGCCAGCAATGGCGTGTTCGCGGTCGCCGGCCGGGTCGACGGCGACGAGGCCCGCATCACCAACCACCCCTGGGTGATCAAGGTGCCGCGCCTGCGCAGCATGCTGGGTTTCGAGGGGGTCAAGCTGATCAATGATTTCGCGGCCCAGGCCATGGCGGTCTCGCTGCTGGGACCCGAGGACGTGGCCCAGGTCGGTGGACCGCGCTGGACCCCGGCACCGATCACCAAGCAGCGCACCTACGCGGTGATCGGCCCAGGCACCGGCCTGGGTGCCGGCGGCCTGCTGATCCGCGACGGGCGCCGCTTCGCGCTGGAGGCCGAGGGCGGACACGTGAGTTTTCCGCCGGGCACGCCGGAGGAGATCGAGATCCTGCAGCGTCTGTCGCGTCAGTTCGGCCGGGTCTCCAACGAGCGCCTGATCTGCGGCCCGGGCCTGGTCAACATCCACCGCGCCCTGAGCGAGATGGCCGGCGAGGATCCCGGTCCGATGAAGCCGGCAGACGTGACCGCGCGCGCAGCCGAGGGCGATGCGCGCTGCCTGCATACGCTGGATGTGTTCTTCGCGGTGTTCGGCGCGATCGCCGGTGACCTGGTGCTGACCCTGGGAGCCTGGGACGGGGTGTTCCTGTGCGGTGGACTGGTCCCGCGCCTGCTCAACCAGCTGCAGCGGTCGGGCTTTCGGCAGCGCTTCGAACACAAGGGCCGCTTCTCGCCGGCGATGGGCAATATCCCGGTGTTGGCCAACCTGCACCCGCAACCGGGCCTGCTGGGCGCGGCGGCCACCGCAGTGGAAGTGTTCGGCGGGACGCGTGACACGACCACGGCAGTCGCCAAGGCCTGACTGGCATCTTATTGGTCCCATCGATTTCCAGCGCGACCTGACGGGATCGCGCTAGAATCGGGACAGATGCGTCGCCTGACGATCAGGGCCGAGAAACTGGTATTACCAGTGGTCTTCTCCAGGCAGGTGCCGCGCCGCCCTTTGCCTCCGTCAGAGCCCAACGCCCATGACCCTGCATCCGCGCATCGAAGCCGTCACCGACCGCATCCGCCGCCGTAGCGCGCGGCCCCGCCAGGCCTACCTGGACGGGATCGACGCCGTCCTCAAGGAAGGCCCGCTGCGCACCCGCCTGAGCTGCGGCAACCTGGCCCACGGCTTCGCGGCCTGCGGTCCCACCGACAAGGGCCGGCTGCGCGCCGATGTGACCGCCAACCTGGCCATCGTCACCGCCTACAACGACATGCTCTCGGCGCACCAGCCTTTCGAGCGCTACCCCGAGCTGGTGCGTCAGGCGGCCCGCGAGATGGGCGCCACCGCCCAGGTCGCCGGCGGCGTGCCGGCCATGTGCGATGGCGTCACCCAGGGTCGCCCGGGCATGGAGCTGTCGCTGTTCTCGCGCGATGTGATCGCCCAGTCCACGGCGATCTCGCTCAGCCACGACATGTTCGATGCGGCGCTGTATCTGGGCGTGTGCGACAAGATCGTGCCGGGCCTGCTGATCGGTGCGCTGGCCTTCGGCCATCTGCCTGCGGTGTTCGTACCGGCCGGGCCGATGACCCCGGGCATCCCGAACAAGGAAAAGGCCGCGGTCCGCGAGCGCTACGCGGCCGGTGAAGCCACCCGCGAGGAACTGCTGGAAGCCGAAGCGGCCAGCTACCACGGCGTGGGCACCTGCACCTTCTACGGCACCGCCAACTCCAACCAGACCCTGCTGGAGGCCATGGGCCTGCAGCTGCCGGGCACCTCCTTCGTCAACCCGGACACGCCGCTGCGCGACGCGCTGACCCGCGCCTCGACCGAGCGCGCCCTTCAGATGAGCGCGCTGGGCGACGACTACCGCCCGATCGGTCACCTCATCGACGAACGTGCCATCGTCAACGCGATCGCCGCGCTGATGGCCACCGGCGGCTCGACCAACCACACCATCCATTGGGTCGCCGTCGCCCGCGCAGCCGGCATCCTGCTGACCTGGGACGACATCGACGAGATCTCCCAGACCGTCCCGCTGCTGGCCCACGTCTATCCCAATGGCGAAGCGGACGTGAACCGTTTCGCCGCGGCCGGCGGCACCCAGTTCGTGTTCCGCGAACTGCTCGACGCCGGCCTGATGCACGACATCCCGACCATCGCCGAAGGCGGCATGCGCGCCTATTGCCAGGAGCCGCGCCTGATCGACGGGCAGCTGTCCTATGCGCCCGGTACGGCGACCAGTGGCGATGACAAGGTCGTGCGTCCGGTTTCGGCGCCGTTCGAAGCCCAGGGCGGCCTGCGCCTGCTGCGCGGCAACCTGGGGCGTGCGCTGATCAAGACCTCCGCGGTCAAGCCCGAATACCGTCGCATCCACGCTCCGGCCGTGGTGGTCGACGACCCGCGCAGCCTCAACAAGCTGCACGCAGCCGGCGTGCTGCCGCAGGACTTCGTGGCCGTGGTCCGCTACCAGGGCCCCAAGGCCAACGGCATGCCCGAGCTGCACTCGCTCGCCCCGCTGCTGGGTCTGTTGCAGAACCAGGGACGGCGCGTGGCGCTGGTCACCGATGGCCGCCTGTCCGGGGCCTCGGGCAAGATCCCCGCCGCGATCCACATCACCCCCGAAGCCGCCGCGGGTGGTCCGCTGGCGCGCCTGCGCGAAGGCGACATGATCCTGCTCGACGCCGAGGCCGGCATCCTGGAGGCGCAGGTCAATGCCGAGGAATGGAAGCTGCGCACCATCGCGCCGGACACCGCCCGACCCTCGCACGATCTGGGTCGCAACCTGTTCGCGCTGAGCCGTCAACAGGTCAGCCCCGCCGACCAGGGCGCGCTGTCGATCTCCTGCGGTCCGCCCTCGCCCGAGCATGGATGGGAGGAAGAAGATGCGGAGTACGAACTCGGCCACGTTCCCGCCGCCGCCCAGGCCCCCCACGAAGCCAAGGACGCCTGACCGGCGCCCCTTCTCCCAACACAGGATTCCGACATGATCGCTTCCAAACGCCAGCAGCAGACCGAAGCCCTGCTGTCCTCCGCCGGCATCCTGCCGGTCGTTGCCGTGGACACCCTGGACCAGGCCCGCGGCGTTGCCAACGCGCTGCTCGAAGGCGGCCTGCCGGTGGTCGAGCTGACCCTGCGCACGCCGGTGGCGATGGAGGCCCTGGCCACGCTGAAGAAGGAGCTGCCCGGCTTCGCCATCGGCGCCGGCACGGTGCTGACCATCGACCAGATCGGCCAGTGCGTCGGCGCGGGCGCCGACTTCCTGGTCACCCCGGGCACGCCGGCGCATATGGCCGAGGCGCTGGTGGCCGCCCCGATCCCGGTGGTGCCCGGCGCCGCTTCGCCGACCGAACTGCTGACCCTGCTCAACCTGGGGTTTCATGTCTGCAAGCTGTTCCCGGCCAACGCGGTGGGCGGCCTGCAGATGATCAAGGGCCTCCACGGCCCGGTCCCGCAGCTCAAGCTCTGCCCGACCGGTGGCATCACCGAAGCCACTGCGGCCGACTACCTGGCCCAGCCCAACGTGGTGTGCATCGGGGGTTCGTGGATGGTGCCCAAGCAGTGGATCACCGCCGGCGACTGGACTTCGATTCGCGACACGGCCGCCCGCGCGGCGCAGATCGTCAAGGACGTGCGCGCCGCCTGACCCGCGGTGCCAGCCCTGCTTCGCCGTGTGCCCACGGCGTGGCAGGCACAGGTCGCCACGACAACGGCGACACCTTGTGCACACGCCGGCGCGGAGACTGCGAAGCCTCGCGGGCACCCCTCGGTACGGCAAGGCCGGATCATCGGCGCCTGCGCGTTCTTTCGCAGGAGACTTCCATGTCCGTCCACGCCGTCCCCCGCCGCTCCGCCGCGGCCAATGCCCTCTACGGGGTGCTCAACCCGATTCCATTCGGGTTTTTCGTCGCAGCACTGATCTTCGACATCGCCTACTTCCGCACCGCGGAAATGCTGTGGATGAAGGGCGCGGCCTGGCTCATCGCCATTGGCCTGCTGTTCGCGATCGTTCCGCGTGTGGTCAACCTGGTCCAGGTGTGGATCACCTCGCGCCGGATCGCCACCGGGACCGACCGGCTCGACTTCTGCCTCAACCTGGCGGCCATCGTGGCGGCGACCTTTAACGCCTTCGTGCATAGCCGGGATGCCTATGCGGTGATGCCCGCGGGGATGTGGCTGTCGCTGCTGACCGTGCTCCTGCTGGCGATCGGCCATGTGCTGATCGCGGTGCAGGCCAGCCGCAATGGAGGGCTTGTCCATGAATAAGTCTCCACTGCTGCGCACGGGCCTGGCCATGGCGGCCGCGATCGCTCTGCTGGGCGGCTGCGCCGACAAGGCCAAGCTGAAACCCACCGAACAGGCCGGCGGCGCTCCACCACTGCCCGAAGCCCAGCACTATCTGGTTCCGCCGATGCAGGTCCCCGACGGGGTCGGCTGGAAGGAAGGCCAGGCACCGAAAGTGGCCGCGGGCCTGAAGATCGAAAAGATCGCCAGTGGACTGATGCATCCGCGCCAGTTGCTGGTGCTGCCCAATGGCGACGTGCTGGTGGCCGAGGCCAACAGCCCCGGCACCGAAGCGGTGACCACACCCAAGCAGTTGATCGCCAACAAGATCAAGGGCCTGTCGGGCAAGGGTGGGAAGGGCGGCAACCGCATCACCCTGCTGCGTCACGGCAATGCGGCCGGCGGCGAGTGGGAACAGCATGTGCTGGTGGATCACCTCAACTCGCCGTTCGGCATGCAGTTGATCGGCGACATGCTCTACGTGGCCGACACCGACGCGATCATGGCCTTCCCCTACACCGTGGGGCAGACCCGGATCACCGTGGCCGGGCGTGAATTCGCCGACCTGCCCGACACCATCAACCACCACTGGACCAAGGCGCTGCTGGCCAGTCCGGATGGCAGCAAGCTGTATGTCGGCGTGGGCTCCAACAGCAATATCGGCGAGAACGGCCTGGAAGTGGAATACCGCCGCGCCGCGGTCCTGCAGGTGGACGTGGCCTCAGCCAGCAGCCGCATCTACGCCTCGGGCATCCGCAACCCCACCGGCCTGCAATGGGAGCCGCAGAGCGGGCAACTGTGGGCCATCGCCAACGAGCGTGACGAGATCGGCGCCGACCTAGTCCCGGACTACCTCACCTCGGTCCAGGAAGGCGGCTTCTACGGCTGGCCCTACAGCTACTACGGCCAGCACGTGGACACCCGGGTCAAGCACCAGCGCCCGGACCTGGTGGCCAAGGCCCTCAAGCCCGATTACGCACTGGGATCGCACGTGGCCGCGCTGGGACTGTGGTTCTCGCAGGGCGACGGATTGCCGGCCCAATACCGGAATGGCGCCTTCGTGGCCGAACACGGTAGCTGGGACCGCTCTCCGCTCAGCGGCTATCAGGTCGTGTTCGTCCCGTTCCAGAACGGCAAGCCGACGGGCAAGCCGCAGCCGGTGGTCACGGGGTTCCATTCGGACGACGAAGAGTCGCTCTACGGGGCACCGGTGGGACTGGCCCAGGACGCCGACGGCGCGCTGCTGGTCGCCGACGACGTGGGCAACACGATCTGGCGGGTCAGCCCGGCCAGCACGCCCTAGGCGTGCGGCACATCTTCCTCACCCACACAACGCCGCCCGCTTGGGCGGCGTTGCGCTTGGGCGCTGGAAAACAAGCGTCTTGTGGATGCCGGCGGCGACAGGCTCGACCCGACGCCGCCGCCATTGCCTTCGCACGCGCAGGGACCGACGTGGCGATCGGCGACCTTGCCCTTGTAGAGCGGAGCTAGCTCCGCTGAGGCTTTCTCGCACTCCGCGTGAAGCGCAGCCGAACAGGCTCGGCTCTACAAAGCGCAAGCGGCGTCGCATCTGGCCAGACCGCACGCTCCTGGTAGAGCTGAGCTTGCTCCGCTGGGTGCTTTCCTCGCGATCCGCCAGAAGCGCAGCCGAGCGAGCTCGGCTCTACGAAAGGCGGTTCGACGCGAGACGCAACGTGCGTCTTCATGCATTGCCGAACGCGCGGCCGATCCTCAGGGCACCACGACCCGCACCTTGGCGGGCAATGCGTTGAGACGCAATTCGTTGCCGTCCCATTTGGCCGCCTTGCCGTTCACCAGTGTCTTGCCCGGCACGCTGGGATATGGCCACTGCAGCACCAGCCCGCCCTTGGGCAGCGTCATCCCGGCCGGGACATCGAGCTGCAGCTGTCCGTCCACGCGCTTGAGCGCATAGGAGAGCTGGCCCTGGGGCGTGCGCAGCCCCTCGATGGCGATGCCCTGCCCGTCCAGCCACGCCGCCGGGATGCCCGCGGCCAGGACGAAGCTCTGGTCCTGCTCGCGGCTGTAGGCAAACATGTCCAGCGCGGTGCGCACGAAGTCCGAGCCCACCCAGGCATGCGGCAGATCGCCCAGGAAGAACGGCTTGCGCGGGGTATGGGAGACGACCTCGGCCCACTGGTTCCACGCCTGCGGGGTGCGATGGCCGAAGAAGAACTTCACCGCCGCGTCGGCACGCGCGCGCCAGCCCAGTCGCACGAAGGCCGACACGTTGCGCCACTCGTAAGGCGTGTAGTCCTTCCACGCGCGGGTGCCGTTGGCGCGCGCTTCGAATTCGCGCCAGTAACGCTGGAAGGTATTGTCCAGCTGCGGCTGCGGCAGGTTGGCCTGCTCCCCGGCTGGCGCCAGGGCGATGGTGGTCGAGGTGGAATCGAAGTCGCCCAGCTCCACAGATCCCGGAATGTAGTCGATCTTGCGCTCGCGCATGGTCGCCTGCAGCGAGGCCATCAGATCGCCATGAAACTGATCGCGCGAGGCGGCCATGCGCTTGGCGTCCTCCGTCTTGCCCAGCGCCGTGGCGATCTGCACCGCGTCCTTGTAGCCACGCAGTGCCCAGAAGTCATCCCAGTACGAGTGCACCGGCTTGGCCGAATAGCCCTCGTGGCTGATCGACACCGGCATCATCCCGTAGAAGCCTGGGTCTCTGGCCTTGTTGGCCTCGGTGCGCTCGGACAGGCGCAGCTTCTCCATGTAGCGGTAGGCGCCCTCCACATGCGGCCACATGCGCCGCAGGAACGCGGTGTCCCCGGTGTAACGCCAGTAGTCGGCGATGGCGAAGATCAGCTCGCCATGGCTGTCGTTCTCGGGCACCGGATCGCTGCCGCGACGGTCCACGCAGCACGGCACCATGCCGTCCTTGAACTGGTAGGGCGCATACCAATCGACGAACTGGCGCGCGACTTCCGGGCGCCCCATGCGCAGCAGCCCCTCGGAGATCATCGCCCCGTCGCGGATCCAGCTGCGCCCGTAGGAACGCGTCCCCGGCTGCAGGCGCGGGCCCACGCGCGAGATCAGCATGTGCGCGGTCGCGGTGCGCAAGGTATTCACCAGCGCCTGGCCGGCCGCCGGCACAGTGAACCGCACCTGGTCCAGCTTGTTGCGCCACGCCGCGGCCACCGCGTCCTGACGAGCCTGCGCGCCACATGCCGGATCCGAGGAGGCCTGCGCACAAGCCGGCATGCCGGTCAGCGGAATGCGCAGGTCGAACTCGCGCGCCTCGCCCGGCGCCAGATGCACGTCGTAGACAAAGGCACCGGACGCCAGTCCGGTCTCGTCCACCACCTCGGTGCTATCTGGCAGTGCACCGCGGGCCAGGTGCTCGGCGGCCATGCCGCCGTCGAAGGTGCTGGCAAAAACGGCCGAGGGCACCTGCGAGGCGAACACCCGAGGACTGCCGTTCACCTCGGCGGTCCGGCCGGCGATGGACAACGTGTCGATGCGGCTGATGCCGCCCTGGGTATTGAGGAACTGCGAAGGCGGATTGACCTGGAACGGACGCACCGCCAAGGCCAGCCGATAGTCGTGCGCCGTCTTGCCGGGGTTGTGTAGCCGATAGCGCACCACCAGCTGCGAGTCGGCCGGCGTTCCGTCCGCGAAGGCCGTCGTCTCCAGCCCCAGTTCCGGCGTGGTCCACTGCACGCTGGGGATGGGCAGGTCTCCATCCTGCAGCGACTGCGCCTCCTTCACGTCGGCCCAGGTGTTCATGCGCCCGTCCACCGAGACGAACGGCTCCACGCTGAAACCGCCACGCGCGACCTCCACGGCCCCGTCCTCGCTGATCAGCCCCTGCTCGGTTCCGCTGTCCAGGCCGACAATCGTCCAGTACGGCTGTTCGTTGCGGAACCCGCGCGGATACCAACCTCGCGGCGCGGCGGCCGCGACCGCCTTGACCACATCGTTGGGCGTGGCCGAAAACGCCAGTGGCAGGACCTGGAGTTGGGCCAGGCCGAAGGAGTCGGCCGGGCCCTGCGCCGGCATCAGCCGCACGTAGCGCGCCTCGGACTCCGGCAGGGCGACCCAGTCGGTTCCGCCATCACCTCCAACGACCGCACGCGCATCGCGCCAGTGCAGGCCGTCATCGGACAGCTGGATCAGGTAGTCGGAGGCGTACTCGTCAGGTTTCCACACCAGCTTGAGCCCGCCGAATTCCCGCGGCTTGTGCAGGTCCAGGGTCAGCTGTGGGGCAGTGGCCGCGTCGAAGTCCGCATACCACGCCGTGTCGGAATTGCCATCGATCGCCATCGGCGCCTCGCTGCCCGCGTTGGACACCGAGGCGCTGGCCGAACCAGTCAAGGGCGAGGTGTCTTCCGGCGGCAGCTGGGTGAAGGTCAGCGCATCGAAACACACCGAGCCCTTGCCACCGGCATTGTTGTAGATGGTGAATTCCAGCCTGGCGCTGTGCCGCAGCACCGGGTCCTTGCCCGGACCCCAGGCCTTGTCGATGTGACGCTTGCGGTAGGTCACCTCGGTCCAGGTCTTCGGAAACTCGTAGCGCGTGCGGTTGACCCACCACACGTTGTCGCCAGAAGCGTCGGTCAACTTGAACTGCAGGTCGTTGGCCGGCGAGTCGCCCCGCAGCTTGAAGTCGAAGCGGTAGTTCTGCGGATAGTCCAGCTCCAGGGTGCGCTGCAAGCCGGCATAACCGGACACGCCGTTGTAGTCGTACTCCAGGCACAGCGCCTTGCCGCCATCCGGACCCGTCACCGCGCGCAACGAGGCGCTCACCTGATTGGAGGTCACCACCTTCCATGACGACGGATCGTCGAAGCTGTCCAGCACCCGCGTCTGCGCCAGCGCCGGGATCGCCGCCCCTGCCAGCAGGCCGAGTGCGAGAACGGAGGAAGACACGGGAACGGAACGCTTGTCAGTCATGGAAACTCGCCGGATAACGTCGGGAATGCGGAACTAGGCTGGTACAAGTGCTGCGGTCACGGCGTGACAGTGTGGTCACGCGGCAGCGCAAGCGACTGGCTTCGGTCTCGTCGTGCTGCCTGCCATGGCGGGACATACGACTTCGGAACGTCCGGCCCGGCCATCCATGGCCGGGCGTTCGGGCGTCCGCGCGGCAGTGCCGCGCAAGCGGCTGGCTTCGATCGCACCACACTGCCTTCCATGGCGCGACGCATCGGCTTCGGAACGTCCGGCCCGGCCATCCATGGCTGGGCGTTCGGGCGTCCGCGCGGCAGTGCCGCGCAAGCGGCTGGCTTCGATCGCACCACACTGCCTTCCATGGCGCGACGCATCGGCTTCGGAACGTCCGGCCCGGCCATCCATGGCCGGGCGTTCGGGCGTCCGCGCGGCAGTGCCGCGCAAGCGGCTGGCTTCGATCGCACCACACTGCCTTCCATGGCGCGACATACCGGCTTCGGAACGTCCGGCCCGGCCATCCATGGCCGGGCGTTCGGGCGTCCGCGCGGCAGTGCCGCGCAAGCGGCTGGCTTCGATCGCACCACACTGCCTTCCATGGCGCGACATACCGGCTTCGGAACGTCCGGCCCGGCCATCCATGGCCGGGCGTTCGGGCGTCCGCGCGGCAGTGCCGCGCAAGCGGACGCCCTCACCCTTTCACGCTGCCGAGCAGGAGGCCTTGGATGTAGTAGCGCTGCAGCAGCAGAAACAGCGCCAGCACCGGGACCACGGTGACCACCGCGCCGGCCATCATCATCTCCACGTCCATGATGTGTTCGCGCGAGAGCGAGGCCAGGGCCACCGGCAAGGTGTAGTGACTCTGGTCGGTCAGCACGATCAGCGGCCACATGAAGTCGTTCCACGCCGCCATGAAGGTGAAGATCGACAGCGTCACCAACACCGGCTTGAGCATCGGCAGCACGATCTGGAAGAAGATGCGCATCTCCCCTGCCCCGTCGATGCGCGCGGCTTCGAGCAGCTCGTCCGGGATGCTGCGCGCGTACTGGCGCACCAGGAAGATGCCGAACACCGTCGCCAGCGCCGGCACGATCACCCCGCCATAGCTGTTGACCAGGTGCAGCTGCTTCATCAGCAGGAACAGCGGCAGCATGGTCACCTGCGCGGGAATCACCAGCGCGGCCAGCAGGATCTGGAAGATCCGCTCACGCCCGACGAAGCGCAGCTTGGCGAACGCGTAGCCGGCCATGGTGTTGAACAGCAACGAGCCCAGGGTGATGGCGATCGAGACGATCAGGCTGTTGACGAAGTTGCGCGCCATGCCGGTGCGCTCGAACAGCGCATGGTAGTTGGCCAGCGTCGAGGCGCTGGGCAGCAGCGGCGGCGGAAACCGACTGGCCTCACCGGCCGGCATGAATGAGACCGACACCATCCACGCCAGTGGCGCCAGCGCGATCAATGCGATCAGCAGTAGCGCGCCGTTGACCAGCACCGTGTTCCAGCGGCTGCCCCCGACTTCGTGGCTCATGACGCCTCCCCGCCTGACATCCGCACGCGCGGCAATGCTCGTGGGCTCATACCAGGTCCTTCCTGCGCCCCAAGCGCAACATCAAGGTGGTCACGCCTAAGATGATCAGGAACAGCAGGAACGCCACCGCCGAGGCCAGGCCCAGGTTCCACCACTTGAAGCCCTGTTCGAACATGAAGTACAGGACGCTGACCGTGCTCTGCAGCGGGTCACCGCGGGTCATGATGTAAGGCTCGGCGAACAGCTGGAAATACCCGGAGATCGTGATCACTCCCACCACCAGCAACACCGGTCCCAGCATCGGCAGGGTGATGTGCCAGAACTGCCGCCAGCGGTTGGCCCCGTCGATGCGCGCGGCCTCGTAGAGGTCCTGCGGGATGGCCTGCAAGCCGGCCAGGAAGATCACCATGTTGTAGCCGAAGTTCTTCCACACCGCGAACAGCATGATCATCGGCATCGCCCAGTGGGGATCGCCCAGCCAGTCGATCGGCGAGATGCCCAGATGCGCCAGGACGTAGTTGACCAGCCCGTACTGGGTGTTGAACAGATAGCGCCAGATCACCGCCACGGCCACCAGCGTGGTCACCACCGGGGCGAACAACGCCGTGCGGAACAGCGCCTTGAAGCGCGCGGCCGGTGCATTGAGCAGCAGCGCCGCGCCCAGCGAGGCGGCGATGGATAGCGGCACGCCGACGATCACGAAGTACGTCGTGTTCCACAGCGCCTTCCAGAACATCGGCGTGCGCAGCAGGTCGATGTAGTTGCCCAGCCCGACGAAGCGCAGGTTATGCACGTCGGCCAGTGCGTAGAGGTCGAAGTCGGTGACGCTCAGCAGCAGCGCCGAGATCACCGGCAGCCCGAAGAACAGGCCAAGCACGATCAGCGAAGGCCCAGCGAAGATCCAACCGGCCAGCGAGGGACGCTTCATGGCTGGGCCTCCGTGTTGCCGTTGGCGCGATCGGCCTTGTGGTCGCGCTCGTACATCCAGCGGCGCTTGGCCAGGATGTCGTCGACCTGCTGGTCCAGCTCGACCACCGCGTCGTCCTGGGACAGGCCGCCGCGCACCACCCGCTCGGTCACCAGGCGCATGTTCTGCACGATGCGCTCCCATTCGAGCACCTTGGGCGTGGGCCTGACGCGCTCGAGCTGGTCGCGGAACGCCGCGGCCAGCGGGTCGCCCTCCAACTGCGGGGCATGCCAGGTGGAGCGACGCGGCGGCAGGTCGCCGATCAGCGCATGGAAGCGCTGCTGCACCGAAGGCTGCGAGAGGAACTCGACCAGCTTCCACGCCGCTTCTTTCTTTTTCGACTGCTGGAAGATCACCAGGCTGGTGCCGCCGGCGATCCCGGCGCCCGGGCCATCGGGCCCCGGCAGCGGCATGGTGCCCCACTGGTCCTTGAGCGCCTCGGGTGCAAGCCGGCGGAACTCGCGGATATTCCACGGGCCGGACAGGTAGAAGGCATAAAACCCGTTGAAGAACTCTTCCCAGACGTTGGAGATCTGGGTTTCGGACATCTTTGGCGCCCAGTTCTGCTCGAACATCTGCGCATAGAACCCCAGCGCCTTGCGAAAGCCCGGGCTTTCGAAGTTGCCGCGATTGTCATGGTCCCTGAGCAGCGGATCGTCGGTCTGCAGGGCCAGCGACAGTTGCTGCTCGAACTCGTTGAGCGGCATGAGGATGGCGTAGCGGTCCGGCCCGACATGCGCCTTGACCTTGGCCATGGCGTCCTTCCACTGCGCCCAGGTCACGATCGGCAGCTCGACTCCCGACTCGCGCAAGATGTCCTTGCGATAGAACAGCAGGCGCGTGTCGACATACCAAGGCACGCCCACGAGCTTGCCGTCGATGATGTTGGTGTCCCAGATGCCCGGGAAGTAGTCGTCCTGCTCCACCACCGGCGAATGATCCACATAGGCCTGCAGTGGGGTCAGCGTGCCCAGGTCGGCGAACTCGGGGATCCAGGTGTTGCCCAGCTGGCAGATGTCCGGGAGGCTGTCGGCGGCAAAGGCGGTCAGCAGCTTCTCGTGCGCGGCCGTCCACGGGATCTGCTGGATATCGACGCGGATGTCGGGATGGGCCTTTTCGAAATCCGGGATCAGCGTCCCGACCACCTCGGCCTCGCGTCCCATCGCCCAGAAGGTCACGGTGGTGCGGCCATCGTCCTGGTCCGCGCAGCCCGCCAGGCCGGCCAGCGCCAGCCCGGCCATGAGCAGCCACGCGCCCCAGCGCGGCAGGCGCCTGCCTGGCCTGAGAGATCGAACACGCATGGCGAGGCGCCTCACGAAACGACCTTACTGCGGCTGCTGGGGCTTGGCATCGGACGGGGTCGTCGTGTTGGCCGGCACGCGCGACTCGGCCAAGCCCAACGCGCGCGCGTTGGCCTTCTCCGGATCCCCCTTTTCGGCCGGCGCGGGCTTTTCCCCGTCCTTGGCCGCCAGCCAGCCACCCTTGAACCCTGCCCGTTCCAGCCCCTGGCGGATGTGCGGGTTCTTCTTCATCACGTTCCAGACGAAGTCGTCGCGGTAATTGGCGATCATCGCCAGGATCGGGCCCTGGTCGATACCGATGTAGTCGCTGCCCACCCAACCGTTATCCGGCACGATGCGGCCGGTCTTGATCGGGATGTCGTAGGTGAAGCTGCGGTTGAACGCGTCCAGGAACCCGTAGCTGGAATACAGATAGTCGCCGAAGCGCTTGTGCATCTCCTCGGTGGCCGGGATCACGATCTCCGGGGCGAACGGCAGCGAGGCGATGGCCGCGGTCGGCGCGATGGTGCCGTCGTCGAAGGCATCGCGCAGCCCCGCCCCACGGGCCGAGTAATGGCGGAACTCACGCTGCTCGCCGCGGTATTCCTGCTGGGTCTGCTGCGGACCGTCCGACGCGGTCAGGCCCCAGACGTTCTCGCCGTAATCTTTCCACTTCATCGGATTGGAAATGGCGTACTGGCGCTGGGCGTAGGCGGCGCGGCGGCTGTTCTCGAAATAATCCATGCCGTGTTCGCGCATGAAGTCGTCCTGGATGCCGCGGAAGTCCACCCAGACATGCGTGTACTGGTGGCCGAACATCGGGCCGAAGGACAGGTACTCCTGCCCCTGATAGACGCCCCACACTTCGTTGTAGCTGCGGCTCCACACCTGCCAGGCATCCGGTTCCACCGCATGGGTGGGCGAGCCCAGGGCCAGGATGTAGACCATCATGCCCTCGTTGTAACCCATCCAGTCGTGGTTGATGAACTGGCTCTCGGGGAACCAGCCCATCGAGATCAGCGGCGAGCGCGGTTGCATCCAGGTCCAGTCCACGCGCCGGTAGAGCTTCTCGGCCAGATCGCGGATCTCCTTTTCGCGCGGGTCGTCTTTGTCGTAGTAGGACTGGGCGAACAGCACGCCCATCATCAGCAGCGTGGTGTCCACGCTGGACAGCTCGACCCAGCTGTCAAAGCGCTCGCCCTTCTGCATGTCCAGGAAGTGGTAGAAGAATCCCTTGTAGCCGGCCGTGCCCTCGGATTCCTTGCCCTGCTTGAGGCCGTAGAGGAACTTCAGCGTGGTCAGCGTGCGGTCCACGGCCTGGTTACGGCTGACCCAGCCGTTCTCGATGCCGATGGGATACGCGGTCAGGGCAAAGCCGACCGAGGCCACCGAGGCAAACGGGCGCGATGGATACCGGTCCGGGGTCAGGCCGTTGGTTTCGTTGGTGGTATCCCAGAAGAACTGGAAGGTGCGCCGCTCGATGTCGCGGAAGAGCGGTGAGAGTTCTGGCTTCTTGTCTTCCACGGGCAACTCCACCGGTGGTCTGCCGGTGACCTTGACCGGCTTGACCGGGGTCGGTTCCGGCGTCTTGTTGCAGGCCGCGAGGAGCACGATCAGGGCCCCGGCGGTGAGCCTGGCCAGCGAAGGAACGATTCGGCGCGTTTTCAAGGTCGAGATCCGTGTAAACGTTTACATCTGCAAACAGACTGTGGCGCAGATCAAGGGTGTACGGGAAACCTCCCCAGCCGGCAAACGGCCAGCCGGGGAGGATCAAGGTTACCAGTCCAGCCCGAGCGATAGCTTGAAGGTGCGAGTGACATATTGGTTCACACCACTCGCCGTGCCCGCGTCGAAGTCGACGTTGTAGCTGTCGTAGTTTTCCCAGTCAAAGACGTTGAGGATGTCGGCGCGCATGCGCAGCTTCACGTCGGTGCCGGTATCCCAGATCTTTTGCAGTGCAAGGTCGAGCTGCTTGTAGCCAAGCGTGCTGTCGGACTTGTATTGGCGCGTCACGCACTGGGTGACGATGTCGTTGCCATCAGGCCCATTCGGGCAGTAGCGCACATAGACCGGCTCGGGCGTGGCCAGCACCAGCTTGCCCGATACCTGCGTGTCCCAGGGGCCGTCGACCATGCCGCTCAGCACCAGGCGGTGCTTGGCCACACCACCGGAAGAGAACCAGCCGTAGCCGGCCAGGGTTGGGTAATCCAGCGCGTAATGCTCGCCGAACTGACGGTTCTCCTCGGCATCACTGAAGGTATAGGCGACGTTGAAGTTCCACGGGGAGGACTCCGAGTACGGCTTGTCCAGCCCGACCAGCAGCGAGTTGTTGCGACTTTCGATGCCGTTGGTGCCCAGCAGCAGCGAGCCGTAGCCCGGCACACCGTAAGAGAACGGTGACTCGGAGATCGCGCCCGGCTCAAAGAAGCTGCCATCCGGCCGGCGGTTGCCCAGCAGGAAGGCGAAGCCGTCCTTGGACACGATGCGCTGGACGGCCACCGAGCTGTTCCACTGGTGCCCCATCAGCTCGAAGCTATCGCGGATGCCGATGCTGAACTGATCCGAGTACGGCACCTTCAGGTTGTTGGCGAGCAGATCGACTTCGCGCCCAAGGCCTGGCGCACCAGCCACCAACGCATTCAGCGTGGTCTGGTCGCGCAGCGATTCATCCCAGTCCAGGCAGGTGCCCACGCCCGGCGTACAGGCATGGCCCGGCGTATTGATGCTGTAGATATAGCTGGGGAAGGTGGCCTTGGTCTGCTCAAGCGCCAGGTAATCGAAGATGTTGCGGTCGTAGGAACGACCCGCACCGCCGAACAGCACATGGCTTTCGTCGCCGCTCAGGTCATAGGAAAAGCCAAGGCGCGGCTGCCAGGCATCCTTGAACGCCTTTCGATTGTTGCCCGTGCTGATGTAGTGGGAAATATCCACACCGCCCAGCGCGAGCGTGTCGGCGTAGCTCTGCCCGACCGGCGCTCTGGGGTCCTGGCCGTAGATCGCCGCCACCACGCCCGGATCGGTCACTGCATCCAGGTAGCTCGGCGTCTTCTCGTAATCCCAGCGCAGGCCGAGGTTGAGTTCCAGGCGATCGGTCACGCGCCAGTCGTCCTGGAAATAGATGCCGAACTGCTTGTTGTCCGATTCCACCGAACCGCCGTTCGTGCCGGCCAGCGGCGAGGTGAAGCTGATGGTGTAAGGGATGTCGGTGTTGCGGTTGATGTCGTAGTAGTACTGCGGGTTGTACGGCTGCTGCTCGGTGGTCCGCAGTTTGATCTGCTTGTACTTCACGCCCATCTTGAAGGTGTGGTCCTCAAGACCGGAGTAGGTCAGATCGTCCTGGAACGAGTAACCGTCCTGGCCCTTGTCCTGAAAGCCACCGGCGCCGGCGCCGGCGCGGAAGATGACGTTACCGGTGACGCCCGCGCCATCGGTCAGCACGTATCCGTTGCCGAAGTTCTGCGGAGCCAGCTCGAAGGTCGCCTTTTCGTAGGTCAGATGCGCATCGTTGAGCCAGTCGCCGGCCGTGAGCTGCCAGCGCAAGTCCACCCGGGTTTCCTTGACGTTCTGGTCGGTGCCCGCGCTGGCGGCGGTCTGGTCGCCCACATTGGCCACGCCGGTCTCGTCGCGCACCTTGGTGGTCAACTCCAGCAGGTTGTTCTCGTTGACCGACCAGTCCAGCTTGCCGAAGTACAGGTCTTCATGGAACGGCACATTGCTGCTTCCCACCTGGTCCTGCAGGTTGGCAGGTAGGTCGGACACGTCGTAGCCACTGCCCGGGAAAATGTCCTTGGGCGAGATGTAGTCCTTGCCTTCGTAGACGAAGAAGAAGTGCGCCTTGTCCTTCACGATCGGGCCGCCGAAGGAGACCCCGTACTGCTCGTCGCGCGAGTAGACCTTCTCCGCGTCCGGGCCCTTCTCGATCTCCTTCTTCTCACGCCAGTCCGCGTTGGTGTAGTCCCAGAAGAAGTTGCCGTGGAACTCGTTGCCGCCCGACTTGGTCACCGCGGTCACCGCGGCGCTGGAGAGCTGGTCGTACTCGGCCTTGTAGTTGGAGGTGATGACCTTGTACTCGCCGATGGCCGCCTGCGGGAATGGATTGCCGCGACTGGAGTCCTGACCGGTGATGCCGCCCTGCAGGACATAGTTCTTCTGACCCACGCCATCGACAAACACATTAATGTTGTTGGCGCTCTGGGCGCCGGACTGCAGTTTGGTCGAGCCATCGCTAGGATTGGTCTCGAACTTCATGCCCGGCACGGTGTCTGCGAAAGCCAGGAAGTTGCGCGAGGTCTGGGGCAGCGATTCGATCTGGCGCTGGGTGACATAGGTGGCCACCTCGGAGGTCTTGGACTCGATCAGCGCCGGCGCGGTCACCTGCACGGCGTCCAGGTTGGTCGCATCGCCGCCGGGCGTCACCGCCGTGCTGGCCCCGCCGTCCATGTTCAACGTGGCCGTCTGTCCGACCTGCAGAGTCACGTTCTGCGAGGACGCCGCGCCATTGGCCACCACATCGACCTTGTAGGTGCCCGGCGGCAGGCCGGCCACCGAGTAGTTGCCGTCGGCGCTCACCGACACGCTACGGCTGAAGCCGGTGGCCGTGTTGGTGGCGGTCACCGTGGTGCCTTCGGCCGCGCCGCTGATCTGGCCGCGCAGCGTGGCGGCGGTCGACTGAGCGTTGGCAAGCTGGGCGCCTCCCAGCAACAGGCAGCTGGCCAGGGCGCAGGTCAACAGCCTGCGGGCGGGTCGGGTGGAATTGCGTCGTGGTTGCGTCATGCGTCTGCCCTCCCAGGGCTTGCCCAAACGTCATTGGGGGTGGTCAAGAACAGCGAAGTGCTGCGAAGGAAAATTCCGCGCGCTCAGGCGCGGACGGCCCCTTCCCTGGTGGGTGCCGAATTGCGCACCACCAGCTCGGGGGTCAGGGGGTCTGGTTCAGGCCACGGCTGGCCGCCGGCCTGGATGTCGTGCAGCAGCCGCTGCATGGCGTTGGCGCCCAGCTCGGCAATGCTGATGCGCATGGTGGTGAGGGTGGGATGAACGAAGCGCGCCAGCGGCACGTCGTCGAAGCCCGCCAGTGCGATGTCGCGTGGCACCTGCAACCCGGCCTCGTTGAAGGCGAACAGACAACCCAGGGCCATTACGTCGTTGGCTGCGAAGACCGCATCCGGCCGCGCCTCGGCCTTCAGCAGGGCGGTTCCGGCCTCCATGCCCGAGGCCTCGTCGAAGTTGCCCGGCACGATCCACGCACGGGTGCCAGGCAACAGCTCGGCCAGCGCGTCGCGGTAACCGCGTTCGCGCTCGGCGGCGTCGAAATTGCCCTGCGGCCCCCCGATGAAGGCGATGCGTCGGTGCCCGGCGCCGATCAGGTGGCGCATCATCGCCAACGCGCCACCGTGATTGTCGACATTGAGGACCGGATAGACGTCATTGGGCAGCCGAGTGTTGATCATCACCACCGGCAGTCCCACCGGCAGGTTGTCGGTGAGGAAGCCCGGCTGGTCGGCATAAGGCGAGAGCACCAGCAGCCCGTCGACGCGGCCGCGCATCGCACGCAGGGCGGCTCCCTGCCCTTCCTGGGCACCGTGATAGCTGGAGACCAGCAGATGCCGACCCTGGCCACGGGCGACGCCGTCGATGCCCCGGATCAGCTCGGAGAAGAACTCGCCATACAGGTCCGGCAGCACCACGCCAATGGTCTGGGTGCTACGGCTGGAGAGGCTGCGGGCCGCGGCATGCGGCTGGTAGCGCAGGCGCTTGGCGGTCTCCAGCACCATGCGGCGCACGTCCTCGGCCACGTTCTCATGGCCGTTCAGTGCGCGCGAGACGGTGGCCACCGAGACCGCTGCCTCGCGTGCCACGTCCTTGATGGTGATGGTGCCACCTCGACCCACGTCCGCCCTCCACGGTCATGCCTGTGTTCGATTGGGCGCGGACTGTAATCGTTTCCACGCAATCGAGTAAACCCTACGTTTGGCGAATGTTAAACACGCGCCAGATCAAGGGCTTGCGAAGATGAGAGCGTTTTCAGAATTGCTGCACTGCCACATCCGTGGCCGGCAGCAAGCCCGTTCAGGGGGGCGATGCTTCGCCCGGGGCCCTCGCGTCGATCGACAATGCATGGATGTCGGTCTGCATCATGTCACCCAGTGCCGCGTACACGGCCCGGTGCCGTGCCAGCGGCGCCTTGCCGGCAAAGACCTCGCTGACCACGACCACCCGGTAGTGGCCGCGCCCGTCGCGCGCGCCCGCATGGCCGGCATGCAGGTGGCTCTGGTCTTCCAGCTCCAGCTGCCGAGGCGAAAGTCCCGCTTCCAGCGCCCGGCGCATGCGCTCCATCCGCTCGCTCATGGCAAGACCTTCAGGAACGGCCGGACGTCGACGCGAGCGTAGGCGCCGACTTCCATGTAGGGGTCGCCCTGCGCCCAGGCCTGTGCCTGCTCGAGCGATTCGAACTCGGCAATGACAATGCTGCCACTGAAGCCGGCCGGGCCCGGGTCCGGCGCATCGATCGCGGGGCACGGCCCGGCGACCAGCAGGCGCCCGGCGTCGAGCAGCGCCTGCAATCGGGCCAGGTGGGCTGGACGCACCGACTGGCGCAGTGGCAGGGAACCGGGGGCATCGTGGCCTTCGATGGCGTACCACATGGCGGTCAGGCTTCTTCTCGTGAGCGGGCTTGGATTGTAGAACGCCTGCCCATGCTGGACAGGCGCGCCCCAGGCCCGTACTCTTTGAACTTGATTGGCACGTGACGACCCGCAGCGGCCGTCTCCCGGATCCGACTTAGGTGCCCGGGATGACCACCCCCGCGCTGCCTGACGCGTTCCGCAGCCAGACCACCTTCTTTCCCGAGTTGCCCGCCGCTCCCGCATGGGCGTGTGCCTGCTTGGGCCTACGTGCGAAGTCCCTTCGCCACGCAAGGTTGCATGACCCGCCGTAACCGTGCCGGTTCCGCAAGATCCGAGCGCACCCTTTCGCAATCGCGACCTCCCTGGCGCTTGGCACGTCATGGATGGCCCCGAACGCAGCGTTGACGCGACACAGCCCGTGACCCGATGACATCGCCCTCCGCGCCTGGCGCGACCGTTTCCACCGAGAGCCCGCAGGCACCGCAGCAGCAGGAAATGCCGCTGGCGGTGGTGCATGGCCAACCGGTGCTGCAGATTCCGCAGGACCTGTATATCCCGCCGGACGCACTGGAGGTCATCCTCGATGCGTTCGAAGGCCCGCTGGACCTGCTGCTGTACCTGATCCGCCGCCAGAACCTGGACATCCTGGATATCCCGGTGCTGGAGATCACCCGCCAGTACGTGGCCTACATCAATGTGATGCAGGAGCTGCGCTTCGAACTGGCAGCCGAATACCTGGTCATGGCCGCGATCCTGGCCGAGATCAAGTCGCGCATGCTGCTGCCGCGTCCCCCCGTGGAGGAAGGCGAGGAAGGCGATCCGCGCGCCGACCTGGTTCGCCGACTGCAGGAGTACGAGCGCTTCAAGCAGGCTGCCGAAGACATCGATGCCCTGCCCCGCCAGGACCGCGACACCGCCGTGGCCCACGCCCACGTGCCGGACCGCGCGGCGATCAAGGTCCCGCCGGAGGTGGAGCTGAAGGAGATGCTGCTGGCGCTGCACGACGTGCTCAAGCGCGCCGAGCTGTTCACCGGCCACGCCATCAAGCGCGAGGCGCTGAGCGTGCGCCAGCGCATGGGCGAGGTGCTCTCCAAGCTGGAGGACGGCAAGTTCCATCGCTTCGAATCGATGTTCACTGCCGCCGAAGGGCGCCTGGGCGTGCTGGTCACCTTCCTGGCCATGCTGGAACTGGCCAAGGAGCAACTGCTGGACATCGTGCAAGAGGCGCCGCTGGCGACGATCTACGTCAAGTCGCTGGCGCTGGGCAACACCAACGAGCCGCTGCAGTTCTCCAGCGAGTTCGACGATTCGGACGCGGCCAACGACGCATGACGCGCGCGCCGGCCGGACACCTGCAACGCCCGGGCAACCGCCCGGCCTGACATCAAACTGCATGCAAGACGAAGCCTTCGATCAAGAATCCATGCCTGCCGCCCCGGTCGCCGTCGACCAGGCGCTGGTCAACCGCATCGTGGAAGCCGCGCTGCTGGCAGCCAACCTGCCGATGACCGTGGCCCAGCTCGAGGAACTGTTTCCCGAGCAGCGTCCGGCGCCGGAAGGGGCCATCCCCACCGCGCTGGAGCAACTGGGCGCGGCCTGCGCCGACCGCGGCGTGGAACTGGTCGAAGTGGCCAGCGGCTGGCGCTACCAGGTCAAGGGCGAGGTCCACGGCTGGGTCAGCCGCATGTGGACCGAGCGCAAGACCCGCTACACCCGCGCCACGCTTGAGACGCTGGCCCTGATCGCCTATCGCCAGCCCATCACCCGCGGCGAGATCGAACAGGTCCGCGGCGTGGCGGTCAGCAGCAACATCATCCAGGCCCTGGAAGAGCGCGAATGGATCCGCGTGGTCGGTCATCGCGACGTCCCCGGGCGGCCGGCGCTGTTCGGCACCACTCGCGGGTTCCTGGACTACTTCGGCCTCAAGCGCCTGGACGAACTGCCGCCGCTGTCCGAGCTGAAGGACATCGGTGAGCTGGACCCACAGTTGCCCTTCGCCCCGGCCACCGCCAAGGTCGCTGCCGAGGGCCAGCCGGAGGACACCCAGGCCACGCCGGTTGAGGATGCAGGACAGGCCGACGACGCCAGCACCGCGCAAGCGTCGGCAGGCGAGGCACAGGACGTGCAAGTACAGGCGGACACCCTGGAGACGGCCCCTCCCCCTGATGACACGGCGACTGCCGACGCGTCCTTCGCGTCGGAATCTCCCGCAGACGACACCCCCGCCGACATCGCGCAGGACGCAGGCGATGCCGACGACACCCAAGATTCTTCCCAACAACCCCAAGAAGACGACGCCGCACCGGTCTCGTCGGAGCAGAAACCATGAGTGACACCCCCCGCAGCAAGCTGTCGCTGAAGCGCGATCCCGCCGCCGCCCCTGAAACCCGCCTGGAGGAGCGCCTGCACAAGGTGCTGGCCCAGGCCGGCCTGGGCTCGCGCCGCGCGCTCGAGCAGCGCATCGCCGACGGCCTGGTCAAGGTCAACAACCAGACCGCGCAGATCGGCATGTCCATCGGCAGCGGCGACCGCGTCGAGCTGGACGGCCGCAGCTTCGTGGCCAGCGCGCTGACCGAACCGCCGCGCGTGCTGATCTACAACAAGCCCGAGGGCGAGGTCACCACACGTGAAGATCCCGAGGGCCGGCCGACCGTGTTCGAGTCGCTGCCCGCGATCAAGGGCGCGCGCTGGATCGCCATCGGCCGCCTGGACATCAACACCACCGGCCTGCTGCTGCTGACCACCGACGGCGAGCTGGCCAACGCGATGATGCATCCCTCCTTCGAGGTCGGCCGCGAATACGTCGTGCGCGTGCGCGCGCCGGAAGGCCAGGACACCGTGTCCGACGCGCTGGTCGACCGCCTGCAGAAGGGCGTGGAACTGGAAGACGGCCCGGCCCGCTTCGACGAGATCGAACGCATCGGCGGCACCGATTCGCACGACTGGTTCCGGGTGATGCTCAAGGAGGGCCGCAACCGTGAGGTGCGCCGTCTGTGGGAATCCCAGGGCTGCCAGGTCAGCCGCCTCAAGCGCACCCGCTACGGCAGCGTCGAGCTGCCCCAGCCGCTGCTGCGCGGCCAGTCCCAAGAGCTGCCCGATGCACAGGTCCAGGCCCTGCGCAAGTCGCTCAAGCTGGAGGACGGCACGCCCGCCGCGCTGACCCTGCAGCCGGTGATCGGCCAGCGCAAGGCAGCCCGCGCCGCCGTGCAGGTCAATGCCCATGCTGCTGGCAATGCCTACGTCAACGGCCACAACACGATCGCCGACGAAGGCCGCGAGCTGCGCCGCTTCGACAACGTGCGCGAGGATCGTGGCCGTGGCCGCGGCAAGGGCGGCTTCAAGGGCGGCCTGACCGTCAGCGGCGAAGCGGCGGCCAAACAGTCGCAGAAGCCGTTCAAGCAGCGCACCCCCAAGGGCCCCAAGCCGCTGCCGGACGGCAACCCGGCCGCGTTCCGCAGCTGGTATGTGCCCGATGGCGTGGACACCGGCCCGACCGGGCACCGCAACGCCGGGCCCGGTGGCGCCAGGAAGCCCTACGGCGGCAAGCCAGGCGGTGCGCGTGGCGGCGCCGCGGGTCAGCCGCGCAAGGCCAAGCCCTACGGCCATCCCGGCAACGCGCCGGTGTTCCCGTCCGACCACGCGACTCCCGGCGGCAACAGCCCCTACGGTCAGCGCCCGGCCCGTCCCAACGGCAACCGCGCCGGCAACAAGGGCCCACGCCCGGGTGGTGGCGGCAACCGCGGTCGTGGCGGCCCGCGTGGAGGCGGCAACGGCTGAACCCAGCGGTCTGCGATGCGTACTCGCAGGTCGAAAGATGAGAACCACTCTCATCGGGGCGTTATACTGCGCCCCGTACGCCCCCCATTGCTGACACGATTCGCCCATGTCTTCCGCTTATGGCACCGAAACGGTGCTCGACGTCCGTCACTGGACCGACGACTACTTCAGCTTCACCACCACCCGCCATGAAGGCTTTCGCTTCGACAACGGCCAGTTCGTGATGATCGGGCTGGAAGGCGAGACCCGCCCGTTGCTGCGCGCCTATTCCATCGCCAGCGCCAACTGGGAAGAGCAGCTCGAGTTCTTCAGCATCAAGGTGCCCAACGGCCCACTGACCTCGCGCCTGGCGCACATCAAGCCCGGCGACAGCGTCCTGGTCGGCAAGAAGCCCACCGGCACCCTGCTGATCTCAGACCTGCACCCCGGCAAGCATCTCTACCTGCTGGGCACGGGGACCGGCATGGCGCCCTGGCTGAGCATCATCAAGGACCCGGAGACCTACGAGCGCTTCGACAAGGTGATCCTCACCCATGGCGTGCGCTTCGAGAAGGACCTGGCCTATCGCGACTATTTCGAGCACGAGCTGCCGCAGCACGAATTCCTGGGCGAAATCATCCGCGAGAAGCTGCTGTACTACCCGGCGGTGACCCGCGAACCGTTCCGCAACCAGGGCCGGCTGACCGAACTGCTGGGCAATGGCCAGATGGCGCAGACGCTGGGCCTGGAGCCGATCGACCCGTCGCGCGACCGGTTCATGATCTGCGGCAGCCCACAGATGCTCGCCGACCTGCGCACCCTGCTGGATAGCCGTGGCTTCGAGGCGTCGCACCGCATCGGCAATGCAGGCCATTACGTGTTCGAGCGCGCCTTCGTCGAAAAGTGAACCGCGCTTCCGGCGGCGCTTCGCGGTGACGGATCTGCGCTGAAGATCCAGCCCGGCAGGCCGATACCGACCTCAGACCCCTCCCTGGTGTGGCCTGAGATGTCAGCACTTCCCACCTGCTCGGCCTGTCGCGACGGGACGGCGCTGCCTGTCGCGGTGTCGATGGCGTTCCAACCTATCGTCCAGGTCAGTCGCAGGACCATCTATGCGCACGAGGCGCTGGTCCGCGGTACCGAAGGCCAGTCGGCGGCCAGCGTGCTGGCCACCGTCACCGATAGCAACCGCTACGCCTTCGACCAGGTCTGCCGGACCGAGGCCATCGCCACGGCCGCACGGATCGGGCTGGACACCCGGCTATCGATCAACTTCATGCCCAACGCGGTCTACAAGCCCGCGCATTGCCTGCGCGCCACCGTCGCGGCCTGCCAGCAGCACGGCCGAGGGCTGGATACGCTGATCTTCGAAGTCAGCGAGCAGGAAGCCATGTTGGATCCGGCCCATTTGCTGGACATCCTGCAGACCTACCGCGAACTCGGGCCGAAGACGGCGATCGACGACTTCGGCGCGGGACACTCCGGTCTCAACCTGCTGGCCGATTTCACACCGGACCTGGTCAAGCTCGACATGCACCTGATCCGCGACATCCACACCGACCGCAAGCGCCAGGCCATCGCGCGGCACCTGACCGCGCTCTGCGCCGAGCTGGGGATCGAGGTGGTCGCCGAGGGCATCGAATGCGAGGATGAGTCCAAGGCGCTCAGCGCGTTGGGCATCGACCTGCAGCAGGGCTACCTGTTCGCGCGCCCCTTGTTGCGCGGCATTCCTCCGGTGCACTGGCCCCACTGAGGCACCCACTTGCTACCGAACGCGACACACCCGTTGTCGCCGGCAAGAAATTCGTCCTCTGGAACGGCAGCGCCTTGGATGCGAAGCGCAGCCGACAACGGCTTCCGGTACACCGACGTGCCTCTGCGGTAGCGGCAAGGGCCGGCCCCGCCTGCACGTCACCCCAAGGCGCGCTCGATGTCACCAGCGAGCGAAGATGGCGTATGACGCGGGCCGTAGCGCTTGACCACCTGGCCATTGCGGCCGATCAGGAACTTGGTGAAGTTCCACTTGATCCGTTCGGAGCCGAACAGCCCTGGCTTGTCGTGCTGCAGGCGCTTCCACAACGGATGCGCATCGGCGCCATTGACCTGGACCTTGGAGAACATCGGGAAGGTCACCGCATAATTGAGCCCGCAGAATTCGTGGATCTGCGCCTCGTCCCCCGGCTCCTGCTGACCAAACTGGTTGCACGGAAACCCCATCACCACCAGGCCGCGGTCGCGGTACTGCTGCCACAGCAGTTCCAGACCACCGTACTGGGGCGTGAATCCACAGCGCGACGCTACGTTCACGATCAACAGCACCGAGCCAGCCCACTCGGCGAGCGGCTGCTCGCGCCCGTGGATGTCGGTCGCCGAATACTCGAATACTCCTCGCATGCGTCGCAACTCCTCCCAAGGCGCGGATCATAGGCGCTGACGCCCACGACCACCACCCGGGCGAATGACAGGATCGACATCGCCTGCATGACCATGGTCATTTGTAGGCACGCACCGCAACTGGGTTAGCCTGCCCTACTGCCTGTCACATGGAAGCCACACCGCATGACCACCCGTCTCGCCCTGGCGCTTGCCCTCGCCCTTGGAACCACCATGCCCGCCTACGCCCAGACCACGCCGACGGCTGCCAGCCCGGCCGCCAATCCCTTTGCCAGCGAGAGCCCGCTGCCGCTGCACTACCCGCAGTTCGACAAGATCAAGGACAGCGACTTCGCCCCGGCCTTCGATGCAGGCATGGCCCAGCAGCTCAAGGAGGTCCAGGCGATCGCCGACAACCCGGCCAAGCCGACCTTCGACAATACCATCATCGCCATGGAGAAGAGCGGCCAGGAACTGGACCGCGCCACCACGGTGTTCTTCAACCTGGTCGGTGCCGACACCAATCCGGCGCGCGAGAAGCTGCGCAGCGAGTACTCGGGCAAATTCGCCGCCCATCGCGATGCGATCACCTTGAACGGCAAGCTCTTCGCGCGCATCCAGGCGCTTTACGACAGCCGTGACACGCTGGGCCTGGACCCGCAGGCGGTGCGCCTGGTCGAGAAGTACCACACCGACTTCGTGCGCGCCGGCGCCAAGCTCAACGATGCGGACAAAGTCCGTCTGAAGGACATGAACAGCCAGCTGGCCGCCCTCGGGACGCAGTTCAGTCAGAACGTCCTGAAGGAGGTCAACGATTCGGCGGTCGTGGTCGACGACGTCAAGCAGCTCGACGGCTTCACCCGCGAGCAGATCGACGGGGCCGCCGCCGAGGCCGCCAAGCGCGGCCTGAAGGGCAAGTCCGTCATCACCCTGCTCAACACCACCGGCCAGCCGCCGGAATCGCAGCTCACCGACCGCGCCACGCGCCAACGACTGTTTGAGGCCTCTGTCGCGCGCGGCAGCCGCGGCAACGCCTTCGACAACACCGGCATCGTCTCCAAGATCATGAAGCTGCGGGCCGACAAGGCCGTACTGCTGGGCTATCCCACCTGGGCCGCCTACGTGCTGGAGGATGAGACCGCCAAGACGCCGGCCGCGGTCAACGACATGCTCGGCAAGCTGGCGCCGGCCGCAGTGGCCAATGCCAAGAAGGAAGGCGCCGACCTGCAGGCGATGATCGATAGCGAGCAGAAGGCGGCCGGCAAACCGAGCTTCCAGCTGCAGCCCTGGGACTGGGCCTACTACACCGAGAAGGTGCGCAAGGCCAAGTACGACTTCGACGAGTCCCAGCTCAAGCCGTACTTCGAGCTGGACAGCGTGCAGCAGAACGGCGTCTTCTATGCCGCGCACGAGATGTACGGGATCAGCTTCAAGGAGCGTCACGACCTGCCGGTCTACGAGCCGTCGGTGCGCGTGTTCGACGTGACCGACGCCGATGGCAAGCCGCTGGCGATCTTCATCTCGGACATGTATGCGCGCGAATCCAAGCGCGGCGGCGCCTGGATGAATGCCTACGTCTCCCAGTCCGGCCTGACCGGCAACCTGCCGGTGATCGCCAACCACCTCAACATCCCCAAGCCGCCGGAAGGCAAGCCGACGCTGCTGACCTGGGACGAGGTCACCACCATGTTCCACGAGTTCGGCCATGCGCTGCACGGCATGTTCTCCAACGTGGAATATCCCTATTTCTCCGGGACCAGCGTGCCGCGCGACTTCGTCGAGTATCCCTCGCAGGTCAACGAGATGTGGGCGGACTATCCGGCCGTGCTCAAGCACTACGCCAAGCATTACCAGACCGGTGAGGCGATGCCGCAGGCGCTGTTGGACAAGGTGATCGCCGCGTCCAAGTTCAACCAGGGCTTTGCCACCACCGAGTACCTGGGCGCGGCGATGCTGGACCAGAGCTGGCACCAGATCACCGCCGAGCAGGTGCCGCCGGCCGCCGGCGTGATGGCCTTCGAGGCCGACGCGCTGAAAGCCAACGGGACCGATTACGCGCCGGTGCCGCCGCGCTACCGCACGCCGTACTTCAGCCACATCATGGGCGGCTACTCGGCCGGCTACTACGCCTATATCTGGTCCGAGGTCCTGGCTGCCAACAGCGAGCAGTGGTTCCGCCAGCATGGCGGATTGAGCCGCGCCAACGGCGATCACTTCCGCAAGACGCTGTTGTCCCAGGGCGGCAGCCAGGACGCGCTGAAACTGTTCCGGGACTTCGCCGGACACGGCCCGCAGATCCAGCCCCTGCTGGAAAAGCGCGGGCTGGACGCCAAGGCCGACTGAGTCACGGCTTGCATCCAGACCCACGAAAAAGCCCGGCAACGCCGGGCTTTTTCATTTTCTGCCGCGTGATCGACCGCTCACGGCTTGGTCGGTTGGATGATGCGCTGCCCGTCACCGTCCGGAACGGTGGAATAGATCCGGCCGGTCCTGGGATCCATTACCCGGTTGTCCCCCACCATCACCGCGCCGGCCACCACGCGCCCCTGCGCATCGGTGACCCGCAGAGGTTTGACCGGCGCCTTGGGCGTGATGCTGGAAGGCTGGCCAGGCCGCGCGACATCGTTGGCCGGCCCCTTCGCGCTCATCGGCGAGGGGGTGGCCCGATCGCTGGCACTCGCCCGCACTCCGGACTTCACCCGCTGCTGCGGCGCGGGCAACACATTGGAGGAAGCGCTGGTCGATTCAGCGCTGCTGACCGGCTCGAACGGCTCTACTTGTTTGGGCTGGTTGAGCTGCTGCGCAGCGGCCAGGCCGATGACGCCGTAGGCCACCACGCCGACGAGGGCGATCAGGTAGGTCCTGTTGCGCATGACGGAACTCCCCGTATGGAATGCCAGCCACGCTAGCGCACCCCGACTGGCTGCGCCATGAAGCCCCGCCGTCCTGCCAGGGTCGTTCGTTCAGCCGACCGCTGGCGCCTGGACCAGCGCGCGCGCGCGACGCGGCTTGCTGGGCAGGGAATGACGCAGGATGCGCCAGGCCACCTGACCGAACTGCTTGAACAACGAGCCGGTGTTGTAGTGCTGGCCGTACCGGGCGCAGATCTCGCGCACCTCCACGGCCATGTCGCTGTAGCGGTTGGCCGGAATGTCGGGGAAGAAGTGATGCTCGATCTGGTGGCTCAGGTCACCGGTCAGGACGTCCACGACCTTGCCGCCGCTGATATTGGACGAGCCACGCAGCTGGCGCAGGTACCAATGGCCACGGCTTTCATTACGCACGCAATCCTTGGGAAAGGTTTCGGCCTCGGCGGTGAAGTGACCGCAGAAGATCACCACGTAGGTCCAGATGCTGCGCAGCACGTTGGCCACCAGGTTGCCCAGCAGCACCGGCAGGAAGAACGGGCCGGCCAGCGCGGGGAAGATCAGGTAGTCCTTGATCATCTGCCGGCGCATCTTGCGCCCTACCGGCCGGAACTGCGCACGCAGTTGCTTGAAGGTCATCTTGCCGGCGAACACGCGGCCCAGGCGCAGGTCCTGGATCGCCACACCCCACTCGAACAGCAGGCAGAAGATCACCGCGATCGGCGGCTGCAGCAGGTTGAACGGCTTCCAGCGCTGCTCGGGGAAGATGCGCAGCAGGCCGTAGCCGATGTCATCGTCCAAGCCGCGCACGTTCGTGTAGGTGTGGTGGCGGAAGTTATGGGTTTTGCGCCAGTTCTCGCTGGTGGCGACGATGTCCCACTCGTAGGTGCGGCTGTGCAGCTGCGGATCGCCCATCCAGTCGTACTGACCGTGGATCACGTTGTGGCCGACGGTCATGTTCTCCAGGATCTTGGACAGCGCCAGCAGCAGCGTGCCGGCGATGCAGGCCGGCCACAGCAGCAGCGGCAGGAAGGCGCCACCCACCGCGCCGGCGAACAGCGCCAGACGGCCCAGCGCACCGGTCCAGCGCACGGCGGCCACGGCGCGGCGGATGTAGCGGGCGTCGGGGGATCCCAGCTTGGCCACGATGCGCGCACGCAACGCGTCCAGTTCGTCGCCGAAGCGCTGCAGTTCCTCCTGGGACAGAGGGCGGTTCTTGTGGGCCATTACAGATCCAAGGTCAGGTCGGTGGACGCGGCGCTGATGCACAAGCGCACGGTGGCGTCGGGCTCACCCGAACGCGCGTTGGACTGGGTATCGCGGGTGATGCCTGCGCGCTTGGTGCAGGCGCAGGTGTTGCAGATGCCCATGCGACAGCCGGACGCCGGACGCAGGCCCTGGGCTTCCAGCGCCTCCAGCAGCGAGGTGTCGCGGGCAACGGTCAGGGTGCGCCCGCTGCGTGACAGGGTGACGTCCACCGTGCCGGTTTCGCCCGGGAGCGCCTGCGGCGGCGTGAACGCCTCGGCCTCGAACCGGGTGACGCGGCCCTCCAACTGCGCGTGCGCGTCCTGCACGAAGCCATGCGGGCCGCAGGCGAACACCTGGCGGCGCGGAAGTTCGGCCACCAGCGCGGCCAGGTCTGTCTGGTCGATGCGCGGCGCCGCCTGAGCTTGCGTCTCGCGGGTCAGGCGCAGGTGCACCTTCAGGCCACGATGGCGTGCGGCCATGGCCTGCAGGTCTTCGGCGAAACAGACCTCGGCGCGGGTCCGCGCCCAGTACACCAGGTCCAATTCGACCGGCATGCCGGAGGCGTCCAGGTCGCGCAGCATCGCCATCAGCGGGGTGATGCCGCTGCCCGCGGCCAGGAACAGCCAGGCGCCGTGGACCGCGGCCGGCAGCGTCATCGCACCGAAGGCCGCGCCCAGTTCGAACACCTCACCGATGCGCGCTTGCTGGCACAGGTACTGGCTGACCCGGCCGCCCTCGACCGCGCGCACGGTGATCTCGATGCGGCGACCGTCCACCCTGCTGGGGCTGTAGCTGCGGGTGACGCGCGCGCCGTCGATCTCCACGCCCAGGTTGATGTGCTGGCCCGCGCGCAGCCCGGTGAAATGCCGATTGGCCTGCAGGACCAGCGTCATCGCGCCTTCGGCCGCCTGGTGACGCGCCTTGAGACGCGCCAGCGGGCGCTCCCACGTCCACAGCGGATGCAGCCGGGACGCCCAGAAATCGAACACCGCCGGCTCCACCAGTCCGCGTGCAAGACGCAGGGGCTGGCGAGGGGCGGGACGGGAACGGCGGGCGGTGATGGCACTCATGACATGCACTATACAGACGTGAGAACGCATGTCTATACAATTGTATATTCGCGATGAGGCTATGATTCATCGGCCTGCCCCACCAGGCCGAGGAAACTGCAATGCCTTTCACGGAGCCCGCCGCCATCGACCCGACCGCCGAAGACACCTCGCCGGTCCGCAGAGCCGCGATCTCGCGGCAGGATCTGCTGGCGGCGGCCCTGCGCCTGGTGGGCCCGCATCGCAGCCTGGCCTCACTGAGCCTGCGCGAGGTCACCCGCGAGGCCGGGATCGCGCCAAACAGCTTCTATCGGCAGTTCCGCGACATGGACGAACTGGCCGTGGCCCTGATCGACCTGGCCGGCAGCTCGCTGCGCCAGATCATCGGCCAGGCCCGGCGCCGCGCGCTGCGGGCGGACCGCAGCGTGATCGGCCTGTCGGTGGAGACCTTCATGGAACAGCTGCGCGCCGACGACAAGCTGCTGCATGTGCTGCTGCGTGAAGGCATGGTCGGCTCGGATGCGTTCAAGGCCGCCGTCGAACGCGAGCTGACCTATTTCGAGGACGAGCTGAAGGTCGATCTGGTGCGCCTGGCCGCCGCCGATGGCGCGACCCTGCACGAGCCGGCCCTGGTGTCCAAGGCGATCACCCGCCTGGTCTTCGCCGCCGGCGCCAATGCCATGGACCTGCCGCCCGAGCGCGACCCGGAGCTGATCGAACAGCTCTCGACCATGCTGCGGATGATCCTGACCGGGTCGCGGGCGATGGCCAAGGGTGTCGGCGCTGGCCGGTGAGCCGCGGATGAAGCGATCAAGCCCTTGATCCCGCTTGATTCGACAGACTGGATCCGATTCCAGCACGCCTATGGCAGTGCCGAGGACATCCCGGCGCTTGTCAGGCGACTACGTGATTTCCCGGACGACAGCGACCCAAATGCAGAGCCGTGGCATTCGCTCTGGAGCGCACTGTGCCATCAAGGCGATGTATATCCGGCTTCTTTCGCGGCGCTTCCTCATATCGTCGAAGCGCTCCACTCAGCGCCAGAGCGCGCCACTTTCAGCTATTTCCTGCTGCCCGCAAGCATCGAAATCGCGCGGAACGAGCGCGACGTCGACATTCCCCCGGAACTAGAGCGGGCTTACTTCAAAGCGTTGAACATGCTGCCAGCCCTGGCGGCACAGACCATCGCCGCGATGCCCCCCAGCCCAGAACTCTGTTCGAGCGCACTCGCCGCCAGTGCGGCAGCCTCAGGAAACATCGCCATCGCCGCACTTCTGACCGAACTTGACCCCGGCGACATCGATGGCATGCGCGAGTGGATTCTCGAGCGCTGACGCTCTGCTTTAGGGTAACGCGCGCTCAATCAACGGATCGAAATCCGCATCCGCGGGCAAGGTTCCCATCGCCAACCCATGCGCGCGGCCCAGGCGTGAGCGGCAGAACAGCGGTGCGGCGGGGCTCTGGTCGCGCAGCAAGACGCTGGCTTGCAGCAACAGCGCCAGTTGCTCCACCAGCAGGCGCGCACCCGCTTCGGCCGGCGCTCCGTTGGCGAGTTGCGAGGCCAGCACCTCCAGCTGCTGGTCGTAATCGCGGTTCAGGCCGCGGGCGGCGTCGAGTTCCGACCGCAGGGCCTGCATGCACGCCGGTTCCTTCGCCAGCGCGCGCAGCACGTCCAGGCACTGGATGTTGCCGCTGCCTTCCCAGATGCCGTTGAGCGGCGACTGCCGGAACAGACGCGGCAGGATCGATTCCTCCACATAGCCGGCCCCGCCCAGGCACTCCTGGGCCTCGTTGACGAAGGCCGGCGCGCGCCGGCAGATCCAGTACTTGCCAATCGCGGTGGCCACCCGCGCCAGCGCGGCCTCGTGCGGATCGGTCGGCGCGCGATCTACCGCGCCTGCCACGCGCAGGCAGAGCGCCAGGGCGGCTTCCCATTCCAGCGACAGGTCGGCCAGCACGTTGCGCATCAGCGCGTGCTCGACCAGCACCTTGCCGAAGGTGCGGCGATGACGGGCATGGTGCACCGCGTGCGCCAGCGCCATGCGCATCTCGGCGGTGGCGCCCAGCATGCAGTCCAGTCGGGTGAGCATGACCATCTGGATGATGGTCGCCACCCCGCGCCCCTCCGCACCGATGCGATGGGCCATCGCGCCGGTGAATTCCACTTCGCTGGAGGCGTTGGACCAGTCGCCCAGCTTGTCCTTGAGCCGCATCAGGCGCAGCGCGTTGAGGCTGCCATCGGCCAGACGTCGCGGCAGCAGGAAGCAGCTCAGCCCGCCCGGCGCCTGCGCCAGCACCAGCCAGCCATCGGACATGGGTGCCGAAAAGAACCACTTGTGCCCGACCAGCGTGTATTCGTCTTCCCCGCCATTAGACGTGGCGACCGTGGCATTGCTGCGCACGTCCGAGCCGCCCTGCTTTTCGGTCATGCCCATGCCCAGGGTGATCCCGGCCTTGCCGGCGATAGGAATATCGCGCGGGTCGTAGTGCGGGGCGGCGGCCTTATCGGCCCACGCCCGCAGCGCCGGTGCCTGGCGCAGCACCGGCACGGCCGCGTGGGTCATGGTCAGCGGGCAACTGGTGCCGGCATCGGCCTGGTGATGCAGATAACTCAGCGCGGCGCGGGCCACGTGCGCGCCGGGGGCCTGCGCCGTCCACGACAGGCCGGCCACGCCCCCCGCCTTGGCCGCGTCCATCAAGCGGTGATACGCGGGGTGGAACTCGACCACCTCGATGCGCTGGCCGAAGCGGTCATGCGTTCTCAGCCGCGGCCTGTCGCGGTTGGCGTCGAAACCCAATGCGTAGAGCTCGCCGCCGGCCAGCGTGCCGTAGTCGACCAGGGCCGACACGAAGGCGGCCGCGCCCTGTCGCGCGACGCCCTCGCGCAGGACCTGGTCATCGGCCCACAGATCACGGGGACCGAATTCGGGCGGCTGGTTGCCGACCTGATGCGTTTCGAAGGGTGCGGGTTCGTCCTGCATGGCGTGCTCCTCCCTGCCCACCATTGTGCCGCAGCGCGCCGGACGGCTCAGCCTCCGGGCTGGAGCGCGGTCACCTTGACGTCCACGTCCACACAGGCCGGATCGCGGCAGACGCCGTTGATCCAGACCTGTCCGGCGCCGAGCATCACCCCATTCTGGCTGACGAACAGCTCGCCGTAGCGCGCGTCGGCGATGGCCTGAACGATGGAAGGCCGCATGATGTCCTCATAGCGCGCCACGAAGGCCTGCGCGTTGTCCACCTGCTCGATGCCGGCCTCGGTATGGATCTTCAGCGGATAGCGGACCATCGCCGCCACGCCCATCGGATCATGGCTGGCCACGGCTTCCTGCAGGCGTTCGAACACTGAGCGATAGGCCGCATGCGGGCCCAGCACGCGATCGATGCGCGCATCCATCGCCGCCGAGTCGCCCGCAGGGGGGGCGTCGGCCTTCGGCGGGACCGGCGTCTGCGGCGCAGGCCGCGACTGTGCCGGGGCCGTCTTCGGAGACGTCTGGGCGGTGGTTTCAGGCGCTGGCGCCTGCGCGCTACAGGCGGACAGCAGCAACAGGAGTGCCGGGGGACACCACGTTTTCATCCAGATCCTCCTTCTGGTTTGGCGGACCGGACCGGCCAGCCAGGGGCGCGCAGGATGCGGGGCCGCATGTCAGCGTCGCGCGAGGGTGCCGCGCCCGTGGCCAGACCGTCCTGGTCTCAGCTGCTGAGACGCAGAACCCCAACGTTGGCGGCCTGTGCACATCCCTGCCCGCACCCTGCCCGCCCATGGCCACAGCAACCGAAGACCTGATCGTCCTGCGCCCGGAGGGCCTGTACTGCCCGGCCGGCGACTTTCACATCGATCCGTGGAAGCCGGTGCCGCGCGCGGTCATCACCCACGGCCACGGCGATCACGCGCGCACCGGCATGGGCCGCTATTGGGCCACGCGCGAGAGCGTGCCGATCCTGCAATGGCGGCTGGGCGAACAGGACTACGCCATCCACGATTACGGCGACACCTTCCGGTTGGGCGACGCCAGCATCTCGCTGCATCCCGCCGGACACGTGCTGGGTTCGGCGCAGGTGCGCGTGGAAGCCCACGGCCAGGTCTGGGTCGCCTCGGGCGACTACAAGCGCCAGCCCGACCCGACCTGCGCGCCGTTCGAGGTCGTGCCCTGCGACACCTTCATCACCGAGGCGACCTTCGGCCTGCCGATCTACCGCTGGCCGGACACGCGCGAGGTGGCGCGCGAGATCGTCGCCTGGCGCCGGCACTGCGCCGCACGCGGCGAAGCCGCGATCCTGTATTGCTACGCATTGGGCAAGGCGCAGCGGCTGCTGGCCGAACTGCGCGACCTGGACGACCAGCCCGCGCTGCTGCACGGCGCGATCCAGACCGGGGTGGAGGTGTATCGCGGCGCCGGCATCGCCATGCTCGATACGCTGCCCGTGTCCGAAACCGCCAAGGGCAGCGATTACGCCGGGCAGCTGATCCTGGCCCCGCCGTCGGCGGCAGGCAGCCCGTGGATTCGCCGCTTCCGCAAGGCGCAGCAGGGGTTCGCCTCCGGTTGGATGCGGGTGCGCGGCAATCGGCGGCGACGCAACTACGATCGCGGCTTCGTGGTGTCCGACCATGCCGACTGGCCCGACCTGCTGCGGACCGTGCGCGAGACAGGCGCGCGCCGCGTCATCGCCACGCATGGCAATACCGAGGCGATCATCCGCGCGATGAACGAGGCCGGCATCGCCGCCGAAGCCTTTCGCACCGATTACGGCGGTGAGGAATGAAGCGCTTCGCCGAGCTGTACAAGGCGCTCGACGAGAGCACCGCCACGCTGGACAAGCGCGCGGCGCTGGTCGCCTATTTCCGCGACGCGCCGCCGCGCGACGCGGTGTGGGCACTGTACCTGCTGTGCGGCGGCAAGCTCACCGGCGCGCGGCGCAAGATCGCCGGCACCCAGGAGCTG
Organism: Pseudoxanthomonas sp. JBR18; assembly: GCF_028198165.1. Classification (NCBI taxonomy): domain Bacteria; kingdom Pseudomonadati; phylum Pseudomonadota; class Gammaproteobacteria; order Lysobacterales; family Lysobacteraceae; genus Pseudoxanthomonas; species Pseudoxanthomonas sp. JBR18. The sequence continues at coordinate 4,122,307 of NZ_CP116339.1, forward strand.
CGCGCGTGGATCGCGCAGGAATCGGCCACGCCCGACTGGCTGGTGGACGACAGCTACGACCACGTGGGCGACCTGGCCGAAACGCTGGCCCTGCTGCTGAACGATCCGGCCGATCCAGCGCCGGATGTGGGGCTGGCTGAGTGGATCGAGCAGCGCCTGCTGCCGGTGGCCAACCAGGACGAAGCCGTGCGCCGCGCGGTCATCGTCGACGCCTGGCACGCCCTGCCCTATGCGCAGCGACTGGTGTTCAACAAGCTGCTGACAGGCGCGCTGCGGGTGGGCGTGTCGCAGCGACTGGTGCAGCAGGCGCTGAGCGAGATGAGCGGCATCGACATCGCTCGCATTGCCCAGCGCATGCTCGGCGAATGGGTCCCGACCCCGCAGTTCCTGCAGGACCTGCTCTCGGACGAGGAACTGCCCAGCGACCGCCAGCAGCCTTACCCGTTCTTCCTCGCCTCGCCGCTGGAAGCCGAGGTCACCACACTAGGCGAGATCGAAGACTGGCGGCTGGAATGGAAGTGGGACGGCATCCGCCTGCAGCTGATCCGGCGCCGGGGCGAAGTCGCGCTGTGGTCGCGCGGCGAGGAACGGCTGGACGGCCGCTTCCCGGAGATCGAAGCCGCCGCGGCCACGCTGCCGCGCGACTGCGTGATCGACGGCGAGCTGCTGGCCTGGCGCGCGGGCGAGGACGCGCCGATGCCGTTCACTGCGCTGCAAACCCGCATCCAGCGCCGCAAGCCTGGGGCCAAGACCCTGGCCGACACCCCCGCACGCGTGCTGGCCTACGACCTGTTGGAACTGGACGGCGAAGACCTGCGCGAGCGTCCGCTGGACCAGCGCCGCGCCCTGCTCGACCACCTGCTGCAAGCACATGGCGATCCACGCCTGGTGGTTTCACCGCAGGTCCAGGCCCTGGACTGGGACACCGCCGCGCGATTGCGTGAGGACGCGCGCAATCGCGGCGTGGAAGGCCTAATGCTCAAGCGCGGCAGTTCCACCTACCAGGGCGGGCGCAAGCGCGGGGACTGGTGGAAGTGGAAGATCGATCCGCTTTCCATCGATGCGGTGCTGATCTACGCGCAAGCCGGTCATGGCCGGCGCAGCACGCTCTACACCGACTACACCTTCGGGCTGTGGGACGGCGAGGCGCTGGTGCCGGTGGCCAAGGCGTACTCGGGCCTGGACGACAAGGAGATCCTCAAGCTGGATAGCTGGATCCGCGCGCACACCACCGAGCGCTTCGGGCCGGTGCGTGCGGTGACACCGCACCATGTCTTCGAGCTTGGCTTCGAGGCGGTCAACGTCAGCAAGCGGCACAAGTCCGGCATCGCCACGCGCTTCCCACGCATCCTGCGCTGGCGCCACGACAAGCCCATGGCCGAAGCCAACCGCCTGGACGATCTGAAGGCCCTGGCACGGTGACCCAACGCCCCCCACGCCGGCCCGGACCGGTGGCCAGACGCCTGCTGGACGACACCGAGGCCACGGCAGCGGCCACGCCGCCGATGCCGCGCGGCATCGAGGCGCCCCTCCAGGCCTGGCTCGCCACACGCGGATGGAAGCCGCTGGCCTTCCAGCGCGAGGTCTGGCGGCACTACCTGGCCGGCCAGTCCGGCCTGCTGCACACCCCGACCGGCAGCGGCAAGACCCTGGCCGCCTTCGGCGGTCCCTTGCTGGAAGCCGTCCGCGCGCGTGCCGGCGACTCGGGCCTGCGCAAGAAGAACCGCGTGCGCCCGCTGCAGGTGCTATGGATCACCCCGCTCAAGGCGCTCGCCGCGGACACCACCCGCGCCTTGAACGAAGCCATCGTGGGCGTTGGCCTGGACTGGCAGGTGGGCCAGCGTACGGGAGATGCCTCCTCGCGCGACAAGCGCCTGGCGCGCGCAGGCAAGCTTGACGTGCTGGTCACCACGCCCGAGTCCCTGGCGCTGCTGCTGTCCTATCCCGACACCGCGTCGCAGCTGCAGGACATCCGCGCGGTCATCGTCGACGAATGGCACGAACTGCTGGCCAACAAGCGCGGCGTGCTGCTGCAGCTGTGCCTGGCGCGCCTGCGTACGCTCTCGCCCGCGATGCGGACCTGGGGCCTGTCGGCCACGCTGGGCAACCTGGACGAAGCACGCGAGGCCTTGCTGCCGCACAGACCGGGCGCACCGATGGTCGCAGGCGTCCGACCGCGCACGCTGACGCTGGAGACCCTGCGCCCCAAGGCGGGCGAACGCTTCCCCTGGTCCGGGCACCTCGGCTTGGCCCAACTGGCACGCGTGCTGGACAAGCTGCTGGCGGTGCCGACCAGCCTGGTGTTCACCAACACCCGCGCACAGGCCGAGCTGTGGCACCAGGCGCTGGCCTCGGTGTGGCCAGAAGACCCCGCCACGCTCGCCCTGCATCACGGTTCGCTCAGCCCCAAGCTGCGCAGCGAGGCCGAGCAAGGCCTGCGCGAGGGCACGCTGCGCTGCGTGGTCGCCACCTCCAGCCTGGACCTGGGCGTGGACTTCCCGGCGGTGGACCAGGTCCTGCAGATCGGCAGCCCCAAGGGCATCGCGCGGCTGCTGCAGCGCGCCGGACGCGCGCGCCATCGGCCGGGCGTGGCCGGGCACGTGGTGTGCGTGCCCACGCACGCGCTGGAACTGGTCGAGTACGCCGCCGCGCGTCAGGCCATCGCCCGCAACGCCATCGAGCCGCGCCACGCGCCGCGCCTGTCGCTGGACGTGCTGGCCCAGCATTGCGTGACGCTGGCCCTGGGCGGCGGCTTCTCGCCCGATGCATTGCTGGCCGAGGTGCGCGGCACCCAGGCCTTCGCCGCGCTGGACGAGGCGACCTGGCGCGGCGTGCTGGACTTCATCACCCGTGGCGGCAGCGCGCTGGAGCGCTACCCCGATTTCCACAAGGTCGTGCGCGACGACGACGGCGTCTATCGCGTGCACGACCGCAGGGTCGCCCTGCGGCATCGCTTGTCCATCGGCACCATCACCAGCGACGGCAGCGTGCAGGTGAGGTTCCTGCGCGGCGGGCGGCTGGGCTCGGTGGAGGAGCAGTTCGTCGGGCGCCTGCGCCGGGGCGACCGGTTCCAGTTCTCCGGCAAGCTGCTGGAGCTGGTGCGGCTGGAGGACATGACCGCCTACGTGCGCCTGGCCAAGGGCGGCGATGGGACGGTGCCCAAGTGGATGGGCGGGCGCATGCCGCTGTCCTCCGAACTCGGCCGCGAGGTGGAAGCCGTGTTCGGCGGCGATCACGCCGCGCCCGAGCTGCACGCCATCGCGCCCCTGCTCGCGCTGCAGGCCCGCCTGAGCGCCCTGCCCGCGCCCGGCGCGCTGCTGTGCGAGTGGATCAAGGCGCGCGATGGCCGGCACCTGTTTCTGTACCCGTTCGCCGGCCGCCAGGTGCATGAGGGACTGGCCGCACTGCTGGCACTGCGCTGGGGGCGAATGCAGGCCAACACCTTCGCCTTTTCCGCCAACGACTATGGCCTGGTGCTCTCGCCGGCCAACCCCGTCGAACTGGACGCGGACACCTTGCGCGGGTTGCTGTCGCCGGACCAGTTGCTCGAAGACCTCACCGCCAGCCTCAACCTGGGCGAGCTGGCGCGACGCCAGTTCCGCGAGATCGCGCGCGTGGCCGGCCTGCTGCCGCCCTCTCTACCGGGCAAGACGCCGCGCAGCCTGCGCCAGTTGCAGGCCTCCAGCGGCCTGCTGTTCGATGTGCTCAGCCAGCACGACCCGGATCATCTGTTGCTGCATCAGGCCCGGCGCGAAGTGTTCAGCGGCACCCTGGAGCTGGACCGCCTGGCCGCCACCCTGGCCGACTGCGCGCAGCGGGAGCTGACGGTGCATCGCCCGGTCAGCCTGACCCCGCTGTCCTTCCCGCTGTGGGCCGAACGCCTGCGCGGACAGCTCAGCACCGAGGACTGGAAGACCCGCGTGCAGCGCGCCGCCGAGCAACTGGAGCGCAAATATGGCCGCTGAGCTGGCGCTGACACTGGCCGGCGAGCCCATGCAGGTGCTGGGCGATCGCGCCCTGTATTGGCCAGCGCGACAGCGCCTGCTGATCGCCGACCTGCACCTGGGCAAGGGTGATGTGTTCCGTCGCGCGGGCATCGCGCTGCCGCGCGGCGGCACCCTGCACGACCTGCAGCGGCTGACCGAGCTGATCGCCCGCACGCAGGCACGCTCACTGTGGATCCTGGGCGATGTCCTGCACGGACCGGCGCCGCACGCGGCCTGGCGCGCGCAGCTGGCGCAGTGGCGTACCCACCACGCGCTGCTTGAGATCGCCGCGCTGGCGGGCAACCACGACCGCGTGCTGGCCCAGGCCGGACTGGACATGCAGCTGCTGCCAGACCAGGTGGAAGACGGCCCGTTCCTGCTGCGCCATGAGCCCGCCACCCATCCGGCACTGCACGTGCTGTGCGGCCATGTGCATCCCCAGTTCAAGCCGCCGGGCACCACGCGACGGTGGCCGGCGTTCTGGCGCCGCGCTGGCCTGACGGTGCTGCCGGCGTTCTCGCAGTTCACCGCAGGTGTCGTGCCGACGCTGCAGCCAGGCGAGCAGTTGATTGCCTGCGTGGAAGGCGCGGCCATCGCCCTGCCGCCGGCCTGAGTGCACGTGCCTATTCGGTGACGGCCGGCTCCGGCGCGGCGGGCAGCGTCAACGGCGACTTGTCCACCAATCCCTCCAGGGCCGCCAGGAAGCCCGGCTCCAGCTTCAGCCGGCCGAACACGCCGTGCTGGGTTCCGCTGAGCACGCGCAGCATGTGCCCGCGCCCGCCCGGCATGCGCCCCAGCGGGCGGAACGCGACATCGCGTAGCTTGGCGATCCGATCGCGCTCGGACTGGAACAGCGGCGTCAGCCAGCGGCTCCAGAACTGGTAGATCGCCACGTGCCGCTGGCGGCGGTGCTGGTAGCGCGCCAGCGCGGCCGGCAGCGCATCGGCATGGCGCAAGGCCTCGCGCAGCGCCGCGGCATCCATCAGCGCCATGTTCACGCCCTGACCGAGCTGCGGGCTCATCGCATGGGCGGCGTCACCCATCAGCAGCAGGCGATCACGATGCCAGCTGTGCAGCACCGCATCGCGGTAGCCCGCGCGTGCCAGCTGCGCGCAGGACTGCACCTGATGCACGCGGGCGGCGGCCTGCGGCCATAGCGTGGCCAGCTCGTCGCGCCAGGCCTCCAGACCGCCGCGTTCCCAGGCGTCGAAGCCGTCGGCCGGCAGGCTCCAGAAGAAACTGATGCGCGGCTGTGGATCACCCGGTCGCGTACCGACCGGCAGCATGCCGACCATCTTGCGCGCGGCCACGTAGCGCTGCCGCAACTCATGCGGCCAGGCCCAGTCTTCCTGCGGGACCAGGCACCACAACGCGCCCCAGGGATACGGCGTATCCGCCCGGACCCCACCGCTATGCCGGCGCAGCGCCGAGGCCGCCCCGTCGGCGGCGATCACCAGATCGAACGGCCCATGCCAGCTGCCCTGCGCATCGCGCACGCGGCGGGTGTCTTCGCTGATCTCCACGATCCGCGTGCCGCAATGCACGCCGCCGAAGCCGTCCCAGGCCTGGGCCAGCAGGCCGAACAGCGCGCCGCGCTGCATGCCCAGCCCGAACAGCCGACGGTCCAGTGGCGCGTAGCGCATGTCCATCACCGCGCGGCCGCACGGCGTCTCGCCATACAGCCGGTCGATGCGGCGTCCGTGGGCCAGCGCCTGGTCGAGCAGGCCCATCTCCCACAACACCTGCATGCCCGTGGGCTGCAGCAGGAATCCCGCGCCCACCGGTCCCAGGGCTGGCGCCTGTTCGAAGACCTCGACCCGGTGCCCGTCGGCGGCCAGCAGGGCGGCCGAAGCCTGTCCCGCGGTACCGTATCCGACGATGGCGATGTGATGCGACTTGTGCATTCCAATCCCTGGTCTGCCGGTGATCCGTGGGAGCCGCCATGTCGGCGATGCGCCGTTCCCGGTGAAGCCCCATCGCCGCCAAGGCGGCTCCTACGACAGCAGCGTTGCATCATCGCACGCCGGGCAGCGCGCTTCAGGCGACGTAGACGGTCTTGATGTTGGTGAACTCGTGCATGCCCACGGCCGCCAGCTCGCGGCCGAAGCCCGAGCGCTTGGTCCCGCCAAACGGCAGGCGTACGTCGGACTTGACGATGGAGTTGACGAAGGCCGCGCCGCACTGCAGCTGCTGGGCCACGCGCTCGCCACGCTGGGCATCGCCGGTCCACACGCTGCCGCCCAGCCCGAAGCTGGTGTCGTTGGCCACGCGCAAGGCCTCGGCCTCGTCCTTGACCCGCAGGATGCTGGCTACCGGACCGAACAGCTCTTCGTCATAGGCGCGCATGCCCGGCTGCACCTGGTCCAGGATGGTCGCCGGATAGTCGGCATGCCCCTGGCCTGGGTGGCCGCCCAGCAGTACCTTGGCGCCATCGGCCACGCTGCTGGCGACCTGGTGGTGCAGTTCGTCGCGCAGGTCCTGGCGTGCCATCGGCGCCAGCGTGGTGGCCGCGTCGTTGGGGTCGCCGGTCTTGAGCTTGCCTGCCGCCTCCACAAAACGCTGCACGAAGGCATCGGCGATCGCATCGACCACGATGAAGCGCTTGGCCGCGATGCAGGTCTGCCCGGCATTGTCGAAGCGGCCCTTCACCGCCGCGGCCACGGTCTTGTCCAGGTCCGCATCGTCGAGCACGACGAAGGCATCGCTGCCGCCGAGTTCCATCACGCACTTCTTCAGTTCGCCACCGGCGTTGGCGGCAATGGACTTGCCCGCCCGCTCGGAGCCGGTGAGCGTCACCGCCGCCACGCGCCGGTCGCGGATGACCTCGGCGGCCTGATCGTTGTCGATGTGCAGCACGGCGAACACGCCTTCGGGCACGCCGCCGTCGCGCAGTACGGAGGCGATAGCGTCGGCGCAGCGCGGCACGTTGCTGGCGTGCTTGAGCAGGGCCACGTTGCCCACCATCAGGGTCGGCGCCAGGAACCGGAACACCTGCCAGATCGGGAAGTTCCACGGCATCACCGCCAGCACGCAGCCGATCGGCTCGTAGCGCACGTAGCTGGCCTGGGCCTCGGTCTCGATGGGCTGTGGCGCCAGGTAACGCGCGGCGTTGTCGGCGTAGTAGTCGCAGGCACCGGCACACTTGTCGATCTCGGCCAGGGCCTCGGCCTTCAGCTTGCCCATCTCGGCGGTCATGATCCCGGCAATGGCCTCGTGGCGTTCGCGCAACAGCGCGCCCACCTTGCGCAGCACTGCGCCACGGGCCTCCAGCGGACGCTGCGCCCATTCGGGGAAGGCGGTCTGGGCCGCATGCAGCGCGGCCTCGACCGCGTTGGCGCCCATCAGTTCCTGGCGATGCTCGATCTGGCCGGTCGCAGGATTGGGAATCTCGGTGAACATGGCGCACTCCACACAGCTTGAAAACAGGGCTCCATCATCGCGATGTGCCTGTTACCGAGTCGTCGCCGACGCACGTCGCCACGGGTTGGAACCGCCCTTATGGGAGCCGCCATGGCGGCGATGAGGCGTGACCGGGAATGCCCATCGCCGCCGTGGCGGCTCCCACAAAGCAACAACATCAGCGCGCCGCGGTCTCCTGGTCTTTGGCGACCGGTTCCGGCGCGTCCTGCCAGCCCAGTCCCAGGCTCTTCTGCAGCGCCACGTAGTCCACCAGCAGCTGGACCTGCGCCTGCGCGGCGCTATCCCGTGCGGAAAGCTGCTGGCGCTGCACATCGAGCAGATCGATCTGCGAGCTGGCACCGGCATCTCGTCGCTGCTGCATGAGCTGCGCCGCACGATCGGCCGAGGCTTCGGCCTGCTGCGCCACGACCAGCTGCTTGCGCGCCGAACCGAAGTTGGACAGCGAGGTATTGGCATCCTGCAGGGCCGACAGCACCGTGTTTTCGTACGCCGCAGCCCGTGCCTGGGTGCCGGCGCGTGCCTGGGCGACCTGGGCGCGGATGCGGCCGAAGTCTAGGATCGACCACTGCAGGAACGGTGCGGCGATGGTCGCCGCCGAGTCCGCATCCAGGTCGCTGGGCTTGGTCGCCACCGCGGCGATGTTGCCGAACAGCTTCACCTGAGGGAAATAGCCGGACATCGCCTCGCCGATCCGCGCGTTGGCGCCGGCCAGTTCGCGTTCGGCCTGGCGCACATCGGGACGGCGACGAATCAGCGCAGCCGGATCGTCCACCTTCACCTGCGCCGGCAACTCGGGCAAGGGCGTGACCGGCGCCAGCCTTGCGTCCAGCGCGCCGGGCACCTGCCCGACCATCAGCGCCAGCTGGTCGAGCGCGGCGTCGCGCTGTGCCTGCAGCGGCAGCAGGCGCGCCTGCTCTTGCTGGAGCTGCCCGCGCGCGCGCTCGACCTGCAGGTCCGAGGCGGCGCCACGGCCGCGGCGCTGTGCGACCAGATCCAGGGAGTGCTGCGCATCGCGCACGCTGTCCTGACCGAGCGCGATGCGCGCCTGCAGGCCGCGATAGTTCAGATAGACCTGGCCGATCTCCGCGGCCAGCCGGACCTGGGCGTCGGCCAGTTCGGCCTGCGCGGCCTGGGCCTGGGCCGCCGCTCCTTCCAGCGCACGCCGGCGCCGGCCGAAGAAATCCAGTTCCCAGCTGGCGTCGAAGCCGGCCAGGTACAGATCCGTATCCAGGTCGACGTCCTGCGTGGCCTGGGTGACCGCCGCGCCGGTGGCCGGATCGCTGGCCTGGGCAAGGCCCTGGCCCGCTTCTCGCAAGCCATCCTTGACCGAATCCGGCGATCGGACATGCGCATAGGCGGCCATCGCCCCGACCTGGGGCAGGCGTTCGGCCCGGCGCTGGGCGGCCAGGCCGCGCGCCGAACGCAGCTTCGCGTCCGCCGCGCGCAGGTTGGGGCTGTCGCGAAGCGCGGTTTCCACCAGCCAGGTCAGCTGCGGATCGTCCAGCGTGCGCCACCACTGGCTGGGCGGCGGCGCATCGACGACGCCTGCGGCGGCGGCGCGGTGCAGGCGCGGGGCCTCCATCGCGCCCTGCGCGACCTGCGGGCGCACATAGTCCGGACCCAGCATGCAGCCGGCCAGGGCCAGCGGCAGCAGCGCGAACAGCAGGGGGCGCCGGGCGCGGGAATCAATGCATCGCAATGTGGGCCCCCTTGGGCAATGGCTTGAGCAGGAACGCCAGCGGAATGGCACAGGCCACGACCACGCCGAAGATCCAGAACAAATCGTTGTAGGTCATCACCAGGGCCTGCAGCTGCACCTGCTGAGCAAATGCCCCCATCGCCTGCATGGCGGTATCGCCTCCGCTGCCGCGCAGCGCGCCGGCGATCTGGCGCAGGTAGTCCTGCCCCATCGGCGAATTGGCCGTGGTCGCGCTGCCCAGCACCTCGGTGTGGTAGGTCAGGCGCCGGTCCTGGAAGGTCGAAATCATCGCCAAGCCGATCGAACCGCCCAGGTTGCGCGCGGCGTTGAACAGGCCCGAAGCGTCGCCGGCCAGTTCGGTCGGCACCGAGCTGATCGCCGCCTGGTTGAGCGACATCATCGCCAGCGCCAGGCCCACACCCTGCAACAGCTGGCTGGCCACGAAGGTGGTGCCCACGCTCTGCGAGGTCAGGTCCATGTTGATGAAGCAGGCGATGCCAAAGCACAGCAGGCCGCCGATCACCAGCGCGCGCACATCCACGATCTCCAGCAGCTTGGGCATCAACGGCATCAGGAACACCGTAGGCAGGCCCTGCAGCAGCAACACATAGCCGGACTGCTCGGTGTTGTAGCCGGAGACCATCGCCAGGAACTGCGGGATCATGTACATCACGCCGAACAGGATCATGCCCACGGCGAGCATCATCAGGAACACCGCGCCGAAGCTGCGGTTGCGCAGCACCTTGAGCTGGATCACCGGCTCGCGGCTGACCACCTGGGCCAGCAGCAGGGCGGCAAAGCCCACCGCGGCCACCAGCGACAGGATGATGATGAACTCGGACTCGAACCAGCGCTCACGCTGCCCCTCTTCCAGCACCACCGTCAGCCCGCCCAGTCCGGCGGCCAGGCCGAAGATGCCCAGCCAGTCGGCATCCAGCAGACCGGCCCAGTGCGCCTTTTCGTGGTGCAGGCCCAGCAGCAGGAGCGCCAGCAGGCCAGCGCACACCGGCACGTTGAGAAAGAACGCGTAGTGCCAGCTGACGTTCTCGGTCAACCAGCCGCCCAGCAGCGGGCCGATCACCGGTCCCATGATCACCGTCATGCCGAACAGCGCCGTGCCCATGGTCTGCTGCGCGGGCGGCAGGCGCGTGGCCACGATGGTCAGCGCGGTGGGAATCAGCGCGCCGCCGGCAAAGCCCTGGCCGATGCGCCCGACGATCATCATCGGCAGCGAGCTGGACAGCCCGCACAGCACCGAAAACAGGGTGAAGAACGAGGCGCAGATCAGCAGGAAGTTGCGCAACCCGAGCGTGCGCACGAACCAGCCGGTCAGCGGGATCATCACGATCTCGCTGACCAGGTAGGCGGTGGAGATCCACGTGCCTTCGGTGCCGCTGGCGCCGACCTCGCCCTGGATGGTGGGCAGCGCGGCGTTGACGATGGAGATGTCCAGGGTGGCCATGAACGAACCGATGGTGCCGGCGGCCACCGCCAGCCAGGCGCCGGCGTCGGCCTTTTGCGCCGCCCCGGCCTGGCCGTCATCGTCCGCGCTGGCCGCCTGCGCGTTCACTCGCGTGCCTCCTCCCGCTCCTCCAGGCGTTCTGCTTCGTCCTGGGTCTGGTCCTTGGCGCCCTTGGCCGACCGCGTATCGACCGTGGCGGTCACCGACATGCCCGGCACCAGCACCTTGCGCGCCTCTTCCCCCGCGATGACCTTGATGCGCACCGGCACGCGCTGGACGACCTTGGTGAAATTGCCGGTGGCGTTCTGCGGCGGCAGCAGCGCGAACTGCGAGCCGGTGCCCGGTGACAGGCTGTCCACGCGCCCGTGCAGGGTCACTCCGCTGAGTGCATCGACCTCGATCTCCACCGGCTGCCCGGGGCGCATGAGCCCGACCTGGGTTTCCTTGAAGTTGGCGCTCAGGTACAGCGCGTTGACCGGCACGATGGTCATGGTCCGCGTGCCGGCACCGAGGAACTGGCCGACCTGCACGGTCTTGTCGCCCAGGCGCCCGGCGATGGCCGCTGTCAGCCGGGTGTCGTCCACCGCAACCTGGGCCTGGTCCACGTTGGCCTGCGCCTGCTTGAGCCCGGCCTGGGCCTGCTCCAGTTGCGCCTGGCTGGCGGCGATCTGGCTCTGCGCGCCGGCCACCTGGGCCTTGGCCGCGTCGTACTGCGCCTGGGCCTGGTCGCGCTGCTGGTGCAGTTGCTCCTGGTGTTCGTGGGTATCGGCGCCGGAGGCGGCCAAGGGCGCGAAACGCGCGACCTCGGCCTTGGCGAACTTCAGCTGCGCCGCGGCCGAGGCCACCTGCGTGCGGGCCTGCAGCAGCTGCGCCTGATAGCCCTCGATGGCGGCCTGGGCCGCGACGATGTCGGCCTGGCGCACGCCCACCGCGGCCTGGGCCTGCTCGAGCTGCGCGCGATAGGTGCGGTCATCGATCTGCAGCAGCGGTTGCCCGGCCTTGACCCAGGCGTGGTCCTTGACGAAGACCTTGGTCACGTAGCCATTGACCCGCGGCGCCACGGCCACCGAGTCGGCCTGTAGATAGGCGTCGTTGGTTTCCTGCATGTAACGGCCGACCAGCAAGTAATAGACCAGCCAGATCACCAGCGCGACGACCACCAGCACCCCGATCACGATCAGGGTCCACTTCACCCGGGGGTTCTTCAGCGGCGAGGGCTTCTTCTGCGCGTCCTGTTCCTGGTCATCGTCGCGGCCCTGCGCGGGCGCGTCTTCGTGGCGGCGGTCGTGGTCGTCGTGACTGCTCAAGGTGGCGATTCCTGCTCGGTGGACATGGACAAGACAGCCCGATCCACCACCACACCCATCCACGGCGCGACGGCGCCGGGGAACGGCACGTACGGCGCCGGATGTTAGATCACGGTGACTTCACGAAGGCGTGAAAGTGAAACTCGAGGTTCCACTTACCATCAAGCCTGGTCGTGCAGGGCCAGCTGCATGTCCGCCCTGCGGCGACGTTCGTTGCGGGACATCAGCCACCATCCCAGGAACGCACACAGGGACACCGCCACGATCATCAGCGTGGCCAGTGCATTGATCTTGGGACTCAGCCCCAGGCGCACCGAGGAGAACACCTTCATCGGCAAGGTGGTCGAGCCGGGTCCGGAGACGAAGCTGGCGATCACCACGTCGTCCAGCGACAGGGTGAAGGCCAACAGCCAGCCGGACACCAGCGCCGGCGCGATGATTGGCAAGGTGATCAGGAAGAACACCTTGATCCGGTTGGCGCCCAGGTCCATTGCCGCCTCTTCCAGCGACTTGTCCAGCTCGGCCATACGCGAGGACACCACCACCGAGACGAAGGCCAGCGAGAAGGTCGTATGCGCGATCCAGATCGACAGCATGCCCTTGGGCTGGAAATGCAGCATGTCGCCCAGCGAGACGAACATCAGCAGCATCGACAGGCCAATGATCACGTCCGGCATCACCAGCGGCGCGGTGATCAGCCCGCCGAACAACGTCTTGCCGTGGAAGCGACGCATGCGCGTCATCACCAGCGCGGCCAGCGTACCCAGCACCACCGAGGCATTGGCCGTCCAGAATGCGATGCGCAGACTGACCCAGGCCGCGTCCATCATCTGCCGGTCGCGCAACAGCTCGCCGTACCACTTCACCGAAAACCCCGCCCACACCGTGGCCAGGCGCGAGCTATTGAACGACCACACCACCAGCAGCAGGACCGGCAGATACAGAAAGCCGAAGCCCAGGCCCAGCACCAGCCAGGATGGCCAGCGGGCGCGACCGACGCTCACGTCAGCCGCCCTTCGATCTGCCGCTGCTGAACGCGGTTGAAGATCACGATGGGCACCATCAGCAACAGCAGCATGGCGATGGCCACCGCCGAGGCCAGTGGCCAGTCGCGGTTGGCGAAGAACTCGTTCCACAGCACCCGGCCGATCATCAACGTGTCCGGCCCGCCCATCAGTTCGGGAATCACGAACTCCCCCACCGCCGGGATCATCACCAGCATGCAGCCGGCCACGATGCCGGCGCGCGAGAGCGGCAGGGTGATCCTGAGGAAGGCCCGCCACGGCCGCGCGCCCAGATCGTAGGCGGCTTCGAGCAGGCGCGTGTCGTGCTTGACCAGGTTGGTGTACAGCGGCAGCACCATGAAGGGCAGGTAGCAATAGACGATGCCGATGTAGGCGGCCATCGGGGTGTAGAGGATCTGGCGTCCGTCGATCCAGCCCAGCGCCTGCAGCGCATCGATCACCCCGAGCTTCTCCAGCAACCGCCCCACCGGACCGCTGCTCTTGAGGATGCCGATCCAGGCATAGACCCGGATCAGGAACGAGGTCCACGACGGCAGCACCACCAGCATCATGGCGACATTGCGACTGGCCACCGGCAGGCGGGCGATGACATAGGCCATCGGATAGCCGATCAGCAGGGTCAGGAAGGTCGCGATGGCCGCGATCTTGAGCGAGCTCCAGTACGCGGCGATGTAGCCGTTCTGCAGCGCACCGAGCTGCAGGAAGTTGGACAGGTTGAGCTTGAGCGCGACCTCAGCCCCATCCACCTCCAGGATGGGCGTGTACGGCGGCATTGCGATGGCCAGCCGCGCGAAGGAAATCTTCAACACGATCAGGAACGGGATGGCAAAGAACACCAGCATCCACAGATACGGGATGCCGATGACGCCCCAGCGCGGCCCGGGCGTGAGCTTGCGCAACGCCTGGAAGACCGTGGCGGCGCTCATTGGGTCAACACCACGCCATCGTTCTCGCCCCACCACACCCAGACCGTGTCGCCCCAGGTCAGGCCTTCGCTGGCCCAGCGCTGCACATTGGCGAAGTGGGCCATGATGGTGAAGCCACTGGGCAGCTTGACGTGATAGACCGAATGGCTGCCGAAGTAGGCGATGTCCTCGATCACGCCCTGGGCCCTGTTGTGCGGCTGGTCCGGCGCCTGCTTGCCGATGCCCAGCTTCTCCGGGCGCACCGCGAAGGACACCGCCTGCCCTTCGAAACCGGAGATGCCATGGCCGATGTAGATGACCGATTCCAGCGCCGGTGCGCGCAAGGTTACGTACTCCGGCTCGTCCTGCTCGATCGCCGCTTCGAGCATGTTCACCGAACCAATGAAGCTGGCCGCAAAACGGTTGGCCGGCTGCTCGTAGATCTCGTCGGGAGTGCCCACCTGGCGGATGCGCCCGGCGTCCATCAACGCGATGCGCGTGGCCATGGTCATGGCCTCTTCCTGGTCGTGGGTGACCATCACGCAGGTGACCCCGGTCTTTTCGATGATCGTGACCAGCTCCAGCTGCATCTGGGTGCGCAGTTTCTTGTCCAGCGCGCCCATCGGCTCGTCCAGCAGCAGCAGCTTGGGGCCCTTGGCCAGCGAGCGCGCCAGCGCCACGCGCTGCTGCTGGCCACCCGACAGCTGGTGCGGCTTGCGCCTGGCCAGCGCGTTCAACTGCACCAGCGAGAGCATCTCTTCCACGCGCCGGGCGATCTGCGCCTTGGGCAGCCGGTCCTGCTTGAGTCCAAAGGCGATGTTCTGCTCCACGGTCATATGCGGGAACAGCGCGTAGGACTGGAACATCATGTTGATCGGACGCTCGTAGGGCGGCAGCGACCCCAACGCCTGACCATCGAGGAAGATGCGGCCGGAGGTCGGCGTCTCGAAGCCGCCCAGACAGCGCAGCAGCGTGGACTTGCCGCAGCCCGAGCCGCCCAGCAGCGCGAAGATCTCGCCCTTGCGGATGGATAGGTCGGTGTCGTCCACGGCCAAGAAGCCGTCGAACTCCTTGCGCACCTGCTCCAGCCGCAGATAGCCCTCCGTGCCGACGGTGGGCAGCGGGCTTGGCGCTGTCAGCGGAGTTTCCACTGCGCTCATCCGGCATCCCCTCTCTTGAATGTGGCGGGGCCAGGCATGTCGGGCCCGGCGCCACCAGACAGGTTCCAGGATCGGGCGCGCGGATGGCCGCGCACCGGACCGCGACCGGCCCTGATGGGCCGGTCAGGCGTGCCTCACTTGCCGCTCTTCAGGTCAGTCCACAGCTTGGTGTACTGCTTGTCGACCTCCGGCGGGATGATGGCGAAAGTGAACAGCTTGGCCTCCACGTCCGCCGGCGGATAGATCGTCGGGTCGGAGGTGATGTCCTTGTCCATCAGCGCCTTGGCCTTGGGAACCGCGTTGGGATAGCTGATGAAGTTGGAGTTGTTGGCCATGACCTGCGGATCGAGCAGGTAATTGATGTAGACATAGGCGTTGTCGACGTTCTTGGCGTCCTTGGGGATGGCCAGCATGTCGAACCACAGCGGCGCGCCTTCCTTGGGGATCGAATAGGCGATGTCCACGCCGTTGCCGGCTTCCTGCGCACGGTCACGCGCCTGGATCACATCGCCCGACCAGCCCACCACCAGGCAGGTGTCGCCATTGGCCATCGCATCGATGTACGAGGACGAGTGGAACTGGGTGATGTAGGGCCGGATGGTCTTGAGCAGCGCGGCGGCCTTGGCGATCACCGCCGGGTCGGTGCTGTTGGGATCCTCGCCCAGGTAGTTGAGCGCGATGGGGACGATCTCGGTGGGCGTATCCAGGAAGGTCACCCCGCAGTCCTTCATCTTGGCGATATTCTCCGGCTTGAACACCAGGTCCCAGCTGCCGGCGATGTCGGTGCTGCCGAAGGCCGCCTTGAGCTTGTCCACGTTGTAGCCGATCCCGGTGGTCCCCCACATGTAGGGCACGGCGTACTGGTTGCCTGGGTCCTGCTTGGCGATACGCGCCATCATGGTCGGATCCAGGTTGGCCAGATGGGGGATCTTGGCCTTGTCCAGCGGCTGGAACACGCCGGCCTGGATCTGCCGCCCAAGGAAGTTGAGCGTGGGCACTACGACGTCATAGCCGCTGGAGCCCGCCAGCAGCTTGGCTTCCAGCACCTCGTTGCTGTCGAACACATCGTAGGTCACCGTGATGCCGGTGGCCTTCTCGAAGTTGGCGTTGGTGTCTTCTGCGATGTAGTCCGACCAGTTGTAGACGTTGACCGTCTTGGAAGCGCCGGCCTGTGCAGCCGTCGACTCCTTCCCCGCTTCCGGGCCACCGCAGGCGGTCAGGCCCGCGGCCAGCATCACACCCAGGATTCGCAGCTTCATCGTCTCTCTCCATGCAGTCCCCGCCGGGCGGGGCGTTCGACTGGAAGCACGGACCGCCGGTGGGCGGACCGCGCGTTTGATCCCTCCCCAGGGAGCATCACCTACCGATCGCCGCAGCCGTCTCCTCCAGCGCGGCCCAGGCCTTGTCGAACAGTTCGTCCACCTGCGCACGGGTCATGACCAGCGGCGGGGAGAGCAGCATCGAGTCGTAGGTGGCGCGGAGGATCAGGCCGTGACGCAGCGCACTGTCACGGCACAACGCCCCCACTCTACCGCGCTCCTCGAACATTGTGCGCTGGCCCTTGTGCGGCACCAGCTCCAGCGCGCCCATCAGACCGACGATCCGCGCCTGGCCGACCAGGCGATGCTCGCCCAGTTCGGCCCAGCGCTGGGCCAGGTAGGGAGCGACCTGCTCGCGTGCGGTCTCCACGATCCGCTCGTCCTGCAGGATGCGGATGTTCTCCAGCGCCACCGCCGCGCACACCGGGTGGCCGGAATAGGTGGCGCCATGCGCCAGCTCGCCGCCCTGGCCCTTCAGCACGCCGGCGACGCGGTCGTTGAACATCGCCGCGCCCAATGGGATGTAGCCGGAGGTGATGCCCTTGGCGATGGTCATGATGTCCGGCATGAAGCCGAAGGTCTGCGACCCGAACCACTCGCCGGTGCGGCCAAAGCCGCAGATCACCTCGTCGGCGACCAGCAGCACGTCGTACTTGCGACAGATGCGCTCGATCTCCGGCCAGTAGGTGCGTGGCGGGATGTACACGCCGATCGCGCCCATGACCGGCTCACCGATGAAGGCCGCCACGCGCTCTGGGCCAAGCGCCAGGATCCTGTCCTCCAGCCGACGCGCGGCGACCAGTCCATATTCGTCCTCGGACAGCTCGCCGCCGTCATGGAACCAGAACGGCGGATCGATATGGTGGATGTCCGGGATCGGCAGCCCGCCCTGCCCGTGCATGCCCTTCATCCCACCCAGGCTGGCCCCGGCCACGGTGGTGCCGTGGTAGCCGTTGTGGCGGCCGATGAAGATGTTTTTCTGCGGCTGGTCCTGCACCGCCCAGAAGTGGCGCACCAGGCGCAGGATGGTGTCGTTGGCCTCCGAGCCGGAATTGACGAAGAAGGCGTGGTTGAGATCCCCCGGGGTCAGCTCGGCCAGCTTGGCCGCCAGGCGGATGGTGGGCTCGGTGGTGCACTGGAAGAAACTGTTGTAGTAGGCCAGCTGCTCCATCTGCCGCGCGGCCGCCTGGCCCAGTTCGGCCCGGCCGTAGCCGATGTTGACGCACCACAGCCCGGCGAAGGCATCGAGCAGCTTGTGGCCCTGGGCGTCCCAGACATAGCAACCCTCGCCGCGAGTCAGGATGCGCGTGCCCTTGGCCGCCAGGGCGGCGTTGTCATTGAATGGATGCAGATGGTGGGCGGCATCGAGGTCCTGCAGGAGTCGGGCTTGCTGGGTATCCATCACTTTTTTCCAACGCTTTGAAGGCAAGGGCAAGAGCTTTCGCGCTTACAGCGCGAGCTACTTTTGTCATGGCAAAAGTAGCCAAAACCGTGGGCACCGACGCAATCCGATGCTGCGCATCGGTCCCCTGTGCTTCTCGCAGCCCCGGGCACGGCGCCCAAACTCGCTTCGCTCAGACAAGGGCGCCTCTTCGGCCCGGGTCTGCTGCGATGCTCGGCTTGCTTTAAGGTGCTCAGAATCAAACGCCGACAGCAACAACAGGCCTCACCGCGCGGATCACACGTTCAACAACAAGAACTCGCGCTCCCACGAGCTGATCACCCGGAAGAACGTCTCGTATTCCTTGCGCTTGACCGAGATGTAGGCGCGCACGAAGCGCGGCCCGAGCAGGTCGTGCAAGGCGGTGGCGCCCTCCAGTTCGTCCAGCGCCTCGCCCAGCGAGCGCGGTAGCTCGAAGCCCACGTCCTGCGCGCTGGTGGACAGCGGCTTGGTCGGCTTCAGCTCGCCCTGGATGCCCAGCAGCCCACAGGCCAGGGTGGCGGCCATGGCCAGGTAGGGATTGGCATCGGAACCGGCGAAACGGCTTTCCACGCGCGTGTTCTCCAGCGTGTCCTTGGGCACGCGCAGGCCGCAGGTCCGGTTGTCGTAGCCCCACTGCACGTTGATCGGGGCCACCTGGCCGATCGCCAGGCGCCGATAGGAATTCACGTTGGGCGCAAAGAAGGCCATCGTCAGCGGCGCGTACTTCTGCAGCCCGCCGATGTAGTGATGGAAGGTCTTGCTCTCCTTGCCCAGCGCCTTGCCGGCGAACACGTTCCTCCCGCGCTTGAGGTCCAGCACGCTCTGGTGGAGATGCATGGCGCTGCCGGGCTCGTTCTCCATCGGCTTGGCCAGGAAGGTGGCGTAGATGCCGTGGCGCATCGCCGCCTCGCGCATGGTGCGCTTGAACAGGAACACCTGGTCGGCGCGGCTCAGGGCGTCGGCATGGGTGAAGTTCACCTCCAACTGCGCGGCGCCGGATTCGTGGATCAGCGTATCCACGTCCAGCTCCATGGCATCGCAGTAGTCGTACATCAGGTCCAGGATCGGGTCGAATTCGTTGACCGCGTCGATCGAGTAGGACTGGCGCGCAGTCTCCGGCCGGCCCGAGCGCCCGGCCGGGGGCAGCAGCGGGAAGTCCGGATCGGTGTTTTTCTGCACCAGGAAGAACTCCAGCTCCGGCGCCACCACCGGCTGCAGGCCAGCATCCTCGTAGGCCTTGAGCACGCGCCGCAGGACGTTGCGCGGGGCCAGTTCGTGCGGCTCCCCGTCCTTGGTCCAGCAGTCGTGGATCACCTGCGCGGTCGGGTCGGCGGCCCACGGCACCATGCGCACGGTGCCCGGGTCCGGGCGCAGGAACATGTCCGAATCCGACGGACTGGTCAGCTCGTAGTAATCGTCCGGATAGTCGCCGGTGACGGTGGTGGCGAAGATGCCTTCGGGCAGGCGCGTGCCGTAGTCGTGGCTGAACTTGTCGGCCGGGATGATCTTGCCGCGCGCGATGCCGGTGATGTCCGGGACCAGGCATTCGACCTCGGTGATGCGGCGCTCCTTGAGCCAGCGCCGCAGCGAATTGTCGGCCGGTTCGGCGGGCGGTTCACGCGGGGGCTGGCGGCGGCTCATGCGAAAGCGGGCTCCTGGCGACGTCTGGCGCGGGCGCGGCAGGCATCGCCGAACGCCCGGAAGATGCCCATGTAGAACGGGTGCTCGGTGAGCTTCCATTCCGGATGCCACTGCACACCAAGCAGGAAGGTCTCGCCATCGAAGCGAAAGGCTTCGACCAGCCCGTCCGGTGCGGTGGCTTCCACCAGCAGGCCGTCGGCGAGTCGGCGCACGCCCTGCCCGTGGAGCGAATTGACCTGTTGGCTGCTGCCGCCAAATCCGGCCAGCAGCCCACCAGGGACCAGCGCGACCGGATGCGCCGGGGCGTACTGCACGTCCAGGGTCGCGGCCTTGTCCTCGCGGTGATCGGTCAATCCAGGGACCTCGTGCACGCGCTGGTGGAGGGTGCCGCCCAGGGCCACGTTCACTTCCTGGAAGCCGCGGCAGATGGCCAGAACCGGGACGCCGGCATCCAGCGCCGCGCGCACCAGCGGCAAGGTGGTCGCATCGCGCGCGGGGTCGTGCGGGTTGCCTTCCCAGCTGGGCTCATCGGAGTAGTGGTGCGGCTCGATGTTGCTGACCGCACCGGTCAGCAACAGGCCATCGACCGTGTCGAGCAGCGCATCGAAGGCCAACGGCGGGCTCAGCGCCGGCCACAGCAGCGGAACGCCGCCGGCGCCGTCCACCACGGCGCGGACATACTTCTCACCCACGGCCAGGAACGGATGCAGGCCGATCTGCTTGCGGTCGGTGGGGATTCCGATCAGCGGCGACTGGGTCATGGGGGACGCGGCTCGCGTGCGGCTCCGGGCCAAAGTAGCCGCGGCGCCTGATTTTTACAACGCGGTCCTCCACCTAAGCCCAGGCAGCACTGAAAGCCGACGGACACTAAGCGGCGCGTGCATGGCCTTTGTTGATTTTTCTTGACAGCCACCCGCACTGCTAAGCTCCTGCGTGATCGCCAGCGAGGCCTCCATGACCCTTCCTCCCGCCGCCTCCGACGAGGCCCTGCGTGACCAAGACCGCGCCACCCGCGCCGCGCTCCCGGACCTGGAAGCCATCGACCTGCTGCTGCCTGACATGAACGGCCTGCTGCGCGGCAAGCGCGTCACCGCCGATGCGCTGGACAAGGTGTATCGGGACGGGGTGTGCCTGCCGATGTCGCTGATCGCCACCGACATCACCGGCAATACCGTCGAGGAGACCGGGCTGGGCTACGACATCGGCGACGAGGACCGGATCTGCCGGCCGGTGCCGGGCTCGCTGCGGCCGGTGCCGTGGTCGCCACGGCCGATGGCGCAGCTGCTGCTGTCGATGGAGGACGGGCAAGGCGGCGTGTTCGAGGCCAATCCGCGCGAAGTGCTGCGTCGGGTGGTCGAACGCTTCGCCGCGCGCGGCCTGACGCCGGTGGTCGCCATCGAGCTGGAGTTCTACCTGTTCGACCGCCTGCCCGATGCGCAGGGACGCCCGCAGCCGGCCATCAACCCGCAGACCGGCACGCGCAACGCGACCACGCAGGTCTATTCCATGGAAGACCTGGACGACCATCGTGGCTTCATCGACGCGGTCACCGCGGCCTGCGCCATCCAGGACATTCCCGCCGACACGGCCGTGGCCGAATACGCCCCGGGGCAGTTCGAAATCAACCTCAAGCATCGCGCCGACGCGCTACGCGCCTGCGACGAGGCGCTGTTGCTCAAGCGCACCATCAAGGCGGTCGCCCAGCGGCAGGAGCTGCAGGCCAGTTTCATGGCCAAGCCGCTGGTCGAGCAGGCCGGTAGTGGCCTGCACGTCCATGTCAGCCTGCTGGATCGCCAGGGCCGCAATGTCTTCGCCGGCCCCCAGGACGCACCGGCCGAGGCGCTCAAGCACGCCATCGGCGGCTTGCAGCGCAGCGCGGCCGAGACCCTGCTGTTGTTCGCCCCGCATGCCAACAGCTACCGACGCTATGTCCTCAATGCGTTCGTCCCCCTGGCCGACACCTGGGGCTTCAACAACCGCACCGTGGCCATGCGCATCCCACACAGCGATGCGGCCAATACGCGGATCGAACACCGCGTCGCCGGTGCCGATGCCAACGTCTACCTGGCCTGCGCGGCCGTGCTGGCCGGCATGCTGCACGGCCTGGAGCACCAATTCGATCCCGGACCTCCCATCGTCGGCAATGCCTACGACCAGACCGACAACCGCAGCCCTTCCTGGCGCCAGTCGATCGACGACTTCCTGGCCAGCGACCTGGTGGCCACGCAGTTCGGCACGCGCTTCCGCCACATCTATGGACAGCAGAAGCGCAAGGAGCTGCGCAGCTTCGAGACCCAGGTGACCGACCTGGACTACGCCTGGTACCTGCGTGCGGTCTGAGCCTGCCTGGCCGCGCGCCCGCCGCCGCACGCACCTGTAGAGCGGAGCTTGCGCCGCTGGGCCTGCCCCGGGAAAACCCCGTGCCGAGCAAGCTCGGCCCTACAACGACCACGACAATCGGAAAGGTCCACGCGCAGGAGCCTGCATGAGCGAGTCATACCCCCTCAGCTGGTACGCGGCCAGCGTCGATCCCCTGCCCCTCCAGCCCACGCTGGAAGGCCGCCTCACCTGCGATGTCTGCATCCTCGGCGCCGGCTACACTGGACTGTCCGCCGCATTGGAGTTGGCCGAGGCCGGCTATCGCGTCGTGGTACTGGAGTCGCACCGGATCGGCTGGGGAGCGTCGGGCCGGAACGGGGGCCAGGCCATCGTCGGCTTCGGCTGTGGCGAGGAGAAACTGGAACACCTGGTCGGACTGGACCAGGCGCGGCGCCTGTTCGACCTCTCGCGTGAAGGCCTGGACTGGCTGCACGCCCGCCTGGCCAGGCACGGCATTCAGGCCCACTGGCGTCCCGGCCACGCCACCGTGCCGCTCAAGCCGCGCCAGCAGCGCGACGTGCAGGCGATGGTCGAACGCTTCCACACCTACTACGCCCATCCGGTCGAGTGGTGGGACCGCGAACGCCTGCGCGCCAACCTCGCCAGCGACCGTTGCCTGGGCGCGCTCTACGACCCGATCAGCGGCCACCTGCACCCGCTGGCCTATGCGCTGGGCCTGGGACGCGCGGCGCTGGCCGCCGGCGTCCAGATCTTCGAAGGCACCCCGGTCACGCAGTTGGTCCGCGGCGCCAAGCCCGTCTTCCGCACTGCGCAGGGCGAGGTGCATTGCGAGTTCGCCGTGCTGGCCGGCAACGCGCTGCTGCAGGGCATCGCCCCGGAGCTGGAGGCGCGGATCATGCCGGTCGGCACCTATATCGCCGCCACCGCCCCACTGGGCGAGGACGGGGCCCGCGCCCTGATCGGCAACGACATGGCCGTGGCCGATACCGCATGGACGCTGGATTACTACCGGCTCAGCCACGACCATCGCCTGCTGTTCGGCGGGCGGGCCAGCTATTCCGGGCGCGCCCCGCGAGACCTGCAGGCGATCATGCGCCGGCGCATCGTCGCGGTGTTCCCGCAACTGCGCGACACCTCGCTGGATTACACCTGGGGGGGTGTGGTGGACATCTCGCTCAATCGTGCCCCCCACTGGGGGCGCCTGGCGCCCAACCTGTACTTCGCCCAGGGATTCTCAGGTCATGGTGTGGTCGCCACCGGGCTGGCCGGCAAACTCATCGCGGAGGCGATCGCCGGCCAGTCCCAGCGGCTGGACCTGTTCGCCAGGATCAAGCACGCGCCCTTCCCCGGCGGCCAGGCCCTACGCACCCCGCTGCTGGTCGCGGCAATGGGCTGGTACAAGCTGCGCGACGCACTTTGGTAAGCACAAAGGCCTCAAGAACCCCGCAGTCGTGCCGTTATGGGCACTGACTCTCCAAGTCTTCGCGACCCATGTCACCGTTTCCGCATCTAGCGGCGTTTCAAGCTGGCGACGAAGTGCTCCCGCAGAAAGTCCTGCTGGTGGAGAACTCGCGCACCTTCACCACCCTGGTGCGCGAGGCGATTTCCCAACGCATCAATCTGCCGGTGACCGTGGTCTCCACCCTGGCCGAGGCCGCGCGGGTGCTGGAGAGCGAGGATGGCTGGTTTATGGTGATGACCGGCCTGGTCCTGTCCGACGGTGACCGCGACACGGTCGTGGACTTCTTCGTCTCGCGCGGGCTGCCGACCGTGGTGGTCAGCGGCGTCTACGACGAAGACCTGCGCAAGCGCGTGCTGCAGCAGCAGATCATCGACTACGTACTGAAGAACGCCCCGGGCAGCATCGACTACCTGGCCTGGCTGGTGCAGCGTCTGGAACGCAACCGGCGCATCGCCGCCCTGGTGGTGGACGATTCGCTTTCCGCGCGGGCGTACGCCGCCGGACTGCTGAGCATGTACGGCTATCGGACCGAACAGGCGGCTGGCGGCGCCGAGGCACTGGAAGTGCTGGAGAAAGACCCCGGCATCCGCCTGGTGGTGGTCGACCAGGAAATGCCGGGCATGGAGGGCGTGGAATTCATCCGCCGCATGCGCGCCATCCGCGCGCGCGACAAGGTCACCGTCATCGGCCTGTCCGGTAGCAGCGACCCCACCCTGATCCCCCGCTTCCTCAAGAATGGCGCCAACGATTTCCTGCGCAAGCCGTTCTCACGCGAGGAGTTCTTCTGCCGCGTCTCGCAGAACGTCGATCAGCTGGAGTTGATCGGCACCCTGCAGGACCTGGCCACGCGCGACTTTTTGACCGGGCTGCCCAACCGGCGGCACTTCCTGGAGCAGGGCCAGCGCATGCTGCCTCACCTGCGCCAGCA
The DNA here is from genome assembly GCF_028198165.1 of Pseudoxanthomonas sp. JBR18. Lineage (NCBI taxonomy): Bacteria > Pseudomonadati > Pseudomonadota > Gammaproteobacteria > Lysobacterales > Lysobacteraceae > Pseudoxanthomonas > Pseudoxanthomonas sp. JBR18. The sequence continues at coordinate 4,146,384 of NZ_CP116339.1, forward strand.
ATCGGCCCAGGTCGCCGCGGCGATGGTCGACATCGACCATTTCAAACACATCAACGACACCTGGGGCCACGAGGCCGGCGACGACGCGTTGCGCGCGGTGGCCAATGCTGTCTCACGTCACGCCCGCCCGCAGGACCTGGTCGCCCGCTTCGGCGGCGAGGAATTCTGCCTGCTCGCGCCGGGACTGAGCGCGGACGAGGCGGCGACGTACTTCGAGGACCTGCGCCACCGCATCGCCGAGCTGGACGTCCAGATCGCGGGCGACCGCCTGAAGACCACCGTCAGTATTGGCGTGTGCCTCAGCGCGGGCGCTCACGACGAGACCCTGCACAGCCTGCTGGCCGAGTCCGACCGTCGCCTGTACTTGGCCAAGGCCGGCGGACGTAACCAGGTCATCGCCTCGGGCTGACAGCCTTGGTCGGCGCGGCGGTGCGCATACACCGGACCGCCGTGCCTTGCGCCAGATCAATGCCTCAGCGACGCGTGTCGCACACATTGCCTTCCATCGGCCCCGCCAACCTGGGGCGTCCTGGAAGCGTCAACATGGCCCTGCTGATCTGGCAGAACGACCTGGACACCGGCATCGAGGAGATCGACCGGCAACACCGGCGCATCGTTGAGATGATCAACCAGCTGCATGCCGCCCAGCGCACCCACGAGCAGCTGGCCGTGGGCGAGGTGATCGAGGAGCTGGTGGACTACACGATGTCCCACTTCGCCTTCGAAGAGGAACTGCTGGAGGAAGCCGGCTATCCCTTCACCGCCGCGCACAAGCGGGTGCACGAGGTGTTCATCCGTCGGGTCAACGAGTTCCGGCTGCGCTTCCAGGCTGGCGAGGACGTCTCCGACGATCTCAAGCACCTGTTGTCGCGCTGGCTGTTCAACCATATCCGCAACGACGACAAGGCCTACGCCGAGGACGTCCGCCGGCACCTGGACCACTTCAGCCGCGCCCATCAACAAGGGGGCTGGATGAAGCGCACCCTGGCGCGCCTGTTTCACTGACCGCCAGCTTGCCTCATCGGGCCACGCTGGCGTGGCGTCGCACCACCATCAGCGCCAGCAGCGTGATCACCGCCGCCGCGCTCAGGTAGAACCCGACCGACTGTACGCCGTACTGCCCGGCCAGCCACTTGGCGGCCGCCGGCGCCGGCGCCGCGCCCAGGATGCTGGCCAGGTTGAACGACAGCGACGAGCCGGTATAACGCACGCTCACCGGATAGACCTCCGACAGCAGCGTGCCCACCGGGCCGTAGGTACAGCCCATGATGAAAAAGCCGACCGACAGGAACAGCAGCACCATCGCCGGATGCCCGGACTGGAACAGTGTGGAGAACAGCAGGCCGAACACGAAGATGCACACCGTGGCCACCATCATCGCCTTGCGCGCGGTGGCGCGGTCGCCGTAGAGCGCCGAGAGCGGGATGCCCGCAGCGAAGAACAGGATGCCGATCATCTGCAGCAGCAGGAATTCCTGCTTGCTGTAGCCCAGGGTGCCGGTACCGTAGCCCAGGGCGAACACGGTCATCAGGTAGAACAGCACGAAGGTCGCCAGGGCGCCCAGGGTCCCGGCCAGCATCGGCCCGAAGTGTCGGGTGAACACCTCGCCCATCGGCAGGCGCACGCGCTCGTTGCGGTCCAGGGCCTTCTGGAAATCCGGGGTCTCGGCGATCTTCAGCCTCACCCACAGGCCGACGATCACCAGCAGCGAGGAGGCGATGAACGGCACGCGCCAGCCCCAGGCCAGGAACTGGTCGCTCGACAGCGCCGCGCCCATGATCAGGAAGGTGCCCGCCGAAAGCAGGAAGCCCAGCGGCGCGCCCAGCTGCGGGAACATGCCGTACCACCCGCGCTTGCCGGGGGGCGCGTTCTCGGTCGCCAGCAGCACCGCACCGCCCCATTCGCCGCCCAGGCCCAGGCCCTGGCCGAAGCGGAACAGGGTCAGCAGCGCCGGGGCGGCCAGCCCGATGGTCGCATAGGTCGGCAGCAGGCCGATCGCCACCGTGGAGATTCCCATCGTCAGCAACGCCGCCACCAGCGTGGCCTTTCGGCCGATCCGGTCACCGAAATGTCCAAACATCGCCGAACCGACCGGACGGGCGATGAAGGCCACCGCGAAGGTGGCCAGCGACGACAGCTGCGCGGCGGTCTCGTTGCCCGGCGGGAAGAACAGATGCGGGAACACCAGCACCGCGGCGGTGGCATAGATGTAGAAATCGAAGAACTCGATGGTGGTGCCCATCAAGCTGGCCACCAGCACGCGCGCGGGCGAGTTGGTGGTGGGAGCGGCGGCGACGGAAGACATCGATGAAAACCGGTTCAGGAAAACGAAGCCGGCGGATTCTGTCATGTTTGCCTGATCACGTCGGCAATGGTTGCAGGCGTGACGATCCTGGCACGCAGGCTTCAGGCGTCGAGCTGCTCCACGGCGTTACGGGCCAATGGAACCAGCCCCTCTCCGCCCTCACGCACGTAGCGCAGCAACTTGCGACGCATGCCCGGCTCCCAGAATTTCACCAGATGCTGGCGAACCCCTTCGGCGCCGATGGCCTGGTCGGACTCGGCGGCGAAGTAGGCGGCGATGTCGTTGGCCATCTCGACCAGGCGATTGACGCGTTCACCGGCAGTCTCGTTCATGGGCGGTCCTCGTGGATGTCTTCGATGAAGCGCGGCGCGTGGGTGTACACCGCGTGGCCGTCCTCACGCGCAAAGCCCAGCAGGGTCAGGCCGGTGCGCTGGGCCAGGGAGATGGCCAACGCGGTCGGTGCGGAGATCGCGGCCATGAAGGCGATGCCGGCGCTGGCCGCCTTCATCGCCATTTCGTAGCTGGCGCGGCTGGTCACCACCAGGAAGCCGGCCTGTGGATCATGGCCGGCCCGATGCATCGCTCCGATCAACTTGTCCAGCGCGTTGTGGCGGCCAACGTCCTCGCGCACCAGCACGACACGGCCATCGGCCAGCGCCCAGCCTGCGGCGTGGGTGGCGCCCGTGCGCGCGTTGAGCGGCTGCAAGCCGCGCAGCTCCCGCAGGGCGCGCTGCAGGGCGGATGCGGTGACCTTGATGCCCTCGCCCACCGGTGCCGGTGAACGCAGGGCCGCTTCCAGCAGTTCGCTGCCGCACACGCCGCAGCCACTGCGCCCACTCATGCTGCGGCGGCGCTGCTGCAGGATCTCCGCGCGGTCCTGCGGGATGCGCACACGGATCTCCACACCCTCCAGCAGGTGCTCGACCGAGGCGACCTGCGCATCGTCGAAGGCTTCCACGATGCCCTCGCTCAGGGCAAACCCCTGCGCAAAATCGTCCAGGTCCGCAGGCGTGGCCATCATCACCGCGAACGGCGCATCGTTGTAGACGAAGGCCACCGGCACCTCTTCGGCGATGTGGTCTTCCAGCGTGCGCACGGTGTCGCCACGCCGCCTGGCCACGCCGCGCACGACGCTGCCGGCGTCTTCGGTCCGCTCTGCGGTGTGGCTCTCGCTCATGGTCCTATTCTGCGGCAGGCAGCAGTTGCTCCTGCAGCGTGTCGAAGGCCTTGTGCCGCTGCTGCCAGTCCGAAGGCTGGGTCACCCGCGTGACCTGGACCGCGGTGACCTTGTACTCGGGACAGTTGGTCGCCCAGTCCGAGTTATCGGTGGTGATCACGTTGGCGCCCGAGCCAGGGAAGTGGAAGGTGGTGTAGGCCACGCCCGGCTGTACCCGGTCGGTAATGCGCGCGCGCAGGACGGTGTCGCCCGCGCGGCTGGCCACGCCGACCCAGTCGCCCTCGGCGATGCCGCGCTCCTCGGCATCGTGCGGATGCAGCTCCAGGCGATCCTCGTCGTGCCAGGTGGAGTTGGGCGTGCGCCGGGTCTGCGCGCCGACGTTGTACTGGCTCAGGATGCGCCCGGTGGTCAACAGCAGCGGGAAGCGCGCGTTGACCTTCTCACGCGTGGGCACGTATGGCGTCAGCATGAACTTGCCCATGCCGCGCACGAAGGCATCCACGTGCATGGTCGGCGTGCCCTCCGGGTGCTCGGTGTTGCACGGCCACTGGATGCTGCCCATCTCCTCCAGGCGCGCGTAGCTGACACCGGTGAAGGTCGGGGTGAGCCGGGCGATCTCGTCCATGATCTGCGAGGGGTGGGTATAGGCCATCGGATAGCCCATGGCATTGGCCAGCAACTGGGTGATCTCCCAATCCGCATAGCCGGCCTTGGGTGCCATGATCTTCCTCACCCGCGAGATGCGGCGCTCGGCGTTGGTGAAGGTGCCATCCTTCTCCATGAACGAGCTGCCGGGCAGGAACACGTGCGCGAACTTGGCCGTCTCGTTGAGGAACAGGTCCTGCACCACTACGCACTCCATCGCGCTCAGCGCGGCGGTGACGTGCTGGGTATTGGGATCGGACTGGCCGATGTCCTCGCCCTCGATGTACAGCCCCTTGAACTCGCCATCCAGCGCCGCCTCGAACATGTTGGGGATGCGCAGCCCCGGCTCGTCGTGCAGCGGCACGCCCCACTCGCCCTCGAACAGCGCCCGCACCTGGGCGTCGCCCACGTGGCGATAGCCGGGAAACTCATGCGGGAAGCTGCCCATGTCGCAGGAACCCTGCACGTTGTTCTGCCCGCGCAGCGGGTTGACGCCCACGCCGGGCCGGCCCAGGTTGCCGGTGGCCATGGCCAGGTTGGCAATGCCCATCACCGCGGTGGAGCCCTGCGCGTGCTCGGTCACGCCCAGGCCGTAGTAGATGGCCGCGTTGCGCGCGCCGGCATACAGGCGTGCGGCCTGGCGCACCAGCGCGGCGTCCACCCCGGTCTCGGCCTGCAGCGCCTCCGGCGAGCGCGAGGGATCGGCCACGTAGCTGCGCCACTTGGCGAAGGGTTCGGGCTCGCAGCGCGCGGCGATGAAGCCCTCATCGGCCAGGCCTTCGGTCACGATGACGTGGGCCAGCGCGTTGAGCATGGCCACGTTGGTGCCGGGCTTGAGCTTGAGATGGACCTCGGCCTTGCCGTGCGGCGTCTTGACCAGGTCGATGCGGCGCGGGTCGATCACGATCAGCTTGGCGCCCTCGCGCAGGCGCCGCTTCATCTGCGAGGCGAACACCGGATGGCCGTCGGTTGGATTGGCGCCCATGACCAGGATCACGTCGGCATGGCGCACCGAGTCGAAATCCTGGGTGCCGGCCGATTCGCCCAGGGTCTGCTTGAGCCCGTAGCCGGTCGGCGAATGGCACACGCGCGCGCAGGTATCGACGTTGTTGTTGCCAAAGCCGGCGCGCACCAGCTTCTGCACCAGGTAGGTTTCCTCGTTGGTGCAGCGCGAGGAGGTGATGCCGCCAATGGAGAACTTGCCGTACTGCTGCTGCAGGCGCTTGAACTCGCTGGCGGTGTGGGCGATCGCCTCCTCCCAGCTCACCACCTGCCACGGGTCGGTGATCTGCTTGCGGATCATCGGCGTGGTGATGCGGTCCGGATGGGTGGCGTACCCCAGCGCGAAGCGCCCTTTGACGCACGAATGCCCGTGGTTGGCGTGCCCGTCGGCGTTGGGGACCATGCGCACCAGCTGGTCGCCCTGCATCTCGGCGCGGAACGAGCAGCCCACGCCGCAATAGGCACAGGTGGTGACCACGCTGTGGTCGGCCTGGCCCAGGGTGATCAGGGACTTTTCCGACAGCGTCGCGGTTGGGCAGGCCTGCACGCAGGCGCCGCAGCTGACGCACTCCGATTCCAGGAACGGCTGCTCCTGCGCGGCGGACACCTTGGATTCGAAGCCACGTCCGGCGATGGTCAGGGCGAAGGTGCCCTGCACCTCGCTGCAGGCGCGCACGCAGCGCGAGCAGACGATGCACTTGGACGGATCGAAGGTGAAATACGGGTTGGACGCGTCCTTGTCGGCGAACAGCGGATTGACGTGCCCGTCCTGGCTGACCGGCTTGACGTGGTTGGCGCCCTCGTAGCCGTAGCGCACCTCGCGCAGGCCGACCGCGCCGGCCATGTCCTGCAGTTCGCAATGGCCGTTGGCCGGGCAGGTCAGGCAGTCCAGCGGATGGTCGGAAATGTACAGCTCCATCACCCCGCGCCGCAGTTCGCCCAGCTTGGGTGACTGCGTGCGCACCACCATGCCCTCGGTCACCGGCGTGGTGCACGAGGCGGGGTAGCCCTTGCGTCCTTCGATCTCCACCAAGCACAAGCGGCATGAGCCGAAGGCGTCGAGCGCATCGGAGGCGCACAGCTTGGGAATCTTGGTTCCCATCAGCGCCGCGGCACGCATGATCGAGGTGCCTTCGGGCACCTGCACCGACTGGCCGTCGATGTTCAGGGTGACCTTTTTGAGCGGCTGAAGCTGGATGAGCTGGGGATTGGGGGTGCCCAGGTCGGTTTCGGCGATGGAACGCATGGTGACCTCCTCAGGCCGCGTCGGACTGGCGGACGCGGTCGAAGTCTTCGGGGAAATGATCCAGGGCGCTGAGCACCGGGTACGGCGTCAGCCCCCCCAGCGCGCACAGCGAGCCGTGCAGCATGGTCTGGCACAGGTCGCGCAACAGCGCCTCCTGCACCGCGCCATGCGTGGCGAAGCGGTCGATGACCTCCACCCCGCGGGTGGAGCCGATTCGGCACGGCGTGCACTTGCCGCAGGACTCGATCGCACAGAACTCCATGGCGTAGCGGGCCTGTTCGAGCATGTCCACGGTGTCGTCGAACACCACGATGCCGCCATGGCCGAGCATGCCGCCGACCTTGGCAAAGGCCTCGTAGTCCAGCGGCGTGTCGAACAGCGATTCGGGCAGATAGGCGCCCAGCGGGCCGCCGACCTGTACCGCGCGGATCGGCCGGCCGCTGGCCGAACCGCCGCCGTAGTCGTACAGCACCTGGCGCAGGGTCAGCCCGAACGGCACCTCGACCAGCCCGCCGTGGGCGATGTTGCCCGCCAGCTGCAATGGCAGCGTGCCGCGCGAGCGGCCAGTCCCGTAGTCGTGGTAGGCCGGCGCGCCATCGGCCAGGATCGCGGGCACCGCCGAGAAGGTGATCACGTTGTTGATCACGGTGGGCTTGCCGAACAGACCCTTGAGCGCCGGCAGCGGCGGTTTGAAACGCACCTGTCCGCGCTTGCCTTCCAGGCTCTCCAACAGCGAGGTCTCCTCGCCGCAGATGTAGGCCCCGGCGCCCAGGCGCACCTCCAGGTCGAAGCGCCGCCCGGAGCCGGCGATGTCCGCGCCCAGCCAGCCCGCCGCGTAGGCCTGGGCGATGGCGGCATTGAGCGTGCGCCAGGCGTGCGGGTACTCGCTGCGCAGGTAGATGTAGCCCTGGGTCGCCCCGACCGCCAAGCCGGCGATGGTCATGCCTTCGACCAGGCACAGCGGGTCGCCCTCCATCAGCATGCGGTCGGAGAACGTGCCCGAGTCGCCTTCGTCGGCATTGCAGACGATGTATTTCTGCAGGGCGTGGGCATCGTGCACGGTCTGCCACTTGATCCCGGTCGGGAACGCCGCACCGCCGCGCCCGCGCAGGCCGGAGGCGGTCACCGTCTCCACGACCTTCGCCGGCTCCAGCGCCAACGCGCGCTTGAGCCCGGCCCAGCCGCCATGGGCGGCGTAGTCGTCCACATCCACCGGATCGATCACGCCGACGCGGGCGAAGGACACCCGCCGCTGGTCGCGGAAATACGGATGCTGGGTGATATCGCCCAGACGCAGGGCATGGGCGCCGCCCTCCAGCCATCCGGCCTGGAACAGGCCCGCGATATCCCCCTCGCCCACCGGCGCATAGGCCACCCGCCCCTGGGGCGTGGCGACTTCGACCAGCGGTTCCAGCCACAGCAGCCCACGCGAGCCATTGCGGACCACACGCACGTCCAGGCCGCGGGCCTGGGCCTCGCGGGTGATGGCGGCGGCCACGGCATCGGCGCCGACCGAGACCGCGGCGGCGTCGCCTGGCACATACACCGTAATGCTCATGCGGCGTGCTCCTCGGTCGTTTCACAAGTGGCCAGCAAGGCATCGAAGCGGCCCGGCGTCACCCGCCCGTGCAACTGCCCGTCCAGCAACATCGCCGGCGACAGGGCGCAGTTGCCCAGGCAATACACCGGTTCCAGGGTGAAGCGACCATCGGCGCTGTGATGTGCGCCGGCCGCAAGCCCGAGCCGGGCGCGGGCGTGGGCTTCCAGCGCCCGGGCGCCCATCGACTGGCACGCCTCGGCCCGGCACACCTGCACCAGGTGTGCGCCTGGCGGCGCGCTGCGGTAGTGGTGGTAGAAGCTCACCACGCCGTGCACGTCGGCCCGGGTCATGTTGAGCGCGGCGGCGATCGGCGCCACCGCGCCTTCGGGGACATGGCCCAATGCGTCCTGCACCGCATGCAGGATCGGCAGCAGTGCGCCGGGACGGTCGCGATGTTCGGCGATGGCCGCCTCCACCGGACCGGCCAACGCGTCCTCCAGCGCCGGGACCACTTCGGTCACTGATTCGATATGCCTAGAGCGCTTGCCCATCGGTACGATCTCCTCTGCCCGACTACATGAACAGTGCCGCGGCCTTCTTCAGGGCGATCCACACGCCGATCAGGAACGGCACGCCCACCGCCAGCCACGCCAGCATCCCGCCCAGCCCGAAGCCGCCACGGGCCACCTGCTCGGTCCCGGCGCCGGGGGTTGCGGTCTTGGCCAGCGCGCGCTCGGCGGCCAGTTCCTCCTCGCTCATGTAGTGCTTCTCGTTGACCGGGCGGACCAGCAGGTTGCAGACGAAGCCCACCAGCAGCAGGCCGGCCAGGATGTAGAGCGTGGTGTCGTAGACCAGGTTGGGCGCCATGCCGCGGTCCAGCTGGAACTGACGCAGGTTGGTGATCAGCACCGGGCCGATGATGCCGGCCACCGACCAGGCGGTGAGCAAGCGACCGTGGATCGCGCCGACCATCTGCGTCCCGAAGATATCGGCCAGGTACGCCGGGATGGTGGCAAAGCCGCCGCCATACATGGTCAGCACCACGCACACGGCCACCACGAACAGCGCCGCGTAACCCAGGTGTCCCAGCGTGGGCATCAGGCAGTACAGCGCCATGCCCAGCACGAAGAACACGAAATAGGTGGTCTTGCGCCCGATGAAGTCCGACAGCGAGGCCCAGAACAACCGCCCCAGGCTGTTGAACAGGCTGATCAGGCCAACCAGCCCGGCCGCCGCCGCAGCCACCGCCGCCTTCTGCTCGGTACTCAACTCGGTGCCGGCCGGCAGGCCCAGCAGGCCGCCGCCAAACACCTCCTGCAACATCGGCGAGGCCATCGCGATCACGCCGATGCCGGCGGTCACATTGAGGCACAGCACGCCCCAGATCAGCCAGAACTGTGGGGTGCGCCAAGCCTTGGACAGGTGCACGTGGCGCTGGGTGACCATGCGCGCGGCCTTGTCGCTGGCCGGCGGAGTCCAGCCGGCCGGGCGCCAGCCATCGGGGGCCACGCGGAAGCCGAACGCGCCGGCGCTCATCACCAGGAAGTAGATCGCGCCCATCACCATCAGCGTGGTCGCCACGCCGTTGCCGCCACCGGCGTTGAAGTGGCCCATCAACCACACCGCCAACGGCGCGCCGACCAGCGCGCCACCGCCGTAGCCCATGATCGCAAAGCCGGTGGCCATACCGCGCCGGTCGGGGAACCACTTGATCAGCGTGGACACCGGGGTGATGTAGCCCAGGCCCTGCCCCACGCCGCCGAGGATGCCGCAGCCCAGCCATACCAGCCACAGTTGGTGCACGTAGACGCCGATGCCGCCCAGGATCATGCCGCCGCCCCAGCACAGCGCCGCGATGAAGCCGGCCTTGCGCGGGCCGGCATGCTCCAGCCAGCCGCCCCAGATGGCCGCCGAGATACCCAGCATCGCGATGAACAGCGTGAACACGATGCTCACCATCGGCACCGACCAGTTGCAGGTGGTGGTGGTCAGCTCACCCAGCACCCCCAGGTTGGCGCAGCTGGCGGCCGCGCCATCGGCGCCGGCCAGCAGCTTGGTCATCGGCAGCCAGAACACGCTGAAGCCGTAGGCCATGCCGATGCACAGATGGATGGCCAGCGCGGCCGGAGGCACCAGCCAGCGGTTGAAGCCCGCGCCGGCGATGATGCGTTCCTTGGACATCAGGCTCGGCGCTGCGCCGCGGGTCCCTGCAACTAAGTCTGGTGTGCTCGCCATGAACCCTCCCAAGGTCGATTGGCTGGCGGATCTACGGATCACCCGGACGATTCAATATGTTCCAGATGACATAAGGCGTATCGGACTCGTGACGAGTTTAGTCGGGCATATTGACGCAATGCGGCGTTCCAAGACGCGCCATTGGTCGAATAATCGGCTCTGAACCACCGATGGCACCGGCACACCGGCCGCGCTGCCCCGCACCACCGCGAGGTCATCCATGTACAAGGTCGGCATCCGCCCGCAGTGGAGCGTTCAGACCGTCGACGGTCGGGAGTTGCCCGCGCGCCTGATCGAACTGCTGGTCGCCGTGCGCGCGTCCGGTTCGCTGGCGGCGGCGAGCCGCGAGATCGGCCTGTCCTATCGCTATGCCTGGGGACTGCTGCGCCAGGCCCAGGCCCTGTTCGGCGTACCGCTGCTGCGCTCGCAGCGTGGACGTGGCGCCGTGCTGACCCCGCTGGGCGAGCGTCTGGTCTGGGCGGACAACCGCATCGCTGCGCGCCTGTCGCCCATGCTCGACAGCCTGGCCACCGAACTGGAGGCCGAGTTGTCGCGCAACCTGACCTGCGAGACCACGCCACTGCGCCTGCATGCCTCGCATGGCTTCGGCGTGGAGATGCTGCGCAAGACCCTGGCCGCCGCCGACCAGCCCCTGGACCTGAAGTACCGCAGCCCGGACGACGCCCTGACCGCGCTGCGTGCCGGCGCCTGCGACCTGGCAGGCCTGCACCTGCCCATCGGCGGCCTGGAGGGCGAATTGCTGCGTCATTACCTGGACCGGCTGGATCCGCTCGGGGACCGGGTCATCCACCTGGCCATGCGGCGGCAGGGATTGGTGGTGGCGCCTGGCAACCCCAAGCGCCTGCGCGTGCTCAGCGACCTGCTGCGTGATGATGTGCGCTTCATCCATCGCCAGCCGGGCTCGGGCACGCGCCTGTTGCTGGAATGCATGCTGGCCCGCGAGGGCCTGCCCCTGTCGGCGATCCACGGCTGCGATGCCGAGGAACTGACCCATGCCGCGGTCGCCGCGTATGTGGCCAGCGGCCTGGCCGACGTGGGCCTGGCGCTGGAACCGCCGGCGCGCCGCTACGGGCTGGATTTCGTGCCGTTGATCACCGAGCACTACTTCTTCCTGTGTCAGGCGCGCAGCCTGGATGACCATCAACTGCAGCCGGTACTGGACCTGCTACGCAGCGACGGCTTCCGACACGAGCTGGGACAGTTGCCTGGCTACGACCCCAGCTACTGCGGCACGGTGCAGATGCTGGGCGATGCCTTCCCGTCGATGGCCGAGCGCAAACCCGTACCCACCCTCCCGTAGAGCGGAGCTCGCTCCGCTGCGGCTTTCCCGAACATCCGACCTGTAGAGCGGACCTTGGTCCGCTGGGGCATTCCCGAACATCCGACCTGTAGAGCGGACCTTGGTCCGCTGGGGCTTTCCCGAAAACCTGACCGAAGAGCAGCGGAGCAAGCTCCGCTCTACGCGCGGCTCTGGGCGATCGCAACACGCCGGCCTCGCGCAGAGCTGCCTGCCCTTGACGTGGTTGGCCGGCGCCGGCTCGGTCATCTGCAGCTGCGCGGCGCTCCCGAACATCCCGTGTAGAGCGGAGCTCGCTCCGCTGCGGCCTCCCCGAACATCCGACCTGTAGAGCGGACCTTGGTCCGCTGGGGCTTTCCCGAAAACCCGACGGACGAACAGCGGAGCAAGCTCCGCTCTACACGCGGTTTTGGGGTTATTGCAGCACGCCGGCCTCGCGCAGGGCGGACTCGACCTTGGCCTGGTTGGCCGGCTCCAACTCGGTCATGGGCAGACGCAGCGCACCACCGCAATGGCCCAGGCGCGAGACGGCCCACTTCACCGGGATCGGGTTGGCCTCCACGAACAGCTGCCTGTGCAGCGGCAGCAGCCGCATCTGGATCGCCATGGCGGTGGCGGCATCGCCGGCGATGGCGGCCATGCACAACGCATGCATCAGGCGCGGGGCGACGTTGGCAGTAACGCTTACATTGCCATGGCCACCACAGAGCATCAGCGCCACGGCGGTGCCGTCATCGCCGGAGTAGATCGAGAAGCCCTCCGGCGCCTCGCGGATCAGCCACTGCGCACGTTCGATATTCCCGGTGGCTTCCTTGATGCCGACGATGCCCGGCAGCTGGGCCAGGCGCAGCACGGTGTCGTGCTGCAGATCGGCGACGGTGCGGCCGGGCACGTTGTACAGGATGATCGGCAGGTCGCCGGTGGCTTCGGCGATGGCGGCGAAGTGGCGGTACTGCCCTTCCTGCCCGGGCTTGTTGTAGTACGGCACCACCTGCAGTTGGCTGTCGGCGCCGACCTCGCGCGCGAACTTCGCCAACGCGATCGCCTCGGCGGTCGAATTGCCGCCACAGCCGGCCATCACCGGCACGCGCCCCGCGGCCTGCTCGACGGCGACGCGGATGATCTCGCAGTGCTCGTCCACGTCCACCGTGGGCGACTCGCCGGTGGTGCCGACCACGCCGATGCAATCGGTGCCTTCGGCCACGTGCCAGTCCACCAGTTTGCGCAAGGCGGCGTAGTCGACGCTGCCGTCCTGGTGCATGGGGGTGACGAGCGCGACGATGCTGCCGCGCAGGGGGGCGTGGGAAGTGGTCATGAAGGCAACGAGAAAGTGACGGACGGAAAGAGCGCCGATTCTAAGCGCCGCGGCGCGCCATCGCGCGCTTCCAGGACGTGTTTTGGCGCAAAACAGGCAGTGTCAAATGCAACCATCCGCCTTGTCGATTTCGCGCACGCTGCACCGTCGTGTCATCGAAAGCGCATCGCTGCGCGCCCACTCGCCCAAGGAGAAACGCCTGTGATCCCCAAGAACCTGATCTGCCTGTGGTACGACGGCACCGCGCTGGAAGCGGCCGAGTTCTACACCAGGACCTTCCCCGACAGCCACCTCGGCCCGGTGCATCGGGCGCCATCGGACTTTCCGTCCGGCAAGGCGGGTGACGTACTGACCGTGGAGTTCACCGTGGTCGGCATCCCGTGCCTGGGGCTCAATGGCGGCCCGATGTTCAAGCACAGCGAGGCGTTCTCGTTCCAGGTCGCCACCGAGGACCAAGCCGAAACCGATCGGCTATGGAACGCGATCGTGGACAACGGCGGACAGGAGAGCGACTGCGGCTGGTGCAAGGACCGCTGGGGCCTGTCGTGGCAGATCACCCCGCGCGCCCTGACCGAAGGCGTGACCGATGCGGACCCGGCTGTTGCCAGGCGCGTGTTCGAGGCGATGATGACGATGCGCAAGATCGACGTGGCCCGGATCCAAGCCGCGCGACGCGGCTGAGCGCATTCCTCAAGCAGACCCCCTGCCCGCCTCGCGGCGGACAAGGGGCCCGGTTCACTCCCAGCGGATCGCGCTCAGCGCTGAGGCAGCGCGTAGGCGACCACGTCGTTGCCACGCTTGGTCTTCATGAAGTGGTGACCGGTGGCGGTGATGACCACGTACTCGCGGCCGTTCTGCTCGTAGATCATCGGCATGGCCTGGCCCCCGGCCGGGAGCGGCGCGGTCCACAGGGTCTTGCCGGTGTTGATGTCGATCGCGTGCAGCAGGTCATCGGTCGCTGCGGCGATGAAGATCAGGCCGGACTTGGTCACCACCGAGCCGCCGTTGTTGGGCGTGCCGATATTGATCGGCAAGCCACTGGAGATGCCCCAAGGGCCGTTCTTGCGGGCGGTGCCGAAGGGGCGGTCCCACACGGTGCGACCGGTGCGGATGTCGATGGCCCGGATCCCGCCGTAAGGCGGCTCGGTGCACAGCATGCCGGTGTACTTCAGCTGCCAACCGGCATTGACGTCCACGGCGACCGGCAGGCCTGCCTGCGGATCGCCCGCGCCTTCGGCCTGGGCATCGGCGTGCGGATCGTTGATCACGTCCTTGGCATGCCAGCCCAGCGCATTGGCCTTCGCCCGCGTGACCAGCTTGTTGTAGTTGGCCATGTCGTTGTAGTTGGCGATGATCAGGCCGCGGGCCGGATCAAGCGCCACCCCGCCCCAATCGATGCCACCGTTGTAGCTTGGGTAATCGATGATCGGGTGCTTGACGCTGGGCGGCGTGAACTCACCGCGGTAGTCGGCCTGCTGGTACTGGATGCGGCACACCAACTGGTCGATCGGGGTCAGGCCCCAGGTCTTGGCCGGGGTCAGCTCGGGCTGGGCCACAGTGGCAAACTTGGAGAACGGCTGGGTCTTGCTGCGCTCGCTGGGCTCATAGCCGCCCTGCGGTGCCGGACGTTCTTCCACGCCGAACAAGGGTTTGCCGGTCTTGCGGTTGAGGACATAGATCTCCCCGTTCTTGGTCGGGAAGAGAATCGCCGGCACCCGGGTGCCGTCCTTCTGCGGATAGTCCACCAGGGTCGGTGACGCGCCCGGGTCGTAATCCCACACATCGTTATGGGTGTTCTGGAAGGTCCACACCGGCTTGCCGGTCTCGATATCCAGCGCCGTCAACGAAGGCGAATACTTCTTCTCGGCGGGCGTGCGGCTACTGGAGTAGTAGTCGCCCGAAGCATTGCCCACCGGCAGGTAGACCATGCCCAGCGTGTCGTCGCCGGTGAAGGAGGTCCACACGTCCGGCGAACCACGCTTGTAAGCGTCGTCGTGATCGCGCGGTGCGGTGTTCTCCGGATCGGCCGCGTCCCAGGCCCACTTCAGCTTGCCGGTGTGCACGTCGTAGGCCTTGGTTACCCCGGCCGGGCCGAAGGCACGCTGGCCATCGACGGTCTCGTGCCCCACCACGATGGTGTCGCGGATCACCGCTGGTGGGCTCGAGATGGCCACATACCCGTGGTAAACCTTGCCCATGTCGACAGTGATATCCACCTGGCCGTTTCTGCCGAAGTCGCTGCAGCGCTTGCCGGTCTGCGGGTCGAGTTCGATGACGCGACCGTCCAGGGTGCCCATGATCAGGCGGGACGTGCAGGCCTGCGGGGCAGCGCCTGCGACAGGCGTCGCAGGTGCGGCAGGTGTCTCATTCGCGGCCGCTGTGGACGTCTCGGTCGCCGGAGCCGTCGCCCGGTCGACGGGTGTCTGCGGGGCGGCGCCGGTGTCGGTGTAGTAGGCCATGGAGCGGCACGAGGGGGTGTAAGGCACGGATGTGGCCTTGACCCCCGGGTCGAAGGTCCACTTGGTCTTGCCCGTTGCCGCATCCAGCGCCGCGACCTTGTTGAGGTAACCGCACACATACAGCGTGTCGCCGATCTTGAGCGGGGTGTTCTGGACGCCCCAGCGACCATCGGTGGGCACCTCGCCCACCTGGGCGGTCCAGGCCATCTGGAGGTTCTTGACGTTGTCCGGCGTGATCTGGGTGGCGGTGGTGTAGCGGTCGGTCGCCTGGTTGCCGCCGTAGGCGGGCCAGTCGCTCGAAGGCAGTGCGCCGTCCACGCTCGAACCGGTCTGGGCGGTGAAGTCGGCATCGCCGGCCGTCGGCACATTGGACGCTTCGGTCACGTGATGCGGCGCGAACGCCAGGCCCCCGGCGACCAGGAAGGCGGCCACGAGCACAGCGGTGATGCCGCCGGCCTTGGCGCGCGATAAACCCGCATGCAGCCCCGGCAGCAGTAGGGAGAACCAGATCGCGAAGACCAGCACCAGCGCAAAGCGCGGCACCCAGCCCCAGTAGTCCAAGCCGGATTCCCAGATCGTGAACAACAAAGTGATTACGAACAGCGCGCCAAACCAGAGCGTGGCACTGGCTTTACGGCGCCATAGCGCTACCGCACTGCCCACGCTGAGCAGGCCGGCGACCAGGTAATACCAGCTGCCGCCAAGTGCGATCAGCCAAGCGCCGCCAATCGTCAGGAAAAGGCCGAATGCGCATAGACACAGCGCGAGAAGCCAACGACCCACGCGCATGGGAGTTGTCTCGGTTTTAAGCATGTTATTTCCTTCGGCAAAGGAGCTCCGCCGCGACATCCATGCCCGGCCTGGAGATTTACTTGAAGGCCGGCCTTGCGATGGCGAACCTTCAATCAAGGAGTCGCGGGTAGGTTCCTCATCGGCCGCGATGGGGCCGGTGGGCCCACGATTTCGATCCAAGTGGAATGACCGTTCTGTCATTTTGGCCCGCTGGATGCATTCCCACCGTGAATTTTGGTCGAGCGCCCGCTGGTGCCGGTCCGTACTGGCGGTCTCATCGCCAAGGCACGATCGCTGCACACCTAGAGGTGTGCTTACGTCAGAACATGCGCAGGTCGATTCTCAGCAGAACCTCTGCGGCGAGTACCTGCGCCGCGCGCGAGATTGGTTGGCGCTGCGCCACCGCATGCGAGCCGTGGTGGGAGGCCGCGCCGCATCGATCCAAAGCCATGACGGCCGTGCGCCGAGCGCCGAGGTGATGTGTCCGGCTCGTCAATGCCGGCGACTTCCGCCTGGGCGACGCGCATCGCCAAAGCCGTATCGAATGCGGCGCCCGGAACATGAGACCCGCATGCGCACCACATGCGGGGAGCCGCATCCATGCGACCCGAGCCAGCGGAGCGACACTGCGCCGTCTACAGCACACCCACTAACCAGGGCTCGCGCGCCAGAGCGCTCGGTCAAACCCTCCCGCAGCGGCGAGCCCCCGGGGCCCTCATGGGACTGACCATGTGGCAACCGCGGCTCGCCGCGCCAAGCGGTCGACCACCTGGGCGCGTTCCGGCCTCCACGGACGGACCTCGACAGCGCTGCGCGCCGCGCCGGGAATCGGCAAGCCACGACACGACGTGTCACTAGGCGAACACCAGCTCAAATTTGTAGCGAAACGCTGCCCATTTCTACGCGGCACTATTCCCGCACAAAGTGATAGCGTTAACGCTGATAGAGGGGACGGCCTTGCGAGCGCATGGCCAACGACAGGGGTAGGCCAGCACCGGCCTCAGAGGGAGCGGAGAACGGGCAATGCCAAACAGCCGATGGTCGCTGCGCCGGGGAGTTGGCCGAAGGGCGCTGCTCAGCTCCATCGCCACGGCGCTGGTGGGCACCGTGGCGGCGTTGCTGGCCGGCGCGGCCACCGAACGCCACAACACCCAGATGCTCAACGAACGCTTCGCCGACCTCAACCGGCACATGGTTGCGGAGATCGGCGATCGAATGTCCATGTTCGAGCACGGTCTACGGGGTGCACGTGGGGCGTTGATCGCCACCGACGGCAACATCGGCCGCGAGCGCTTCGTGCGCTACAGCCGATCGCGAGACTACCAACGCGAGTTCCCGGGCGTGCGCGGATTTGGCTATGCGCAGCGCGTCCCCCCTGAGCAGCGCGCGGCCTTTCTTCAGAAAGCCCGGGACGATGGCGCAGAGAATCTGCACATCCGTCAGTTCGCCCCGCACGACGGCGAGTCCTACGTGCTTCTGTATTTCGAACCGTACCCAACACAGGGGGGGCCCGCAGGGCTGGACCTGGCCTCGGAGCCTGCCCGGCGTACCGCGGCCATCGCCGCGGCACGCAGCGGCATGCCCGTCATGACCAGTCCGATCCTTCTGCAATCGGCGCCATTCCATGGCCAGCAGGGCTTTCTCATCCTGCTGGCCGACTACCGCGAAGGCATGCCCCTGGACACGCCCGAAGCGCGCGCGCGCGCGGCCCGCGGCTGGGCGCTGGCAGCCCTGGAGGCCAGCCACCTGCTCACGCACCTGGCGCTGCATCGCCGCGATGTCGAGCTGTCGCTGGCCGATACCACGTCACCTGATGCACCGTTCTTCCAGGTGCATCAGGCGCAGGCGGCGGAGGGCGCCAAGGCCATCACCAGCGACCTGCCCGTGTACGGACGCTCTTGGCGGCTGACTGCGCGACCGACGGAGACCTTCATCCGCTCTCTCAACCAGATTCAGCCATGGTGGGTGGTGAGTGGGGTCACCGCACTGTTCATCCTGCTGGCTGCGCTGCAGTACCAGTATCTGTCCAACCGTTTTCGACGCGCCCAGGTCCTGCGCCACCAGACCGAGTTGGCCTCACTGGTCAGCCATTCCAGCGAGGCGATCATTGCCGAGGACGCCAAAGGACGGATCACGCACTGGAACCCGGCCGCCGAACGCATCTTCGGCCATACCCGGGCGCAGGCGCTGGACCAGGACCGCCTGGCCCTGCTCATGCCCGAGCCCTATCTGCCTCCGCAGATCGCCGAGCTGATGCCGGGCGAGGATCCCAGCCCCACCCTGGTCGAACAGATGCGGCATCGCGATGGACGCGTGGTCTACGTCCTGTCCAGCATCGCCCCCATCGTGGGTCGCCATGGGCAAACCGTCGGGCACTCGCACTTCGTGCGCGACGTGACCGAGCGGGTCGTGGCCCAGCAGCGCGTCCTGCAGGCCAACGCCACGCTGGAGCAGCAGGTCCAGGAGAGGACCAGTGAGCTGGTGCGCTACTCGGCGCTGCAGCACGCCATCCTCGCCCACGCCGGCTATGCCATCGTCGCCACCGACAGGCAGGGGCTGATCACCCTGTTCAATCCCGCGGCCGAGAAGCTGCTGGGCTATTCGGCCCACGACATGATCGGGCGCAGCCATCCCGAGCAGTTTCTCGACGCGACCGAACTGGAACGCCGTGCCGAGGACGCCTCGCGCGAGGCCGGCCATCCCGTGGCGCCCCGCCTGGAAGCCATCGCCGCCGAATCCAGCCTGGGACGCAGCGACACCCGCGAATGGACCTATGTGGCCAGCAACGGCCGTCGTCTGCCCGTGCTGCTGACCCTGAGCACGCTGCTGGATGCGCAGGATCAGGTCATCGGCTACCTGGCCATGGCCGTGGACCTGAGCGAGCAGAAGCTGCGAGAGCAACAGCTGCGCCTGGCCATCGATTCGGCCGAAAACGCCAACCGCTCCAAGTCGGATTTCCTGGCCAACATGAGCCACGAGATCCGCACGCCGATGAATGCCATCCTGGGCATGCTCTATCTGCTGAGCCGCAGCAGCCTGGCCCCGGCGGCCAAGGACATGGTGCAGAAGATCGATGTGTCGGCCCGTTCGCTGCTGGAAATCATCAACGACATCCTGGACTTCTCCAAGATCGAGGCTGGGCGGATCGACCTGGAGATCGCCCCGTTCGATCTCAACCAGTTGCTGGACGACCTGGGCGTGCTGATGGGCAACTCGCTGGCGAACAAGCCGGTGGAGATGGTGATCGAGTCGGCGCCGGAAGACTGCCACTGGTTCCTGGGCGACGCGTTGCGGCTGAACCAGGTGCTGATCAACCTGGTCGGCAACGCGGTGAAGTTCACCGAACATGGCGAGGTCGTGCTCTCGGTGCGAACCTTCCCGGCCGGCAATGCGAGCAGGGTCAAACTGCTGTTCTCGGTGCGCGACACCGGCATCGGCATCTCGCGGGAAAAGCAGGAACTGATCTTCTCGCCGTTCCTGCAGGCCGATACCTCCACCAGCCGCCAGTTCGGGGGAAGCGGACTGGGCCTGACGATCAGCGCACGCCTGGTGGAGCTGATGGGTGGCGAGCTCAAGGTGGACAGCGTGCTGGGCCAGGGCAGCGAGTTCTACTTCGCCATCAGCCTGGAGCGCGCAGCGCCCCCCGCACACGCGCTGCCACTGCCCCACGCGCCCGCGGCGACCGAGCGGGCGCCGCGCGTGTTGATCGCCGACGACCACGAACTGGCGCTGAGCACGCTCAGTGGGATCGCCAGTAGCCTGGGGTGGGAGGTCCGGGCCGTGGCCAGCGGCGCCGAAGCCCTGGCCGAGATCAAGGCCTCGGCCGAGGACCCGTTCGACATCTACCTGCTCGACTGGTGCATGCCCGAGATCGACGGCCTGGATGTGGCCCAGCACGTCCGCGACACCGCCACGCCCGGCTATCACCCGGTCATCGTGATGGTCACCGCCTACGAACGGCGCCTGCTCGAGCAGCAACCCGACCACCCCTGCATCGACGCGGTCATGACCAAGCCGGTCAGCGCCAGTTCCCTGCACCGCACCGTGACCGAGCTGGACCGCCAGGCGTGCCAAGACGCGGGCACCGCCCAGATCGAGTCAACTGAACGCCTGTCCGGCGCGCGTCTGCTCCTGGTCGACGACAGCCACATCAACTGCGAGGTCGCCCAACGGATCCTGCAGGGCGAAGGCGCCTCCGTGGAGGTCGCCCATGACGGCCAGCAGGCGTTGGACATGCTGCAGCGCCAGCCGGACCACTTCCACCTGGTGTTGATGGACGTGCAGATGCCACGCATGGACGGCTACGAGGCCACCGCCCGCCTGCGACGCGATCCGGCGCTGTCGGACCTGCCGGTGATCGCGCTGACCGCCGGCGCCTACCGCCAGCAGCAGGACCTGGCCCTGCAGGCCGGGATGAACGGCTTTGTGTCCAAGCCGTTCCAGGTCGACGAACTGGTGGACATGATCCAGCAGTTCATGCCGCGCACGGTCCGCATGACGCGCCTGGGCAACCTCCCTGCCCCGCCACAGGCGCCGCTTCCCCAGCGCGGCTGGACCAGCAGCGACCCGGATCTGCTCGATGGCGAGCGCGCGCAACAGTTTTGGGAGGAACCGGCGCCTTACCAGCGTTACCTGGCGCGCCTGTTCCATGACGACCCGGACCCCGCGGCGACGCTCGGCGGGCTGATCGAGGCCGGCGACATTGCAGCGGCCATTGCGCTGGCGCACAAGCTGCGCGGCTCGTGCGGTTCGCTGGCGTTGCCGCGACTGGGCCAGGCCGCCGCGCAGCTGGAGCACGAGCTCGAGCAAGGGCGCAGCGGACGCGATGCCCTGACCGAGCTGCATCGCGCCGTCGTCGACACGGCGGCGGCCATCGAGGTCTTCCTGCGCCGTAATCGCCTTGAGCAGGCGCCGGACATGGCCCAGGAGGACACCACCCGGCCGGACATCGCATCCGATGGGGAAGGCGACCCGCTGGCGCGCCTGATCCTGGCCCTGCAGACCGACGACGCGGACCAGATCGAGCAGACGCTCGCCAGCATCGCCCCCTACATTCCCGAGGAACTGCGCGACCAACTCCAGACGCTGGTGGAGAACTTCGACTTCCGCGTCGCCGAGGATCAAGTCCGCCGCCACCAGGCCGATATCACGTCATGAAGCCCCGAATAATGGAACCCGGTCTCATCGAGCGGCATCGATCCGGAGCGGTCATGAGCCAACGCCCCATCCTCTGCGTGGACGATGAAGCCAGTAACCTCGCGTTGCTGCGCCAGATCCTGCACAACGACTACCCGCTGGCCTTCGCCAAGAGCGGCACCGACGCCATCCGCTGCGTGGTCCAGCACGCGCCCTCACTGATCCTGATGGACGTGGACCTGCCGGACGTGGATGGCTACACCATCGCCCGCACCCTCAAGCAGGACAACCGCAGCGCGGCGATCCCGATCATCTTCGTCACCTCCAAGAACAAGGACGCCGACGAGGACGTGGGGTTCGCCGCCGGCGGCGTGGATTACATCACCAAGCCCTACTCGCCGGCGGTCCTGCGCGCGCGCATCCGCACCCACCTGTCGCTGGTCAGCGCCACCGAGCTGGTGGCCAGCTACCACGACGCCATCCGCATGCTCGGCATCGCCGGGCACTACAGCGACAACGACACCGGCGTCCACATCTGGCGCATGGCCGCCTATGCCGGCGCCCTGGCCTGCGCCGCGGGCTGGCCGGTGGAGGAGGCCCGGCTCCTGGAGGAAGCCGCGCCGATGCACGACACCGGCAAGATCGGCATCCCCGACGCGGTGCTCAAGAAGCCCGGGCCGCTGACGCCCGAGGAATGGGCGGTGATGAAGACCCACCCGCGCATCGGCTACGACATCCTCAGCCACAGCAAGGCGCCGTTGTTCAAGCTGGCCGCCGAGGTCTCGCTCTACCACCACGAGCGCTGGGACGGCAGCGGCTATCCCAGTGGATTGGCCGGCGAGCGCATCCCGGAGTCGGCGCGCATCGTTGCGGTCGCCGACGTCTTCGACGCCCTGACCTCGCCGCGTCCCTACAAGGAGGCGTGGCCGGTGGAACGGGCGATCCAGCAGTTGCAGGACTCGGCCGGCAGCCACCTGGACGCCCGCCTGGTGCGGATCTTCATTTCGATCCTGCCGCGCATCCTGCAGATCAAGGCGCACTGGGACGAACAGGACGCCTGAGCGCGGCGCACGCTGGATAGCGCTTCATGGCGGAAGCGCGACGGCTCACCAGCACCGGGCCCCGGTGCCTGCGTGAAGCGGGTGGGACACGCTAGGCTAACGACTCCCCGGCTCCTGACCGACCCCGCCCATGCCCGCCGACGCCCTGCACGACGACACCGCCCTGGCCACCCAGCGACCGGAGGCGATGGACGCCTTCTGGATGCCGTTCACCGCCAACAAGGCGTTCAAGGCCAGGCCGCGCCTGCTGGCCAGCGCGCAGGGCATGTACTACACCGATGTGGACGGGCGGCAGATTCTCGATGGCTGCGCCGGCCTGTGGTGTGTCAACGCCGGTCACGCCCGCCCGCGCATCGTCGAGGCCGTGCGCCGGCAGATCGGCACGCTGGATTTCGCCCCCAACTTCCAGATGTCCTCGCCCCTGCCCTTCGTGCTGGCCGAGCGCCTGGCCGAACTGACCCCGGGCGACCTCGACCATGTGTTCTTCACCAACTCTGGCTCCGAAGCAGTGGACTCGGCACTGAAGATCGCCCTGGCCTATCACCGCGCCCGCGGCGAGGGGCAACGCACGCGCCTGATCGGCCGCGAGAAGGCCTATCACGGGGTGGGCTTCGGCGGCATCTCGGTGGGCGGATTGCCCAACAACCGCAAGTGGTTCGGCCCCGGCCTGCCGGGCGTGGACCATTTGCGCCACACCCTGGACATCGAGCGCAACGGCTTCACCCCGGGCCTGCCCGCCCACGGCAAGGAATGGGCCGAGGAACTGGAGCGCGTGATCGCCCTGCATGACCCGTCGACCATTGCCGCGGTCATCGTCGAACCCATCTCCGGCAGCGCCGGGGTGATCCTGCCGCCGGAGGGCTACCTCAAGCGCATCCGCGAGATCTGCACCCGGCACGGCATCGTGTTGATCTTCGACGAGGTGATCACCGGTTTTGGCCGCGTGGGCAAGGCCTTCGCCGCGCAACGCTTCGGGGTGACGCCGGACATCATCACCGCGGCCAAGGGCATCACCAACGGGTGCGTGCCGATGGGCGCGGTGTTCGTGTCCGAGGACATCTTCGATGCCTTCACCCATGGCCCGGACAACGCCATCGACCTGTTCCATGGCTACACCTATTCCGGCCATCCACTGGCTTGCGCCGCCGCGCTGGCGACCCTGGACACCTACGCCGAGGACCATCTGTTTGAGCAGGCCATTGCCCTGGGCGAGGTCTGGCAACAGGGCCTGCACGCGCTCAAGGGCCTGCCCAACATCATCGACATCCGCAACTACGGGCTGATCGGCGCGATCGAGCTTGCCCCGCGCCCCGATGCGCCCGGCGCGCGTGGCGCGGAGGTGTTCACCCGCGCCTTCCACGACGGCCAGCTGCTGGTCCGCGTCACCGGCGACACCATCGCCCTGTCGCCACCGCTGATCATCGAGAAGTCGCACATCGACCAGATCTTCAATGTCCTGGGCGAGGTCATCAAAGCGACCGCATAACCCGTAGCGCGGAGCTTGCTCCGCCGCCCTACGACCAGATCAAGAAAACCCCTCTGCAATCAGGTCAAGGGAACGCCCCGTAGAGCGGAGCTCGCTCCGCTGCTCTGCAATCAGGTCAAGTGAACCCCCTGTAGAGCGGAGCTCGCTCCGCTGCCCTTCGGCAAGGTCAAGGGGAACGCTCCAGCGGAGCAAGCTCCGCTCTACACGTGGTGCGGCGGACCTGCTCAGGCCGTCGGCAACTGCATGCAGGCCTCGGCTCCGCCCCCGGCGGCGTTGGCCAGTTGCACCTGGCCGCCGTGCAGGCGCGCGACTTCACGCACGAAGGGCAGCCCCAGCCCGCTGCCGCGCTGCCGCGCTGCCGCGCTTGCCGGTTGCCGGCGAGGCCTGCGAATAACACCGCTGCCCTCCGTCACGGATCAAGGCAAAACACCCGTAGCGCGGAGCTTGCTCCGCCGCCCTACGACCAGATCAAGGGAAAGCCCTGTAGCAACTGTCTTCCTCACTCCCCCGCCGGCAGCACGCTCCAGGCGTCGCGTGCACGCGCATTGAGGATCACCAGCATCTTGCGCATGACCGCCACGATGGCCACCTTGGCCGCTTTGCCGCGAGCACGCAGGGATTGGTAGAACTGGCGTAGACGCGGCTCGTAGCGCAAAGCCGACAGGGCCGACATGTACAGGGCCTGGCGGATGTCAGCGCGGCCACCCCAGATGCTGCGGGTGCCGCGCAGGGTGCCGCTGTCGCGTGCCAGTGGCGCCACCCCGACCAGCTTGGCAATGGCCTTGCCATCGAGCCTGCCCAGTTCAGGAAGCTCGCTGGCCAGGACCGCCAACAACACCGGCCCCACGCCCTTGAGCGTCTGGATCGCCTCCAGTTGTGGCTGCTGGCGCACCTGTTGGGCAATCTGCTGATCCAGAAAGGCCTTGCTCTTGGTGAGTTGGAGGACATTGGCCTGCAACGCACCGCGTAGCTGGCGGTCCTTGACCCAACCCAGCTGTTGTTCGGCGCTGACCAGCATCTGGACGACCTGACGACGGCTCTGCACATACTCGGCCAGCCGGCGCTGCCATGGATGCGCCGGCTGATAAAGCGGCAGATCAAGGACCTGGGCGATCTGAGCCAGCACGGCCGCATCCAACCGATCGGTCTTGGCCAGTTGTCCGGTGGCCCGGGCAAAGTCACGGACCTGGCGCGCGTTAGCCCGCACCACCGGCAGGCCTGCTGCATGCAGGGCATCGAGCACCTGCTGCTCATAGCCGCCGGTGGGCTCCAACACCACCCGGCGCACGGCCAGGGGCTTGAGCCAAGCGGCCAGTTTGCGATGACCGGCGACGGTGTTGTCGAACTGCCGCCAAGGGCCATGGTAGACGGCCACCTCCAAGGTGGCCTTGCTCACATCGATCCCGATCCCGTGCATGGCGCATCTCCGTTAGGCTGGAAGGGTCGAGCACTCCCCCGCTTGCCCAGTCTTATCCATCCGAGTGTCGGCTCGGGCAACTGTTCGGGCGGATCAAGGGAGCTTCCGGCGTGGGCACCAGGCTACAAAGCGATCGTCAGATCCAGAGCGGAGACGGTGGCCCACGCCGGCGCTCGGCACCTAACCTGACAGATCCACAGCAGATAAGAGCGGAGCTCGCTCCGCTGCCCTTCGGCAAGGTCGAGGGGAACGCTCCAGCGGAGCGAGCTCCGCTCTACGCGTGGCAGGGCGAACCTGCTTGCGCTCAGGCCGTCGGCAACTGCACGCAGGCCTCGGCTCCGCTCTCGGCGGCATTGGCCAGTTGCACTTGGCCGCCGTGCAGACGCGCGACTTCGCGCACGAAGGGCAACCCCAGCCCGGTACCGCGCTGGCCGGTCGCCGGCGAGGCCAGCGAATAGAACCGCTCGAACACCCGCTCCAGCGCGTAGTCCGGCACGCCTGGCCCGGTATCGCGCACGATGATGGACACCTGGCCGCCCGACGCCTCGGCGATCAGCGCCACCTCGCTGCCCGGCGCCGAGAACGCCCGCGCGTTGTCGAGCAGGTTCAACAGCGCCTGGCGCAGCAGGAAGGCATCGCCCTGCACCGCCAGCCCCGGCGCGCAGCGGACCTGCAACGCCACGCCGGCAGCCTGCATGCGCGGTGCGGCCGCGGCACGCACTTCATCGAGCAAGCGGGCCACCTCGATCCGCGTGCGCGTCTGCAGCCAGCCGTGCTGCTCCACCTCGGCCAGCGCCAGCAGCTTTTCGATGGTTTCGGTCAGGCGCTGCTGCTGGTCCAGGATGTTGCGGGCGAAGCGCTGGCGGTCCGCCTCCGGGATCGGCTCCTGCAGCAGCTCGGCCGCGCCGCGGATGCCGGCCAGCGGGCTTTTCATCTCGTGGGTCAACGACTGCACGTACTGCTCGACGTAGTCCTTGCCCTCCAGCTTGCGACGCATGGTTTCCAGCGCCTGGCCCAGGTCGCCGATCTCGTCGCGGCGCGGCTTGGGCGGCGCGACCGGCTGTCCGGCGCTGACCGCCTGCGCGTAGCGGTTGAGCCGGCCGATGCCGCGCGAGAGCCACCAGGTCATCAGCACCCCGATCAGCACCGACAGGCCGATCAGCCAGCCGCCGCGGCGCAGGATGCTGCGCTGGCTGGCCGCGATGAACGGCTCGAAGGTCCGGTTGGGCTGGGACAGCGTCAGCACCCCGATCAGGCGCGGCGGCTGGCTGCCCGGCGCATAGATCGGCGCGGCCACGTGCATCACCGTATGCGCGGTGTCGCCCGGCGACTCGGGGCTGGAGCGTGCCCCGTACTCGCCCCGCAAGGTTAGGTAGACATCGTTCCAGCGCGAGTTGTCCCGGCCCAGGTTCTTGCCGCGCGAGTCGTAGACCACCACGCCATGCGCATCGGTGATGCTGACCCGGTAGTCCACGCGCTTCTTGGGAATCTGCCAGATGTGCGCGTCCACCTCGCGCTGGAAGGCCGCATCCATGTCGCGGGCAAAGCGGCCATCGTCGATGCGGCCGGCGGCCAGGTCGTCGGCCGCCATCACCGCCAGCACGTTGGCCGTATCCACCAGCGTGGACTCCATCGCCTGGCGCACGCCGGGTTTGACCTCGTTGACGAACACCCGCATGACGAAGAACGCCGCCAAGCCGGTGATCAGGAAGAACCCCAGGAACAGCCGCAGCCCGATGCGCATCAGGGCGCCCCGTCACTGCACAGGCGGCACGCGCGGCGCTCGCGTGCGCGCAGGGAAAGCAAGCACGGGGCCATAGCCACCGGTCCATCACCGAGCGACGAGCGCGCATGGGGCAGACACAGGCCGGGCCACACGCGCCGCGTCTGAAAGCCCAGGCACGACGTGTTCGGAAACGGACGGCGCACCCTCACAGCTCCAGCGAATAGCCCAGGCCGCGATGCGTGCGCACCGGGTCCGGCTCGGCCCCGGCGGCGCGCAGCTTGGCGCGCAGGGTCTTGATGTGGGTATCCACGGTGCGGTCCGCGCTGTCGGCATCGCGATCCCAGCCCCGGTCCATGAGTTGCGCGCGGCTCAGGATGGCGCCAGGCCGCTGCAGTAGCGCGGCCAGCAGCGCGTACTCGTAGCGGGTCAGCTCCAGCGGCTGGCCGCGGAAGTGCACACGGTGGCCTTCGGGATCGACACTAAAATCGCCCTGTGTCCTGCCGCCGGCCATGACCACCGCCGGGCGCCGCAGCCGAGCACGCACGCGCGCCACCAGTTCGCGTGGCGAGAACGGCTTGGCGATGTAATCGTCCGCGCCCAGTTCCAGGCCCAGTACGCGGTCGATCTCTTCGTTGCGTGCGGTCAGGAACAGCACCGGCACCTCGCTGAAGGTGCGCAGCTGGCGGCACACGTCAAAGCCGCTGCCGTCCGGCAGGCCGACGTCCAGCACCACCACGTCCACGCCACCGGCGCGCAGGCGCGGCACCACTTCGCGCGCCAGCTGCAGGTGCTCGGCCTGCAGCCCTTCGCTGCGCAATGCGTAAAGCACCGCATCGGCGATGGCGGTTTCGTCTTCGACAACCAGGACATGGGGCATGGCGCGCAGCATAGCGGTGCGCCGTGCCGGCCCGCATCCTCTATGCTTGTGCGCGATGAACTACCGACACGCCTTCCACGCCGGCAACCATGCCGACGTCCTCAAGCACCTGGTGCTGGTCAACCTGCTGGAGGCGATGGCGCGCAAGGACAGCCCGTACTTCGTGCTCGACACCCACGCCGGGCGCGGCCACTACCTGCTGGCCTCGCCGGAGAGCCGCAAGACCTCCGAGGCCGCCGAAGGCGTGCTCAAGCTGTTCGGCCAGCCGCCACTGCACGAGAGCATCGAGCGCTACCTGCGCGCGGTGCAGTCGCACAACCCGGTCGGCGCGCTGGTCGCCTATCCCGGCTCGCCGCTGCTGGTCGCCCAGCACCTGCGTGAGCAGGACCGCCTGGCCGCCTGCGAGCTGCAGCCCGAGGAAACCCAGGCCCTGCGCGAGCTGTTCGCCCGCGACGCGCGCGTGGCCGTGCACGGCCGCGACGGCTACAGCGCGATCAAGGCGCTGCTGCCGCCGCGCATCGGAGACACCAAGTTCGGCCGGGGCCTGGTCCTGATCGACCCGCCCTACGAGGCCCAGGACGCCGAGTACCCGCAGATCATCACGGCCGTGCGCGAAGGCCTCACCCGCTGGCCCAACGCCACCTGGGCGGTGTGGTATCCGATCAAACAGCGGCGCACGCTGCTGCCATTCTTCCGCAAGGCCGCTGCCCTGCCCGCCAGGTCCATCTGGCTGGCCGAACTGCAGGTCCGCCCGGACGACTCCCCGCTGCGCCTGGCCGGCAGCGGCATGCTGATGATCAATGCCCCATGGCAGCTGGAGCAGGCGATCGCCCCAGCCCTGCCAGTGCTGCAGCGGCTGCTCGGCGAAACCGGTGCGACCACGCGCCTGGAATGGCTCAAGCAGCCGGACTGAGCGCCGCACGGACGCTGGCTTGCACCACGGCCAGCCATGTCAAACCCGCTTTCACCCGCCGCGTGACAGCATCCGGCCATGAGCGGGCAAAAAAGACTGCCGCCGTGGCACGAGAAATTCCGGCTGAGGGATGGCCGTGAACTCCTGATCCGGCCAATTAGGCAAGAAGACGCGGCACCGATCCGCGGGGCGTTTTCCCTGTTGGAGCCCCAGGAGATCCGCCAGCGTTTTCTTTCACCGATGAACGAACTGTCCGTGGACCAGGCTGCGGCCCTGTGCACGCCCGACAGCCGCACGGCGTTCGCGCTGGTCGCCGCCGAGCCGATGATCCCAGGCGAAGCCCTGGTCGGCGCGGTGGCGCGGGCCCACATCCTGGACGGTGGCAAACAGGCCGAGTACACGGTCCTGGTGAGTCGCTTCATCGCCGGTCAGGGCGTGGGCCGGCATTTGATGCGCCGGCTGGTGAAGTGGGCGCGCGGACGCAACGTGCAGCAGCTGCAGGGCGACGTGCTGGACGACAATCAGCCAATGCTGCAACTGGTCAAGTCGCTGGGCTTCCGCGTGTTGCCAGGGCACCAGACCCCGGGCATGTCCCGGGTGGTGCTGGATCTGGACACGGCCGCCGGTCGCCTGGGCGAGGCCGAACCCGCGCCGACCGCGCCAGCCTGATCCCCTCGCACGCCCGCTCACGGCGTTTGTCCCGGCCAGCAAGTTAAAATGGCCGACTGATGAGCCAGTCTTCCTCGACCCCGCCGCTGCCGCGTGCCGGCCAGCCGCGCGCCTGGTGGCGCGCCCCGACCTCTCCTTCCGCCCTGGCCTGGCACCTGGTGCAGGCCGCGCGCGCGCATGATGGCCCGCTGCTGGCTATCGCCGCGGACAACCACGGCGCGCACCAGATCGAATCGGACCTGCAGACCCTGCTGGGCCCCGATGCCGACCTGCCGGTGCTGCCATTCCCGGACTGGGAGACCCTGCCCTACGACCGCTTCAGCCCGCACCCGGACATCATCTCCCAGCGCCTGGCCGCGCTGAACCGCCTGCCCACGCTGGGGCGCGGCATCGTGGTGGTGCCGGTGCAGACGCTGATGCAGCGCCTGGCACCGGTGGCGCGCATGTCCGGCAGCAGCTTCGACTACCGCGTCGGCCAGAAGCTGGACTTCGACGAGGAAAAGCGCCGCCTGGAGGCCGCCAGCTACCGCAACGTGCCCCAGGTGCAGGACCCGGGCGACTTCGCCGTGCGCGGGGGCCTGCTGGACGTCTACCCGATGGGCGCCAAGGCCCCGCTGCGCATCGAGCTGTTCGACGAAGATATCGACACCATCCGGGCCTTCGACCCGGAGACCCAGCGCTCGCTGGACAAGACCGACGCCATCCGCATCCTGCCCGGGCGCGAGGTGCCGCTGGACCCGCGCAGCGTGGAGAAGGCGATGAACGCCCTGCGCGAGCGCTTCGACGTGGACACACGCCGCAGCAGCCTCTACCAGGATCTCAAGTCCGGCCTGGCGCCGGCCGGCGTGGAGTACTACCTGCCGCTGTTCTACGACGCCACCGCCACGCTGTTCGACTACGTGGGCGACAAGGCGCTGCCGGTGCTGGCCGATGCCGCCCTGGCCAATGCCGATGCGTTCTGGCTGCAGGCGCAGTCGCGCTACGAGCAGCGCCGCCACGATGTCGAGCATCCGGTGCTGCCGCCCGAAGAGCTGTACCTGGCCCCCAATCCCCTGCGCGAGCTGCTCAACCAGCGTCCGCGCGTGGAGCTGTGCGGACCGGCCCACCCGCGCGTGGACGAGGCCAAGTCGCTGGGCGACGTGATCATGCCGCCACTGCCGCTGGCGCCGCGCGACGCGCCGGCCGGTCAGGCGCTGCGCCAGTTCCTGGACGGCTATCCGGGCGGCGTGCTGGTCGCGGCCGATTCGGCCGGCCGCCGCGAGGCGCTGATGGAAGTCATGCAGTCGGCCCAGCTCAAGCCCGAGGTGGTGCACGACTTCAAGGCCTTCCTGGACAAAGGCCCGGGCGCCAGGACCTTCGCCATTGCCGTGGCGCCGCTGGAGGACGGCTTCGCGCTGGAATCCCCGCGCATCGCGGTGCTCACCGAGCGCCAGCTGTTCCCCGAGCGCGCCAACCAGCCGCATCGGCGGCGCCGCAGCGGCAAGGAGCCCGAGGCGATCATCCGCGACCTGGGCGAACTGTCCGAAGGCGCGCCCATCGTCCACGAGGACCACGGCGTGGGCCGCTACCGTGGCCTGATCACGCTGGAAGCCGGCGGCATGCCGGCCGAGTACGTCGAGATCGAGTACGCCAAGGGCGACCGCCTGTACGTGCCGGTGGCGCAGCTGCACCTGATCAGCCGTTACTCCGGCGCCTCGGTGGAGACCGCGCCGCTGCATTCGCTGGGCGGCGAGGCCTGGACCAAGGCCAAGCGCCGCGCCGCCGAAAAAGTGCGCGACGTGGCCGCCGAACTGCTGGAAATCCAGGCCCGTCGCCAGGCCCGCGCCGGCCTGGCCTTGGATGTGGACCGGGCGATGTACGAGCCGTTCGCCGCGACCTTCCCGTTCGAGGAGACGCCCGACCAGCACGCGGCCATCGACGCGGTGCTGCGCGACCTGGCCAGCAGCCAGCCAATGGACCGCGTGGTCTGCGGCGACGTGGGCTTCGGCAAGACCGAGGTCGCCGTGCGCGCCGCCTTCGCCGCCGCCAGCGCCGGCAAGCAGGTCGCCGTGCTGGTGCCAACCACCCTGCTGGCCGAGCAGCACTACCGCAACTTCCGCGATCGCTTCGCCGACTGGCCGCTGCGGGTGGAGGTGCTCTCGCGCTTCAGGTCCACCAAGGAGATCAAGGCGGAACTGGCCAAGCTGGCCGACGGGCAGCTGGACGTGATCGTCGGCACCCATCGCCTGCTGCAGAGCGACGTCAAGTTCAAGGACCTGGGGCTGGTGATCGTCGACGAGGAGCAGCGCTTCGGCGTGCGCCAGAAGGAGGCGCTCAAGGCCCTGCGCGCCAACGTGCACCTGCTGACCCTGACCGCCACGCCGATCCCGCGCACGCTCAACATGGCCATGGCCGGCCTGCGCGACCTGTCGATCATCGCCACCCCGCCGGCCAACCGCATGGCGGTGCAGACCTTCGTCACCGTGTGGGACGAGGCGCTGCTGCGCGAGGCCTTCCAGCGCGAACTGGCGCGTGGCGGGCAGGTGTATTTCCTGCACAACGATGTGGAAAGCATCGGCCGCATGCAGCGCGACCTGCAGGCGCTGGTGCCGGAGGCGCGCATCGGCGTGGCCCACGGCCAGATGCCCGAGCGCGAGCTGGAACAGGTGATGCTGGGCTTCCAGAAGCAGCGCTTCAACGTGCTGGTGTGCTCGACCATCATCGAATCGGGCATCGATATCCCGAATGCCAACACCATCATCATCAACCGCGCCGACCGCTTCGGCCTGGCCCAGCTGCACCAGCTGCGTGGCCGCGTCGGTCGCTCGCACCATCGCTCGTACGCGTATCTGGTGGCGCCTGAGACGCGGTCGCTCACCGACGATGCGCGCCGTCGCCTGGAGGCCATTTCCTCCATGGACGAACTGGGCGCTGGCTTCATGCTGTCCACCCACGACTTGGAAATCCGCGGCGCCGGCGAGCTGCTGGGCGAAGACCAGAGCGGCCAGATGGCCGAGATCGGCTTCAGCCTGTACACCGAGCTGCTGGATCGCGCGGTGCGCTCCATCCGCCGGGGGCACCTGCCCGACGTGGATGCCGGCGAGGAAGCGCGCGGGGCCGAGATCGGCCTGCATGTCCCCGCCCTGATCCCCGAGGACTACCTGCCCGACGTGCATACGCGCCTGACCCTGTACAAGCGCGTGTCCAGCGCCCGCGACGTGGACGAACTGCGCGAGCTGCAGGTGGAGATGATCGACCGTTTCGGCCTGCTGCCCGACCCGGTCAAGCACCTGTTCGCCACCGCCGAGCTCAAGCTCACCGCCGACCAGTTGGGCATCCGCAAGCTGGAGCTGGGCGAAGCCGGCGGGCGCATCGTGTTCGAGGCCAAGCCCAAGGTCGACCCGATGACCGTCATCCAGCTGATCCAGAAGCAGCCCCGCATCTACGCCATGGACGGCCCGGACAAGCTGAAGATCAAGCTCCCCCTGCCCGAGGCCGCCGACCGCTTCAACGCCGCCAAGGGCCTGATGACGGCGCTGGCGCCGGCGGCCTGACCGGACCCTCGCCTCCGCCGTGACGGCACGCTTCATCGCGCGCCGTCACGGCGTCCGCACCGTCGTCACGAAGGCGCGCGCGCAAGCGAGGGGGGTCGCAACGATTGATCACGGGGCCGGACCGCGCGTACCAAAATCCTCCGGCGAAGAACCCCTGTGCCGGTTGAGACCCTCGCGGCAATCCCTGCTTTTCGGCCTAACGCCTTCCAACACCCGTCAACGTTGCGGCCCGTGACGTGGACGGAACTCCGCGCGATATCGGGGTCTGCACGCCCCGCGATGTTGTACCGGGGTCTGCTCGCCCCCTATCCCGACACGCGGCGAGCGACTCACGCGCTCAATGGCACCGCAACCACCTGATTCCTATCGGGAACTTTGAATTGACCCGCCAGCGGCGACAGCACAGAATCCGGATAACGCTCCTTCGAGGGGTCTAATAGTAGTTAGGCGTGTGCCTTCTCCTTTGGCTTGGTGCTCCCGCTTGCATCAGCCCTCGCGCCGGCTGACACTTGACGGGTCACTTCATCGGACGGACAACGTGGCAAGCCCTGCATCGGATGCAGCACAAGACAATCGGCCAATCGGCTCGCAAGCGCAGCCGGCCACCTGCGTTGGGCCGTCCTGGCCTAACAAGTCAATCAAGCCGAAACCGCTTCGCGGTTCGGCTTATTTCCAGCGTTAGGCGTGTGCTTTTTTCTTTGGCATGGCGCTCCCGCTTGCACCGGTCATTGCGCTGCTTGACACTTGGCAGGTCACCTCGACGGATGGTCAACGTGGCAAGCCTGCATCGGACGCAGCACAAGACAATCAGCCCGTTGTCTTGCACGCTCAGCTGGCTACATGCGTTGGGCCGTCCTGGCCTAACAAGTCAATCAAGCCGAAGCCGCTCCGCGGCTCGGCTTATTTCCAGCGTTAGCCTTCAAGACAGACTATGACGCTCTCGCAGATAGCTGACATCGCCTCATTGATCGGCCTGCCGGTGACCTTTTGGGTTTTGTACGAGACCCATCTGATACGGCAGCATTTTTCTCTGCGCGCGCGAATCCCTGAGCTGCGAACGGCTCTTGCCGAACAGACAAAAACGCTTTTGTCCGCCATCCAATCCCGTAACTCTGGCGATGCCCACGAGAGCCTCGCCGCCATCACTGCTCTTTTAAGGAACTTAGAGAAGAAGGTGGGTGCGGCGCACAAGCAGACCGTTACCGAGGCAATCCAGAAAATAGAAGCTGTGACGAGCCAAAGGCTTTCAGATACGCGCAGCCTCCGCGGCACCTATGAGGCCACGCTCGGGATTGTGGTAACCCTTGAACAAGTCGAACGCGATCTAGCCTGGAAGTGAGCCATGCCAACTGATTCGAAAGTCTCCAAGCTCATCAGCACACTTACTTGGGCAACCGTATCCGGCGAGCTCATTTGGCAGATCGTAGAGCCGCCCTCAAGTTTGCGCCAAGGCAGCGATGACATCGTTGCGTTGTACATTGAATGCAACTTCAAGAACCAGAGAATCGGTCTCTACGAACGTCGCTACAGGGATTACCAGCCAGATCTGGATTCGTGGTACTGGGCATCGGCCATCCATATGGTCTTCTTTGATCGTTTCGAGCGCGTAATCTGGGAGCACGGCGAGCCAAGCACCGCATTCTATAATCTGTTCGTTGTCGCCCGCGATTCCGCGTCTGGCATCGATGGAATCTTGAAAGGGCTAGTTGAAGGCTAACAATTCGTTCAAGCCGAACCCGCTTCGCGGGTCGGCTTAATTCAGGCGTTAGGCGCCAATAGGAGAGTTCTGTGAGACCGTATGGATCCGCAATTAGCTATGACACATCCAACCATCCGATCAGGATGATCATTGACTCGTCACGTTACGAGGCAATCAGGCACAAGTTCGTGACGGACTATGGACTGCACCCAGTTTCAGAAGAAACTGACTCGGCAAACAACTCTGTAGTCGCAACGCTTCATGAAAGCGTTGATGAGCACACCTTCCTTCGCCATCTTCAGACCATGCCCCCTGAACAGTACGAAGAGCTAGAAATTCCGCAGGAATGATCGAGCCTTAGGCGGCATCGTTTGGCGCCTGACGACTCATTCAAGCCGAAGTTGCTTCGCAACTCGGCTTAATTCAAGGATTGGACTCATGCCGGACAGAAACACGCATCACGATAGATTGCGATCCATTATTGTGCAGATCGGTCGACTGCAGACCGCTAGAGTCGACATAGTCACATCGTGCGCAGGAGTCGACCACAATAATGTTGTGGCTGTCATTGATGCGCTCGACAAGATCATTTCAATCTTAGATCAGGAAGCAGCCTGCGAGGAGCAGACCTCGAACATCCACGAAGCTCTTCATATGCCGCAGACGGGGCGAAAACCTCGTAAGATATGAGTCCTAACAATTAATTCAAGCCGAAGTTGCTTCGCAACTCGACTTAATTTAGGCCTTAGGCGGTGGTGGAGCAAATCAGTTGGTTGGTCCGGCTTCGGTCGGTTCACTGGCATGCAGGCGATCGGCTCCGCGCAGTGGTCATCACCGTTGCTGTTGCGGTAAGTTCAGTGCTTCGTCCTTGTGCGTCATTGCCGCGCCATGCTCGTTGCATTTGGCTTCGGTAGCAGCCCAGATCGGGCATCGCTGGGCAAGCTCCGTCTCGCAAGCTGGGGCATACTCGGTCCAGACGGCGGTGCTGGGGAGCATGGTTGCACCATCCAACCTTTGCAGCCACTCACTGCCTAACAACTCATTCAAGCCGAAGTTGCTTCGCAACTCGGCTTAATTCAAGCGTTAGGCCCAAGAAGCAGCATATGGCGTCTCCTGACAGCGAGTACTTTTATCATCTGCCTTCGCTTACCTCCGACGATTTCGTCGAGCTGAGCGCCGACAGCTCTTTGCCGCTCCTACTACTTGAGTACGTTCCGACCGGCGCCGGCGTCATTTTTCCAGTCGAGTACATACATCGAGAGTTGATTTACCGCACACCCGTACAGAAGGATGCGGTGGCATTCGGCAAAGGCAGACTTGCCGAGGGCACCGACGAGTATCAAGATGTTCGCATTCTCTTCTCGCGTCCAAACAAGACTGCGACATTTCGCGGACTAGTGCTTGAGGGGCAGGTCAAGGTCGGTCGGCTTCGGCCTAACAATTCATTCAAGCCGATGCCGCTTCGCGGCACGGCTTAATTATGGTGTTAGGCCTCTATGCCAATCAATGTCGTAGCCAAGCAAGAGATCACGGTCGGAACCGAGCAGTTCGTGGATGGAACTGCCCCAGATGGTCCCTTCGCTGTCGTTTTCGAAGATGACGGGGACACGGGCTACCTCTACGCGCTAGATAGATCCAAGTCGGACCCGTCCATTCAAGATGCGCTGCACATCTATAACGTCGCAAATGTCACGGACGGACATCGCCCTTCGCTAGTCGAGATTGGCTGGTCACTGGACAACCTAAAGGCAATTTTGCTTATAAATGACTATCCTCATGCCATCTTCGACTTTTCGTCAAAGCAAGGCTACTGCCGAACCGGATTTCCACCTCCTTCGGAGAACGGAGATTGGTCCGGCCACGAGTGGGACGAGTCCGCGCCCAAGCTCTTCGAGGACGAAGCCTAACAAGTCAATCAAGCCGAAGCCGCTTTGTGGCTCGGCTTATTTCCAGCGTTAGGGCTCACAACATGCACTACAGTGACGGCCACGAAGTGAATCGCCCAGGGTTTCGTAGACACCTACGAGCCGCTTGATTGCTGCTTCTCGAACTGCACCGGTGACAGTCTGTAGGACATCTGAGTTTGGTCAAGGACATCTGCTCTGGCCTCAGCACCGTGATTGTGGACACTTCGCTTAGTCCGGTCGCGCTCGAACAATTGAAAGAAGCACTCCGCCGTCTCATATGCGGGGAAATTTTTTCCGAAGTACTCGACGACAGTGGCGGTGCTGCGGCTTTTCCCCTTCCGCGTCATTAACCTCGGGCAGCTTGGTGCAAGCGTTGCGGATGGCATGCGCTCGACCTTCTGTCGGCCGCATCACACAATCAATCTCAACACGGTTGACAAGGCCGCCGAGTGACCGCAATCTGCAGTCAAGGAGCGTAGAAACTCCTCTAGTAGCGGTACCCACCTCCGTCAAACCGGTGGGTTTTTTGTGCCCGCATTCTGCAGGGACAAACCGACGCGATGCCTGCGTCGGGAGGGCGGCTAATACAACACCCGCAAGGGGAATACGCCCGCCGACTACTAGCGGTTTCTAACCTCCCGACTTCCCGTCCGCCGTTCGGCGGGCGGTCACTTCATGGTGAAAGGAGAAGCGGCGATGACGGAACAGACGTTTGACGATCGAGGTGCGGGGGACTTCCTGCGTGAGAACAGCGGGCTGTTGCTGAAGCAGGTGAGGAATCACATCCACTTCCTGGCGCGGCGGGCCCAGCCAAGCGCTGCGGACGGGACGAAGGACGGGGCTGCGGCCGTGGGCATGGCCGAGGTGATGTCCTGCCTGGACCAGTTGTCCGAGCAGCTGGACTTGTTGATCAAGGACGCGAACTTTTACGGACGTGCGGGCCACCCGCTGATGGTGGATATTGCCGATGTCACTGCGGCGCACAGTGACGCTTCCGGTGAAGAAGACGAGGAAGAAGAAGAGGAAGAAGAAGCGTCATCGTCCGAGCAACAGGAGGATGAAGAAGGCGATAACGTCCCCGCATCCCCTGCCCGCCACGGCACCTACGCGCAGCGGCTGGTCTTCGGCGTGACGCTGGCGCAGATCGACACGCTCCAACAGCTGATGGTGGGCATCAAGGCCTACGCAGATGCGGTGTTCGCCGATGGCATGGCGGACTTCGCACCCGGCACATTGGCGGCGCTGGGTGGCACGATCTTCGACCGGGCCAATGATGTGTGTGAGATCCTCAGGGAGATCAATGCGCAGTCGCTGCAGCAGGGTCGTTCGGGCTTTGCGGTGGAAGAGACCGCGTCCGGGTACCTCGTCCAGGGGCGGGCCGGAAGAAGCCACGGATCGCACAGCACGCCTGCATGGGAGGCGCACGTGGGGACCGGGGCGCCGCACGCCGATCGGCGGCATCTGCACTGAGCGAGCGATGATCTGGCGCAACCGATCCCGTCGGTGACGCGAACCAGCGGGCCGTCTCTGGGACGCCGCTGGTTCGTTTGCAGTGCTGAGGTGAGCTTCAGTTCCTTCTTTGTCCGCTGGCCAGGTGCGTCGCCGCTCCTGGCTTGGCGCCGACGCTTGCAGGAGCCAACCGCCTTGTAGCCGCCTGTCGCCTCCACCACAACGCGGCCTGATCAAGCTTTGCGACCAAGCGGATCAGCTTGCGCATGCCCGCTGCCGAACTGGCGATTTGCACCGCCCCAGGCTTGGCCTGCATGGCCACATCCAGCGCCGCCTTGCCCACGTCGATCCCTACTGCGGTCATGCCCGTTCTCCGATAGAGTTGGCCGGTCGAGAGCATCGCGCCTGAGGCCCACGCTTATCAGTTCGAGGGTGACCTCGGTCAACTGTCCGGGCGCAGGGCGCGAGCACCGGCATGCGGCCCCTGCTGAGTTACGGTGCTGCTACACCGAGGCGTTATCGGGCGCGCATGCCGGGCTCTCGGCGCCTACAGTAGGGAAACTGGAAGACATAAGGTGTTAGGCGGTCATGGAAGAACTCAGCGGCTACGAGCATGAAGCAATCGCAACAATCGCGCTTTCGGACGCCCAACGAGACATAGTTCTCGCTCAGCTGGCTAAAGCTACCTGCATCTCGCGGGATTACACAGGCGTTGGCCTATATACACAGAACTTTACGTAGACCCGTCTGCTCCAAAGCTAGATGAGGCTCGCTGGAAGATCGAGGACATGCCCAAAGGGCACGCTTACCATCCGGACCTGCCTGCTGGTGCCGGACTTATTCTATGGGTCAAGGACGGCTACATTAGCTGCCTTGAGTCGTACACGTATGAGGGTAGCTGGCCGCAGGACGAGTCACTGTTCCGGCTAGCCGCCTAACAATTCATTCAAGCCGACGCCGCTTCGCGGCTCGGCTTAATTCAGGTGTTAGGCCTCAGGGGGAACTATGTCGAGCGACCAACTTCCAGACGACCGCGTGATCGTCGAGCGCCTTAGACAAGAACTTGCCAAGACGGAGCCCTCAAGGCGACGGCGAATAATTGAGAAGTTCGTACTCGCCGCACTCGGAAGTATTCCTTGGATTGGAGGATTCCTCAGCGCCGCTTACGACTACAAGGCCGAGGAAGACACACTCCGGCAGGATTCGCTCCAAACACAGTGGCTTGAGGAGCACCAAGGAAAGATCGCCTCACTCCGAGAGACCCTAGCAGAGATAGAGAGGCGCTTTGAAGCGCTTGGCAGCGCGATCGAAGACCGGATTCAGAGCGAAGAGTATCTAGGCCTCGTAAGAAAGGCGTTCCGCGCTTGGGATGAGGCTGACACGCAGGAGAAGAGACGGTACATAGCCAATCTCGTCACGAACGCCGCTGGCACGCGTGTCTGCTCCGACGACGTACTGCGGCTGTTTATTGACTGGTTAGAGCTCTACCACGAGGCTCATTTCGCCGTTATCCGTGAGATCTATCAGTACCCGGGCTCTACCCGTTTCGACATCTGGTCAGCCATCTATGGCGACACGCCACGAGAAGACTCTGCGGAGGCAGATCTCTACAAGCTACTCATTCGAGATCTAAGCACTGGCGGAGTGATCCGACAGGAGCGCGACACAAATTCCATGGGGCAGTTCATGCGCAAAAGACCGCAGAAAACTGGTGCTCGCAGAGTTGCGCCAAGCACGATGGAATCCGCGTTCGAAGATACCAAGCCGTACGTACTGACTGAGATGGGGAAGCAGTTCGTCCACTACACCATGAACGAGGTGGTCACTCGCATTGAGAGCGACAGTGATGGGCCGCTGGCCTAACAATTCATTCTGAATCGCCCAGCGCTTCGTAGACACCCACGAGCCACTTGATTGCTGCTTCTCGACTGTAGCGGTGACAGTCCTCCGCCGTACCGTGTCGGTGCTTGGGGCTGTAGGACACCTCATTGAGTTCTTCGGTGGCGGCGCGGGTGGCGGTTCTCGCCCGGTAGGCAAGCCTCGCGGCTGGCTGTCAAAGTTCTTCTTCAGCGCAAAAACGTACCGATTGTCTGGCCCGGTTAACGGGTGAGGGTTAGCAGTTCATTCAACCCCAACCCGCTTCGTGGGTCGACTCCATTCACGCGTTAAGCTACTGGATGCAGAAATGTCGCAAGCGCTGATTCTGGCCATGGCCGCGCATGTCGCGCTCGCGGCATTGCTCTATGTGCTTCTCACCGTTGCTCGCGCCCCGGCGGTGTGGGGCGTCGGGAAGCGCGCCGATGGGTCGAACCCGTTCGCGGAATTCGAGCCGCGCATCGGCGCCAGCCTTTCCAACCAATTCGAATGGCCGGTGCTGTTCTACGCCGCATGCATCCTCTTGCTGCTCGGGACTCCCGGGCCGGCCGCCGTCGGCTTGGCGTGGCTGTTTGTCGCGGGCCGCGTCCTCCACAGCGTGGTGCACATTGGCACGCGGAACGTCCGGCTCCGGGGTGTCGTGTTCACCCTGAACTTCCTGGCCGTGTTGGGTCTTTGGGTGCTTGTAGTTGCACGCGCAGCGTCCGAGCCCCTGGCCTAACAACGCTCTCTTCGTCCGCTGTCGAGGCGCGTAGCCTCTTCAGCTTGGCGCTTGTGATTGCAGAAGCCGGCTCGCGCACCGACACTGCGGCCTGGTTCACCAGCATCCCACCAGGGCCGATCTCCGATGAGCCTGTCGAAACCACAGCGTGGCGTTGCCTTGGGCATGGCGTCGGCCCTGGCGCTCTCTGTCGCCGGGCTGGGCGCTGAGGTCCTTGTTGCGCCGGCTGTGTTGCTGCCAGACACCTTGGAGGGCCGGCTGCAGCTGGCGGCGTGTGCCGCGTTGGCGCCTGCACTGGCGTTCGCGGCCTGCATCGCGCGGCTGGCCGCGCATCGCTTTCGCACGCCCGCCGACCTCGATGGCAGTGGCATGACCGAGGGCACGGACCAGGCCAGATTGCTGCAGGCGCTGCTGCAGAACACGCTCGAACAACTGGCCCTCGCCCTGCCCGTCTACGCCGCCTGGGCCGCGCTGGCGCCGCCACGCTGGCTGGTGGCACTCCCCGTGGCCGCTGGCATGTTCGTGCTGGGGCGGCTGCTCTTCTTCGTCGGCTATGCGCGGGGGGCGCCAGGCCGAGCGTTCGGATTTGCGCTGACGTTCTATCCCAGCGTGCTCCTGCTGCTCGGTGCGCTCTTGTTCGCTGCACACCTGGTTTGACCGCCGCCGCTCGCAGAGCCACCCGCTTCGCCGGGCGATTCGGCTCGGTTAGCAGGGACATCGCTTTCGCCTGGGCGTAAAGCACGTATGTGCATCGGCGCGGGCCATGCGCTGACGCCGGTGCCGCTCATGCGCACTTGTTGAAGGGCCGGAGCGTGACGCCGGGGGACTGGTCCAGGAACTGCGTGCGGACCCGCCCCTCCGCGCGCCCGGCAGGGCTGCGTCCTTGTTAGGAATCGGTGCGGCGTCACGGGAATTTCTTCACCTGACATGCTCGCCGCAGTCTTTAGGTTCGTACTTCCCCCGCGTCCCACAAGATCCATGTTCTCTCATTCCTTGCGCCGCTTTCCTTGCGCTCGATGCGCTGTTTCCATGCGTTGTCGCGCCCGATGAAGGGGAACGCTGAAAGCTGTCTTCAGGACGCGCGCGATTTCCGCGTGGACGGCGTGCTGCCCATTGCGCGCTACGGCGCGTTGGGTGAGGGGCGCTCGGTCGCGCTCTCCGGCGTGGATGGCTCGATCGACTGGTGGTGCGCGCCCAACATGGATAGCCCGCCGCTGTTCGATCGCCTGCTCGATCCCGAGCGCGGCGGGTTCTTCTCGCTCTGCCCCGATGAGCCCTTCGACATCGAGCGCCGCTACCGCGACGACAGCAATGTGCTGGAGACCGTGTTCCGCACCGCGTCGGCGCGGGCGGTCCTGGTCGAGTCTCTGAACAGCGGCAACGCCGGGCGCCTGCCCTGGTGCGAGCTGGCACGGCGGGTCGAGGGCCTGGAAGGGACGATGCGCTTTGTCCTCAAAATGAAGCCAGGCGCACGGGCCGAAACCGCCAACCCGTATTACTCCACGGTCGGGCCGCACAAGGTCTTCCATGTGCAGCGGCTGCTGGGGCTTTTGATCCACCACTCCGCCGTGCAGTGCCACTGGTCCGATGCCGGGATCACCGGTGAGGTCACGGTCTCGGCGGGAGAACGGGCCACCATTGCGCTGGTGGTCGGCGAGGACGAGCCGCTGGTGGCCCCCTCGGTCGAAGAAGTCGATGGCCGCATCGACCTGACCGATCGCGAATGGCGCGCGTGGGCGAGCAACGTCAAGTTCCAGGGTGATGCGCGCGCGGGGTTCGTGCGCAGTGCGCTCGCGCTCAAGCTGCTGCTGTACTCGCCTTCCGGTGCCATCGCGGCCGCGGCGACCACATCGCTGCCGGAGCGGATCGGCGGTGAGAAGAACTTCGACTATCGCTATGCGTGGGTCAGGGACGCCGGCTACACCATCCAGGCGTTCCTGGCGGCCGGGCTGGAAGCCGAATCGAAGGCGGCCTTCACCTGGCTGCTCAAGCAGCTGCGACGACACGGTTCCAAGGTGGTTTTCACCCTGGATGGGGAGCAGGTGCCGTCGGTCGCGCACAAGCGTGCGGCGGGCTACCGCGATTCCACACCCGTGGTGGTCGGCAACCTGGCCGGTGACCAGCACCAGCACGGTATCTACGGCGACATCTTCGAGACCGCCTGGTGCTTCGTGAACACCGGCAACGTGCTGGACAGCGCCAGCGCGGAAGTGCTTTCGCATCTGGCCGACGAGTGTGCCGATCGCTGGCGGATGCCGGATTCGGGCATCTGGGAGCTGGCGGACCTGCAGCACTACAC
This sequence comes from Pseudoxanthomonas sp. JBR18, assembly GCF_028198165.1. Taxonomy (NCBI): domain Bacteria; kingdom Pseudomonadati; phylum Pseudomonadota; class Gammaproteobacteria; order Lysobacterales; family Lysobacteraceae; genus Pseudoxanthomonas; species Pseudoxanthomonas sp. JBR18. The sequence continues at coordinate 4,189,186 of NZ_CP116339.1, forward strand.
CATGTCCAAGGTCAGCTGCTGGCAGGCATTGGCGCGGGCGGTGGAACTGGCCGACCAGGGCCAGTTGCCCACCACCTGCCGCGACCGCTGGCACCGCGAGCGCGACAGGATCCGGGCCTGGATCGAAGCCGAGTGCTGGTCCGACGAGAAGCAGGCCTTCGTCATGTATCCGGGCAGCGATCGGCTCGATGCCTCCATCGCCCTGGCCGTGCGTTTCAGGTTCGATGGCAAGGAGCGGCTGCAGAAGACGCTGGACGCCATCGACCACGAACTGGGCCAAGGCGAGTTCCACTATCGCTACTCGGACATGGAGCAGGAGGAAGGCTGTTTCATCGCCTGTTCCTTCTGGATGGCCGAAGCGGTCGCGCGCCTGGGCGACACCGAGGCGGCCCGTGCGCGCCTGCATCGCCTCGGTCGCGCGCTCGGCCACTGCAACGGCGTGCTGAGCGAAATGATCGACCCCCATACCGGCGAGTTCCTGGGCAACACGCCCCAGGGGCTCAGCCACCTGGCGCACATCATGGCCATGTCCACGGTGGCCGAACTGAGCGCACACCCCTCACCACAGCAAGGAGAATCTCCATGAGCGATCGTCTCAAGATGCAGGACCCACGCACCCAATATCCCCAGCCGCCCTTCCCCGCCCAGCCGCAGCAAGCGCCCGGCGAGGCGGCCAAGATGGAACCCACGCCGGATCACGGCGAGAGCAGCTACCAGGGCTCGGGCAAGCTCAAGGGGCGCAAGGCCCTGGTCACCGGCGGCGACAGCGGCATCGGCCGCGCCGCCGCGATTGCCTTTGCCCGCGAGGGAGCCGATGTCGCCATCTCCTATCTTCCCAGTGAGGAGGCCGACGCCAAGGAAGTGATCGAACTGATCCAGGCCGAGGGGCGCAAGGCGCTCAGCCTGCCTGGCGACGTCACCGATCAGGCCTGGTGCAAGACCCTGGTGGACAAGACGGTCTCCGAGCTCGGCGGCCTGGACGTGCTGGTCATCAATGCCGGTCGGCAGCAGTACCGCGAGGACATTTCCCAGCTCAGTGCCGAGGACTTCGACAAGACGCTCAAGACCAACCTGTATGCGATGCACTGGATCGCGCAGGCCGCGGTGCCGCATCTGCCGGCCGGCGCGTCGGTGATCACCACCGCATCGATCCAGGCCTATGACCCCTCGGCGATCCTGCTGGATTACGCCACCACCAAGGCGGGCATCGTGGCCTACACCAAGGCGCTTGCCAAACAGCTGATGGAGAAAGGCATCCGCGCCAATGTCGTTGCGCCGGGTCCGTTCTGGACCGTGCTGCAGTGGGCCGGTGGTCAACCCACCGATAAGGTGACCCAGTTCGGCGCGCAGACGGAGTTCAAGCGCCCGGGCCAGCCGGTCGAAATCGCCCCGCTCTACGTGCTGCTGGCCAGCCAGGAAGGCAGCTATCTGTCCGGTGAAGTGCTGGGCGCCACCGGTGGCGCTGGCGTCGCCTGACGCCCACGGGCAGCCCGCTTCGGCGGGCTGCCTGGACTAGCCTCAGCCGGCGATGGTGAACACTGAGCCGGAGTCAATGCGCAAGCCGGCGCCGTTGATGAAACTGGCGCGCTCGGAACACAGGAAGGCCACGGCCGCCGCGACTTCTTCCGGCTTGCCGCGGCGCTTGAGCGTCATGCCCGGCCGTTCTTCGTCCAGGAATGTGGCGATGGCCTTGTCCACGCTGACGCCTTTTTCCTTGGCCCGCTTTTCCATCATGGCGTCGGTCATCGGCGTGTGGATGAAGGCCGGCGACACCGTATTGACCAGCACGTTGTCGGCGCCATAGGCCTTGGAGAGCCCCTTGGCCAAACTCAGAATGCCGGCCTTGGAGGCGCAGTACGGCAGTTCGTCCACATAGGGCTGAACGGCATCCTCGGAGGCGAACAACACGATGCGCCCCCACTTGCGCTGGCGCATGGCGGGAATGGCCTGTCGGCACATGCGTACCGCGCCCATCAGGTTGATGTCCAGTGTCTCCAGCCAGCCCGCATCGCTGACGTCGAGAAAGTCCCCCGTGGCGCCCGTGACGCCTGCGGCGTTGACGTAGATATCGGGGTCGCCCAGGCGCTCGCGCACCTCCGACCAGATGCGGTGGACATCGTTCTCGCGCCTGACATCGCCGGTCACCGCGATGACCTGCCCCAGCGCGGAGAGCTCGTCGTGGGCCTGTTGCAGGGTCCCGTCCGGCAAGTCGGTGATGGCCACGCGGGCGCCAGCCTGCAGTAGCTGCCTGGCCGTTTCCAGGCCCATGCCCGAGTCCGCGCCGCTGATCAGCGCGATCCTGTCTTTGATACCGAGGTCCATGTGATCTCCTTGATGAGTGAGTCGTGCAAGCGCAGCGGCGACGGCCGCGCAGGATTCAAGCCGCCAGGAAACGATCGGCCGTCCGCAGGCCCAAGGCCATCTGGGTCAGGGCCGGATTGGCCGCCATCGCGCTGGGAAAGGTGGAGTTGTCGCAGATGTACAGGTTGTCGATGTCGAACGAGCGGCCATCCGCATCGACCACGGCGCGGCTGCGATCGGTGCCCATGCGACAGGTGCCGAGGGTGTGCGCCGAGCGCGCCACCGCGAAGATGTCCCGCGCCCCGGCCGCCTCCCAGATCTGCCGCAACGTCCGCTGGGCGTGGGCATCGAGCGCCTGCTCGTTGTCGTTGAAGCTGAAGTCGACGCGGGCCTTCTTCATGCCAAAGTCGTCGTCTTCCGCGGCCAGGGTCAGGACATTGTTCTCGCCAGGCAGGCACTCGCCGTTGATCCCGATGCCGGCCAGGTGGTTGTAGTCCTGCAGGACCGAGACCAGCTCGGCGCCCCACAGGCCGGCACCGCGCACCAGGCTGTTGGCCAGCGTGACCGGCTGAACGCCGAGGCTCTGGATCAGGTAGCCGCCGGCGAAATCGGCGTCGGCAGGCCGCAGCATGTCTTCACTGATCAGCGAGGAGGGGTAGCCCCGGTTCATGCGCATGGACGCATCGAAGCGGCCCCAGACCTGGGTCGCCACGTGCGCCATGAAGTTGCGACCGACCTGACCGCTGGAATTGGCAAGCCCCACGTTCAGCAGCAGGCGTGGGGTCTCGATCCCACCGGCGCACAGGAACAAGGCCTGGCAACGTTGCCTGACGTTCCGGTCTTCCAGGCGATACACGACGCCGGTCACCCGCCCGCGCGCGTCGAGCTCGATGTCGATGACGCGTGCGCCGGCCTGGAGCGTGGCGCCATGCGCCTGCGCCATCGGCAGCCAGCTGGTGTCCGAGCCAGCCTTGGCCCCATTGAAGCAGCCCTGGTGACATGCGCCACAGTTGGCGCAGGCCAGGCGCCGGCCGAGGAAGGGCTGCTCGCGGTCCTGCGTCACCAGCGCCGCCGGGGCGTCGGTCGCGGTGATGCCGCTCGCCGCGCAGCCACGGGCCATCGCTTCGGCCGGTGCATTGCGCCTGGGTGGCGCATAGGCGTACGCGCGGCCGGGATCCCAGGGATAAGGCGAAGGCCCGGCAACGCCGATGGTCGCCTCCACCTCACGCAGGTAGTCCACGAGCTCACGATGCGCGATGGGCCAGTCCTCACCCACTGCATGGTGCGAACGCAGCGCCAGGTCGCGCGCATCCGGCCGTGGGCAGAACGCGCCCCAGTGCAGGGTCGAGCCTCCCATGCCCGTTCCGGAATTGTTGGGGCCGAAGGCGGTCGGTGTGCGCCCTCCGCTCAGTCGCTCCTCCATCCAGTACAGGCTGGACTCCAGCTCGTCGGGAAGATGGTCGGCCGGGGCGAACCGTGCGCCCGCCTCCAGCACCAGCACCGACAGGCCCGCCCGCGCAAGCCGTGCGGCCAGCGGGCCTCCGCCTGCTCCGCTGCCCACCACGACCGCATCGACGCATGAGGGGTTGCTCATGTGCGACGCGCTCCAAGCTGCCAGGCTTCCACCTCGTCGGCACCCGTCAGTGCGTAGCCCAGTGCGAGCTCGCCGTCGCGAGCGACAGCGAAGCCGTCATATCCCATCTTCGCCATCGTGCGCGGAAGACTGGTCCAGACACGCGCGATCTGGGCACAGGCATCCTCGAACCACAGGGCAAGTTGGTCCGGATCCAGTGGGCTTCCCGCGCCCACCGTCAGCTCACGGCGCTGGAGCTGGCGCAGCAACGACGCCTGTGCTGCGGTCGTGCGATGACAGAAGCCGCCGGCCAACGCGTCCACGCTCGCGAGTCCCGCGATCCACGCGTCCCTGTCGGGTGGAAGCTCGGCGAACCGCCACCCATCGCCCTCGCCAGCGGCCAATGCGATATCGATGCGGTGCGCAAGCTCATCGGCGCCCTCCGACGAATCGACGACCTGCGCGACGATCGCCGCCAAGACCTGGCGCTGGGCCTGGTTCAAGACGCCAGCGGCCTGCGGGTCGGGAGGCAGATTCCGCGCGATCAGCCGGGCACGCATCCGCGGATCGACGCGCGAGGTGTTGAGCAGGGCCAAAAAATCCTCAGGCAATGCGCGCCCGAGCGCCGCGCTGGCCAGCGCATCGATCTCGCTGGCAACCTCAAACGGCTTTTCGTAGGGAAGGAAATGCGCAGCGTGAGCGAGGACCCGCACCTCCTGCGCCGCCGCGTAATGCGGAAGATTCAAATCGCGTTGCGCCTGCGCGCCCAGATCGCCGTCTTCGGCGCCGGCGATGATGCAAGCGGGAAACGCCAGACGGCCCGCCTCCTCGCGCCAGTCCTCGCGGCTGCCGTGCTCCAGCCAGGCGCGCCACGCCACCGGATCAGCGCGCATGACGTCGTGGATGGCCCGCTCTCGCAGCCGTTCGGGCAATGGCCCCGCGGTGTTGGCGGAGACGAACGTGTCCGCATCGCGGCGGCTGATCGAACCGTGTTCGACCCAGCCCAGCATGTCCTTGCGCCGAGACGCATCCATCGGCTCACGCGCAGGCGGTGAGCCCGCCAGCAAGACGACGCCGCACAGCCCGGCAAGGCCTGCATCGCCGGCAGCCGCCTTGGCCGCGGTGAGGGTCGCGATCTTCGCGCCCATGCTGTGCCCGACCACCAGCCAGCTCGACGCGCCGCTGTCGATCACGACGTGGCAGAACCACTGCACCAGTGAGGCGACGTCCGTGTGGTTCTGGACCGGGGTGTCGCCAAATCCCGGTAGATCCAGCGCGTGGCAGTCGTAGCGTTGGTCGAGATGGGCGATCACTTCCTGCCACTGCGCCCCGCTGGATCCTAATGCATGCAAGAAGAAGAGCGTGGGTCTGGTCATGAATGCGTTGTCGTCGAATTGGCCGGGAGTGATAGCGCTCACCGGGTCACCAAGGCGTGATCGGTCGCTGGCCCGAGCGCCGTTCTGCTCGGGGGAGCATGAGATGAGTTTTGAAGGCTTCGGACGGCGACGGCGCAGGCCCGCGCATGCATGCCCGCGCATGCATGGTCGAGCGCGATGCGACACCCTCCCGGCGCGCCCTGGCTGGTCTGGCGCGATCACGCACAGCGCGAGCCCACCGGATATACGCGGAAAGGCCTCACCGCACCTGTGTAGATCGGAGCTCGCTCCGCTCGGGCTTTACCCACCCACTGATCGCAGCGCAGCGGAGCTTGCTCCGCTGGCACGTCACCCGTTCCCTGGTCGCAGAGCAGCGGAGCAAGCTCCGCTCTACGTCGGGCGCGCGTCGCCGGTTGGCCATTCGACTGCGCCCCGTGAGAAGGGCACCAAAAAAGGAGCCGGTTACCCGGCTCCTTTCGTGTCATGCAGACGACCTCTTACTTCATGGCGTGCTTGCGGTCACGCATGACCGCGTGGGTTTCCTGCACCTTCGGCAGCAGGGCCAGGATTTCCTCCTTGGCGCCGACCGCGATGTCGCTGTCGTTGGCCGCTTCCTTGAACGCCTTCAGCAGACGGTCCTCGGACTCTTCGAGCTCGGCGACATAGCCATACTCGGTATCGCCCACCGCCGCACGCACCTTTCCGTAGAACTCCTGCATCGAGCCCACGAAGGTGCCGTGCTCTGCCGGCTTTTCGCCTGTCGCCGCGACGACGGTGCTCAGCCTGGTCACGATCTCCGCCTTGGTGGTGGCGATCCGCGCGAAAAGGCTGGACAACTCCGCGTCCTTCACCTTCTTCGACGCATCGCTATAGAACTCGTTGCCGTCGCGGGCGATCTCGATCAGGTCGTTGACATGGTGTGCGGTTTTCTTTTCGACGTTCATCGTGTGCTCCTGAATTGAAGCCCGATCATTCACCGCGCTCGCGCAAAACGGCGTGAGCCTGGAATGAGGGAGGCGTGACTCATCGGTGCGTGTTCAGAGGACGGGAAATTAACGATGTCCCGCAGCTCGCCTATTGAGCGGATGCTCCCCAGATCACGATGAGCGCAGCAGCCGCCGCGATACGCCGCCTGATTGCGCGACGCGCGGGATGCGCTCGCCGGGCAGCACGGTGCCCCGCATGTTGGCCTGGTCGCGGGCCGACGCGCACACCAGGCGCCCGTCGCCCTCGCGGCGAGTTTCGCGCAGCTGGCCGATGGCCATCGGCGGGGCAGACTTTTGCGCGGACAGGCCTTCGATAGAGCGGCTGCCGGATCAAAACCGGGGATCGAGCAAACGACCCCTGTTGAAGCCACAGGAGGTTTGCAGCCGCCATGGACCCCGATGCCGTCGCTCGCATCGGGAGGAGCGGCGCTCGGGCCGCTGACTGCGGTAGATTGCGCCATCGTCTGGCAACGACACAGGGAAAGGTGCATGAAACTGCTCTGCTCATCCAGCAGCCTTGCCTTCATCCACACGCTCCGGATTGCGCTGGAAGGCGAAGACATCGCGACCTATATCTCCGATGCCGAGACCACCTCGCTTTCCAGCGTCGCCGGCCCCATTGGCAGCTCGGGACGGCTGTATGTGCTCCACGAGGAGGGCTGGGACCGCGCAATCGAAATAATGGGAGATTTTTCCGGCCCAGATCAGCCGAGCGCAGAGGTCGCCCGAAGCAGAAAGCCAATGCCTGTTTGGCTTGTGGTTGGTGCAACCACTCTGCTCACCGCCGTTCTCGTCGGGCTATTGAGCAATTGACTTGAATCCCTGCCCTCCCGACGGCCTGCGACGCTGGTACCGCCTGTTCACGGCGACGCTCCTCGCTCTCACTGGGTGCTCGACCCCATCAGCCCGCACACATCAAAACACGTATGACGCGGTCTCCTCGGTCGAGCTCTATCGCGGCGAATGCTTCTGGGGCACATGCCCGAGCTACAAGCTCAAGCTCGGTATGGATGGGCAACTGAGCTACACCGGCCTGGGCGCCGTCCCCACACTTGGCGAACGCCAAAAGACCATTGCTGCGGCAGACGTTCAAGCCATTCTCGCGACACTCGATGAGATGGATGACTTCTCCCTCTCCGATCGTTACACGGCCCTAAAGGAAGGCTGCAAGGAGGTGTGGACAGACGCGCCTACCGCCGAGATCACCATCACACGCCACGACGTTCGCAAGACGGTGTTGTACTACTTCGGTTGCAGGGGCGGGAAGCAGCCGAGACAGCTGAATCGTCTCATCGAAGTCATCGAAAGCCGAACGGGCATCGCCGAGTGGATCGATGCCGATCCTCGATCGAGACCCGCGCCACTTCCGTCTCAGCTTTGAAGCAAGACGGCTTCCCGACCAGTCAGCAGCGCCATTACCGCAGCGCGTTCTTCTGCGTTGAGTTCGACCAGTGACTCAAACCGCTCACTGACCCACGTGGCCACCGGCACGCCATCGCGATACGCCACCCGATTGCCGGGCACGCGCGGGATGCGTTCGCCGGGAAGCACGGTACCCAGCAGGTTGGCCGGGTCGCTGGCCGACAGGCAGACCAGGCGCCCGTCGCCGGGGCGGCGGCGGGTCTCGCGCAGCAGGCCGATGGCTTCGGGCAAGGCGAACTGCTCACCGGACAGGCCCTCGATGAAGCGGCCGCCACGGATCTCGCCGCGCGCTTCCAGGCGCTGGTAGACCCGGACCAGTTCGCGCCAGGGCGGCAGCCACGCCGCCTCGCGCTCCAGCAGGCGCCAGGCAATCACGCCATAGCGTTGCAGCAGGATGCGGGCGATATGTTCGACCGAGGCACGCCTCGCCTCGGCCTGCTCGGCGCGGGCTTGCGCGTCGTCGGCATCCAACGCGGCGAGCGGCCGCAGCAAGGCCCAGCGCCCCGCGTCCTGGATACCGAACAGCGGCACGCGCCGACGCTTGCGTGACAACGCGGACGGGCGCTTGGACGCCGGCACCAGCAGCGCGCGCAGGCCGCCGAAGCTGTCGCAGTGCGCGCGCCCACGCGCGACCAGCTCGGACAGCGCGTCTTCCAGCTCGGTGGACAGCAGGCGCGCGCCGTCGGCGATCTCGTCGAAGAACGATGCCCCGTTGGCCTGCAGATAATCGGCCACGCGCTGCGCGCGCGAGCCGAGCGCGCCCTCGCCTTCGACCTGGGGCGCCAAGCGCGTCCAATGCGCGGCGCTGCGGCGGGGCAGCAGCAGGATGGGCGTGGCGCGCAGGGACTGGCCGGTACCGCCGGCAGGCTTCAGCGCGGAAGCGGCAGCATTCACGCGCGTGGCACTGGAAGCCCGCTTGCGCCGGGAGGACACCTCGGTCGAAGACGACGACGCAACGCCCGGCGCCGGGCGCAGGCGCGTCCACAGTGTGCGCCCGGCGCTGCACAGGTCGTCCAGCCACGAAGGCGCGTAATCGCGCACGCGTGCGGACAGCAACTCGCTCTCCCACACGGCGGCCTGGGCCTCGTAGCCTTCCAGCTGCGCCAGTACGCCGGCCAAGGCTTCGGGCCCGGCCACGCGCGACTCCGCGTCCAGGTGCTGCCACTGAAACAGGAAGCGCGCGTAGTCGCGCACGGCCACCGGCTCGATCTCGCGCCGCAGTCGGCCCAGCGTGTAGCGATGGATGCGCGCCAGCAGATGCCGCTCGCACCATTCGTCCTGCGCCGCGCCCGGGCTGAAACGACCGGCGATGACAAAGCCATCGGTCTGCAGCGCCAGCAGGCCGGCCTGCACCTGCGCCAGCGGCAACTGCAGGTCGGCGGCGATCACCGCCGCCGGCAGCGGACCGAAGCCGGACAGGCGCGCGCGCAGCAGTTCGCGCAGGGCGCCCTCCGCCTGCCAGTCGTCCACGTCGTAGCCGCGCGGGGCAACGATCTGTGGCTGCGGCACCGCATTGGCATACAGCGGGCCGAACTGGGCCAGGCGTTCGGCGCCGATCCACAGCCCCGGCGCACCGGCGTCATCCTCCAGTCGTGCGGCGCGGCCGGCGCGGGCCAGTTGCGCCAGCCAGGCGTCCCACCCCGCGTGGTCCCGCACCTCATTCGGCGTGATGAGGCCCAGGCCGGTCAAGGCCTCGTGCAGTTCGTCGGCATCGCGCACCTGTGGCCAGGCCTCGGCACGCACGGCGGCGATGGCCTCCGGATCGAGCCGGCCCAGGTCATCGGCGCTGTCCGGATCGGCGTAGCGGCGCGATTGTACGGCCTGGGTGCGGCGCTCCTCCAGCGGCGCATCGTCCAGGAAAGCGTAGGGCTTGGCGTTGAGCGCCTCGGCCGCCAACGGCGAGGGCGCGGCCAGGTCGCGCGCCAGCAGGCGCACCTGCCCGCTCTCCATGCGTCGCAGCAAGGTCAGCCAGCCCTCGGCGTCCATGGCCTCGTGCAGGCAGTCCTCCAGGGTCTGGGCGACCAGCGGATGGTCGGGAATCTCGCGCTCGCCGACGATGTTCTCCAAACAGGCAACCTGGTCGGGGAACACCGTGGCCAGCAGGTCCTCGGACTTCATCCGCTGCAGCTGCGGGGCGGTCTTGCGGCCCCCGGTGAAGCGCGGCAAGGCCAGTGCGTTGGTCGCGTTCCAGCGCCAGCGCACACCGAACAGCGGCGCGTCCAGCAGCGCCTGCACCAGCACCTCCAGCGCGCTGGACGATTTGAGGTAATGCCAGACGTCCTCCAGCGGAAAGCTGTGGCTGGTGGACAGCGACAGGACGATGGCGTCCTCGGTCGCGGCGGCCTGCAGCTCGAAGTTGAAGGTGCGGCAGAAGCGCTTGCGCAGGGCCAGGCCCCAGGCGCGGTTGAGGCGACTGCCGTAGGGACTGTGAATGACCAGTTGGGTGCCGCCGGAGCCGTCGAAGAAACGCTCCATCACCAGTTGGTCCTGGGTGGGCAGCGTGCCCAGGGCGATGGCGGCGCTGGCCAGGTAATCGGCGATCTGGCGCGCGGCTTCTGCATCGAGCTGGAGCTGCATGCGCAGCAGGGCCAGGGCCGCGTCGCGACCGCCCTGCTCCACCGCACCGGCGACCTCGGCCCGCAGGCGTGAAACGGCCTGGGACAGCTCGTCGGTCCGGCCGGGCGCCTCGCCGATCCAGAACGGGATGTTGGGCGCCGCGCCGCGCGCGTCCTCCACGCGGATGCGTCCGGGTTCCACGCGCAGGATCCGGTAGCTGATGTTGCCCAGCTGAAAGACATCACCGGCCAGGCTCTCGACCGCGAAGTCCTCGTTGACCGTACCGATGGTCTGCGCCTGCGGCTCCAGCAGCACGCTGTAGTCACCGGTCTCGGGGATGGTGCCACCGCTGGTGAGCGCGGTCATGCGCGCGCCGCGACGCTGGCGCAACCGCCCATTGACCGCATCGCGGTGCACGTACCCGGCACGCTGGCCGTTGCGGGTGGCAAAGCCTTCCGAGAGCATCCGCACCACCGCGTCGAAGTCCTCGCGCGCCAGCCGCGCATACGGCCAGGCACCGCGCACCAGCTCGAACAAGGCGTCCTCGTCCCAGTCCTGGGTGGCGGTTTCGGCAACGATCTGCTGGGCGAGCACATCGCGCGGCGCCTCCAGCAGATGCAGCGCATCGAGCTCGCCGCGCCGCACGGCATCGAGCAGCGCGGCACATTCGACCAGTTCGTCGCGCGACTGCGGGAACAGCCGCGCCTTGGGCGTGCCGCCCACCGCATGCCCGGAGCGTCCGGCGCGCTGGAGGAAGGTGGCGATCGAGCGCGGCGACCCGATCTGGCAGACCAGGTCGACCTCGCCAATGTCCAGGCCCAACTCCAGCGAGGCGGTGGCCACCAGGACCTGCAGCTGGCCGGCCTTGAGCCGTTGCTCGGCCAGCAGGCGCGCATCGCGGGCCAGGCTGCCGTGGTGCGCGGCCACCGCCTCCTTGCCCAGCAGTTCGCCCAGGTGTCGGGTGACGCGTTCGGCCATGCGCCGGGTGTTGACGAACACCAGCGTGGTGCGGTGTTCACGCACCAGCTGCGCGATGCGTTCATGGATCTGCTGCAGCTGATCGCCGGACAGCACCGCCGACAGCGGCGTGGGCGGCAGCTCCAGTGCCAGGTCGCGCTGGCGGGTATAGCCGATATCGACGATGGCGCAGTCCGGCACGCCGTCATGCACGTGGCGGCTGCCGACCAGGAAGCGGGCGACCTGCTCGATGGGCTTCTGCGTGGCCGACAGACCCACGCGCACCGGTGGGTGTTCGCACAGGTTCGCCAGGCGCTCCAGCGACAGGGCCAGGTGGCTGCCGCGCTTGCTGGCGGCCACCGCGTGGATCTCATCGACGATGACCGTGCGTACGTGGCGCAGCGAGGCGCGACCGGATTCGCTGCCCAGCAGCACGTACAGCGACTCGGGGGTGGTGACCAGCACGTGCGGCGGCAGCTTGCGCGCGGCGGCGCGCTCGCGTTGCGGCGTATCGCCGGTGCGCACGGCCGTGTTGATCGCCACGTCCGGCAGCTCCATGGCGCGCAGTTGCGTGCGGATGCCGGCCAGCGGCGCTTCCAGGTTCAGGTGGATATCGTTGGACAAGGCCTTGAGCGGCGAGACGTAGAGCACCCGGGTTTCATCGGGCAGCGCGCCACCGGCGGCCACGCCTTCGGCCACCAGAGCATCCAGCGCCGCCAAAAACGCGGTGAGCGTCTTGCCCGAACCGGTCGGTGCGGCCACCAGCGTGTGCCGCGCCGCCTGGATGGCCGGCCACGCGGCCGCCTGGGCCGGGGTCGGCCCTGCGAATACACCTGCGAACCAACGCGCGGTGGCGGGGTGGAAGGAAGTCAAAGGGTCGTGCATGAGGACGCTCACTGCGCATGCGCACCAGCGATCCATTGAAGATGGGGTCGCGCAGGCAGCGGGTCAACGTGCGGCGCGAGATCACGCGTGACCGCATACCGGCAACAAACTGGGATGGGTCCCACAAAAGCACCTGAATGCCAAAGGAATTGCGAACACCGGGTTTGCAATCGCTTTACAGCGTGACCGATAGCGTCATACCTGCCGCGCGCCGGCACTTTACCCAACTGAGCGCGAACGAGGATCAAACAGGATGATGGCACTCAAGCAGGGACACGACGAAGACACTTCCCCCTCCCACGACAACCACCGCTGGTCGCAGCACGTCTCGGAGACCAGTGATGCGATGGATCTCAAATCCGGCGTCTTCGAGCAGGACGACCCCAAGGAGATCGCCCGCTCGCTCAAGCACTCGGCCGACGCCAGCACCCGACGCAAGGCGCCACCGTTCCGCTCGGCCATGTCGATGCTGGTCTTCTATATCAACCGCGCCGGCAAGAACCTGCCCCAGCAGCGCATCGAGATCCTGGAGCAGGCCAAGGACGAGCTGAGGGCGCTCTACGGCAAGCCGCGCAAGGCGGCCACCGCCTGAGGTTGAGTGGCGCCGCCCTCAGCGCGGCGCCACATACCCCCCACGTACCCCGCGCGGCGAGAGCACCAACTGCCACAGCTGCGAGCGACGCGTGCGGAAGGTGGCCATCGATCCGGCCAGATAAAAGCGCCACATGCGCCGGAAGCGCTCGTCGTAGCGCGCGGACAGACGGCCCCATGCCGCCTCGATGTTGGCGCGCCAGGCCTGCAGCGTGCGGTCGTAATCGGTCCCGAAGTTGTGCCAGTCCTCGATCACGAACAGCCCTTCCAGCGCACGCGTGGTCTGCTCGGGCGAAGGCAGCATGGAGTTGGGGAAGATGTACCGGGCGATCCACGGATCAGTGCGATTGCGCGAGGTGTTCGTCCCGATGCTGTGCAGCAGGAACAGGCCCTCGTCCTTGAGCACGCGGCGGGCGACCTCGAAATAGGTGCGGTAGTTCTTGGCCCCGACGTGCTCGTACATGCCGATGGACAGCACCGCATCGAACGGTCCGCGCACCTGGCGATAATCCTGCAGCACGATCTCCACCGGCAGCCCAGCGCACAGTTTGCGCGCGTACTCGGCCTGCTCGCGGGAAATGGTCACGCCCACTCCGCTCACGCCATAACGCTCGGCGGCGAACTTCAGCGCCTCGCCCCAGCCGCAGCCGATGTCCAGCACGCGCATGCCCGGCCGCAGCCCCAGCTTGCGGCAGACCAGGTCGAGCTTGGCCTCCTGCGCGTCGTCCAGGGTGTCGGCCTGGCGCCAATAGCCACAGCTGTAGACCAGTCGTTTGCCGAGCATGGCCTGGTAGAGGTCGTTGCCCAGGTCGTAATGCCGCTCGCCGACCTTGCGGCTACCCCGCAGGCTCTGGGCATTGAACAGGCGCGCCCGCAGCGCGTCCCAGATTTCGCCCAGGCCGTGCACCTGCTCGTCCAGGCGTGCTTCCAGCACCCGGGTGAGGAACCCATCCAGTGAGCGCGCATCCCATGCCCCGTCCATGTAGCTCTCGCCCAGGCCCAGCGAGCCCTGTGCCAGGACCCGTCCGTACATCCCGGGGTCATGCACCTGCAGATCCCAGGGCCGTTCGCCGTTGAGACGGACGTCGGCCTTGGCCAGCAGGCGCGCAATGCGGGATTCGAAGCGGGGGGCGGTGGAGGACTGGGGATGGGCGGGGGCTTGGAAGTGGCTCATTTGAGGAAGAGATCTGCGTACTCCGGTGCCAGGTAGGGACGCAGGACCGGGGCGGGCACATCCACGGTCTGCGTACCGTCGGCGTACGAGCCCACCTGGTAGGGCGGGAACACGAAGCGGACGGCGGCGATTTTCCCGTCGGCGTTCATCACCGGCTGGAACAGGCTGAAGTTGGAAACCTCCGGCGCGGTCCCTGCGTCGATCATCTGGTTCTCCGAATCCAGCAGTTGCATGCGCTGGTCCGGCGGCACGGTGTCATCATCGACACGCAGCGAGGCACTGGTGTGCAGCTGCTCGCGCACGTATTGGCTGGCCGCCTGCAGTCCCGCCGGCGTGGGCAGCATCTCCTGGGTGGTCAGCAACGCCTGCCGCTTGGGCAGCCAGGTGAAGCGCGCCACCAGCGGCTCGCCATGGGCGCCCCCGGTGTAGCGTCCGCCATCGGCGGCCACGGCGAAGATCTCTGGCGTATCGGCCACCACGTCGAATGACAGCGACAACTCGTAAGGGGCCGACGGTTTCTGTCCATCCAGGCCGTTGACCGCCTGCATCAGCTCGGCACGTGCGGACTGGGCGTAATCGCCAAGCACCTTGACCATGCCCGGGTAGGCGTTGGCCTGGCGCGGGAAGCTGATCCCGATCACATAGCGCGGATCGGACTCGGCCACATCGGCCAGGGGGCCATCGGCGGCAGGCTCGGTCGTGGCCGGCGGCGGGGCCGCAGGCGCAACGGGTGTCTCCGAGCCCTGCGGGCGCTTGGCCTCGCCGGCATCGTCAGGCTGGCCGGGGCTGCAGGCAGCAAGGAACGCGGTCAGGGTCAGCGGAGCAAGAACGGCTTTTACGGATCCCACGTGCATCATCCTAGGCAGGGTGTTGGTCGCAGTGTAGGTCCGGCGGGCGAACGCTCCATCCCACCGGCCAGGGCGCACAGCGCCGAGGCTAGCGCCGGCCCGGTGATGACCGTGCAATACACGGCGGCTGACCTGCCGCGTCACTTTTCGGCACAAACCGCCGGGGCGGCCAGATCGAAGACGCCGAAGCGTCGCGTCCCGAGGTTGGCATGGTTGATGCTTGATCCTCCCCAACGATCACTGGGCAGGGGGAAGTGCGATGCATCAGGGTGAAGACGGATCCCAGGGGGTGGGAGTGCCGAGCGACTTCACGTTGCTCGAAGGGTTGTACCAGCTCGCGGTGACCGGTCATGCCCATGACTGGGAATTCGAGCGCCTCAATAACGCCGTTTACGAGCGCCTGCTCTCGTCATACGGCGTAGAGGAAAGCACAAAGTTTGACCAGAGCAAGAATGCGTTCAACGGTTCCTGACCGCCACCGCACAGCAACATCGCTTTACTATTGCTACGGACGGGCGACGGGGGTCGCCCGTTTTTTTTTGCGCAGCGGTCACCGCCTCAACCGCGGTTGTCGCGCTTGCCCTGGTTGCGTCGGTCCTGGACAGACGCACTGCCCTGCACCGCCTTGGTCCGGCTTTCGGCCAGATGTAGTTCGTTGGCCTTGGCCGCCGCCTCCTCGTGCGGGACGAAACCGGTCTCAGCGGTGTGGCCGACGGCGTCGTCGAGCATCTGCCACGGTTGCGGCTGGCGATCATGTTCCTGCTTGGCGGCGAGCAGTTCGCGCGTCTTGGCCAAGGCCTGCTCGGGGCTGATCTTCTTCGGGGCGCTGGGCCGCTTGCGCGCCGGTAGCTTCTTGGCGCTCGCCTGGGTCAGCGTGGGCGAGGTGCGCTTGACGGCCTGCTTCGCAGGCGCCTTTTTTGCAGGGACCTTCTTCGCCACTGCCGGCCTGGAACTCGTCTTCTTGATCGCGCGCTTGGCGGCCTGCTTCCCGACGCCCTTGGCGACCTTCTTCGGTGCGGCTTTCCTTGCGACCTTCTTGACGGCCTTCTTTGCGGCGGCACGCTTGGCCGGCTTTTTGGCGACCGCTTTGCGGGCCGTCGGCTTCTTGGTTGCCTTCTTCGCGGCGGGTGTCCGGATCGTCTTCTTGGCGACGGCTTTCTTGGCAGCCTTTTTGACTGCCTTCTTCGCTGCCTTCTTGGCCGCCTTCTTGGCTGCGGGCTTGGTCGACTTCTTGGCCGCCTTCTTGGCGACGGTCTTGCGGACGCGTGTTGCCATCGTGCAGAACTCCTGAAGTGGTCACACGCGCATCGGGATAACACGCAAAACATTCAGAAGCGGTGAGCCGCCAAGGCGGGCATTCAGCCCGCCTGCGGCATGGCGCAGGACATGCCTGCACCACGCATCAACGAATCGCTACTTGGCCTTGCCCTGGTTGGCGACGGCTTCGGCCGCGCGCTTGGCCGCTTCCGGATCGCCCAGGTAGCGATAGGACTGCACCTGCAGTTCGTCGTCCAGTTCGAACAGCAGCGGGATGCCGGTGGGGATGTTGAGCTCCAGGATCTCTTCCTTGCTCACCCCGTTGAGGTACTTGTACAGCGCGCGCAGCGAGTTGCCGTGGGCGGTGACCAGCACGGTCTGGCCGGCCTTCAGCGACGGGGCGATGGCGTCGTGCCAGTACGGCAGCACGCGATCGAGGGTGGTCGCCAGCGACTCGGTGGCCGGCAGCGCGTTGCGATCCAGGGTGGCGTAGCGGCGGTCGTGCGCCGGGTGCCCCGGATCGGCCAGGTCCATCGGCGGCGGCGGGATGTCGTAGGACCGGCGCCAGATCTTGACCTGGTCCTCGCCGTGCTTGGCCGCGGTCTCGGCCTTGTCCAGGCCCTGCAGGCCGCCGTAGTGGCGCTCGTTGAGACGCCAGCTCTTGTGGACCGGCAGCCAGTCCTGGTCCATCTGCTTGAGCGCCCGCTGCAGGGTGTGGATGGCACGCTTGAGCACCGAGGTGTAGGCCACGTCGAACTTCAGCCCCTCCTCCTGCATCAGCTTGCCGGCGGCGACGGCCTCGCTGCGGCCCTGTTCGCTGAGGTCGACATCGACCCAGCCGGTGAAGCGGTTGGCCAGGTTCCATTCGCTCTGGCCATGGCGCAGCAGGACAAGTTTGCGGCTCACTGAGGATTCTCCGGGAGGGGGCGAAAAGGGCTGTCGATTGTACGGCAGGCCACCTCCACGCCCGGTAGCGGCCGCACGCGGGCGCGGGCTAGAAGTGCGGCCGGCTCAACTCACCCAGAAAGTGCGAAAAGACCTCCGGGCGCATGATCAGCATGAACATCACGCCGTAGGCCGCGCCGGCCAGATGCGCGCTGTGGTTGACCCGATCGCCGCCGCGCCGGTCCATCCAGATGCTGTAGACCACGTAGAGGACGGCGAACAGGATCGCCGGCATGGGGATGACGAACACCAGGATGCGCGACCACGGCGCCAGCAGGATGAAGGCGAACAGCACCGCCGACACCGCGCCCGACGCGCCCAGCCCCAGGTAGTTGGGATCCTTCTGGTGCTTGAGGTAGGTCGGCAGGATCGCCACGACCAGGGCGGAGAGATAGAACAGCGGGAACACCCACCACGCCGTCTCCTGGGTCATGAAGCCCTCGATCTGCCGCCCGAAGAAGAACAGGGTGAACATGTTGAAGAACAGGTGCATGAAGTCGGCATGGATGAAGCCATGCGTGATCAGGCGGTCGTACTGGTGCTTTTTGTCGATGGCCGGCGGCCACAGGATCAGGCGATCGGCGATGCGGCGGTTGTTGAGGGCGAGCAGCGACACCACGGCGGTGACGGCGATGAAGATCAGGGTGAACATCGAAACCTGCGGGGATGAGGAGACAGGACCCGCCGGTCAGGCGGTCCGGTAATTGTCCTGCATCGGGTAGCGTCGTGCGTACCAGGCGAAGGCCAGGCCGGCCAAGAAGGCGAATCCGGCGAAGAAGAACATCAGGAAAGCCGCCTCGCTCAGGCCGGTATCGGCGATCCGCGCGGTGAGCGCGTCGTTGCGGACCGCCGCATTGGTCAACAGCACCCACAGGCTGCCGAAGGTCGTGGCCAGGTACCAGAACGCCATGATCACGCCCTTCATCGCCGCAGGTGCCTGGCTGTAGGCGAACTCCAGCGCCGTGGCCGAGACCAGCACCTCGCCCAGGGTCAACAGCGCGTACGGGCCGATCTGCCAGGCCAGCGAGACCTGCGCCCCGCCATCCATCGCCAGCTGCAGCACGCCGGCGAACACCCAGGAGACCCCGGCCAGGGCGATGCCCGCGCCCATCCGCCGCAGCGGCGTGGGCTCGAACCCCAGGCGCCGCAGCAGCGGGTAAGCGACCAGGTTGTTGAACGGGATCAGCAGCATCACCAGCAACGGGTTGAGCGCCTGCATCTGCGCCGCATCGCGCACCAGCCAGCTCGGCCACCAGGCCAGCTGGTGCGGGATCACCATGTCCTGGCCCTGCAGGACCCAGGTCGAGGCCTTCTGGTCGAACAGGGAGAAGAACGGCGTGGTCAGGGCGAACACGATCAGGATGCGCAGCACGGCCCGCACGCCATCGACCGCCGCATCCGGGTGGTGCGCCCGGGCGCGGTCGAGCTGCAGCGAGGCCCCTGCCCCGCCGAAGGCGATCACCAGCCCCAGCGCCAGGCAGGCCGCCGCCACGAAGCCCAGCACCGGCGTGGCGGCCAGGGCCAACACGGCAAGCACGGCTCCGACCACGGCCACGATCAGGCCGGCGCGGCCCTGACCGTCCGCCCGTCCCAGCAGCGCGCTGCGCACCACCTTGAGGAAGGCATGCGGATCGGCCGGCGTGGGTGGGACGTTCACGTACTGTCTGCGCCCGGCCCAGAACACGATGGTGGCGATCAGCATCAGCACGCCAGGAATGCCGAAGGCCACCGCCGGACCGTAGCTGCGCAGGAAGATCGGCATCAGCAGCGAGGCGAAGAACGAGCCGAAATTGATGATCCAGTAGAACGCGTCGAAGACCGTGCGCGCCAGGTGCTTGTTGCGCTGGTCGAACTGGTCACCGACAAAGGACACCACCAGCGGCTTGATCCCGCCCGAGCCCAGCGCGATCAGGAACAGCCCGGTATAGAAGCCCTGGCGGTTGTCCTCGAAGATCGCCAGGCACGCGTGGCCGGCGCAGTAGATCAGCGAGAACCACAGCACGGTGTGGTACTTGCCGAAGTAGCGGTCGGCCAGCCAGCCACCCAGCAGCGGAAAGAAATACACGCCGATGACGAAGCTGTGGAACACGTCCTTGGCCATCGTCGCCCGCTCGGCTTCCGGCGCGTATAGCAGCAAGGTGCCGACCAGGAACGAGGTCAGGATGTTGCGCATCCCATAGAAGCTGAAGCGCTCGCAGCCCTCGTTGCCGATGATGTAGGGGATCTGGCGCGGCAGGCGCGCCGCAGGCGACGGGGTCTGGGTCATCGTGGAACGGCTGGCGGCGAATCGGGCCAGCTTACCCAGCGGGTCACACGGCTTGGCTGACCACCCTGTCAGGTCACACCGACGACGTGGCGCGCCTGGCGGTGGCAGGTGGCGAGGCGCCGTTCGGCTGGCATGATGCGGGCTGCCTTGAAAACGGTTCCCCGCCCCGATGCGCCTGCCATCCGCCCTGATCGCCTGTTTGCTCCTCCCGATCCTGACCTTCGCGGCTCACGCCGCCGATGACGCCCTGACCACCGTCGCCGAGGCCTCCGGCTTCCAGAAGACCGGACGCTATGCCGAGGTGGGACCGTTGTGCCAGGCCTTCGCCACCCGCTGGCCCAAGGCGGTGCGCTGCTTCGACTTCGGCACCACACCGGAGGGCCGGCCGATGCACGCCATGGTCATCTCCACCAGCGGCGCGCTGGACCCGGCATCGGCCCGGGCGCGAGACCTGCCAGTGGTGCTGGTCCAGGGCGGCATCCATGCCGGCGAGATCGATGGCAAGGACGCCGGCTTCCTGGTCGCCCGGCAGCTGCTGGAAGGCCGGCGCGCCAAGGGCACGCTGGACAAGGTGGTGTGGGTGTTCGTCCCGGTGTTCAACGTCGATGGGCACGAGCGCTTCGCCGCGTGGAACCGCCCCAACCAGCGCGGCCCGGAGGAGATGGGCTGGCGCACCACCGCGCAGAACCTCAACCTCAACCGCGACTACACCAAGGCCGAAGCCCCGGAAATGCAGGCGATGCTGGCCCTGGTGAATCAGTGGGACCCGCTGATGGCGCTGGACCTGCACGTCACCGACGGGGCCAAGTTCCGCCACGACGTCTCGGTCCAGGTCGAGCCCTCGCACGAGGGCGATGCCACCCTGCAGCGCGACGGGCAGGCCCTGCGCGCGGCGATGATCGCCGAGCTGGACCGACAGGGCTCGCACGCCCTGCCCTTCTATCCCTCGCTGGCCGAGCACGACAACCCGGCCGCCGGCTTTACCGACGAGATCTACCCGCCGCGTTTTTCGCATGGATATTTCCAGCTGCGCAACCGCTTCGGCATCCTGGTGGAAACCCACTCCTGGCTGCGCTACCCGCAGCGTGTGGCGATCACCGGCAACGCGATCGTGGCCTTGCTGCAGCAGGCCGCCGCGCATGGCCGTGACTGGTCCAAGGACGCCGCAGCCGCCGACCAGGCCGCGACGCAGCTCGGCGGTCAGCCGCAGATCCTGGACTGGCAGGCCAGCGACACCGCCAGGACGATCGACTTTTTGGGCTACGCCTATACCCGCACGCCCTCGGACGTGTCCGGCGGGCTGATGACCCACTACGACGAGACCAGACCGACCATCTGGCACATCCCGCTGCGCGACCAGATGGTGCCGTCGGTCACCACCACCGCGCCGCGCGCAGGCTATCTGGTGCCGGTCGCCTGGGCGCCGGTGGTCGAGCCGCGCCTGCGTGCCCACGGCCTGACGTACCAGCGCCTGGAAGCGAACGAGGACCTGTCCGTACAGGCTTACCGGGCCACCGACATCGCCTTCGACAAGTCCTCCACCGAAGGCCACCAGCGCCTGAAGCTCGCCGGCGCCTGGGGCGCCGAGCCCGCGCAGCTGCCCGCCGGCAGCCTCTACATCCCCATCGCCCAGCCGCGAGCGCGCCTGGTGGTGGCGCTGCTGGACCCGGCCGGGCCGGACTCGCTGCTGCAGTGGGGCTATTTCAATGGTGCCTTCGAGCGCAAGGAATACATGGAGAGTTATGTCGCCGAGGAGGTCGCGCGGCAGATGCTCCAGGATCCCGAGGTCAAGGCGCAGTTCGAGCAACGCCTGAAGGACGACCCGGCCTTCGCCGCCAGTCCACGCGCGCGGCTGGAGTTCTTCGCCCGCCGGCATCCTTCATGGGATACCCGCTACGGGCTCTATCCGGTCCTGCGCACCGACACCGCACCGCACTGATCCCGCCCGAGAGGGGGCGCACCACGCGCCGTTGCACGTCACGCCGCTGGTCCACCGCATTGAAGGCGACCGGTACCGGCCTTCGGCCTGAGGCACGCGGTATCCGGACGCCGCACCGTTGAAGCGGGGCCGATGGGAAGGCGATGCCCGCACGGCACTTGAGCAGGTCGATGTCGGCCTGCCCGATCGCTGGTCGCCACGCGCATCGGCCGCGTCGACACCTTGACGCGGGTGACGCGACGTCACATTCCAGACAAACGGTGACCGATGTTGACCTGCTTGCCCGTTTACATCGGCATGTAGGGCGCCGACACTTCCGACTCAACCTGAACAGGGGTAGCGCATGTCGCGTCGGGAAGCGCGAAGCCGTCGGCCGCGCAGCACCGGGGGATGGATGGTGCTGGTTGCCGGCCTGGTCCTGGCCATGGCATTCCTGGGCAGCCGTCCGCTCGACCCGACGCAGCCGGCGTCCACGGTCGCGCGGGAACCGGCCACGGGGCAGCGCCAGGCCCTTCCAGACTTTCTGCCGCCCGAGGCCAGGACCACGCTGAGCCTGATCGCCCGCGGTGGCCCCTTCCCCCATCCGCAGGACGGCGCGGTGTTCGGCAACTTCGAAGGACACCTGCCACGCCAACCGCGGGGGTGGTACCACGAGTACACGGTGGAAACGCCCGGGCTGTCCAACCGAGGGACGCGGCGCATCGTCACCGGGGGCACGCCCCCTTCCAGCTACTGGTATACGGCCGATCACTACGCCAGCTTTTGGCCGTTCCAGGTGGAGCGGCCATGAGCCAGGAGCCTCCCGCCCTGCACGATCCCGACCAGGCCGGCGTGTTCTTCGTCGGTGGCAATGACCTGGACGTGCTGGCCTACTACGCCTTCGACGCAAGGCTGCTCTCGCGCCGGATCGACCTGATGGGGGTGCGCGACAAACGCACCCTGCTGCTGCGCATCGCGGTGGCCCTGGATTTCCCCGTGTCGGCCGGACGCAACTGGGACGGACTGCTGGACAGCCTGCGCGACCTGTCCTGGCTAGAGGCGTCCGGCTACGTGCTGCTGATGGAGGGGGCCGGTGAGCTGCACGCCCACAACGAACCCGAATTCGACACGCTGATCGCCATCCTGGACCAAGCCCAGGCGCATTGGCACACGCAGGGCGTGCCGTTCTGGGCATTCCTGGCCCTGCGCGACAAGGACATCGCCGAGCTGGAGGACTAGCGCCGCATCGCCGTGCGGTGCCGGCGCGTGCGCCCGCGCTTCGCAGCGCGTGCCGATGCTGCGATCATGGCGGATGGACGACTTTTCGACACTTCCGCTGACCGACGCGCTGCGCCGCGGTCTCGACGCCGCCGGCTACGCCCGCCCCACCGACATCCAGGCCCGCGCCCTGCCCGCCATCCTCGAGGGACGCGACGTCATCGCCCAGGCCCCGACCGGTAGCGGCAAGACCGCCGCGTTCGCGCTGGGGCTGCTCAGCCGCGTGGACACCGGGCTGGTCAAGACCCAGGCCCTGGTGCTGTGCCCGACCCGCGAGCTGGCCGATCAGGTCGCCCGCGCGGTGCGCCGCCTGGCCGTGGGCCTGCCCAACCTCAAGGTCACCCTGCTGTGCGGCGGCATGGCGCTCGAACCCCAGCTGGCCTCCCTGGAGCACGATCCGCACGTGGTGGTCGGCACGCCAGGCCGCGTGCAGGAGCTGATGCGCAAGAAGGCGCTGCATCTCAACGGGGTCCGCGTCCTGGTCCTGGACGAAGGCGACCGCATGTTGGACATGGGGTTCGAGGACCAGATCCGCGAAATCGTCGGGCGCACGCCCGCCACGCGCCAGAGCCTGCTGTTTTCGGCGACCTGGCCCGACGCCATCCGCGTCATCGCCCAGGACAGCCTGAAGGACCCCGTGGAAGTGGCGTCCGACGCCACCACGACCGTGGCGCCGGCGATCTTCCAGCGCTTCTGCGAAGTGGAGCCGGCCATGCGCCAGAAAGCGCTGGCGGGCCTGCTGCTACAGCAGCGCGTGGAACCGGCGGTGGTGTTCTGCAACACCCGCAAGGACGTGGATGAAGTGGCCAATTCGCTACAGGGTTTCGGCTTCTCCGCGCTGGCCCTGCACGGCGACATGGAGCAGCGCGACCGCGAGGAAGTGCTGGTGCGTTTCGCCGGCGGCAGCTGCAACGTGCTGGTGGCCAGCGACGTGGCCGCGCGCGGCCTGGACGTGGAGGACGTGGCGGCGGTGTTCAACTATGAATTGCCGACCGACACCGACACCTACACCCACCGCATCGGCCGCACCGCGCGCGCCGGCCGCAGCGGCCTGGCCTTCAGCCTGGTCACGCCACGCGAGCTTCCGCGCGCGCGCGCGCTGGAAGACCTGTCAGGTGCGCCGCTGGACTGGATGAAAACGCCCCTGGCGACCGGCCGGCCCAAGCAGCCGCCCAGCGCGCCCTTCGTGTCACTGCGCGTGGATGGCGGCAAGAAGGACAAGCTGCGACCGGGCGACATCCTCGGGGCCCTCACCGGCGATGCGGGCCTGCCGGGCACGGCGATCGGCAGGATCACGATCGGTCCTGTGCGCAGCTACGTCTCGGTCCGGGACGAACACGCCAGCAAGGCCGTCGCGCGGCTGTCGGCCGGCAAGATCAAGGGCCGAAGCTTCCGAGTGCGCGCGCTCTGAGGGCCGTGCGCCGCCACGCCTGAGCGCGGGACGCGCGACCCCGACCGCTCACGCGTAGCGGAGCGTCGCGGTCAGCGGCAGGTCGGCCTGCCAGCGACCGCGGCCGCCCAGGGACTGCAGTTCGATCAACACCGCCGCCCCCAGTACGTCGCAGCCCTGCTGGCGCGCCAGCGACAGCGCCGCGTGCAGGGTTCCGCCGGAAGCCAGCACATCGTCGACCAGCAACACCTTGGCCCCCGGCGGCAGCGCATCGGCGTGCAGTTGCAGGCTGTCGCTGCCGTACTCCAGGCCGTACTCGACTGTCAGCACGTCACCTGGCAGCTTGCCCGGCTTGCGCACCGGGACGAATCCGCATTTGAGGGCGCGTGCGAGCGCTGCGCCCAGGATGAAGCCGCGCGACTCGATCCCCAGCACCGCCTGCACGCCGGCCTCGCGCCAGGGCGCGGCCAGCGCACTGGTCGCCGCGGCGAAGGCGGCCGCGTCGGCCAGCACCGGGGTGATGTCCTTGAACAGGATCCCCGGCTTGGGAAAATCAGGCACGTCGCGGATCAGGGTTGCCCATTCGGTATCGCCGGACATCGAGGCTCTCGCAGTGAAGGATGGCCCCCGATGCTACTGCACTGCGCCGCCGATGCCAGCCGGCAGGGGCGCGCCCGTCGCTACGAGCTGCACGACAGCATCGAACAGCCTGCCCGCGTGCGCGCCCAGTCCGGGCGCTTGCGGGCGAAGGCCTCGCGACCAGGCTGGTCGTCGTAGGGATGGCGCAGCACCTCGAGCAGCTCATGCACCCCGGTCAGATCGCCGTCGTGCGCGCGATCGATCGCCTCCTGGGCCAGGTAGTTGCGCAGCACATAGCGCGGATTGGCCGCGCGCATGCGGCGCTGGCGCGCGGCCTCGTCGTCCTCGCCCGCGCAAAGCGCCGCATAGCGGGTCAGCCAGGCCTCGAAGGCAGGACGATGGGCGGTGTACTTGTCAGGGTCATAGAACGCGTCGGCCAGCGGCGCAAGGGCCTGCGGCCCAGGCGCGTGATCGCCCAGGCCACGGAAGAACAACGTCATGTCGACCTCGGCGCCGTGCAGCAGGCCGCGTAGTTCCGCCATCAGGGGCGGTGCCTCGGGCGCGCCCTCCGGCAGCCCCAGCTTGGCGGCGGCATCGGCGCGCTCGCAGGCGGCATAGGTGTCGGCGTAGGCCTGCAGCGCCTCCTGCAGCGGCGCCGGATCGGCGAACAGCAGCGACAACGCGCCGGCCAGGCGGCTGAGGTTCCAGAAGGCTACCTGCGGCTGCCAGCCGAAGCGATAACGACGGCCCTGCGCATCGGTGGTATTCGGCGTCCAGTCCGGATCGTAGTCGTCGATCCAGCCATACGGGCCGTAGTCGATGGTCAGTCCGAGGACCGAGAGGTTGTCGGTGTTCATCACCCCGTGCACGAAGCCCACCCGCATCCAGTGCGCCATCAGCACCGCGGTGCGCGTACAGATCTGTGTGAACCACGCCGCGTCCCGCTCGGCGCCTGGCGCCAGCTCGGACAGCTCGGGGAAGTCGCGCTCGATGGTGAAGTCCACCAATCGCCGCAGCAACGCCGTGTCGCCGCGCGCGGCCGGGAGTTCGTAATGCCCCAGGCGCAGGAAGGAAGGCGCCACCCGACAGACCACCGCGCCAGGCTCGGGCGCGGCATGGCCGTCGTAGAACATGTCGCGCACCACGTCTTCTCCCGTGCCCACCAGGCATAGCGCGCGGGTGGTCGGCACGCCCAGATGGGCCATGGCTTCGCTGCACAGGAATTCGCGGATCGACGAGCGCAACACCGCGCGTCCATCGGCGAAGCGCGAATACGGCGTCGGCCCGGCGCCCTTGAGCTGCAGCTCCTGACGGCTGCCATCGGCCGCGATGGCCTCGCCCAGGGAGATCGCCCGACCGTCGCCCAGCTGCCCTGCCCAGTTGCCGAACTGGTGGCCGCCGTAATTGGTCGCGTACGGCACCATGCCCGGCAGCAGCGCATTTCCACCGAAGACCTGGGCGAACTCGGCCGTCTCGATGTCGTCCTGCTTGAGTCCCAGCAACGCCGCCACTTCCGGCGACCAGGCCAGCACCCGCGGCGCGGCGACCGGCGTGGGCGCCACGCTGGACCAGACCGCGCCCGGGACCTGTCGGACCTGTGGCCCGTCGATGGGATCGCGCGGCAGCGCGCGCAGCAGGGTGTTGTCGAAATGCAGTTCCATGCGCACAGCCTACGCGGGCATGGCCACATGGACGCTGACACAAAAAAAGACGCCGGGGAAACCCCGGCGTCCTCTTCATGCGGTTGACGCAATGAAGCGCTGGATTACAGCGGCTGCACCTGGTCGGCCTGCATGCCCTTCTGGCCCTGGACGGCCACGAAGGTCACTTCCTGGCCTTCCTTCAGCGACTTGAAGCCGGTGCCCTGGATCGCGCGGAAATGCACGAACAGGTCCGGGCCGGACTGCGGGGTAATGAAGCCGAAGCCCTTGGCGTCGTTGAACCACTTGACGGTGCCGGTCTGACGATCAGACATTTTTACTACTCCTGAAAACGAACGATGGGTAATCGCAGCCACGAAAAACCGCGACTGAGACTGGGTTTGCAGGCGTAGGAAAAACGCAAACGATGTAGCCGATCTGACGATCTACCGCATCAGGCTCACGATTTACGGTGACCCTGGCAAGCACAGTGGCGCGAACGATACGCAGGTTGGGGGGAAAAAGCCAACGCAATTGCAAGCCCGTTCGTCGGGCTCTGGCGGGGGCATGGGTCCGGCACTGGAACCCGGCTGTTTTCGGAGGAAAATATCTTTCACTATCAATTGGATACGAAAACTCCTGACGGTTCTGACAGGTGGATCTAGAGCGCCTGCCGGCTCTGGAATTGTCGCAACGCACCACAAAGTGGGTCGCGAAACGCCAAGGATCGCGCCAAAAGTTTGACTGGGCGGCTGAAGTCCTCCGGCGCGTGCTGGGGCTGCAACACCGGATAAAGCGGATCGTGCTGGATCGGAATGCCGAGCGAGGCCATGTGCACGCGCAGCTGGTGCTTGCGCCCGGTCACCGGCTCCAGCGCGTAGCGCCACAGGTCTGGCCCGCGCTCCAGGACGGCCACGCGGGTCAGGCTGTTGGGCGCGCCGTCCACCTCGCGCATCCGGAAGAACGGTTCGCCGCGGACCAGTCGCGAGGCGACCTGACAGGGAAAGATCCGCTGCGGGCACGGTGCGGCCAGGGCCTCGTACTGCTTGTCGATGCGCCGTTCGCGGAACAGCGCCTGGTAGGCGCCGCGCGTGGCCGGGTCGACCGAGAACAGGACCAGCCCGGCTGTCGCGCGGTCGATCCGATGCAGCGGCGCCAGCTCGGCCAGTCCGGTCCTTGCGCGCAGGCGCGCGAGCAAGGTCTCTTGCACGAACCGCCCCGACGGCATCACCGGCAGGAAATGGGGCTTGTCGGCCACCAGCAGGTGCGCGTCCTGGTACAGCACCGACTCGGCGAACGGAATGGACGCTTCGTCGACCACTTCGCGGAAATAGACGATCTCCTGCCCGACCCGCCACGGCGCATCCGGCGCCAGCGCCCTCCCCTGCGCATCCTGCACGCGGCCGCGTGCGAAACGTGCGCACCACGTCTCGCGCGGAATCGCCGGAAAGCGCGCGCAGAGACCCTCCAGCAGACAGGACCAGGGGCCTGGCGCCAGTTGCAGGCGGCTGGGCTGTGGCGATGGTGCGTGCGTGTGGGACACGTCGATGCACGGTCGAGCCGTGTGCGTCAAAGGTGAAGCCATTATCATGACGTCCGCTTTCCGACGATATCCGCATGGCCCTCTCTGCCACGATCCGCAAGGTCGAGCTTCAGATCAACGACCTTGACCGGCACCATTACGCCAGCCACAGCCTGACCCTGGCCCAGCATCCTTCCGAAACCGACGAGCGCCTGGTCGCGCGCCTGCTGGCGTTCGTGCTGTATGCGCACGAGCGGCTGGAGTTCGGCCGTGGCCTGAGCGCCGAGGACGAACCCGATCTGTGGCGGCGCGACTACACCGGCCAGATCGAACAGTGGATCGATCTGGGCCAGCCCGACGAGAACCGCCTGCGCAAGGCGGCCGGACGCGCGAGCGAGGTCGTGGTGGTCAACTACGGCGGCCACGCCGCCGAGGTGTGGTGGCACAAGCAGGGCGCGGCGCTGCGCCGGATGAAGCAACTCACGGTGATCGACCTGCCCCACGACGTGGTGTCCACCCTGGCCAGTCACGTGCAGCGGACCATGCGCCTGGACGTGCTGATCCAGGATGGCGAAGTGCAGATCATGGGTGACGCGCTGCAGCTGGTGTTGGTCCCCGGCGTGCGCCACGCGCCCCAGGCGTAATGGAACCCGGCTTCACCCACGACGTCCTGATCATCGGCGGCGGCGCGGCGGGGCTGATGTGCGCGGCCACCGCGGCGCGGCGCGGGCGCTCGGTGCTGGTCATCGAGCACGCCAATCGGGTGGGCAAGAAGATCCTCATGTCCGGCGGCGGCCGCTGCAACTTCACCAACACCGGCACCACGCCGGCCAACTACCTCTCGGCCAACCCGCACTTCTGCCGCTCGGCGCTTGCGCGCTACACGCCGCGCGACTTCATCGACCTGGTCGAGCGACACCGCATCGCCTACCACGAGAAGGAGCTGGGCCAGCTGTTCTGCGACGACTCGTCCAAGCAGATCGTGGCGATGCTGCTGGCCGAGTGCGCGGACGCCGGTGCGCGCATCGCCACCAGCTGCGGCGTGGAACGCGTGGCCGCGTGCGAAGGGGGCGGCTACACGCTGTACACGGCACAGGGCGCGTTCACCGCGCCGTCGCTGGTGGTCGCCACCGGCGGACTGTCGATCCCTTCGATGGGCGCCAGCGGATTCGGCTACGCACTGGCGCGCCAGTTCGGGCACGAGGTGCTGGCCACGCGCGCCGGGCTGGTCCCGCTGACCCTGAGCGGCAAGCCGCAGCAGCAGTTGGCCGACTTGGCCGGCGTCGCCCTGCCCGTGCGCGCGCAGTGCGGCAAGACCGCCTTCGAAAACGCCATGCTGGTCACCCACCGCGGCATCAGCGGCCCGGCGATCCTGCAGATCTCCTCCTACTGGCAGCCCGGCCAGCCGCTGCTGCTGGACCTGCTGCCGGGCCAGGACGCGCTGGAGGTGCTGCAGGCCCAACAGGCCGCGCGCCCGGCCGCCGAGCTGAAAACCGTGCTGTCCGATCTGCTGCCGCGGCGCTTCGCCCAGCGCCTGTGCGAGCACTGGCTGCCCAACAAGCCGATGAAGCAGTTCAATGCCCCACAGCTGCGCCAGGCCGCCGAGCTGCTGCGCGCCTGGCCGCTGGTGGCCAGCGGCACCGAGGGCTACCGCACCGCCGAGGTCACCCTGGGCGGGGTGGACACCCGTGAGGTCTCACAGGCCAGCTTCGAGTCCAAGCGCGCGCCTGGGCTGCATTTCATCGGCGAGGTGCTGGATGTCACCGGCTGGCTGGGCGGCTACAACTTCCAGTGGGCCTGGGCCTCCGGGCACGCCGCCGGCGAGGTGGTCTAGACCCGCGGATCTGCCGCAGCGCAACACGGCTTTCGTGGCGCCGCGTGGCATGATCGCGACCTCGTAACACCCTGCGTGACTGCCGTGCAGCATCCCATCAAGGGCAAGGCCACCTCGCTGGACATCGCGCATCTTGCCGGCGTCTCCCAACCCACCGTCTCGCGCGCCCTGCGCGGCAGCCCGATGGTCAACGAGGAGACGCGCAAGCGCATCCTGGCCATCGCCGAGGAGCTGCACTACAAGGTCGACAAGAACGCCTCCAACCTGCGCACCCAGCTCACCGGGACGCTGGCGCTGCTGTTCTTCGAAGATCCCACCCCAGACGACTCGGCGATCAATCCCTTCTTCCTATCGATGCTGGGCGCGATCACCCGTGCCTGCGCGCTGCACGGCTACGACCTGCTGATCTCCTTCCAGAATCTCTCCGAGGACTGGCAGGCCGACTATGCCGACAGCAAGAAGGCCGACGGGCTGATCCTGCTTGGCTACGGCGACTACCTCAAATCGCGCATCAGGCTGGAGAAGCTCCAGCAGCAGGGGATCCGCTTCGTGCGCTGGGGCGCGGCCCTGCCCGGCCAGCCGGGCGTATCGATCGGCTGCGACAACTTCCAGGGCGGGCATGACATCGCCGCGCACCTGCTGGAACAGGGCCGCCGGCGGATCGCCTTCATCGGTCACGCCTCGGCGCATTACCCGGAATTCCAGGAGCGCCATCGCGGTGTCGCCGCTGCGCTGGCCGAGCTAGGCCTGGCGCCGGACCCGTCCTTGCAGGTCGACGCGGAGACCAGCGAGCAGTCCGGCTACGAAGCCACCAAGGCGCTGCTGGCGCGCGGCGCCAGTTTCGACGCCCTGTTCGGCGCCAGCGACCTGATCGCCATCGGCGCGATGAAGGCGCTGCTGGAACACGGCTTGCGCATTCCCGAGAACGTGGCCGTGGCCGGGTTCGACGATATCCCGCTGGCCAACTTCGTCGCACCGGGCCTGTCCACGGTCCAGCAGGACACACGCCAGGCCGGGATGCTGCTGGTCGATGCGCTGATGCAGCTGATCCACGGCCAGCCGGTGGACAACCAGACCATCCCGGTACGCCTGGCCCTGCGCGGCTCGACCCGCTGCGCGTAGTGCGATGGACACGCGTGTAGCGCCGAGCTTGCTCGGCTGGGGCTCTATCGGCAATGCCCCGGCCGAGCAAGCTCGGCCCTACAGGAATCGGCGAGTCAATCCAGCAGAGTCTACCCACGGGGTGCGCGCCCGCACACAGGGACTCGCCGGATTGAGGACACGCTCTAGTCGCGCAGGCGATGTCCCATGTCTTCGGCCAGTCGCGCGCGTAGTAGCGCATTGGTCAGCGGCTGGTCGTAAAGCAGGACGCGCACCCCATGCGCTGGGACGTCCAGCGCTAGCGTGTCCCCATCCACCTGCACGGCTGCGCCATCGAAGGCGTCTCGCCACTGGCCGGGCTGCAGCAGCGTATCCAGCGTCACTTCAGAAGCCGTGTCAGCCTTGTTGAGTAGCACCAGCGCGGTCTGCGCCTGACCGTCGTGCTCGAAGACGCGATAGAACGCGGCAGTCTGCTTGGTCAGCTGCAGGTTGAGCTGCAAGCCGCGCTGCAGGGCGATCGATTCACGACGCAGGTTGGCGATGCGCTTGAGATTGCGGTAGATCGCGCTCTCGCCGGCCGCATCCACACGCGCCTGCCCGTAGTAGTTGCGATTGCCCGCGTGCTCGGCCGCGCCACGCATGAAGCCGGTCTCCGAGCCGTAGTACACCGCCGGGATGCCGCGCGTGGTGAACAGCCAGTTGTGCGCATCGATGAAGCCGTTGTCGCTGGCGTCCAGGCGCGCCATATCGTGGTTGTCGTAGAAGGTCACCAGGTCGTAGGGGTTGTTGTACGGACCGTCCTCCAGGTACAGCGTGCGCTCCAGTTCGTCGTAGCCGCCGCCTTCCCTGCCGAAGACCTTGGACAGCTTCCCGCGCTGGGGAAAGTCCAGCACGCTGTAGTGCCCGTTGCGGTCCAGCGTGTGCGCGGCGATGAAGGCCGCGTCGTAATCGAAGGCCTCGCCGAACATGAAAAAGCCCGGGTGTTTGGCGCGGATGCGATCGGCGAACTGCTTCCAGAAGCTGTGCGGCATCCAGGCGATGGTATCGACGCGGAAGGCGGCGGCGCCCTGGTCGATCCACTGTTCGTAGGCGCCGGCCAGATAGTCCAGCACCGCAGGATTGTCCTCGGCCAGGTCCGACAGCTCGGCCAGCCCCCCGCCGGTGTTGTAGAAGGCATGCATCGGGTTATGCCGCGGGTCCAGCTTGCCTGGATCCAGGTTCTGGTGGTCGGCGACCTTGTGGCCCTGCTTGTCGAAGAGCTGCCCGAACTGGGGCTGCGCGGTAGGCATGGAGAACGCCGGCGAGCCGTGGTTGGCGACGATGTCCAGCACCACGTCCAGCTGCTGGCCCTTCATCGCCTTGGTGAACCCGGCGAAGTCCAGGCCCTTGCTGGGCAGGTGCTCGTCGAGCTTGTAGAAATTCACGCCCCAGTAGCCGTGGTAACCGGTCTTGCCCTGGTCGGTCAGCGAACTGCCCCACTTCACCGGCTTGCCACCAGTAAAAGCCTGGTCGGGGTTGTCGACGATGGGCGTCACCCACACCGCGCTGAAGCCCATGTCGCGGATGTAGTGGGCGTTGTCGACGATGCCCTTGAAGTCGCCCCCCAGGTAGCCGATGTTCGCACTCTTGCCGGCCGGGGCGCCCGGCACGGGAATATCGAAGGTGTGGTGCTTGCCGCCCTGGTCGCGGTGGTCGTTGGACGGATCACCATTGACGAAGCGGTCGGTCACCACGAAATAGATCGCCTCGCTGGCGAACGGCTCCAGCGTGCCGTACAGCTCATCGGCCGGCGCCTGCTGCGCACGGGCCGGCAGCGCCAGGACGGTCGCCAGGGCCAACAGGGACAAGGACAGCGGCTTCATGCTTGGGACTCCAGGCGAGGTTCGGGCACGCGCAGGGTGCACAGGCCGGCCACCACCAGGCTCAGGCCACCGACGGCCAGGGCGTTGATCGGTGCGCCGCCCAGGACGGTCTTGACCAGCAGGCCCAGGATCGAGGCGGCGACCAGTTGCGGGATGACGATGAAGAAATTGAAGATGCCCATGTACAGGCCCATCTTCGCGGCCGGCACGCTGTCGGACAGCAGCGCGTAGGGCAGCGAAAGGATCGAGGCCCAAGCGAATCCGACCCCGGCCATGGACAGCAGCAACCAGTGCGGATCGCGAAAGAGAA
Source organism: Pseudoxanthomonas sp. JBR18 (assembly GCF_028198165.1). Taxonomy (NCBI): domain Bacteria; kingdom Pseudomonadati; phylum Pseudomonadota; class Gammaproteobacteria; order Lysobacterales; family Lysobacteraceae; genus Pseudoxanthomonas; species Pseudoxanthomonas sp. JBR18. Next base: position 4,221,757 of record NZ_CP116339.1, read on the forward strand.
GAAACGAGCAGAACCCCGCGCCGCCCAGGCACAGGTTCAGCAAATGGCTCCAGCGCAGGCCGATGGCACGCACCATCCACGGAATCACGATCGCCGCCAGCGCGGCAAAGCCGTTGTAGGCGGCAAACAGCACGCCCACCCAGTTGGCGCCCTCGTTGTAGGCGGCCGAGGTGGTATCGCTGGTGCCGAAATGGGTGCTGGTCACCGCGTCGGTGGTATAGATCCACATGGCGAACAAAGCGAACCACGAAAAGAACTGCACCACCGCCAGCCGCCGCATCGCCGGCGGCATGTCCATCAGGTCGTCCACGATGGTCGCGTACATCCCGCCGCGGGCGCGTCCGCGCCCCAGCAGCAACGCACCGGCGACGGCCGCACCACCGCCGAGCACGTAGAGCTGCTTGTCCAGGCCAAACGCCGCCACCAGGACGCAGCCAATCAGGCCCAGGACCAGCGCCACCATGCCCAGCCGCACCCGCACCGCGCCATTGCCCGATGCCACTGGCACGGGCGCGGTGGTCGGCGGCTCCAGCTCACCGGCCAGTTGGCCGGGCGGGGCTTCGCGCGTGGTGACCACCGTCCAGACGATGGCCAGCATCAACACCGCGCCGCCAAAGTAGAACGCGTAGCGCACCGTGTCCGGCACTTCGCCCGCCCCGGCGGTATTGGCCACGCCGACCTGCGCCAGGATCCACGGCAACAGGCTGGCGACCACCGAGCCTAAGCCGATGAAAAAGCTCTGCATCGCATAACCCGACGCGCGCTGCCGGGTCGGCAACAGGTCGCCGACGAAGGCGCGGAACGGCTCCATCGAGATGTTGATCGACGCATCCAGCACCCACAGCAACCCCGCGGCGATCCACAGCGCAGGCGAATGCGGCATGGCCAACAAGGCCAGCGTGGCCAGCACCGCGCCGACCAGGAAGTACGGACGTCGCCGCCCCAGCCGCGTCCAGGTCCGATCCGAGAAATAGCCGACCACCGGCTGCACCAGCAGGCCGGTCAGCGGCGCGGCCATCCACAGGATCGGGATGTCGTCCACCGACGCGCCCAGCGTGTGGAAGATGCGGCTGACGTTGGCGTTCTGCAGGGCGAAGCCGAACTGGATACCCAGGAAGCCGAAGCACATGTTCCAGATCTGCCAGAACGACAGGGCACGGGTACGGGTCATGATGCGAGTGAAATCCCCTTGCGACGGCACGGTGCGCACTCACGATGATGCGTGACCGGGTCGGCGCGTCATGGTGACCTCTGCCCACGCGCTTGCCATGCTGCACTGCAAAACACGCATCCCGGCCTCGAACCCGCCTTTGACCGTTGTCCCAGGCCTCGCCAAAAGCGCATGAAATGCCTTTTTTCAAGACACTTCACGCATTGTCCGGCGGACCCCGCGCGTCTCGTCGACTCGCTTCGGCAACGCGCACGCGCCGCCACGCCTGCATACGTATTCATGCGTCTTCGAACCCATCCTCTGGCGACGTCATCGGGATCGCGTGGAATAGTGGCGCCCGTTTTCGACCGCCAGGCAGTGGCCTGGCGGGGCACCGCATTTCTCGGGGAAGGCAATGAACAACTGGTGGCGTGGCGCGGTGATCTACCAGATCTATCCGCGCAGCTTCATGGACACCAATGGGGATGGCATCGGCGACTTGCCGGGCATCGTCGAGCGGCTGGACTACGTGGCCAGCCTGGGCGTGGACGCAATCTGGATCTCGCCGTTCTTCAAGTCGCCGATGGCCGACTTCGGCTACGACATCGCCGACTACCGCGATGTGGACCCGATGTTCGGCACCCTGGCCGACTTCGACGCGCTGCTGGCCAAGGCCCATCGGCTGGGCATCAAGGTGATGATCGACCAGGTGCTCAGCCATTGCTCGGACCAGCATGCGTGGTTCCAGGAGAGCCGGCAGAGCCACGACAACCCCAAGGCCGACTGGTACGTCTGGGCTGATCCGCAGGAAGACGGCACGCCGCCCAACAACTGGATGTCGATCTTCGGCGGCGTGGCCTGGCGCTGGGAGCCGCGCCGCGAGCAGTACTACCTGCACAACTTCCTGGGCCTGCAGCCGGACCTGAACTTCCACAACCCCGATGTCCAGCAGGCCACGCTGGACAACGTGCAGTTCTGGCTGGACCGCGGTGTGGATGGCCTGCGCCTGGATGCGATCAACTTCTGCTTCCACGACCAGCAGCTGCGCGACAACCCGCCCAAGCCCAAGGCCGAGCGCGTCGGGCGCGGTTTCAGCCCGGACAACCCCTACGCCTACCAGTACCACTGGTACAACAACACCCGCCCCGAGAACCTGCCGTTCCTGGAGCGGCTGCGCGCGCTGATGGACCGCTATCCGGACGTGGCCGCGCTGGGCGAGATCTCCTCGGAAGACTCGCTGGCCACCACCGCCGAATACACCGGCCACACCCGCCTGCACATGGGCTACAGCTTCGAGCTGCTGGTCGAGGACTACAGCGCGGCCTACATCCGCGAGACGGTCTCGCGGCTGGAGGCGGCCATGGACGAAGGCTGGCCGTGCTGGGCCATCTCCAACCACGACGTGCCGCGCGCGGTGACCCGCTGGGGCGGCGCTGGCGATGCGGCCTTCGCCGCACAGCTGGTGGCGCTGGTGTGCTCGCTGCGTGGCTCGGTCTGCGTCTACCAGGGCGAGGAGTTGGGCCTGAGCGAGGCCGAGGTCCCCTACGAGCTGCTGCAGGACCCGTACGGCAAGGCGTTCTGGCCCAACTTCAAGGGCCGCGACGGCTGCCGCACGCCGATGCCGTGGCAGGCGCTGCCCGGCGGCGGCTTCAGCGCCGGCGTGCCGTGGCTGCCGGTGCCGGCCGAACACGTGCAGCGCAGCGTGGCGACCCAGGAGGCCGATCCTGACTCGGTGCTGCAACAGGTGCGCCGCTTCCTGGCTTGGCGGCGGCGCCATCCGGCGCTGGTGCGCGGCGATATCCGCTTCCTGGACACGCCAGAGCCGGTGCTGGCCTTCGTGCGCGAAGGCGAAGGCCAGGCGTTGCTGGTGGTGTTCAACCTGTCGACCGCGCCGGTGCAGTGGCCATTGCCGAAAGGCATGAAGACCACCACGGTCGACGATCACGGCCTGCGCGCGGCGACGCTCGAGGCCGGCACGCTGTCGCTGCCCGGCCGCGGCAGCTGGTTCGCGACCCTGGCCTGAGCGGCGGGCGCCGCATGGCCATGCGCAAAGCACCTGCCGCGATGCAACAAAAGGCCGACCGTGGGCATGTGGAAGCGTTTTTCATGCGTGCGCACCGCGCCTGCCAAGCGCAGGTCGGTGCCACAGCGACATCGCTGCGCGCACCGAATTTCATCGCATTGCCATGAATACGTATGCAGGCCGATGCATCCGCGCGGGCCGGCACTACCATGGCCGCCCATTCGAATAGGCCTTGTTTTAACGCCTTTGCGAAACGCCGGCGATGTGGGGATGCCGGCCCACACCTTGAACGCTGCACCGACATTGACTGGAGGGGAAAATGTTGACTCCCAAGCGCAACCTGCTGTGCGTGGCCCTGGCGTCCGCGATCACGTTGACCAATACGCATGCCAACGCGCAGACCACGCCGACCGATACCACGGCCGATCCTGCTGGCACCCAGACCGCCCAGGCCACCGATCTTGAGCGGATCACGGTGACCGGCATCCGCCGCAGCATCGAAGGCGCGATCTCGGTCAAGCGTGAATCGACCTCGATCGTCGAGGCGATCTCGGCCGAGGACATCGGCAAGCTGCCCGACGTGAGCATCGCCGAATCGCTGGCGCGCCTGCCCGGCCTGGCCGCGCAGCGCGTGGCCGGACGCGCGCAGGTGATCAGCGTCCGCGGCCTGTCGCCCGACTTCTCCACCACCCTGCTGAACGGGCGCGAGGTGGTCAGCACCGGCGACAACCGCAGCGTGGAGTTCGACCAGTACCCATCGGAACTGGTCAACGGCGTGACCGTGTACAAGACGCCCGATGCCGGCCTGGTCGGCCAGGGCCTGTCGGGCACCGTGGACATGCAGACCGTGCGCCCGCTGAGCTTCGGCGAGCGCGTGATCGCCATCGGCGGCCGCTACCAGCGCAACTCGCTGGGCAAGGCCGCCAACGTCGATGCCTATGGCAACCGCTTCAGCGTCAGCTACATCGACCAGTTCTTCGACAAGACCCTGGGCGTGTCCATCGGCTATGCGCATACCGACATGCCCATCCAGGAAAACCAGGTGGGTCTGTACGAGCCATGGAGCACCCAGAACACCGACAGCGGATCGCGTCCTGGCGTGGCGCCGGGCACCTATTTCTCCGATGGCATCAAGGCGCTGCGCCGCACCGGCAACTCAAAGCGCGACGGCGTGATGGCCACCGTGCAGTACCGGCCTTCCAACAACTGGACCAGCACGCTCGATGCCTTCCATACCGAAGCCGAGCAGATCGACACGGCCAACCAGTTCGAGCTGAACCTCAGCAACTACAACGGCGGCTACACGCCGGGCCTGCTGATCACCAATCCGCAGGTCAACGCGGACAACACCTTCACCGGCGGTACCGCCAGCGGCGTGTATCCGCTGGTGCGCGGCATGTACAACAAGCGCAAGGACAAGATCGACGCGTTCGGATGGAACAACGAGTTCAACGCCGGTGCGGTGAGGATCAACACCGACCTCAACTACTCCAAGGCCACGCGCAAGGAACTCAACCTGGAGAACAACCTCCAGCTGACCCCCATGCCGCAGCTGGACACCGTCGGCCTGGCCTTCCGTGGGAACGACTTCTCGCAGATCTCGCCAAGCCTGGATTACTCCAATCCCGACGCCCTGTTCCTGACCAACACGATCTATGGCTCCGGCTACGGCAAGGCGCCGCAGGTGGAAGACAGGCTGAAGGGCGCGCGCCTGCAGGCCAGCTTCCCCATGCCGCAGTCGCTCAGCTGGTTCTCCGACCTGGACGTGGGCGTCAACTACGCCGACCGCGAAAAGCAGAAGCACCAGCCAGAGGGCAACATCACCCTGGGCGCGCAGGGCGACAGCACCGTCGCCTCGGACCTGCAGTATTCCCCGGTGAACCTGGGCTTTGCCGGCATCGGCTACATCCCGGCCTGGAACGTGCCTGGCGCGGTGGCGCGCTACATGGTGTTCGAACCGAACGAGGACGCGTCCTACCTGGTCTCCAAGGCCTGGACGGTCGATGAAAAGATCACGACCGCCTGGGCGCGCGCCAATATCGACACCCAATGGGGCGAGGTCGGCGTGCGCGGCAACGTTGGCGTGCAGATGCAGCACACCGACCAGTCCTCGAGCGCCAACTACTGGGATGCCTCGCAGCCTGCCGGCAGCGAGGTGCGCCCAATCGAGGAAGGCAAGACCTACAACGACTGGCTGCCTAGCCTCAACCTGGCGTTCCAGTTTGCGCACGAGCAGACCCTGCGCTTCGCCCTGGCCAAGCAGGTGGCCCGTCCGCGCGTGGACCAGATGCGCGCCTCGCTGGAATTCGGCGTGGACACCTCCACCGGCAAGCCCGGCGCCAGCGGCGGCAATCCGCTGCTCGATCCCTGGCGCGCCAACGCGGTCGACCTTTCGTATGAGAAGTACTTCGGCGAAAAGGCCTACGTGGCCGCCGCGGTCTTCTACAAGGACCTGAAGTCCTACATCTACACCCAGACCCGCGACGACTACGATTTCAGCGCGCTGGTGGCCGGCTACGTGCCGCCGCCGGGCATGACCGTGCCGGTACAGACCACGGGTACCTTCAGCGCGCCGTTCAACGGCAAGGGTGGCACGCTGCGGGGCCTGGAGTTGACCGCCTCGCTGCCGCTGGACATGGTGTTTGCGCCACTGGAAGGCTTCGGCATCCAGGCCAGCGCGACCTTCAACGACAGCGACGTCAAGATCATGGATCCGGAAAGCGCCTCCAGCGTGGGCAGCGATGCCATCGACCTGCCCGGCCTGTCCAAGCGCGTCTACAACTTCACCGCCTACTACGAGCACAGTGGATTCGAGGCGCGGGTGAGCCAGCGCAGGCGCTCGGACTTCATCGGCGAGATCGGCAACTTCAACGGCAACCGCACCCTGCGCTACGTGGTCGGCGAGAACATCACCGACGCGCAGATCAGCTATACCTTTGGCGACGGCAGCAACCTGAAGGGCCTGAGCCTGCTGCTCCAGGGGAGCAACCTGACCAACGCGCCCTACCGGACCTATGCCGAAACCAAGGACCGCCCGCTGGAATACATCGAGTGGGGCCGCACGGTCGTGCTGGGCGTCAACTACAAGTTCTGACCACAGCGGGATCGGTCGATACAGGGCGCCCCGCGAGGGGCGCTTCTGTTAGGGCGATGACGGGACCTGGGACAGCTGTGCCTGGATGGCCGCGCGGTCGATCAGCGACCACACCTGTGCGATACGCCCCGCCTCGACGCGGTAGAAGACGTGTTCGCAGAACCGCACCCGGCGCCCGTTGACCGGCAGTCCGAACAGTTCGCCCATCGGGGTGCAATCGAACACCAGCCGCGCGGCGATGATCGGCGCGGTGCAGGCGAGCTGGTCGATGGAAAATCGCAGGTCCGGAATCGACCGGACGTCGTCTTCCAGCATCCGTCGGTAGCCCTCCAGCCCAAATGCCCGCCCGTTGTGGCTGACCGACTCTGCGACGAATTCGCCCAACGCGTCCCAATCCCGCCGATTCAGGCAATCCAGGTAGGCGCGGTAGAAGCGATCCATGTCCTGTGCGTGCATGCGTACTCCATGGTCGTTTGTGGAAGCGCAGTGCAGCAGGCCTGGCCTGTGCACGAAGTCAACGCGCAAGTTCAGGCGCCGTCGGCCGGCTCCAGGCGCGGTGTCATCGCGCCCTGACGCGGCAGGCGCCGGCCCGCGCGGCGATCGGCGCGCCAGCACAACCAGCCGGCGACGAAGAACGTCGTCGCCCCCAACGCCAGGTGCATCGGATCATGCGCGACCAGCGGCGACAGCACGCCGGCCACCAAGGCGTTGGTGGTGAGCTGGACGAAGGCCTGCAGCGAGGACGCCAGCCCGCGCTGGCGCGGATACAGGTCTAGGACGGCCAGGGCCAGGATCGGGAACACCAGGCCCATGCCGGTGCCGGCCACGAAGATCGGCAACACCGCCCACGGCACCTCGAAGGTGGGCGATATCGACGCGTAGGCGATGCTCGCCAAGCTGGCCACCGCGCAGCAGATGAAGCCCACGCGCACCTGCGCGGCGGGCTTCAACCTGCCGGCCATGCGCCCGGACAGCCACGAGCCCAGCGTCATCCCGCCGATGGTGGGGATGAACAGCCACGCAAAGTCCTGCTCGGTCTTGCCCAGCAACTCCATGACGACCACGGGCGCCGAAGCGATGTACAGCCAGATCCCGGCGAAGGTCAGCGCGCCCGAGGCGGCCAGGCGCTGGAAGCGGCGGTCCAGGCCGATGGCCTTGTAGCCCCGCCACAGGCCACCGGGCGAGAGCGGCGTGCGCGCGGCCGGCGGATGCGTCTCCGGCAGCCAGACCGCCGTGGCCAAGATCAGCAGCGCAGCGAAAACGACCAGGAACCAGAAGATCACCGGCCAGCCCGCGCCGCTGCCCAGGATCCAGCCCCCGATGATCGGCGCGATGGCCGGGGCGATGCCGAAGATCATCGACACCTGGCTCATCAGCTTCTGCGCCAGGTGACCCTCGTAGAGGTCGCGGATCACCGCCCGCCCCACGATCATGCCGGCTCCGGCCGAAAAGCCCTGCAGGGCACGGAACGCCAACAAGGTGCCCAGGTCGCGCGAGAGCGCGCAGCCGGCCGAGGCCAGTACGAACACCACCAGTCCGCCCAGGATCACCCGCTTGCGGCCGAAGGCATCGGACAGCGCGCCATGGGCCAGGCTCATGACTGCGTAGGCCAGCAGGTACACGCTGACGGTCTGCTGCACCGCGACCTGTTCCACGCCCAGGCGCTGGGCCAGCTGCGGGAAGGCCGGGAAGATGGTGTCGATCGAGAACGGCCCGAACATCGCCAGTCCGGCCAGCAGCAGGGCGAGACGACGGGTCGAGGTGGCGGGCAACGGCATGGAATGGGGTCCTGGCAGGCGCCATCTGCGCGGATGGCACGCACGGGCGACACGACGAGGGCGCCGCGCAGCCCCGGGGGGCACACGGCGATGACAAGGAAGGAAGGGCGCCATGATAGGCGCTGGGCCCGGTCCCGTTAACCGCCCGGGCCGGACAGGCCGTCCCGGGATCGCGACACCCGGCGTCCGGCCCGGGCGTACGCAGCCCTGCCCGGCCCGTATAATCGGCGGGGCAACACAGGTGGGAGAAGCGGCGCAGGCCCGTCCAGGACCGGCTCCGCTGCCGAAGGCGCAACGCCCGTAATCGCTCAGGCCCGATACCACCGCAGGCAGCACACACTCTGGAGAGACCGGTCGGCCCGTGACAGGGCTCGGCACCGGCGCCGAAGGGGCACGAAGCGCAATCCAGCGCGCTTTTAAACTCTCAGGCAAAAGGACAGAGGGGCGCGAGGAAGACGCCGCCACTCCGCCGATCCGCATCTGGATCGCAGGAGGGCCGCGGCTTCCGAACCTTTCGCGTGCCCCACCCTGACGGATGCCTGCCATGTCCCAGAACACCCCCTCGCTGCGCGACCTCGAACACCACGGCGCGTTCGTCGAACGCCACATCGGCCCCAACGACGCCGAGATCGCGCAGATGCTCGACGTGGTCGGCCATCCGACCCTAGAGTCGATGACCGACGCCATCGTCCCGGGCAAGATCAAGTCGCCGGCCCCGCTGGCCCTGCCCGAGGCGATCACCGAAGAAGAAGCGCTGGCCAAGATCCGCCAGATCGCGCTGAAGAACCAGGTGTTCCGGAGCTTCATCGGCCAGGGCTATTACGGCACTCACACCCCCAAGGTGATCCTGCGCAACATCCTGGAGAATCCGGCCTGGTACACCGCCTACACCCCCTACCAGGCGGAAATCTCACAAGGCCGCATGGAAGCGCTGATCAACTTCCAGACCATGTGCGCCGACCTGACCGGCATGGAGATCGCCAACGCCTCGCTGCTGGACGAGGCCACCGCGGCGGCCGAGGCGATGACCCTGGCCAAGCGCTCGGCCAAGTCCAAGTCGGACGTGTTCTTTGTCCATGACGCGGTGCATCCGCAGACCCTGGAACTGCTGCGCACCCGCGCCGAGCCGCTGGGTATCGTGCTGGAACTGGGCACGCCGGCACAGGCGATGGACGCCGATGCTTTTGGCGTGCTGCTGCAGTACCCGGATACCTTCGGCCACATCGGTGACTACAAGGCACTGGCCGACGCCGTGCACGCGCGCAACGGCCTGGTCGCCGTGGCCACCGACCTGCTGGCCCTGACCCTGATCGCCGCGCCCGGCGAATGGGGCGCGGACATCGTGGTCGGCAACTCGCAGCGTTTCGGCGTGCCGTTCGGCTTCGGCGGCCCGCACGCCGCGTTCATGGCCTGCCGCGATGCCTACAAGCGCTCGATGCCTGGCCGCCTGATCGGGGTGTCCATCGACGCCCAGGGCAATCCGGCGTATCGCCTGACCCTGCAGACCCGCGAGCAGCACATCCGCCGCGAGAAGGCGACCTCCAACATCTGCACCGCGCAGGTGCTGCTGGCGGTGATGGCCTCGATGTACGCCGTCTACCACGGCCCCGACGGCCTGACCCGCATCGCCCGTCGCACCCATCGCCTGGCCGCGATCCTGGCCGCCGCGCTGCGCGATGCCGGCGTCGAAGTGGGCGAACACTTCTTCGACACCCTGCACGTCAAGGGCGTCGACGCCGACGCGATCCACGCCAAGGCGCTGGCCGCCGGCATCAACCTGCGCGTGATCGACAGCGAGGCGCTGGGCGTCAGCGTCGATGAGACCACCACGCGCGCCGACATCGTCGCGCTGGGCGCGCTGTTTGGTGCGAGTGTGGATGTCGATGCGCTCGATGCCGCCACCGCCGATGCGCTGCCGCAGGGCCTGGTGCGCACCAGCGTGTTCCTGCAGCACCCGGTGTTCAACACCCACCACAGCGAGCACGAACTGCTGCGCTACATGCGCGCCCTGGCCGACAAGGACCTGGCGATGGATCGCACCATGATCCCGTTGGGCAGCTGCACGATGAAGCTCAACGCCACGGCCGAGATGATCCCGGTGACCTGGCCGGAGTTCGGTGCGGTCCATCCGCTGGCCCCGGCCGCGCAGTCCGCCGGCTACACGCAGCTGATCGATGAACTGGAAGCCATGCTGGTCGAATGCACCGGCTATGACGCGGTGAGCCTGCAGCCCAACTCCGGCGCGCAGGGCGAATACGCCGGCCTGCTGGCGATCCGCGCCTACCACCGCTCGCGCGGCGAAGGCCATCGCGACATCTGCCTGATCCCCGAGTCCGCGCATGGCACCAACCCGGCCTCGGCGCAGATGTGTGGCATGAAGGTCGTGGTCACCAAGTGCGATGCCAACGGCAACGTCGATGTCGACGACATCCGCGCCAATGCCGAGAAGTACTCCGACCGTCTGGCCGCGCTGATGATCACCTACCCGTCCACGCATGGTGTGTTCGAGGAAGACATCGTGGCCATCTGCGAGGCCGTGCACGCGCACGGCGGGCAGGTCTACACCGACGGTGCCAACATGAATGCCCTGGTCGGCGTGGCCAAGCCCGGCAAGTGGGGCTCGGATGTCTCGCACCTCAACCTGCACAAGACCTTCTGCATCCCGCACGGCGGCGGCGGCCCGGGCGTGGGCCCGTGCGCGGTCAAATCGCACCTGGCCCCGTTCCTGCCCAAGACCCTGGGCGGCGAAGGCGAAGTCGGCATGGTCTCGGCGGCGAGCTTCGGCAGCGCCAGCATCCTGCCGATCAGCTGGATGTACATCACCATGATGGGCACCGGTGGCCTGCGCAAGGCGACCCAGGTGGCGTTGCTCAACGCCAACTACATCGCCAAGCGGCTCAGCCCCCACTACAAGACGCTCTACACCGGCCGCAATGGGCTGGTGGCCCATGAGTGCATCCTGGACGTGCGTCCGCTGGAAAAGGCCACCGGCATCAGCGCCGAGGACGTGGCCAAGCGCCTGATCGACTTCGGCTTCCATGCACCGACCCTGAGCTTCCCGGTCGCCGGCACGCTGATGGTCGAACCGACCGAAAGCGAATCCCAGCACGAGCTGGATCGCTTCATTGACGCGATGATCCAGATCCGCGAGGAGATCCGCGCCATCGAAGACGGTCGCCTGGACCGTGAGGACAACCCGCTCAAGCATGCCCCGCACACCGCTACCCAGGTGTCGGGCAGCGAGTGGACCCACGCCTACCCGCGCGAACTGGCCGCCTTTCCCCTGGCCAGCCTCAAGCAAGCCAAGTACTGGCCGCCGGTGGCGCGCGTGGACAACGTCTATGGCGACAAGAACATCATGTGCGCCTGCATCCCGGTCGATGCCTACAAGGAAGACGACGTCGAGGCCTGATCACGCCCAGGTCCGCTGACGCGACAAGGCCCCGCTCCGGCGGGGCCTTGTCGTTGAAGCCATCAGGTCCCGAAGGCGACCTGCCGGTCGAGCACGGCCGGTGCGGGATGGATCCGGTTACGCCCCTCGGCCTTGGCCTTGTACAGCGCCTGATCGGCGGCCTGGAACAGCGACAGGGTCGTGTCGCCTTCGTCCAGCCAGTCGTGTTGCCGGATCGCGATGCCGATGCTCACCGAGACATGGCCCAAGGGCGAGGCCGGATGTGCGATCCGCAGTCCGGACACCGCGCCTAGCAGGCGCCTGGCCATGGCCTCGGTGTCGGCTTGACTCGCGGCCGGCATGACCGCCGCGAACTCCTCGCCGCCGTAGCGCGCCACCAGTTCGTCGGCGCGCTGCAGGCAGCCTTTCAGCGCCGCGGCCACGCGAACCAGGCACTGATCGCCGCGCACATGTCCCTGGCTGTCGTTGAACTGCTTGAAATGGTCCACGTCGATCATCAACAGCGAACAGGTCACGCCGCTGGCGAGGATCTCGCGGACGCGGGCATCCAGCGCGCCGCGATTGGCGATGCCGGTCAGCGGGTCGATCCCCAGTTGCAACTGCAGCTGGCGGTTGTCCAGATCGACCTGCTCACGCAGGTCCTGGTGCCGGGTCTGGACGAAGGCCACCCGCAGGCCATACAGGATGGCGGCCAGCATGACCGCCGCGGCGCCGCCTGCGAAGTGCAGCCGTGACAGGCTCAGGCCCAGCATCAGCACGCCCAGTGAGATCGCCACTGGCGCGAAGGCGGCGATCACCCGACCGGTGCGCACCGAGGGCCGATAACGCCGCAGCCAGCGCGGCGGCGGCAGGCCGGCCAGGATCGCGACGGCCACAAACGCCGGCTCGATCAAGATCGCGCTCCACCCTGTCGGCCCGGCAACGCTCAACCGGTTGTAGACCGCCGCGTCGATGGCGTTGAACCACAGAAAGGCCGCGGCGACCCAATACAGATAGCGCCGGTTGATGCTGCGCGCGCCAAGCAGGCGCAGCGTGGCCAGCAGCGCCAGCGAAAAATCGATCACGTCGGCATGCCAGATCGCAAAGCGGGTGGCATCCAGCCCCGCAGGGACCGCGCCGCGCACCACCGTGACGATCAGCAGCGCCAGCAGCACGCCCAGCAACAGAGAGGTCCCGGCGTCGAGGATGCGCACCGCGCGCGGCTCGCCATGGGAGAATGCGCCGGCGATCAAGTACATGCACGGCAAGGTGTACAGCGCCGAGGCGACCTCGGCGGCGATGGAAAGCGAGGCGACACGCGCCGGCCAGAGCGTCCCCAACAGCAGCACGCTTCCCCAGACCACCTGCATCGTGACCGCCAGGGCAAGCAGGCCCCAGAGCGCGCGCAGGGTGCCGATGGTCAGCGCCCGCTGCCGCCACAGGGCGGCCAGTGCCGCGCTCATGACGCCCAACCGCAGCAGTTGTTCGGCCACCTCCGGCCGCAGGCCTTCGCCGGTTGCGACCAGCACGTGCAGCGCCATCAGCCCCAGCGCAATGCTGGCATAGCGTAGTTTCAGCCGCACGCGGCGTCCACGCCCGACGTGCCTGGGGATCCCAGGTTGGCGCCCGCCACTCACTTGCGCTGGCGGCACGCGATTCATATCGCTTCGACGGCCGAGGCGAGGGTACCGGCCGGTTCATGGCGATCAACCGCCACGAGCCCCCAGCGCTGCGGGCGCCGGGCGACCCGGCTCTCGCTGGCATGCGTACGCAGCCCGCCCATGGCCGGTAGCGCCATGGCCGCCAGGACCTGCCGCCGAGGCGGGGAGTGCGCGTCGGCCTCCGCACCAGGCCTCGCGCTCAATCCCCACTGCATCGCCAGCATTGCCATGGCGGCCACGCGCGATCCCCATGCGGCATGGCACCGCATCCCAGCCACACGGGCGCTGTCATGCCACGATGGCCCATCGTCGTGTGATGCCTGCGTCCTTGCCTGCTGCTGTGCCTCCTGCCTGCGTGGCGTGCTGTGCATGACGGCTCCGCGAGGCGCCGCTCCGCGGCCCCCAATTTGCGCAATCCGAAGCAAGTTCCGCGCCAGCCATCACAAGTGTGATGAAGCACACATTTACCATACCCTGGCGCATGCCGCTGCGGCAATGGCTGACCCGGCACGTCACCCGCGCTGACGGTGGAGGCCGAACGTTACCCATGTCTCACCGCGATCCCGGCGTCTCCTCCTCCGTCGCGCCGCGGGCGATGCGCGCTTTCCAGGTCCGTCCATGCTGCCCGCGTCCCCCCTTCTTAATGCGTGTCGTCTGGATCTTGCGCCTGCGCGTCGGACGGCAAGCATCGCCGCGCGCCCGACGACCTGGCGATGCGATCGTGTCCAATGCGGCAACGGGCATCCGTGCCGACCCCAACGCGTATCACGCGTCACAAGACGATGCGGGCCTCGACCGATGCGCCCCCAACTGCCTGACGACGGGCCACGGGCCAATGCGCAAGGCCGATCCAGCAGACCAGAACATGGGAAGCGGGCAAACCAGACCTGGACCGGCGCGGTGAGCCTACGCGCGATCACGATGGCCCCACCAGGACCGTAACGCCATCACCGCTTCACACGGGCAAGTGCCATCCGCACCCGCCTCCGATGCGGCCAGCCCGTATCCGAGGCTGATGAGAAGGTGACACAACGCGTCACCACGCTGGCCAAGCGCTCTGGGATGCCTCTTCACAAAAGAGTGTCGCGGCAGGCGCTAGGCAGATGCAGGCGCGGCACCACGCCGCTTTGCAGGGCCAAGGCGCTCCATGGCACGCTCCTTGCTGCTTTCTTCGGCGTCCCCCGCCTTTGGACGGCCCCCGGCCGATTCCAACCAACATGATCGGAACCTACAACCTTCCTCTGGTGCTGGCGTCCTTCCTGGTCGCCGGCATCGCATCCTATGTGGCGCTGAGCATGACCGAGCGCATCTCCGCCAGCGAGGGCGCCACCGCGCGTTGGTGGTTGGCCGGCGGTGCCTGTGCGCTGGGATTCGGCGTGTGGTCCATGCATTTCATCGGCATGCTCGCCTTCCGCCTGCCGATCCCGCAGGGCTACGATCTGCTGATCACCGGTTACTCCCTGCTGATCGCGGTAAGCGCGTCGGGCTATGCGCTGTGGATGGTCAGCCGCCCCACCCTGCCGATGAGGCAGTTGCTGGGCAGCGGCCTGATCATGGGTTCAGGCGTGGCCGCGATGCATTACGTCGGCATGGCCGCCATGCACATGGAACCCGGGATCGACTACGACCCATTGTGGTTTTCGCTGTCCATCGTCATCGCCATCGCCGCCTCGGTCGCGGCGCTGTGGATCTCCTTCGCCCTGCGCAGCGAGCACCGGCACCTGCTGCGCCTGCGCCTGGCCGCGGCGGTGGTGATGGGCCTGGCGATCGCCGGCATGCACTACACCGGCATGGCCGCCGCACGCTTTCCGGCCGGAAGCATCTGCGGCGCAGCCCTGGGCCGTGGCGTGTCCCCGCAATGGCTGGCCGCGCTGGTCGGCAGCTCCACCTTCGGCATCCTCGGCATCGCCCTGGTCATCTCGGTGCTGGACCGACGTCTGCAGGAGCGCACCGTGCTGCTGGCCACCTCGCTGGACAAGGCCAACCAGGAGCTCACCCACCTGGCCATGCACGACGGACTGACCCGCCTGCCCAACCGGGTGCTGCTGGAAGACCGTCTCACCCAGGCCATCGAGAACGCGCGCCGCGGCCAGCGTCGCTTTGCGGTGATGTTCATCGACCTGGACGGGTTCAAGGTCATCAACGACGCCTACGGCCACCAGGTCGGCGACCGGCTGCTGCTGCAGCTGGCCTCCAACCTGGTCGAAAGCCTGCGCGCTGAAGACACCGTCGCACGCCTGGGCGGAGACGAGTTCGTCGTGCTCACCGAGATCGAAGCACCGGAGGACGCGGCCACCATCGCCCACAAGCTGATGGAACTGGCGACCCTGCCGATGGAGGTGGACAAGACCGAAGTCGCGGTCTCGGCCAGCATCGGCGTGGCGATCTACCCTGAAGACGGCCGTCGCGCGCAGGACCTGCTAGCCAACGCCGATGCCGCCATGTACGCGGTCAAGGAACGCGGCCGCAACGGCTACCAGCTGTTCGAGCCGGCCATGAACCGGGGCGCGCACGAGCGCATCGCCCTGACCCAGGACCTGCGCCGCGCGATCGGGCGCGGCGAGCTGTTCCTGGACTATCAGCCCAAGGTCCAGGCCCCGGCTGGCCCGGTGATGGGCGTCGAGGCGCTGGTGCGTTGGCGCCACCCGGCGCGCGGCCTGATCATGCCCAACGACTTCATTCCGCTGGCCGAACGCAGCGGCCTGATCATCGAGCTGGGGCGCTGGGTCCTGGACGAGGCCTGTCGACAGATGTCGGAGTGGCGCGCCGAGGGGTATGCGCTGGGCAGCGTGTCGGTGAACCTGTCGCCTACGCAGTTCCGCTCCGACCTGCTCTACCACGACGTCAAGGCTACGCTGGCCCGCCACGCGCTGCCCGCCGCGTCCCTGGTGCTGGAGATCACCGAGTCGATGGCCATGCATGACCCGCAGACCAGCCTGGAGATCCTGCGCAAACTTTCCGACCTTGGCGTGAGCATCTCCATCGATGACTTCGGCACCGGCTACTCCAGCCTGATGTATCTGAAGAAGCTGCCGGCCAGTGAACTCAAGATCGACCGTGGCTTCGTGCGCGACCTGATACCTGGCAGCGACGACGAAGCCATCGTCTCGGCCATCGTCGCGCTGGGCCGTACCCTGGGCCTGCAGGTGATCGCCGAGGGCGTGGAAACCGCCGAACAGCAGGCGCTGCTGACCCAGTTGGGCTGCACCTCGCTGCAAGGCTATCTGCTGGGTCGCCCGGGCCAGCCGGGCATCGTGCGTACTGGCTTCGAAAGACAAACGGTCCAACTGCGTCGCGGTTGAGCCCCGCAGGGCTCGCCATGTGCCGACGGAGGGTCGGACCATGGCTGCGCACCATGGAAGGTGGCGCGCGAGCGGCATGGCGAATGCATCGGTGGCGTGAAGCGCGAGCGGCAACGGCGTCCGGTCTTATGCCAATGCCGCAGCCGGCTCGTGAACTGCCGGTGCAACGCCAAGCGGCATGACGACCTCGTCACGCCCCGCGAAACCGAAACCGACACGATGCGTGAAGACCGTCGCGCGAAAGCTCGACGAACCATTGACGCCCGCGCTCCCAGCATCGGGGGTCCTGCCTTCATCATCCCCCGGAGTTCCTACCCCATGGCCGATCGCAAGCAAGCCTCCAAGCCCGCCGCCCCGCCCTCCAACGATCAAGCCGGCCAGGGTGGCGAGCTCCACCAGCCCGCGGGCGGCACGCATCCGGCATTGACCACCAACCAGGGCATTCCGGTCAGCGACAACCAGAATTCCCTGCGCGCCGGCCCCAAGGGACCGACGCTGCTGGAAGACTTCGTTCTGCGCGAGAAGATCACCCACTTCGACCACGAGCGCATTCCCGAGCGCATCGTGCATGCACGCGGCACCGCGGTGCATGGCTATTTCCAGCTGACCAAGTCGCTGTCCAAGTACACCACCGCCAAGATCCTGACCGAGGTCGGCGAGAAGACCCCGGTCTTCACCCGCTTCTCGACGGTGGCCGGCGGCGCCGGTTCGGTCGATACCCCGCGCGACGTGCGCGGCTTTGCGGTGAAGTTCTATACCAAGGAGGGTAACTGGGACCTGGTGGGCAACAACATCCCGGTGTTCTTCATCCAGGACGCGATCAAGTTCCCCGACCTGATCCACGCAGTGAAGATGGAGCCGGACCGTGGGTTCCCACAGTCGGCCACCGCACACGACACCTTCTGGGACTACATGTCGCTCACCCCCGAGGCCATGCACATGGTGATGTGGGCGATGAGCGACCGCACCCTCCCGCGCTCACTGCGCATGATCGAGGGGTTCGGCATCCACACCTTCCGCCTGCTCGACGCACAGGGCAAGAGCACCTTCGTCAAATTCCATTGGCGGCCCAAGCTGGGGCTGCAGTCGCATGTGTGGGACGAGGCGGTGAAGGTCGCCGGCGCGGACCCGGATTTCCTGCGCCGCGACATGTTCGAGGCCATCAGCGCTGGCGACTTCCCCGAGTGGGAGCTGGGCGTGCAGCTGTTTACCGAAGAGCAGGCCGAGCAGTTCCCGTTCGACCACCTGGACTCCACCAAGATCATCCCCGAGGAAACCATCCCGCTGCAGATCATCGGCAAGATGGTCCTGGACCGCTGGCCGGACAACTTCTTTGCCGAAACCGAGCAGGTCGCCTACTGCCCGGCCAACATCGTGCCCGGCATCGACTTCTCCAACGACCCGCTGCTGCAGGGCCGGTTGTTCTCCTACCTGGATACGCAGCTCTCGCGCCTGGGCTCGCCCAACTTTCACCAGATCCCGGTCAACGCGCCCAAGTGTCCGTTCCACAACAATCAGCGCGATGGCCACATGCAGATGGGCACGCCCAAGGGCCGCGTCGCCTACGAGCCGTCCTCGCTGCAGGACGACAGCCCGCGCGAGACGCCGGCTGGCTTCACCAGCCACGCCACGGTGGATGATGGCGCCAAGGGTCGCGTGCGTGCTGAAAGCTTTGCCGACCACTACAGCCAGGCGCGCCTGTTCTATCGCAGCCAGACCAAGCCCGAACAGGCGCATATGGCCTCTGCCCTGGTCTTCGAGCTGTCCAAGGTCGAGACCCCGCATGTGCGCGCGGCGATCGTGGGCCACCTGCGCCACATCGATGCCGATCTGGCCCAGCGCGTGGCCGATGGCCTGGGCATGGACACGCTGCCTGAAGCGCCCAGCACCACCACCGAGGTTGTGGACATGGCGCCGTCACCGGCGATCCAGCTCATCGGCAAGATGAAGGACACCCTCAAGGGACGCAGTGTCGGCATCCTGGTCGACGATGGCTCGGACGCGGCCACGGTCAAGGCGCTGTCCAAGGCGATCGAGGACGCCGGTGCCATGGCCAAGCTGGTGGCGCCCAAGCTGGGCGTGAAGCTGTCCGATGGCAAGAAGCTCACCGCCTTTGGCCAGCTGGCGGGCACGCCGTCCTTCATGTTCGACGCGGTGGCCATCGTGCTCACCCCCGAGGCCGGCAAGAAGGCGTCCAAGGACAGTGCGGCGATCGACTTTGCCAGCAATGCCTGGGCGCACCTGAAGGCCATCGCCAGCGACGCCGGCGCCGCGCCGCTGCTCAAGGCCGCCAACGTCGGCAAGGACGCTGGCATCATCGATGCGTCCGATGCCAAGGCCTTCATCGCTGCGGCCAAGACCCGGCAGTGGGCGCGCGAACCCAAGCTGCGCATGCTGGCCTGAGCCAGCGCAACGGGTCTTCCGTCAGCAAACACAGGCAGGCCGCCCTCTCCGGGCGGCCTGCCTGCTCTTAGAGGTTCAGCGGCGCAGCGCCATGACCACGTCCAAGGCCTCGCGCAGCTTGGCCGCGGTGACCGGCTTGACCAGGTGATGGTCGAAGCCCGCGGCCCGGGTTTTCTCGCGATCTTCCTCCGCTCCCCAGCCGGTCAGGGCGACGATGCGCAGGTCCTGTCCATCGGGGCGCTGGCGCAGGCGCCGACAGACCTCGTGCCCATCCAGTCCCGGCATCCCGATGTCGGTAAACACCACGGCCGGATGCCCGGCCGCGACTGCGTCCAGGCCTGCCAGGCCTTCGTAGCAGGTCACCACCTGATGTCCCAGCGCCTGCAGCACCATGGAGATCGAGTCGGCCGCGTCGCGGTTGTCATCGATGACCACCAGCGTCAGCACGCTGGGGGCCGCCTTGGCCTGGGCATCGGCGGACGGCAGCGGCGTCCCGCTCGCGGCGTCGAGCGGGAGCTGGATGGTGAAGCAGCTTCCCTTCCCCAGCCCATCGCTATGGGCTTCGATGTGTCCCTGGTGCATCTCCACCAGTTCACGGGCCAAGGCCATGCCAACGCCCAGTCCGCCCAGGGTCGCGTCCCGACCGTTGTCGGCCTGCGCGAACAGCTCGAAGATCGTCTCCAGTTGGCTGGCTTCCATCCCTAGCCCCTGGTCGCGCACACGCAGGTGCGCCTTGTCCTTGTGTTCCAACAGCGAGAGCCAGACACGTCCGCCTTCGGAACTGAACTTGACCGCATTGGCCAGCAGGTTGCCCAGCACCTGGGCCAGGCGTGTGGGATCGATCCTGACCCACACCGGGCCGTCGGGCAGCACGCATTCCAAGGTGAGCCCGTGCTGAAGGTAATGCGGGCGGAAGGCTTCGGCCACTTCGCGGACCAACTGCACCAGATCGCGCCGCTCCAGGCGCAGGATGACTTTGCCCAGGGTGATGCGGTTGATGTCCAGCAGGTCGTCGAGCAGCTCCGTCATCTGCGCGATCTGGCGCTCCATCATGGGCGTGGCCGGATGACTGGATACGCCATGGCTACCGAGTTTCATGGCTTGCAAGCCACTGGTGATGGTCGCCATGGGATTGCGCAGTTCATGGGCCAACATGGCGATGAACTCGGTCTTGCGCCGTCCTTCCTCGCGCAGCGCGTCCTCGGCCCGCTTGCGCTGGGTGATGTCGCTGAACAACACGCCGACCTGACCACAGCCTGGCGCACCGACCGGAAAGGCATGGACGTCGTAGTAAAAGCCCAGCGCCGACGCCCCATGCTCGAACCGCTCTGGCACACCAAGGCGTGCGATCCGCCCGTAGGTTTCGAACCAGTGCGCCTCATGCGCCGGCGCGATTTCGCGCATGCGCCGACCAACCGCATCGACGATGCCGGTCACGCCCTCGAAAGCGGCATTGACCTCCAGGAAGCGATAATCGACCGCCTGGTCCTGCGCGTCGAACAACACCTCGATGATGCAGAAGCCCGACTCGATCGAATCCAGCAGTTGCCGGTACTTGTCGGCGGACTGCTGCGCACGCTGGTCGTGCATGGCACGGCCGCTCACGTCATCGAGCACGCCAAGCAAGCGCATCGCGCGTCCCTGGGCGTCACGTTCGATCACCTGGACACGGTCGCGCAGCCGACGCGCCTGCCCGTTCGCAGCGCTTACCCGATATTCGATGTCCAGGGGCTGCCCCGTCCGCAGCATGCACTCGTATTCGGCACGGGCGCCGTCCACATCGTCGGGCAGCACCGCATGCCACCAGTCAGAGGGGCCAGCTGGGTCGAGGCCAAGCAACTCGTACAGATGCCCGGGCGCAGTCCGCGGAATCGCATGCGCGGCACTGGCCTCATACAGCATCCCCGTAGGGCGTCGCGCATCGAACGGTGGCGCAAGCGCCGTCGACGCTTGAGTGGTACGGATGGAAGCCAGTGTCGTGGTCCTGCCTGCAGGTCGTGCCCGTTCGCGGGAGGGTAGCGACCTTCACGCTGAGACAACGTGAACGACACGTGCTCCTATCAAGGCACTTGCCCCCGCCTCACTTCGAGGGCGTCGTCGGGCTCGGCGCGGGGTCAGGTGCGTCGGAACGCGAAGGATCCGGCGCATGGCCGCGCGGCACATGCGGCATCCCCTCGCGCGAGGCCGGTTGCGACTGCGGGTCGTTGCGCTCGTCGTTGGTGCGTTTGCCAGGCTGCTCCCCGCGCTCCAGTGGCCCTGGCATCCGCGCTTGCTCAACTGCGTTGGTCGGGCGGCTCGGGTCCTGGCTTTGGTCGATGTTGTCTTTCATATGGATCTCCATAAAGAATCGAATGAGACACAGTTGGCAGGTGATACGCCGAGGTAGACCACAGACGCGAGCGGCATCAGGCGGCATTGCGTTTGCGGGTACGCGCGGCTTTCTTGGCGGCAGCCTTGCGAACCGCTGGCCCCTTGGTCCTGGCCGCCTGCTTGGCGGCCGCAGAACGACTGGCCTGGGTCCGCTTGCTCGCGGCCTTCTTTGCCTGACGCGAGAGGGCCTGTTTGCTCGCAACCTTCTTGGCCGACGACGAGGATTTGGCCGCCGTCTTCAGCGCTTTCTTGGCGCCCTTGGATCTGGCCGGTGAGGCGCGCTTACCGGCCTTGCCCGATTTCGCGGCCTTGGTGTCCTGTGCGGCCTTGCGCTTGACGGACTTGGAGGCCGTCTTTGACGGCTTGACCTTGACCCCGTCACGGCGCGCCTTGGACAGGCCGATGGCGATGGCCTGCTGGGTGCTCTTCGCACCGTGCTTGCCCTCTCTAAGATGATCGATTTCCTCGCGGACGTATTCGCCCGCCTGGGTCGCTGGAGACTTGCCCTCGCGTCGATCCTGCGCGGCGGCCTTACGTGTGCGTTGTTCGGGCATATCGGTCCTCGTGCACGAAGTGGCGATACCAAGACATCATGCGTCGTGGCCCGGTGAGCCGAAGGTGGAGTCCATACGATTCAATGCACACGGCTGACTAACATGCAGCCAAGCCATCGCCGACCCACATGCGCGGACACCCGCCCGCTTTCCGGGTCGGCGCCTCTCGCCGCCGCCAAAGCTTGGCTAAATCGTTTTAGGTTCAGGTCTCATCCCTCGCGGCGCCTTGAACGCAGGGCTGCATGACGCGATCCAACCGTGCTAGCGTTCATTTCTCGATCACGCTTTCCGGGAATGGGCCATGCGATACCCACACCGCGCTCGCCAAGGCATGCGCGCGATTTGTAACGTTTTAGCTTGCGCAGCGCTGCTGGCGTCCGGTGCGGCCGGCGCCGCGTCGCTGACCACCGCGCAGGAACAGGCTTTCGCGGCGGTCGATCCTTTCATCGGCAGCGGCGGCGAGGGTCACACCTTTCCCGGGGCCACCCTGCCCTTCGGCATGGTCCAGCTCTCGCCCGATACGCAGATCAAGTCGCGCAAGGACGGCTATGGCTGGGCCGCCGGCTACCGCTACAGCGACCACACCATCGTCGGCTTTTCGCATACCCACTTCTCGGGATCGGGCCACTCGGACCTGGGCGACTTTTTGGTCATGCCGACCACCGGCGAACTGCAGCTCGAGCGCGGCGACGTGGACAAGCCGGGCAGCGGCTTCACCTCGCGCTTCGACCACGCCACCGAAACCGCGCAGCCGGGCTACTACGCCGTGACCCTGGCCGACTCGGGCGTGCGCGCCGAGCTGACCGCCACCGCGCGCGTGGGCCTGCACCGCTACACCTTTCCGAAGGGCAAGCCCTCGCACGTCATCCTGGACATGCGCACCAGCATGTACGACTACCCGGGCAAGGTGCTGTGGTCGCGGGTGCGCATCCGCCCGGACGGCACCATCACCGGCTTTCGCGAGACGCGTGGCTGGGCGGCCGGGCGCCAGCTGTACTTCGCCATGCGCTTCTCGCGCCCGGTAACCGCGCACACGCTCAACGACACCGAGCAGAACGTGATCTACAAGGGCTTCGCCCCGCCGGCAGCCGATGATCCGTCCAAGCGCGCGCAGATCGAAGGCCGCCAGCCGGTGGCCAGCTTCGACTTCGGCGATGGCGGCGGTCCGGTGCTGGTGAAGATGGCGATCTCGCCGGTGAGCGAGGACAACGCCGTCGCCAACCTGGAGGCCGAGGCCCCGGCGTGGGACTTCGATGGCGCACGCGCCGCCGCCAAGCAGCAATGGGCCACGGCGCTGGCCGCGGTCGACGCCCAGGGCAGCAAGCAGCAACGGACGCAGTTCTACACGGCGCTGTACCACAGCTTCCTGGGGCCAACGCTGTTCATGGACGTCGATGGCCGCTATCGCGGTCCGGACAACGCCGTGCACCAGGCCAAGGGCTGGACCAACTACTCCACCTTCTCGCTGTGGGACACCTACCGCGCCCTGCACCCGCTGCTGACCCTGGTGCAGCCGCCGCAGCACACCAACGACATCGTCAACTCACTGCTGGCTTCGCGCCGCGAGAGCCCCTACGGGATCCTGCCGGTGTGGGCATTCAACGGCCTGGAGACCTGGTGCATGATCGGCTACCACGCCGTGCCGGTGATCGCCGATGCCTACATGAAGGGCATCCGCGGCTATGACACCACCGAGGCCCTGGACGCGATGGTCGCCAGCGCCGACTATGGTCCCTACGACGGCATCGCCCAGTACCGCGAACTGGGCTATGTCCCGATCGATGAGGAAGGCGAAGCCGCGTCCAAGACGCTGGAGTACGCCTTCGACGACTGGACGATCTCCCAAGTTGCCAAGGACATGGGCAACGCCAAGGTCGCCGCCGAATTCACCCAGCGCGCCGGCAACTGGAAGAACGCCTACGACCCGGCCACCGGCTTCATGCGCGCCAGGAAGCGCGACGGCGCTTTCCGCGAACCTTTCGATCCCACCGCCAGCGGCTATGGCACCGACTACACCGAGGGCAATGCCTGGCAGTACTCCTGGTACGTGCCACAGGACGTGGCCGGCCTGGCCAAGGCCCACGGGGGCGCCGACAAGCTGCTGGGCATGCTGGACCAGGCCTTCGATGCCAAGGTCGATCCGAAGGTCTTCGAGCACATGGAGGACATCACCGGCCTGATCGGCTGGTATGCGCACGGCAACGAGCCGGGCCACCACGTGTCCTATCTGTACGCCTACGCCGGCCAACCCTGGCGCACCCAGCAGCGCTTGAAGCAGATCATGGACACCCAGTACAAGGACACGCCAGACGGCCTGGCCGGCAACGACGACCTGGGCCAGATGTCGGCCTGGTACGTGTTCACCTCACTGGGCTTCTATCCGGTTACCCCGGGCAGCAACCAGTACGTGATCGGCCGGCCGTTCCTGCCCCGGGCCACGCTCAATCTGCCCAACGGCAAACGCTTCACCGTGGTGGCCGACGCGCTGGACGCCAAGCATACCTATGTGGGCAAGGTCACGCTGGATGGCAGGCCGCTGGACCGCGCCTACGTCACCCACGAGGAGATCATGGCCGGCGGGGAGCTGCACTTCACCATGCAGGCCGAGCCCAACAAGACCTGGGCCACGGACCTGAGCAAGCTGCCTTATTCGCAATCGGCCCAATAGGCGCGCACGTCCAACGCCGAAGGGCCGCAGGTGCAGCATGCGGCCCTTCTCCCATCGGCACGCCACAGGGCATGCCGGGCGAGCGCGCCTAGAGCGACTGCAGGATCAGCGAATGCCAGCCTGTGCTGTAGGTTTCGTAGCCGGGCGAAGCGGCATGGGCGATGCAATGCACACGGCCATCGAGATCGGCCAGCACCGCGCCGCGGGCTTGCTTGAACAAGGCCTCACGGCCAGCAAAGTCGATCCGCTCCTGCAACATGCGCCCAGCCGAATCGGCCAGGACCTGCCCACGCCCGTCCACGATGCACACCCGGGTGCGAGTCCACTCCTGCGCCGACAGCGGCGTGCGCTGGACGACCGTCTGGGCCAAGGCATCCCAGCGAAACACGATGCCCAGCACACCCAGCACGCGTCCGTCGACCCGCCCGCCATCACGCACCGTGCAGGCGTACACCAGGACGCGTTCGCCGTCGGCCAGCGCGCTGGGGTGCACGTCCTGGAAGCCGAACTCCTCGCCGCTGCGTGTCCGCGAGGCCTCCTGAAACCAGGCCTGGCCGGACACGTCGCTCCCCACCGAGTCGTATTGCCGCGGTCGGCCGTTGGCCAGGACCCGGCCGTCGGTGCCGGCCAGCACCAGATCGAAATAGACCGTATACGAGTCCAGGATCTGGCCCATCCGGCGTGATGCGTGCGACAGCGCCTCGTCGCTGCGGCCCTGGCGCGCAGCGGCGACCACGGCGGCGTCGGTGGCCCACCAGCGCACGTCGCAGCTGCGCTCGTAAAGATTCCGGTCGATCAGATCGATGTTGCTCAGGGCCAGTTCGCTCAGCCGGGTCTGACGCACGCCATCGTCCAGCCGTTGCAGGGTCTGGCGCATGTCGGCGCTGGTCGTGGCAGCGACCTTGTCCAGGTCCAGGGTGGCGTCTGCGACGCGCCGGGACAATACGTCCATCTCCTGCGCGATGACACTGAAGCCGCGGCCGGCCTGACCGATACGCGCAGATTCGATTCGCGCATTCATGGCGATCACGTGGGTGGTGCGGTTGATCTCATCGATCCGCTGTAGCGAGCGTCGCAGCTGGATCAGGAGTTGATCGGAAAGGCCCACCACAGAACGGATGTGATCATCGATTCCCACCGCTGTGGGCGTGCCTGCAAGGTTCATTTGCGCTGTCGGTGGGAGGGAGGGAGGGGACAGCAAACGCAATTTCACTTGAACACTTAACGGCCGCCGATCGCGCACCTTGAGACGAACGTGCTCGGCACACGCACAGCCACTGAACTAGCTCAGCGACGACCTGCCACGGCTTGCCTCGCGGGCGTCAGCACCCGGGTCACCCGTGTGCCGCTCAGGCCACGCGCTGCGCGAACTACAGCCCCGGGATGGGGTCGTGGGGCTGGCCAGGCTGCCGCTCCGAGTCTTCCTGCTCGCGCCCGTCGTGCTCGGCAGGGACGTGGCCGGGCATGGGCACTTCGGCGTTGGGATCCATGTCGGAAGAGGGAACCGGTTGTGCAGGCTGGTTGGGCACGGCGGGAGACCTGGGCGATGGAGTTCCACACAGACTGCGCCAAGGGATGTCAGTGTCCCGCCTGCAAGGCGTGAAGCGCTGAGCGCTTACAGGCGCGGCGCGCTGGCCTGATTGAAGTTGGCCGGCAGGCTGCCGAAGGCGTCGGCCGACATCGGCGTCGCGGCCTGCTCGGCGTTGCCGCCCAGGTTCAACGCGCCCGAATGCGACTGGGCCGGAGCGGTCCACGGCTGGCCCGCCGGCTGCACCAGGGCCATCGTCGGCGCCGGCTGACGCAGCAGACGCTCGGCCCGGGACTGCAGCGCCGGACTGGAGACGAACACGAAGATCCCCGCCATCGCCAGCGCGCCGGCACTGATCGCGGCCCGCAATGGCCAAGCCGGACGTGTGGCTTCGCGCAGGCTCATGGCGCGCAGGGCCGCGCGCTCGGCATAGACGTCCACCACCGGCAATGGCTGGTCGGCAGCGGCCGGATGATCGGCCATCACCAGGTCGCCGTGGCGCAGCGCGGCCTGGTGCGCGGCGACCGTAAAGCCACCTTCGCCGATGAGAAACGCACGTTGCGCGCCCACTTCGAAACGCTCGGCCGCCAGCTGCTGGACCGCACCCTGCGCCAGCGCACCGTGGCGCCGTGCGTAAGCGTGGACCAGGACCTGCTCACGCTCCTTGGTCAGCAGCAGCGCGGTGTCCGGCGCATTGGCCGAGGCGGCTGATGCGGCAGGCAGCACTTCGACGGCGTAACCAAGCGCGCGATACGCCTTGGCCAGACGCGACGCGGCTTCGTCGGCCACGCCGCGACCGGCGCGCCGATCGCGGGAGAATGTGATGCCTTGCATGGTATGGCGCCCCTGTTCCGTAGGTCTTCGTAGAAGACCTACGGCCTGTGTAGTCAAGACTTGAGGGGTCCACAAGCAAGATCCCGTGTTGGATCACCGAACTCCCAACGGCGTCTCACTCGGGACGTGCGCGGAATACCACACTCATGCGCGGCGCCACAGCCTGGCGCGTCTTGGGAATGCCGTGTTCGTGGGTCATCTGCGAGGCATGACTCATGACCAGCAGGCTGCCCGGGGCCAGGTCCAGCGCCCAGGTGCGGCGTCTCCCTTCCCGCGCCCGGATGTGCATGCGCCGCGTGCCCCCCAGTGACAGCAGCGCGATGGGCTGGCCCGGTTGCAGCGTGTGCAGCTTGTCATGGTGCATGGCCACGCTGTCGCGGCCGTCTCGGTAGAAGTTCATGCCGACACCGGTGTACGGCGCCGGCACCCTCCCCTGCACCAGGGACAACATTTCAGCCAACGGCAGTTGCGCTGGCAGTTCATCGAGCCGATAGCCGGCACGCAGGCGCGGGACATCGACGATGCGGTCGTACATCGGCCGGCGTTCGTGCTGCCAGTGGGCGTGGTCACGCAGGGCCTCGAACCAGCGCGTGGCCGTGTCCGGATCGACGACATCCGGCCAGTAGCGCATCCCGCCCTCGGCATCGTCGAACACCGTGATCGGCGCCGGCGCGAACAGGTCGTCCATGAAGGCGTTCAATGGAAATCCCGTGACGGCAGCGACAGTTCGCCCAGCAGCTCGCTCATGTCGCGCAGATCGCCGGCGATGAGGTGTTCGACACCATCCACGCGCTCCCAGCGCCCGCGCACCGCCAGCAGCCGCGACTCCAGCAGCGCGCGCCGGCGGCGTATCGCCAGGTGCGACCAGACGATGACATTGATCATGCCGTGCTCGTCCTCCAGCGTGACGAAGATCGTGCCCTTGGCCGTGGCCGGGCGCTGGCGCTGGGTGACCAGCCCGGCCACGTGCACGCCGCTGCCGCTGGCCCGGCCCTGCAGCTCGCGCAGGCCGAGGATGCGCTGGGCGCGCATCTGCGGGCGCAGCAGCGCCATCGGATGCGCTTCCAGGCTCAGGCCCACGCTGCGGTAGTCGGCGGTGATGTCCTCGCCGATGCGCGGCGCAGGCAGGTCGATGCGGCGCTCTGCCGGGCTGCCGGGCAGCAGCGGGCGGCGCCGTTCGATCCCGGCCACCGCCCAGCGCGCGGCATTGCGGTGGCCGACCAGGGATTGCAGTGCACCGGCTTCGGCCAGGGCGGTGCGGGCCTTGTCGTCGAGTTGCGCACGCAGGCTCAGGTCCTCGACGCTGGAGAACGGTCGCTGCGCGCGCGCAGCCACGATCGCCCTGCCCGCCAGTTCGGACAGGCCGGCGACCTGGCGGAACCCCAGGCGGATGTCCGGCTGCGCCTCTGGCTCGTCCTGGCTGCGCCACGGCCGCCCACCGACGAGCGTGTTGTCCCAGTCGCTGTGCAGCACGTCCACCGGCAGCACGTGGACCGCCTCGCGCGCGGCCCTGCCGCGGCGCGCGTCCTGCACGATCTGGCTGGGCGAATAGAAACCCATCGGCTGGGCATTCAACAGCCCGCAGGCAAACGCCGCCGGCTCGTGCCGCTTCAACCAGCAGCTGGCATAGACCAGCTTGGCAAACGAGGCTGCATGGCTCTGCGGGAAGCCGTAGGAACCGAAGCCTTTGATCTGCTCAAAGATCTGGTCGATGAATTCGGACGAATAGCCCTTGCCCGCCATCAACTCACGGATGCGCACACGATGCGGCTCCATGTCCCCGCCACGCCGCCACGCCGCCATAGAGCGGCGCAGCTCATCCGCCTCATGCGGCTTGTAACCAGCATGGATCACCAGTTCCATCACCTGCTCCTGGAACAGCGGCACGCCCAGGGTCGGCCCGAGGATTTCCTCGACGCCCTGCGATGGATACGTGGGCTGCTCCAACCCCTGCCGCCGCCGCAGATAGGGATGGACCATGTCGCCCTGGATGGGGCCGGGGCGCACGATCGCCACCTCGATCACCAGGTCGTAAAACTTCGCCGGCTTGAGCCGCGGCAGCATCGCCATCTGCGCGCGCGACTCGATCTGGAACACGCCCACCGTGTCGGCCAGCTGGATCATCTGGTAGGTCGGCGCGTCTTCTTTTGGAAGGGTGGCGATCTCGTAATCGCGCCCGCGATGCACGCGCACCAGGTCCAGGGTCTTGCGGATGCAGGTCAGCATGCCCAGCGCCAGGCAGTCGACCTTGAGCATGCCCATGGTTTCCAGGTCGTCCTTTTCCCACTGGATGATGGTGCGTTCGGCCATGGCCGCGTTCTCCACCGGCACCACCGTGGACAGGGTCTGCTCGGCGATCACAAAGCCGCCCACGTGCTGGGACAGGTGCCGGGGCTTGCCCTCCAGTTGGAAGGTCAACGCCAGGATCTTGAGGATCAGCGGATTGGCGGTGTCGAAGCCGGCCTCGGTCAGGCGCTGCTCCATCGGCGTGTCGCCATTACCCCAGCCAAAGCAGTTGGCCAGCAGCGAGATCTGGTCCGGTGGCAGGCCGAAGGCCTTGGCGACATCGCGCACCGCGCTCTTGCCGCGATAGCTGATGACCGTGGCCGCCAGCGCGGCGCGGTGCCGCCCGTACTTCCGGTAGACGTACTGGATGACTTCCTCGCGCCGCTCGTGCTCGAAATCCACGTCGATGTCCGGCGGCTCGTTGCGCGCCTTGGACAAAAAGCGCGAGATCAGCAGTCGGTTCTCGTCCGGGTCCACCGCGGTGATGCCCAGCGCGTAGCACACCGCCGAATTGGCCGACGAGCCACGCCCCTGACACAGGATCTGCTGCGAGCGCGCGAAGCGCACCACATCGTGCACGGTCAGGAAGAACGCCTCGTACTTGAGCTCCTCGATCAGCGCCAGCTCTTGCTCGATGTCGCTGCGCACCTTGGCCGAAAGTTTCAACCCGCGATCGTCCCAGCGCGCGCGGATGCCGGCTTCGGTCAGTTCGCGCAGGTAGCTGGTGGCGGTGTGCCCGGCTGGCACCAGCTCGGCCGGATAGTCGTATTGCACGTCGCGCTTGAGATCGAAGCCGCTGCAGCGCCGGGCCAGCGCGACGGTGGCCTGCAGCAGTTCGGCCGGATAGATATTGCCCAGCGCCCGGCGCGAGCGCAGGTGGCGCTCGCCATTGCGGAACAGCTGCGCGCCGGCCTCGGCCAGCGGCACGGTGTGGCGGATGGCGGTCATGGTGTCCTGCAGCGCGCGGTCGCGGCGCGTGGCCATGTGCACATCGCCACTGGCCAGCGGCGTCATGCCCAGCTGTCGGGAGAGCGCCAGCAGCGTGTCCAGGCGCGCGGTGTCGTCGCATTCGCGCAGCAGCTCCACCGCCAGATAGGCGCGCTCTGCAAACACCTGGCGCAGCCATCGCGCCTCCTCTTCCCGTGGCGCATCGCCCGGCAGCCACAGCGCGAACAGCTCCGGTGCCGCTTGGCGAAACTGCGCCTCCACATCGGCGCGCGTCAGCGTGTAGCACCCCTTGGTCGCCGCGCGGCGCGCGGTGGTGATCAGCGCGCACAGCTGCGTGTAACCGGCGCGCGTTTCCACCAGCAGGACCAGGCGTGTGCCATCGACCAGGGTGAACTCGCTGCCGACGATCAGCGGCACCCCGGTGGCCTGCGCGCCCTCCCAGCCGCGCACGATGCCGGCCAGCGAACATTCGTCGGTGACGGCCAGCGCGGCGTAGCCGCAGGCCTTGGCCCGCTCGAACAGGCTTTCCGCATCCGAGGCGCCGCGCAGAAACGAAAAGTCGGACAGGCAGTGCAGCTCGGCATAGGCCGGCAGGCCATCGCCGTGCTCGCCGTGCAGCACATCGTCATTGGCGGCCTGGCGTAGGCGCTGGGCCACGCGCCAGGCGCGCGGCATGCGCCCGCCGGGCGTGTCGCGATCCACCCCGTCGATGGCGTCATCCCAGCTCATGCGAACCAGCCGTGCAGCATCCAGCCGCCCTCGCGCACGCCCGCCGGCAAGAACGCCCAGGCGCGCTGGCCCCGCGCGGTCTCCACCACGTAGTAGTCGCGCCGGGTGTCGCCGTCGTCCCACCAGCCGCTTTCCAGGCGCTCGGGGCCGGAGAGGATCTTCGGCGGGGCGTGCAGCGGCACCGGCTGCGGCAGTAGCCAGGTCGGGCGCGGCGGACGGGCGGGCGCGGCTTCGACGCCACGCGCAGGGGCATCACCGATGGCCCGGCGCCAGGCGCGTTCCGGGCGCGGATCGCCCGCCGGTTCGACCCGATACACGGCCGCATCGCCCAGGCGCGCGCGCAGGCGCTCGCGCAGCTGCGGCCAGTCCACGGCCTGCTGCGGGCGCGTATCGAACAGGTCGCGCGCGGCCGGCACGAACGGCGGCAGCTGGCGCGCCAGCAGACGCACGCCGACCACCGGGCGCGGGATCGACACCCGCTCCAGCCGGTTGCGGGCCAGCTCGAACAGCATCGCCTGGTCGCGCTCGGGCGCCAGCAGGCCCACGTCCACGTCGGTGTGGCCCTGCTCGTGCTCAAGCCGCAGCACGAAACGCTGTACGCCCCCGTCGCGGATGGACAGGTACGTGCACAGGTCACCGATCAGGCGCCGCAGCGGAAACAGCAGCGCCATGTGGCTTTCCACTTCGTAGCCCATTTCCACGCGTGCGTCGAAATGGTCCGGTGGCGCGTACCAGTCCAGCGGATCGTCGGCCTGCCCGTACAGTCGGTCCAGGTGCTCCAGCAACGCCAGGCCGAAGCGCCGCCGCACGGCCTCGCGCGGCAATGCGCGCACGGCGGCCAGCGTACGCAGGCCCATGCGGTGCAGACGCTCGCCACTGTCCTGCGGCAGCCGCGCGCCGCGCACCGGCACGCCATCGAGCACCTGCTGCAGGCGCGCGAGGTTGGCAATGGCCAGGCCGTCCTCCAGCCCGGCCAGCACATGGGCTGCGCGCGGTGTCGGCGCCAATGCCAGGCGATGGCGGAAACCCAGCGTGTCCAACTCCTTGCGCAGGCGCCGGGCGAACTGCGGCCATGGCCCGAACAGGCGGAAACTCGCCCGCGCCTCCAGCACGATGGCGTGCGGCCACTGCTGGCTGACCAGCGAGCTGTGCCGGTAGGCCCAACTGGCCAGGAAGCGCTGGCTGCGCGCCTGGTCCTGCGCGTCGAAGTCGACCGTGCGCACCTGGGTCATCAGCGCATGCGCCGCCGACAGGCGCATCCCGGGGTTGAGGCCGGCCTGCGCGGCGGTGGCATTGACCGAGTGCAGACGCCGCAGCTGCGCCGGGCCTTCGACCAGCACCAGCGGCGCTCGACGCTCGTCTTCGGGCAGGCGCCGCAGCACGGCGTCCATCGCCAGGTGCGGCAGCAGGATGCAGGCCCAGAGCATCAGCGTCGCTCCTGCGCAGGCGCGGTGTCAGCGTCGGGGCGGGAGGCCGGATTCCACGGCAAGGGACGATGCGATGACATGCGCGCGCCTCAATGCACCAGCCGCAGCGGCTGCGTCGGCACCTGCCCGCCGCGACATTTGCGCACGCGCCAGGCACCTTCCTCGCGGCGGTATTCCAGGCGCAGCGCCGCCGGTGAGGCGTTGACCGCATGACGTGCATCGCGCAGCGCGAACCCACAGCAGTCGCCACTGTCGGCCGCCACCTGCAGGCGCCGCAGCGCGCGCTCGTCAGCGGTCTGCGGCCAGCCCAGCACGGCCGCGCAGGCGCCGCTGCGCAGGCATTGCTCGAACGCCCATAGCGCATCGCGCGGTTCGGCCTCGATCACCTCCAACTGCGCCAGGTCGATGCCGCCGCACTGCCAGGCCGGCGCATACGGCACGTACGGCGGGGCCACCAGCGCCACACGCCCACCGGCTGCGGTCATGCGCGCCAGCGTGGGCAGCAGCAGGCCGATCTCGCCGACGCCGTCGGCCGGCAGCAGCAGTTCGGTCAAGGCCTTGCGCGGCCAGCCGGCGGTGGGCAGCACCGCATCCAGCGCCGCGTATCCGGTCGGCTCGCCGGCATGCTGGGCGCCGCCACCGCGTCCGGCACGCCACACCGTGCGCGCAGCCAGCAGGTCGTCCAGCGGCATCGCCGCGGACGACACAGCCGATAACGCACGGCGCGGGACTTCGGACATCGCGTGCTCAGCCTCGCCGCACCAGGCCGCAGTACAGGCCTTCGATGGCGAAGTCCGCCCCGGCCGGGACCACGATGGGCGCATGCGCCGGGTTGCGCGGCAGCAGGCGGATCCGGCGTGGGCCACGCTCCAGCCGCTTGATGGTCAGCTCGCCGTCGATGCGCGCCACCACGGTCTGGCCGTCGCGCGCCTCGTGGCTGCGATGCACGCCGACCAGGTCGCCATCGAGGATGCCGTCGTCGATCATCGAGTCGCCCTGCACCTTCAACAGGTAATCCGGCCGCAGCGAGAACAACCCGGCATCCAGCACCAGTTGCTGGTCCAGGCCAATGTCCGCGCCGATCGGCACACCCGCCGCGACCCGGCCCAGCACCGGCAGCGCCAGCAACCCGTCCCGGCGCCCGCCGCCAGGCAGACGGATGCCGCGCTTCTCACCCGGGCGCAGCTGGATCAGCCCGTCCTCGGCCAGGGCCTGGACGTGCTTCTGCGCCGCATTGCGCGAGGCGAAGCCGAATTCAGTCGCGATCTCCGCCAGGCTGGGCGTATGGCCGCGCAGGGCTTGGTCCTGGAGGAACGCCAGCACGGCGGCGC
Source organism: Pseudoxanthomonas sp. JBR18 (assembly GCF_028198165.1). Lineage (NCBI taxonomy): Bacteria > Pseudomonadati > Pseudomonadota > Gammaproteobacteria > Lysobacterales > Lysobacteraceae > Pseudoxanthomonas > Pseudoxanthomonas sp. JBR18. The sequence continues at coordinate 4,255,234 of NZ_CP116339.1, forward strand.
GTTTGGGGGGCAAGGTGTCCATGGGTGTACATTTGTACACCTATCGCGTCGCACGAAGCGAGATACCAGACGTCCTTCCCTCGCCTTGCATGCAGGCTGGGAAGGGCGCAATATAACGATCGTTATAACAACGAGGCCGCGACCATGAAGCTCAAGATCACCACCATCGGCAACTCGGCCGGCGTCATCCTGCCCAAGGACCTGCTGGCCCGCCTGCGCCTGGGCAAGGGTGACGAGCTCTACGCGCTGGAGACCCCGGACGGCATCAAGCTAACCGTGTTCGACCCGACCCTGGCCGAGCAGATGGAAGTGGCCGAGCAGGTCATGCGCAGCCGCCGCACGCTGCTGCACAAGCTGGCCCAATGACATGATCGTCTGGATCACCCGTGCCTTGGCGCTTGCCATCCACGACCGCCAACTGGCCGAACACGGCGGCGGCAGCGGCGTGCGCGACGAGGCCTTGCTCGACTCGGCCTTGGCGCGTCCGCAGCAGCTGTTTTCCTACGGCGATCCGCCGCCGGACCTCGCCGCGCTGGCCGCCAGCCTGGCCTTTGGCCTGGCTCGGAACCATCCGTTCGTGGATGGCAACAAGCGTACGGCGGCGGTGGCCTGCGAAACCTTTCTCCTGCTCAACGGGACCACCTTGATGGCCGATGACCTCGCGCTGTATCCGGTGTACCTGGGATTGGCCGACGGCAGTCTGGATGAAGCCGCATTCGCCGACTGGCTGCGTCCTCACCTCAAGCCTCAATCGCCAGCCCACGTCCACGAGCCAGTCCCCAACTACGCGGACTGACGCTGAGGCTCAAGTTCCCGACACCGGTCTTTGGGCCAGCGCCGCGTCGAACGCGCGTTCCAACTCCGGATGCGCCCCGCGCACCTGCCCGATCACCTGCGCGGCCCAGTCGAAATACTGCTGGCGGCGGGCCAGGCTCCAGTCCTGCGGCGGCGCCTGGTGCAGGTCGCGCAGGTTGGCGATCTTGTCGGCGAGCTTCACCAGCTTGGCGCCATGCGGGACGTGGGCGGCGTGTTCGACCTGCAGGCGCTTGCGCTCGGCCTTGGCCAGTGATTTGTCGTCACTGACCGCATCGACGTAGGACAGCACCTGCGGTCCGAAGCGCTCCAGCAGGCGCGCGCGCCCGGCCTCCACCGACATCGCCAGGTGCGTCGGCACCTCGGCGCCAGGCCCGCAGCAATCTTCCAGATAGTCGTGAAGGGCCGCCGCACACAGCACCTCGACATCGTCCACGCCGCCCTCCACCGCCAGGATGCGCACCAAGGCCATCGGGTGGTTGATGTACGGGGTGAGGCCATCCTTGCGGCGCTGCAGGCTGTGCGCCTCGGCGGCGAAGGCCATTGCCTCGACCAGGCGTGGCAGCGCGGTTGCGGTGGCGGTTGTCTGGTCCATCGTCTTCTCCTGTGATCGTGAAAGCGCAGGACGGTGGCCAGGGCCGTGGCATCAGTTGCCGGGCCGCGCCACCACCTTGGGTTCGTGCACTTCCTCGCCGGGCTTGGCGCGCCCGGCCATTTCCGCGCCGGCATCGGGCGTCAGCTGGCGCATCACCAGCACCGAGCTGGCCGAGATCAACGCCACGGTGAGGAAGGCGAAGGTGAAGTTGATCGGCACGCCGGTGGCCTGCCCGGTCGCCAGGCTGGCCCCGGTCAAGGCGTAGCCGCCCACGGTGATGCCCAAGGCCAGCGAGATCTGCTGGATCATCGCCGACAGGCTGCTGGCCTGGGCCATGCGCGCCTGGTCCACGTCGGCGTAGACGATGGCGTTGAGGCTGGTGAACTGCAGCGAGCGGAAGCAACCGCTCACCAGCAACACCCCCACCATCAGCGCGTAGGGCGTGGATTCGCGGAACAGCCCGACCACGGCCAGCGCCACCGAAGCGATCACCGCATTGCCCACCAGCACCCGGCGGAAGCCGAAGCGCTTGAGGATGCTCGCGGCCAGGGTCTTCATGAACATCGCCCCGGCCGCCGAGGTGAAGGTCACCAGGCCCGACTCGAACGGATTGAGTCCGAACCCCAGCTGCAGCATCAGCGGCAGCAGGAACGGAATCGCACCGATCCCGATGCGGAACAGCGAACCGCCCAGCACCCCGATGCGATAGGTCGGGATGCGCAGCAGGCCCAGGTCCACCAGCGGATGCGGATGCCGGCGCGCGTGCCAGCCATAGCCCAGCAGCGCGAGCACGCCCAAGGCCGCGCATCCCAGTGCAAGCCCCAGATTGACCATGTGCCGGCCCATCGTGGCCAGGCCGAACATCGCCAGGGCAAGGCCTACGCCGGACAGCGCGAACCCCACCCAGTCCAGCGGCTTGACCTCACCCTTGAGCAGTGGGATGTGACGCCAGGCCAGGAAGATGCCCAGCGCGCCCATCGGCAGGTTGATCAGGAAGATGAAGCGCCAATGCCCCCAGGTGGTGATCATGCCGCCCAGCAGCGGACCCAGGATCGGCCCCATCAACGCGGGGATGGTCAGCCAGCTCAGCGCGCGCACCAACTCGGCCTTGGCCACGCTGCGCAGCAGGACCAGGCGCCCGACCGGCACCATCATCGCCCCGCCCATGCCCTGGACGAAGCGCGCCACCACCAGCCATTCCAGCGAGCCGGCCACCGCGCAGCCCAGCGAACCCAGCAGGAACACGCCAATGGCCGTCATGAAAGTCGGCCGCGCGCCGAAGCGGTCGGCCACCCACCCGCTGATCGGAATGAACACCGCCAGGGCCAGCATGTAGGTGGTCAGCGCCAGCTTCAGCGCGACCGGCTCGACCTCCAAGTCCTGCGCGATCGCCGGCAGCGAAGTCGTGATCGCCGTGGAGTCCATGTTCTCGATGAACAAGGCGGTGGCGACGATCAGGGGCAGCAGGCGTTCGGGTTTCAACGGGCCGGGGGATAAGCGAGGGGGCGAGCCTATTTTCGCGCAACGCCGCGTGCGCCGCTGTGATCCGCTTGCGTCGGCACACCGGTTCGACCCATCTGCCGGCACACCGCACGGACCCACCTGCCCGGACCGATCGTGATGTACGCCCGGCGGACTGTAGCGCCGAGCTTGCTCGGCAGCCTTCCGGACAGCTCGCTGGGAGAGCCCAAGCGGACCAAGGTCCGCTCTACGGGCATCGCCCGGAAGACCGTGATCTACACCGGCGGACTGTAGCGCCGAGCTTGCTCGGCGGCCTTCCGGACAGCTCACTGGGAAGGCCCAAGCGGACCAAGGTCCGCTCTACGCGCACAGCCCGGGAGGGTTGTGATGCACGCTTGGCCGACTGTAGCGCCGAGCTTGCTCGGCGGCCCTTCGGACAGCTCGCTGGGAAGGCCCAGGCGGACCAAGGTCCGCTCTACGGGTCCGTGCCTGCATAACACCAGGCATACGGATACTCCCCGACCTGCCCGGCCAGCCCGCTGCGGACCGGATTGGCCAGGATGTAATAGGCCAAGGTCCGCAGGTCCTCGTCGGCACGGAGTTGACGGTCGTAGAAGCCCGCCTGCCACACCGCTCCGCTGCGCGCGTGCGCGGCGTTGACGCTGCGGGCGGCGCACGACTTGGCTCGCTGCACGACGGAACTCAGGCCCCCCGCCTGCAGCACAAACAACCAATGCAGATGATCAGGCATGACAACCCACGCCAACGACGTGGTCCAACCGGCAGCATCCATGTTCCGCAGGACCGCCTCGACACCCTGCGCCGCCGAGGCAGGCGCCAGCCAGCGCTGTCGCAGCACGGTCACCGTGGTGATCATGTAGACCGCATCCAGAGACGAGCGGCGGCCACGCAGGAGCAATGGACTGGGCATGCCCCAGCATCCCGCGCGTGGCACCACGCGCCCATCAGTGCAGCGCGCAGGCACGGGTCGGATAAATCCGAAGCCGTCGAGCGGCGCCGGGAAGGCCTCAGCGGACCAAGGTCCGCCCTACGCGCATGGCCTGGACGGATTGTGATGTACGCCTGGCCGACCGTAGCGCCGAGCCTGCTCGGCGGCTGTTCGGACGGAGCGCCGGGAAGGCCAGCGGACCAAGGTCCGCTCTACAAGTACGGCCTGTAGCGCCGAGCTTGCTCGGCGGCTGTTGGGATAGATCACGACAACCCGGTCAGCCCATCAGGGCCGGCATCGCCGGCGCTGCAAGCAAACTGCCTGCCTCAGACGAAGCGTGGAATCGGCCCCACCTGAGGCGTCTGGTCCGGCAATTCCACCTCCACCCGATCCACGTAGCACCAGCCCCAGCCCTCGGGCGGATCGTAGCCCTCGATGATGGGGTGGCCGGTGGCGCGGAAGTGCGCGCTGGCGTGCCGGTGCGGGGAGTCGTCGCAGCAGCCGACATGGCCACAGGTCCGGCACAGGCGCAGATGCACCCAGGGGCTGCCGATGGCCAGACACTCCTGGCAGCCGCGGGCGCTGGGCGTGACGTCTTCGATGGTCTCCAAATGCGTGCAGGTCTTCGGCATCACACGGTCTCCCGGGAAGTTTGCATGGCGTCCAGCTCGGCGAGGTACTGGTGGATCTGGGCCACCACCTGCGCCCCCTCTCCCACCGCGGCGGCCACACGCTTGACCGATCCGGCACGGACATCGCCGATGGCAAACACCCCGGGACGATCGGTCTGCAGGGAGCTGCCATGCTGGCCGGTGAGGACGAAGCCGGCCGGATCGAGTCCGACGCAGCCCTTGAGCCAGTCGGTATTGGGATCGGCGCCGATGAAGAGGAACAGGTGGCGCAGGTCGCAGTGATGGGTCTGCCCACTGCCGCGTTCGCGGTAGACCGCACCAGCCAACGCACCGTCGGCATCGGCCTCCAGCGCGACCAGCTCGGTGCCAGTGTGCAGCACCACGTTGGGCAGCGCGGCGATGCGTTCGATCAGGTAGCGCGACATCGAGCTTTCCAGTCCCTTGCCGCGAATCACCAGGTGCAGCGTCTTGACCTGCGGGGCCAGGAAGACCACGGCCTGCCCGGCCGAATTGCCTCCGCCCAACAGCGCGACGTCCTCGCCGCTGCACATGCGCGCCTCGATGGGCGAGGCCCAGTAGGACACGCCCGCGCCCTCGAAGCGCGCCAGCTGTTCCAGCTCCGGACGCCGATAGCGCGCACCGGACGCCACCACCACGGTACGCGCCGACACCGTGGCACCACTGTCCAGGACCAGCTTCAGCGGCGCCAGCGGGTCCTCCGCGCTGGCCGCGCAATCCAGGCGGAGCACGTCCAGCGGCAGGGCCAGTTCGGCCCCGAACTTCAGCGCCTGGTTGTACGCGCGCCCGGCCAGACCCTGCCCGGAGATACCGGTCGGAAAGCCCAGGTAGTTCTCGATCCGCATCGAAGCGCCGGCCTGCCCGCCAATGGCGCGCTGCTCCAGCACCAGCACCTTCAGGCCCTCCGAGGCGGCGTAGACCGCCGTCGCCAGCCCTGCCGGCCCGGCACCGACCACCACCACGTCGTGGACGATGTCCGGGTCCAGCTCGGGGGTCATGCCCAGACAGCCGGCGGCGGCGGCATCGGTCGGCCGCCGGAGCACCGTGCCGTTGGGGCAGATCATCAAAGGCAGGTCTTCGGCGTGCAGGCCCATGCGTTCGACCACCGCGCGCCCTTCGCCGGGTACGGTGACATCGAGCAGTGCGTTGGGATAGCCATTGCGCGTCAAAAAGCCCTGCAGCCGCACCAGGTGCGCCTCGCCGGGGTGCCCGACCAGCACCGATCCCACCGCATCGCTTTCGATCAGTCCGACCCGGCGCAGGATCAGCGCGCGCATCACCAGCTCGCCCAGTTCGGCCGCGCCGATCACCAGCGCGCGCAGATGCGCGGCATCCAGCGGCACGGCCGTGCACCCATGCTCACCGGCCACACCGCCGGCCAGCGAACTGCGCCCGGCCAGCTGGCTGACCTCGCCGCTGAACTGCCCGGCGCGGTGTTCGGTGATCTGCGCCTGATGGCCCAGGCCATCGCGCCGGATCACCGACAGGCTGCCCTCCAGGACCAGCCAGACCGGGGCGGCATGCTGGCCCACCTCGAATACGGCCTCGCCCGGCGCGAAGCGACGCGGCGGACCACTTGCGAAACGTTGCGCCAGCGCCAGCTGCGCGGCGTCCAGCACCGGATACATCTGGTGCCGGCGGGTATCACTCAGGGCCATGGGCGTCTCCGGTCGACGGGCGCAGAGTGCGCCAGGCCCACTTTCTACCACCAACGGCCGTGCCTGACCCGCCCTGTCGGCATGGCCGCGGCAAGCCGCTGGCCTTCATCCGTGGATGTGGTGCATGCCGTCGCGCCGGGCTTGCTCGGCGGGCTTTCGGACAGATCGCCGGGAAGGCCCTAGCGGACCAAGGTCCGCTCTACAGGCATCGCCCGGAAGGGGTGTGGTGCACGCCTGCCGCGCTGTAGCGCCGAGCTTGCTCGGCGGACTTTCGGACAGATCGCCGGGAAGGCCCTAGCGGACCAAGGTCCGCTCTACACGCATGGCCCGAAAGGGCTGTGGTGCACGCCTGCCGCGCTGTAGCGCCGAGCTTGCTCGGCGGACTTTCGGACAGATCGCCGGGAAGGCCCTAGCGGACCAAGGTCCGCTCTACACGCATGGCCCGAAAGGGCTGTGGTGCACGCCTGCCGCGCTGTAGCGCCAAGCTGGCTCGGCGCCCCTCGGGAGCAAAGATCGCGACGAACCGGTCAGTACACCAGCGTCTGGATCGCATGCGCGGGGATTTCCACCTGGGTGGACTGCTCGCCGACGTAGAAGTTGTAGGTGATCGCCTTGTCGCTGGCATTCATCACCACGGTGGCCAGCGAATTGTCCGGGTTGATGAAGGAGGTCGTCATCAAATTGCTGCGGCTGCTCGCCGCACTGACGCGCTTGGCGCCGGGGCGGATGAACTTGGAGAAGTGGCCGATGTACCAGTAGCTGGGCGTGTAGATCAGCTTGCCGGTGTGGGTATCGGCGTGGATCGGCGAGAAGCAGAAGTTGCCCACGTGGTTGGGGCCACCGTGCTCATCCAGCAGCACGTTCCAGTCGGTCCAGGCCACCGAGCCGCCATTGAGGTCGTGGATGATCGAGGTGCCATAGCGCTCGCCATTGGGCCAGTACTGGTAGCGCGCCGGGTCGAACTTCTCCACGGTGGCCTCGGTCAGCAGTACCGGCTTGTCCGGGTAGGCGCGGGTCACCTCGGCGACGTTGTCGAACATCGGATCGAACCCGGCCCAGGTCTCGTACCAGTGGAAGCCCATACCCCAGGCGTACTTGGCCGCCTCCGGATCGTCGAAGATCACGTGCGCGCGGTGGACCATCATGTCGCGGTTGTGGTCCCACACGATGATCGGCTTGTCGCCGTAGCCGGCCTTGGCCATGGTCGGACCGAGGTGGTCGCGCAGGAAGTCGCGCTCCTCCTCGGCCGAGTACTGCATCGATTCCCAGGTCTGCACGGCCATCGGCTCGTTCTGGATGCTGATGCCCCAGATCGGGATGCCGGCCTTCTCGTAGGCGGCGATGAACTTGGTGTAGTACTGCGCCCAGGCGTCATCATACTTGGGCAGCAGGTGGCCGCCGTGCAGCATGTTGCCGGTGTCCTTCATGAAGGCCGGCGCGCTCCACGGGCTGGCGAACATCGGCAGGCTACCGCCGGCCGCGGCGATCGCATCCTTGATCATCGGGATGCGGTACTTGCGGTCATGATCGATGCTGAAGGTCTTCAGCGCGGCATCGCCTTCCTTGATGTAGGTGTAGCTGGCGCTGGAAAAATCCGAGCTGTGGATGGTGGTGCGCGCCCAGGTGTAGCCGATGCCGTCCTTGGGGTCGTAGTAGGCCTTCATGAACTCGGCCCGGGTGGGTTTGTCCAGTTTGGCGTAGACCTCGGCCGAGGCGTCGGTGATGGCCCCGCCGATGCCCAGCATCTCCTGGAAGCGGCGCGTGGGGTCGACGAAGATCGAGTTCTCCACCTCTTTCAGCGTATGCCCGGGCTTGGGCGCGGCCACCTGGCTGGGCACCATCTGCGTGGCGGCGCCCTCGGCGGTGGTGTAGACGGTGACCGCGCCGCCAGCCGGGGTATAGGCCGCGGTGGTCACGGCGGCAGCCTGCGCGGGTCCGGCCTGCGCCAGCAGGACACCGAGCGTGCCCACGGCCGATAAGAGCATGGATGGCTTCACGTTCCCCTCCCAGGGTGTTGAGTGCGGCCGGTAGGGTAACCGAGGGCCGGGGGGAGCGACATGGGACGATCTGTCGACTCAGCAGGCCGCAGCGCCTGCCTCAGCCCGCCGGCGTGAGCCCCTGCGCGTCCAGGAACCGCCACATTCGCTGCAGCGTGTCGGCAAACGGCGAGCGCCCCAGCGCGGCATCGTCCTGCTGTCCGTGGAAGAAGCCATGCCCATGCCCGGCGTAGGTCTGCAGCTGGCACAGGCGTCCGGCCCGGATGGCGCGCGCACAGAACGCCTCCACGGTGTGGACGGGTACCACCTGATCGTCCTGTCCGTGGAAGACCAGCGTCGGTGGCAGCCCGGCCACGGGCAGCACGCTGGGCGAGATGCGCCGGGCGACCAGCTTGAGCGCCAGCGGTGCCGGGCCGACCAGATCCACCGCCGGATTGAACAACACCAGCGCCGCGGGGCGATGCGCGCGCGCGGATTTCATCGCCGTGGTCAGCGCCAGGTGGCCGCCGGCCGAGCCCCCGGACAGGACGATGCGCGCCGGGTCCACGCCCAGCCCCTCGGCTTCTGCGCGCAGCCAGGTGTGGGCGGCGTGGGCATCACGCACGGCATCCAGCGGGCTGGTGCCATCGCGGCACTTGACCCGGTAGTCGGCCAGCACCGCCACGTAGCCGCGCGCCACGCAGGCATCGGCCTGCGCGCGGAAGGCGTTGATGTCGCCCACCCGCCAGGCCCCACCGAAGAAAAACAGGATCGCCGGCCGCGGCGCCCCGCCTTGCTCCGACTCCGGCACCAGCACATGCACGCGCAGGTCGCGCCCGGACGCCTGGCGGTAGGTGAAGCTGCGCGCACCGGATAAGGTCTGCGGCTGCGGGGCGATGGCCTGGCAGGGATCGGAAAGGACCTCTGCCCCCGCGCCCACCGGCTTGCGAATTGCGACCAACCCCGTTCTCCACGCCTGCATCGTGGCGAACATGATCGCGGATCGCGGGCCATCCTCACAGTGCTCCACGCCGATCAACGTGCGGCTTGCCCATCTCGTGCCGGTGTCCTACGGTGCACTTCGACTGGTTTTCCCGCGTGTGCGATGCCCTCCCCCTGGCTGTCGAACCTGAGTGTCTGGCTGGCCGCCGCCATGGCCGCCGTGGCGCTGGCGTGGCCACGACTACGCAAGGCCGACCGCTGGCGGGCCACGGTCACGCCCCTTGCCTCGATCATCGGCAGCGGCTTCCTGGTGCTGGGGCCGCTGCTGCTGCATCGTTTCGGCAACCTGGCGGCATGGGTGATGGCCGGGCTCTGTGGCCTGGCCTATGCGGTCGGCGCCGCGATCCGCTTCAACATTCTCGCCCTGGAAAACGGCGGCGGCACACCGCCCCGTGCCGCGACCTTGCTGGACCGCGTCGCCTCCTGGGCACTGGCCTTCGCCTATGTAATCTCGGTCTGCTACTACCTCAACCTGTTCGGCGCCTTCGCCGTGCGCAGCGGGCCGCTGCACGGCGTGGTCAGTGGGCGCGTGGTGACCAGCGCGATCCTGATGGGGATCGCCGCCTTGGGCATGTGGCGCGGCCTGCGCGGACTGGAGCGCGCCGAGACCATCAGCGTCTCGCTCAAGCTGGCGGTCATCGCCGGCCTGCTCGCCGGCCTGGCCGTGTTCGCCGGCACCCTGGCCGGCCATCACCAGTTGCCCGACACGCATGCGCCCGCGCTGGACTGGTCGGCACTGCCGTTCGCCTTTGGGCTGGTGATCACCGTGCAGGGCTTCGAGACCAGCCGCTACCTCGGACAGGCCTACGCCGCGCCGATGCGCGTGCGCTCCATGCGCGATGCCCAGTGGTTGTCCACCGCGATCTACATTGCCTATATCGGGCTGGCCAGTGTGGCCTTCACCGCCGACAGCGTGCCCAACGAGGAAACCGCGGTGATCGCGATGATGGCCCCGATCGCAAGCACCCTGCCGGCGCTGTTGATCCTGGCCGCCCTGGCCGCGCAGTTCAGCGCCGCGGTGGCCGATACCAACGGCTGCGGCGGTCTGGTCTATGAGATGACCGGCGGCCGCATTCCGGCGCGGACCGCCTACGCCCTGCTGGCGGCGGTTGGCCTGGTCCTGACCTGGACGGCCGACATCTACCAGATCATCAGCGACGCCTCGCGCGCGTTTTCCGCCTACTACGCGCTGCAGTGCGCGCTGGCCGCCGTGCTGGCCAGGCGCCAGCGCACGCGGCGCCTGGCCTTTGCCGCGCTGTCGGTGCTGATGACGGCAGCCGCGTTGCTCGGCGTCCCCGCCGAGTAGGCGACCATCGATCAATCGCCGCTGGGGTGCAACACCTCATGCAGGAACGGCGCCGTCCTGCTTCCCTTGGCCTTGGCCACCTGGGCTGGCAGTCCCGCCGCGATCACCGTGCCTCCCTGGTCGCCAGCGCCCGGCCCCATGTCGATCACCCAATCGCTGCTTGCGGCCACGCGCATGTCGTGCTCGACCACCACCACGGTGTTGCCGGCCTCCACCAGCCCGTGCAGCTGGGTCATCAAGGTATCCACGTCCGCCGGGTGCAGGCCGGTGGAAGGTTCATCCAGCACGTACACGGTGTCGCGACGCTGGGCGCGCTGCAGCTCGGTGGCCAGCTTGATGCGCTGGGCTTCGCCGCCAGAGAGTTCAGTCGCAGGCTGCCCAAGGCGCAGATAGCCCAGGCCCACCTCGATCAGGACCTGCAGCGGCCGGGCGATGGTGGCGTCCTGGGCGAAGAATTCCGCGGCCTGCGCCACGGTCATGCGCAGGACCTGGGCGATGTTGTGACCGCGCAGCTCCACCTCCAGGGTCTTGGCGTTGTAGCGCGCGCCATGACAGGTGGGGCACGGCGCATAGACGCTGGGCATGAACAACAGTTCCACATTGACCGCGCCCTCGCCCTGGCAGGTTTCGCAGCGGCCCTTGGCCACGTTGAAGGAAAACCGCCCGGCATCGAAGCGCCGCCGCCTGGCCTGCGGTGTTTCGGCAAAGCGCTTGCGCACATGGTCGAACAGTCCGGTGTAGGTGGCCAAGTTGGAACGCGGGGTACGGCCGATGGCTTTCTGGTCCACGCGCACCAACCGGCGCACGTGCTCCAGCCCGGCCACGATGTGGCCGCCGGTGGGAACTTCTTCCCCACGCTCCAGCGGATCGAGTGCGTCTTCGTCATCCGCGCGTGCCTGGCCCAGGTGATCGGCCAGCAACTCCACCAGCGCCTGGCTGACCAGCGAGGACTTGCCCGACCCACTGACCCCAGTGACCGTGGTGAACACGCCCAGGGGAATGTCCACGTCCAGTCCATCGACGTTGTTGCGGGTGATGCCGCGCAGCTGCAGCCAGGCGCTGGACTGGCGCGCACGGCTGTGCACCGCCTGCTGCCCGCCAAACAGATAACGCCGGGTGGCCGAGGCCTGCACCTGTTCCAGGCCGGCCGGCGGGCCGCTGTACAGCACCTGCCCGCCTTGCTCGCCCGCCGCAGGACCAACATCCACAATCCAGTCGGCATGGCGGATCACATCAATCTCGTGTTCGACCACGAAGATCGAATTGCCTGCGCCCTTCAACTGATCCAGCGCCCGCAGCAGCGCCTGCGCATCGGCCGGGTGCAAGCCAGCGGATGGCTCGTCCATGACATAGACCACCCCAAACAGCTGCGAACGGATCTGCGTGGCCAGGCGCAGGCGCTGCAATTCGCCCGGTGAAAGCGTCGGCGTGCCGCGCTCCAGGGTCAGGTAACCCAGGCCCAGGTCCTGCAGGATGGCGATGCGCGCCAGCAGATCCTGCGCGATGCGCTGGGCGGCGATGGCCTGCTCGGGATGACCATCGCCGCGATGCGCCTTGCCCTGCGCAGCCGGTGTCAGCCGTGCCGCCACCTCGCTCAAGGGCAACTGCGAGAGCGCCCCGATATCCAGCCCGGCAAAGGTGACCGACAGCGCCTCGCGCCGCAGGCGTTTGCCGTCGCAGCTCGGGCACAGCGTGCTGACTAGGTACTGGGACGCGCGTTTTTTCTGCTGCGCACTCTGGGTGGTGGCAAAGGTATGCAGCACATGGCGCCGCGCACTGGTGAAGGTGCCCATGTAGCTGGGCTCGGTCTTGCGTTTGAGCGCGGCCTGGGTCTGGGCCAGGCTGAAGCCCGGGTACACCGGCACCACCGGCTGCTCGTCGGTGAACAGGATCCAGTCGCGGGTCTTCTTGGGCAGCTTGGACCACGGCACGTCCACATCGATGCCCAGCGTGGTCAGGATGTCGCGCTGGTTCTGCCCGTGCCAGGCACCGGGCCAGGCCGCCACCGCGCGCTCGCGGATGGTCAGGCTGCGGTCGGGCACCATCGAGGCCTCGGTGGCTTCATACACACGCCCCAGTCCATGGCAGGTGGGACACGCCCCGGCGGGGGTATTGGGCGAAAACCCATCGGCATAGATGATTTCCTGCCCCTTGGGGTAATCGCCGGCGCGCGAGTACAGCATGCGCAGCGAGTTAGAGATGGTGGTGACACTGCCCACCGACGAGCGCGTACTCGGCGCGCCACGCTGCTGCTGCAAGGCCACCGCCGGGGGCAGGCCTTCGATGGCATCCACCTCGGGCACGCCGGCCTGGTCGATCAACCGGCGTGCATAGGGCGAGATCGAATCCAGGTAGCGCCGCTGCGCCTCGGCGAACAAGGTGCCAAAGGCCAACGAGGACTTGCCCGACCCCGACACCCCGGTGAACACCACCAGCGCATCGCGCGGGATGTCCACATCCACGTCTTTCAGGTTGTGCTCGCGCGCACCACGCACGCGGACAAAGCCGGCGGGGCCAGATGGGGAAGCTTGGGACATGACGACGGCACTCGCAAAAGAACGCCGCCATTATCCGGACCAGCGCGCATGGAGGGCGCGAATGGCGGCCAGGTCGCACCGTGCAAGCACTCCATGGAAGCGCGCCCTTGGAGGCACCCCAGCTTTCACCACGTAGGGCCCGAACGCCTAACCACGCCACAGTGCGTTGCGGCGGGCGGAACCTATCGAAATGTGCGGCTTGGAGCGACGGACGTCTCCAATCCCGCGAGACGGCTCCCGCTTTAGGTGGACCTGTCCCACTTGATAGCCATCGCTGTGCTCGAGCCACGATCGCTTCGTCATTTGGCAGCTCTAGCGCTACCACTCAGCGATTCGCACGCACCAATCGAAACGCCCCGCGGTGCGGGGCGTTTTGTGTCATTGGTAGAAGGGGATAACGGGCGCCGCCGCAGCCGGCCGCGCTCAGCCATCAGGCCTTGGCCAGCAGCGTTTCCAACTCGGCCTTGCCGACGCGGGCGCCGTAGGCGGGGGTGCCGTTCTCGTAGCGGAAGCCTTCATGCAGGTTACCGGCGTCCAGCACGTCAAAACCGAAAGATTCGATCAGCTCGGCCACCACGGCCTTGGCCGAGGCATCGTCACCGACGATGGGCAAGGCGCGGCGTTCCGGATCGCCCTTGGGCCGAGCCGCGGTGCCGATCTCCTCGGCGTGGATGGAGTTGAAGGCCTTGACCACCTTCGATTCCGGCAGATGCTCGGCGGTCATTTCGCTGGTGGTGGTATCGCCACTGTCCAGCGCGGCGATCTGGCCGTCGCGCTCGGGGTAGTAGTTCATGGTGTCGATGATCACCTTGCCGGCCAACGGCGCGACCGGCACGTCCTTCAAGTCCTTCAGCGGAATGGTGACCACCACCATCTCGCCTTGTTCGGCCGCGTCCTTGGCAGTGGCGGCGCTGGCCTTGGGACCAAGCTCGCCAATCAAGCCGGACAAGGTCTCCGGCCCGCGCGAATTGGACATGACCACCTCGTGGCCGGCCTCGATGGCCTTGCGCGCCACGATGGAGCCGATATTGCCGCTGCCGATAAATCCGATCTTCATGGGATGCCCTTTAGACCTGAGATGAAAGTGTCCACGATGATGCGGATCGCATCAGAGCCTCCCGGTGAAGGATTTGCTATACGCCTTTCATTCGTATGAATCTCCACCTTGGACCAGTCCTACAGGAACCACGCTGGCGCAAGCCGCGCGGCACTCCCGCGATTGCACAGCCCGGCGCCTTGCCCGCTCTCTCGCCGCACGCCCCACTCACCTTCGGGAACGCAACCTCGGCGCTGGCTTGCGCCTTCAGGTTTCCGAGTGAGGAAAAAGCGTCAGGCGCCGGGACGCGCGCCAGCGCTGCATAGACAAACCGCCAACGCATGGCCGCCTTGATGGCCCTGGCCTCGTAGCGAAGCGGCGCGCATGCATCACGTGCGACCTCGATGCTCGCCGCGCGCGCCACTGGTCGACACCTGCAGAAGGCGCAACTCACCGTAAGAACAAAGACTTTTCTCTTGTTCGGGTGATGCCTGCCCATTGGCCTGATGCCTGGATCGGGTGGCTGGCTTGCGGTGCAGCCGCCACCGAGGCCTTGTAGAGCGGAGCTTGCTCCGCTGAGGCCTTCCCTGCGTTCTGATCGCAGAGCAGCGGAGCAAGCTCCGCTCTACGCGGCGAGGAGATTGTCGGGAACGGCGCTGATCCGGCTGCGAAAAGGCGTCGCGATCGTTGGGGCGCGCAGCTCACCAACGGGCGCTGATGCCAGCCTGTGTTCTCGTCTCCCGCTTCCCGCAGTCGGGAGAAGACGCAAGAAAAAGCCCCGCTTTCGCGGGGCTCCTTCGTGTCGCCGGGAAGGTTGGAACTCAGCCCTTCTGCTGCTTCAGCCAGGCTTCGATCTGCGGCAGGCGCTCGGCGCGCAGCTTGATGCGGGTCTTGATGCCGGTGACTGCGGTTTCCGCATCGCGACGCGAGGTCGGCGCGATGTACTTGTCGGCGAAGGCGTTGAGCTTGTCGACCATCTTCAGGTCGGTCGAGCCGCTGGCCAGGCGCGGGTAGTAGCGCGAGATCGAGGTCGAGTCGACCAGCTTGTTCACCTGCTCGCGATGGTCCACGGCAAAGTCGAACGCCATGTCCGGATGCTCGCGCGAGACGCCACCGATCATGCTGGCGCTGTTGGTCGCACCCGGCTCGTCGGTCAGCGCCATGTCCAGGGCCTTGCGCGCCAGGGCGTCGTCCTTGGCATAGGCCAGCAGGCTGTAGTACTGGTCGCGGACCATGGAAGAGGTCTCCTTCTGCGCCATCTGGTGCAGGGCCTCCCAGGTGGTCGCATCGGCGTTGCGCGCCACGATGCCCAGCACCGTGCGGCGCAGGTCAGGCGAGAGCGAGGACGGATCGGCCTGGAAGGCGGCAAAGCGGCGACGCGCCTCGGCGATGACCTGCGCATCGCCCAGGCTGCTGAGGATGCCGATCAGGCTGCTGCGCAGCTGCTTGGTCCGCGCGGCATCCCCATCGCGGTTGTCCCAGCCCAGCTGCTGGAACTTGGGCGAGAGCCGGCCGATGGCGTACTTGCGCCATGCCGCCTGCGCCTTGGGCTTGCCCTCGAACATGTCGTCGATGCCGCCCAGCGTGCCGGCCACCTGCAGCCACAGGTCGTCGGAGGCCTTCAGCGGCACCTTGGCGGTCAGGTTGAGCATGTCCGATTCGGGCTGCAGGCCGATGGTCGCCAGCGCGCTGGTATCCATCATCACGCCCAGCTGGTCCACCACCGGCAGCGTATTGAAGCTGGCCGTCAGCGCCTTGAACTGCGCCGGCGCGTACAGGGTGCGGTAGTAGCCCTTCTGGCCGGCATTGACCAGCACCGGGCCGTCGCAGCCGGGCAGCTTGACCTGCGCGTCGCCATCGACCAGCACGCGCACTTCCTTGCCATCGGCGCCACGCAGGGCCACCGGCACGTGCCAGCGCAGCGGGGTCTTGTCGGGGCGGTCGACCGTGTATTCGCCCTGCTCCAGGGTCACGGTGGTCTGCCCGCCCGCGCAGGTGGCGCTGGCCTTGATCAGCGGTACGCCCGGCTGCAGGGTGAAGTCATGCGCCACCTGGGTGAAGTCCTTGCCCGGGGCGGCCTTGTCCATCTCGGCCCACAGGTCGTCGGTCACCGCGTTGGCGTGCTCGTGCTTCTTGATGTAGCTGCGCACGCCGGCGCGCCAGGCGTCCGAGCCCACGTAGTCCTCCAGCATGCCGATCACCGCCGAGCCCTTGCCGTAGGTGATGCCGTCGAAGGCCTGGCTGGCCTGCTCCACCGTGGCCACGTGCTGCACCACCGGATGGGTGGTGGCGTAGGCGTCACGGCCCATCGCGCCACGGCTGGTGTAGGCCGCGTCGGTCTTGTCGATGTCCCACTCCGGATGCAGCTTGGCCGTGGTGCGCCCTTCCATCCAGGTGGCGAAGCCTTCGTTGAGCCACAGGTCGTCCCACCACGCCATGGTCACCAGGTCGCCGAACCACTGGTGGGCGATCTCGTGCGCGGCGGTGGTGAACACGCGCTGCTCGTCGTTGACGTTGGAGATGGCCGGGTCCAGCAGCAGTGAGTATTCGAAGGTGAAGATCGCGCCCCAGTTCTCCATCGCGCTGAAGAACTGGCTCTGGCCCGGCGCGGCGATGTTGTCCAGCTTGGGCAGCGGATAGTCCACGCCGAAGTAGTCGTTGTATTCCTTGAGCACGTCGCGGCCGGAATCCAGCGCGAACTTGGCCTGGGACACCTTGCCCTTCTGCGCGATCACGCCGATCTCGGTGCCGTTGGGGCCCATGGTCGTGGCGCGCTCGAAGTCGCCCAGGCCGAAGAACAGCAGGTAGGTCGACATCTTGGGCGAGGTCTGGAAGACCACCTGCTTCATCCCGCCGGCCACGTCCTTGGATGAGGCGATGGGCATGTTGCTCACCGCCATCTGGTCGGCCGGCACCTCGACGGTCAGGTCGAAGGTCGCCTTGAAGTCCGGCTCATCCCAGGACGGGATGAAGCGGCGGGCGTCGGAGTTCTCGAACTGGGTGTACAGCGCACGCTTCTGCCCGCTGTCGGTGGCGTAGTCCAGCGCGAACAGGCCATTGGCCTGGGTGTTGATGATGCCGCTGTAGTCGATGGACAGCGTGTACTGGCCCGGCGCCAGCGTCTTGTCGAAGGCGAAGGTCGCCGTCTGCGCATCGGCACCGGTGCTGACCTTGGCGGTCATCGGCTTGCCCTTGCCGGCGCTGAGCGTGCTGGTGCCGAAGGTCAGGTTGGCCGCCTGCAGGACGATGGTCTTGGTCGGCTGCAGCACCTGCACGTCGATCTTGACCTTGCCATCGAAGGTCATCTTGTCCGCGTGCGGGGTGATCTGCACCGCGTAGTGGCTCGGCTTGGCCGTGCGCGGCAGTTGGGTGGTCACCTCGGCGGAGGACGCCGGGGTGGAAGAAGCAGGAGCGGCTTGGGCCAACGCGGCCACGCTCGTGCTGGCCAGGGCCAGGGCAATGGCGGTCACCAGGGTCTTGCGCATGCGAATCCTCGAAAATGAAGGGCGCCTCAAAGCGCCGACCGGCGATGATCCCCCGCCGCACCGGCAGCCGACACCGCCGGAAGTCATGGCCGGCCCTTCCCGCCGTCCTCCGGTAATCCCCCCGTAGAGCGGAGCTCGCTCCGCTGCCCTCCGGCCAGCGCGCGGAAAACCTCACCCGCGCGGGGAAAGCCCCAGCAGAGCAAGCTCTGCTCTACAAGGCCCGAAGCTCGCAGCACATATTCTCCATCCAACCCCGCGCCGTCGTAGAGCGGAGCTCGCTCCGCTGCTCTCCGCCCAGCCTGCAGAAGACCCAAAGCAGCCAGGGGGCGAGAAACCTCGCCACTCGGGCCGCCTTACCCGCTACGCACCAGCACCGCGCACCGCGCGTCAAGGCACCGCCAAAGCGCGATGCCTCGACACGCGTCCCACAACAAACGCTCAGTGCAGCAGCGCCCCCACCCCATAAACAGCACGCACTTCACGCACGCGACCAAGCGGCGCCCGCTCCCTCAAACGCTGCGACGCCACGGCCTCGAGCACCGCCCGCACTTCCAGGCCGGCATCGAAGACCGTATGCCCCATCTGCGCCAACGTGCCATCGGCGTACTCGGCCATGTCGCTGGCGGCCACCACGTCCCCGTGCGCCGTGATCGCGTGGACCAGCCGGTTGAGCGTGTCGATCTGATCCAGGGTGACGCCAAAGAGGAAATCGCCCGCTTCCGCATCGCCCTCGTCATCGGCTTCCGCGTCGTCGTCATCTTCATCCTCATCCTCATCCGAAGCGACTTCATACGCGATCGTGTCGGCCGTGTCCGCCTGCGATGAGGGCGGGTATGCCTCACTCAGCACCCGGTCCAACCGGTCGGCCAGCAGTTGCAGGGAACCCGCAAGTTCGCCGCCACCTCCGTCCGCCAATCCATCGCCCGCGCCGTCCTCGGCGCGTCGCTGGGCCAGCCCTGCCAGCAATCTGAGATGCGCACTCAGCCGTACCAGCGGGAGCCGGCCTTCCTGATCCAACAGCGCCTGCGCGTCATGAAGTCCATGCGTTTCGTGCGTTGACATCGGTGCCTCCTCATTCCATGAAGTGACCGCCCGCCGGAACGGCGGACGGGAAGTCGGGAGGCTCGAAACCGCAAACAGCCGGCGGGCTTATTCCCCTTGCGGGTGTTGTATTCACCGCCCTCCCGACGCAGGCATCGCGTCGGTTGCGCCTGCAAAACATGCAGGCACAAAAAACCCACCGGTTTGTCGGAGGTGGGTACCGCTGTTTGAGGAGTTTCGAGGCTCCGTGCAGCAAGACTGCTACTGAATTTTCGACGCGTCAAGATAATGCGCGATCAGAATCAAGGAGCGCCGATCAACGGTCGCAATCGCCAAATGCTGTGCAGCTCAATACCAGATCACCGCATCCAATCCAGCGGCATCTGGCTCCACCTCGGCCGGCAGCGAATGCGGTACGCCATCGCGGATCCTCTCAGCCGTCCACAGCGCAGCCAGCGCATCGAGCACGTCGTCCGTTTTGGCCTCGCGCGGAGGAACGGCTTGCAGCAGATCCGAAATCGACACCTCGCCGAACACAGCGGCAAGCAACGCGCTTCTGGCGGCAACGCCAGCAGGCGTGCGCTTGCTGGCGACGACACCCTGCCCCGCGCCACCGGCCAGCGCCGCGAACGACACCTCCGGATGCACCTCGCGCACTACACGGCGCGCCTGCGGGTTACTGCGCAGCAGCTCGTCCCACTCGCGGATCTTGGACAGGATGGCAAAGGACTGGGCCCCAAACCCACGACCGTCGATCGCGCGGTGGCGCCGCGACGCCTCCGGCTGGGTCTGCGCATCCAGGATCCCGCGCACCGGCGTCGAGAAGAGGCTGCAGGCGCGCCGACCGCCAACGAAACGCCGGGCCTCGCGCTCGGCCGGACGTCCGCCGTGCTCGGACAGGCCAATCGGCACGTCCACCGCGATCACTGCGGCATCGCGGTGCGCGTCAACCAGCGCACGTGCATCGCCGTGGACACGCCACGCCAGGCCACCCTGCCCCCGCCACACCGCGATCCAGCCGGACCGGGCCCCGTCCCCCCCGATGCACTGATCCATTCGCTGCTTCCTCCTCCGCCCGGCAAGCCGGCAGGCTCTTCTATACTGCGACGACGATTGCAGGCAAGGCACCACAACATGGACGGGGAACTCGAGCAACTGCAGGCCGAGCTGCGCCGCTTCGCCGCAGAGCGGGATTGGGGGCAGTTCCATTCGCCGAAGAACCTTGCGGCGTCGCTGTCCATCGAGGCCGCCGAAGTGCTGGAGCACTTCCAGTGGCTGACCGACGCGCAGAGCCGCGCCCTGGACGACGAGCAGCGTCAACAGGTCGGCCACGAAATCGCCGATGTCCTGCTCTACCTGCTGCAGCTGGCCGACAAGCTGGGCATCGACCCGCTGGCCGCGGCCCGCGAAAAGCTGGCGATCAACGCCGCCAAGTACCCGGTCGACCTGGCCAAGGGCACCAGCAGGAAATACACCAAACTCTAAAAGAACGGCCGTCCAAGGAGGACTCGCTGGCGTGATCGTCTACCAGGCAACAAAGCGTACTTTCCTGCACGATACCGATCATGCGCAGATCGAGGACGTGGTCGAGCGGGCCTTCGTCCAGCGCGCAGGACGCTACGCATCCGATTCCGAGTTCAGGTCCTGGCGCCATTCGCTCGCCGCCATGGCCCGTGTGCTGCGCGACAGCGAGATCCCGGACGATATCGGCATCGGGGTCGAGTTCGGCATTCCGCAGACCTCCAAGCGCATCGACTTCATCGTGTCCGGCAAGGCCGACGACGGCACGCCGCACCTGGTCATCGTCGAACTCAAGCAGTGGTCCAGCTCTCAGGTCAGCGAGAAGGACGGGATCATCGTCGCCAACCGCGGTGGCCGTGCCGAAACCGAAGGTCCCCACCCCAGCTACCAGGCCTGGTCCTACGCCGCCCTGCTCAACGGCTTCAACGAGGCCATCTACGAATCCGGCACCGAGCTGCGTCCCTGTGCCTACCTGCACAACTACAAGGACGACGGCGTCATCCGCGACGCCCGCTATGCCGCCTACCTCGACAAGGCGCCGGTCTTCCTCGATGGCGCCGAGGAGCTAGCCAAACTGCGCGGCTTCATCAAACAGCACGTCAGGAAGGGCGACAACGGCGAACTGCTCTACAGCATCGAGAACGGCCGCATCCGCCCCTCGAAGATGCTGGCCGACAGCGTCGCCAGGATGCTCAAGGGCAACGAAGAGTTCGTGCTGGTGGACGACCAGAAGGTGGTCCATGAAACCTGCCTGGCGAAGGCCGCGCAGGCCAGCGATGCCCGCAAGCAGGTGGTCATCGTCAAGGGCGGCCCGGGCACCGGCAAATCGGTGGTGGCCATCAACCTGCTGGTCAACCTGACCAAGCGCGGCCAGCTCACCAAGTACGTGTCCAAGAACGCGGCGCCGCGCGCCGTCTACAAGCAGAAGCTGGCCGGTCACCTGCGCCAGGCGGAGATCGGCAATCTGTTCGCCGGCTCCGGCGGCTTTCACGACAGCCAGCCCAACGTCTTCGACACCCTGGTCGTGGACGAAGCGCACCGCCTCAATGAGAAGAGCGGCCTGTACGGCAACCTCGGCCAGAACCAGGTAATGGAGCTGATCCGCAGCGCCCGCTGCACCATCTTCTTTGCCGACGACGACCAGCTGGTGACCTTGTCAGACATCGGCCGCATTGCCGAGCTGGAGCGCTGGGCGCAGGCCGCCGGCGCGGAGGTGACCCGGCTGGAACTGGCCTCCCAGTTCCGCTGCGCCGGCTCGGATGGCTACATCGCCTGGCTGGACAACTTCCTGGGCATCCGGCAGACGGCCAACACCGACTTCGACCGCAACAGCTTCGATTTCCGCATCGTCGACTCCCCGGTCGAACTGCACGACCTGATCCGCGAAAAGAACAAGCTCAACAACAAGGCCCGCGTCGTCGCCGGTTACTGCTGGGACTGGAAGAGCAAGAAGAACCCTAAGGCCTGGGACATCGAGATCCCCGAATACGACTACCGCGCCCAGTGGAACCTCGACAAGGACAGCAGCCTCTGGATCGTCGCCCCGAACTCGGTCGAACAGGTCGGCTGCATCCATACCTGCCAGGGCCTGGAGCTGGACTACGTCGGCGTGATCATCGGCCCGGACCTGCGCTGGGTCGATGGCGAGCCAACGGTTTTTCCGGAATCACGCTCGCGCATGGACCGTTCGGTGCGAGGTTGGAAAACCCTGATGAAAAATGATCCAGACGCAACGCGCGAACGACTAAAGCAGATCGTGCGGAACACGTACAAAACGCTGATGAGCCGGGGGATGAAAGGGTGTTATGTGCACATCGCTGATCGGTCCGAGCGTGACGCATGACCGCTTCTGACCAAAAGCGGAAGTCAACAGCTCGAACACTCACTAGGCACTTATTTCGCTCATAAGTGACATCAGGTTAAATACCTCAACAGCCATCTCTAGATCAAATTTCTTCGCATATTCCCGAACGAGCGAGTCCAGGCTGAATGAATCTTCTGGATCGCGAGTCACGACTACGAGTGTGAATGAAGCCTGCTGGGCGCTCCCATCGATATCCATCTGATTCTTCAACTTCCGAAACTTCTCTAACTGCATTTTTATCTTTGAGCCAATGTCAGCCTCACTCTTGTAAACAACTTCCACTATGTTAACTGTCCGACCCTGCACGATAGCGCCGTCAAACTGATATGCCCCATCATTCACAGTCACTGTGGCCGGGGTAGTGAGCTGCCCGCCGTAGGTCTTGATCAGCTTCGCTAACGCCAGTCTCTCGGCCATGGCTGCTTCGCCTAACTCAAGAGTGGTCTGAGCTAGCCGCGGTGTCGGTGCTGGCGACTGGAACCTGTAGAAATGCTTAGCGTCCAGCGCTCGATCCGTAGCTTGCCCAACAGTGGAGTTACTTGGGTCTACAACGGGCGTGGGCGTAGCAGACGGCTCTACCGCTGGGCCACTATTCACAGACTCAGTTCTTGCGCCAGGCGTTTCCGTCTCACTGGATTCAAAAACATTCGCATGACCAAGATCTCGCACGGCAAGAAAGTTGTCGTTCGTCACCTTGGGACCGTTGATCTTTATGTAGGCAGAGTCATCCCTGAAATCTGCAGGCGCGTAAAGTGCAGAAGGCCTCCTCCAAAGCATTATGAAGAAGAGAAGAACAAGGAGGCAAGGAAAGCCCATTACGAAGTTTACGAAGATGACTTGAATGCCAGGATCTAGGATAGGCAGCACCGCAACGGCACAAGTCTCTGCGATTCCCGCAAATACTGCGATAAGTGTCAGCGGGTTGCTGATAGAGGCTTTCGACATGTGATTTCGCCTGTCCTAGTTGGCGCCAACGTCAATCGTCGACATCTCCGATTGACAATCTTACATTTCTCTCCCGCAGCTTGAAAGCGCCCACCCGGAAAGCGGCGGGTCGCTAGAGGCTGGAGATCTCGATAGCTGGATAGTGGCGGCGGGACGAAAACCCAGTGGTATTTTAGAGCGGATGGCTGCTGAAAGGCGACCTCCGCTAACCCATTAGGTTCCGGATCGTACCCTTACTGCGCATGATGTGTGCCATTGGCCGATAACCGACGCTTGGTCGGACTTGGCCTACCTGTGGTGCTAAATTTGCTTTAATTGGGCAGGCGTGCGATCGGAAAGGGACCTAATGGAACTTCGAGCTCAGCTTCATGATCACCGGCTGAGGACCGATTTGCCACTCCGGCATGGGAAGAAAAGCACCGTTCTCGCTGTAATCATCGAGCGTCCTGAAGGCACTAAGTTGCCCACAGAGGCGGAACTTCGTCTCGACCACTTCGACCTGCGGCTACAAGATGATCGTCCATCTCACTGCGCTCGAGAACACAGACGTACCCGCAGGCACCAAAATATGACGGGTTTGATTCGAGCCTCCGGCTTTGGACATGAGCAAGAATCAGGTACGCAGCGGATTAGGAGTGTATCGAGGAGATGAGAAATTTTTGTCCGCGTTGGAGGTCGATGGCGAACTAGTCAAGCTCGTGTTCGTGCAGATGCGTTGTATTGAGGCTTGCACTAAACGAAACCTAAGGAGGGATCAATGTCATCGTTCCCAGCAAGAGCAGTCGAGATATGGAGGTCATCGCAAGCGGAAGTAATCGCTCCAATATATGGAGTTTTCTCCTTCGAAGTCCTCAAAACTTTGATGGTCCCACAGACTTTGCAGTTCCTCGCAGAACGCGCCAGTCGCCCGCGAAGCGGCGTTGGTGAAATCTCATCCGCGTTCCTGCGGGGCATGCGCCACTTTGATCAGGGCAGGCCCGCGCTACTATTCTGGAAAGAATTCCGAGATCACAAAGAGTTGTTTTCGTTCGATTCCGAGGTTCTTTCCGAGGCGATTCGGCAACTTGAAATCCATACTGACATCAACCTCACCTTTGGCCGAGTCACCTACTTGGCCGATATCGGGCGCGGTCCGGAGTTGCCATTGTGGATACTGTCGAGACTTCCATTCACCAGGGGGATTGCGTTCGAAATCGACGAGCGTGGCGCCACCGAGGCATCACTAGAGGTCGGCGATTTCGAAATGTCGGATAAGGCCAAGGTGGCGCAACAGCATTACTCTACCGGCATGTCCCTGCTCGCAGGAGAGGACTCAATCTCAGGTCTCGTTGATGCTGCTTTTATGCAGTTCTATCTTTCAACAGAGGCGATTCTCGAACGTCATGAGAAGGACAAGGCACTTGAAGCGGGCGCTCAGATGTTCGGCGCCGAGTTCGACGCCAATCTTCAGCTGATCGTGTCTCATGTTTATCTGGCGCGTCACCGTTTCTTTGGTCATGCGCATCCAAAGTACCTTAAGGGGCTTCTGGACACTGACACGGCGTTTGATATTGCGAAGCAGACTCTTGTAGCTCGATGGTGTGCAAGGCGCCTAATGGAGCTTGAACTAAGACGATCATTGGTCAAGCGAGAAATGAGGCTATACGCCAGTCCTCAGGAATCGGTAACATTCAATGGAGATGCTATTTCTCTTCAGTCTAACTTCACTCTACCGTGATTGCGAGCCGTCCTCGCGCCCGCGAGGACGGATGTATAAATATTCGGTGAAGATATTAGGAAGATTTGTCGGGGTAGAAAATAGTTCTCTTCCACCCCAAAACGGCCTTTTGACGTACTAGGTGGCTAGACTCACATCGAGCGCGGCAGCCACCTCCGGATGACAGACGTCTCAACGCGTTGGACGAACGATTCTGCGCAGACCCGGATCAACTTTCCGACAGGTGCCAGGCATTCGCGTTGCACCATGAGTTGTTTCAGTCTGAAGGATCGTAGGATCGCGGCGGCGTTGCGTCGACACCGAACCACTGGCCATCTGCGCCCGATGCAATAAGACGCCGCCAGCTGCGCAGCGCCTAATAACGGTCGTCTTCACGCTGATGCCTGACGGCCAGGACAGTCACCGCCGTGCTGTTTTCGATCCTCGCAAGAACAGATCCGCCGCGCCTTGCGGCGACACCCTCACGTATGGCCTGCACCGCCCGTTCGGCAACCAAGTCATCCCCGCCGCCTGCTGCAGCCGCCCGTCGTACAAACGCTCCAGATCCTGCTGCGCTTCTTCCGTAAGGCGAATGGTGAATGCCGCCCCGGCCTATTCCTTTCGTGCGCGATCCAACCTCGCTTGCAGTCCGTCCAACACATCCTGCGCATCGATGTAGCGCCCTGTCTGGCGCGCCTGCTCGCGCGAAGCCAGGCCTCTGGCGATGAACTCGGTCCGGTAACGGCGACGCCGGACCTCATCCCGCAGCGACTGCTCCATCAGGGCGGACAGACTTTCGCCTTTTTGCAGGACCGACTCGGCGGCTTCGCACAATTCGGGCTCGACCTGCAGGGACGGCAGCGACGCGGTTTTCATGACACACCTCATGCGTTGCAATTGCGATGCATGGTCGCGAGTGATACGGGCGTGTTCAAGCCCCGCCGGTGAAGTTCGCTGTTCGCGAATAGCGAATTCACTATCGCCCAGAAGCACCAAACCCCGCTTGCGCGGGGCTTGGTCTCGGCAAGGCGCTGAAAGGCCCCTCACCCAGCCCTCCCCCGCACGCGGGAGAGGGGGCACAACCTGCAATCAGGCAAACGGATCCTGCAGCACCATGGTGTGGTCGCGGTCCGGGCCGGTGGAGACGATGCTGATCGGGCAGCCGGCCAGTTCCTCCAGCGCGCGCAGGTAGGCGCGGGCGGCGGCGGGCAGCTTGTCCCACTCGGTGATGCCGTGGGTGGTCTCGTTCCAGCCGGGGAACTCCAGGTAGACCGGGGTGCAGTCTTCCCAGCCCTGCGCGTCCAGCGGGGCGTACTCGGTGCGCTTCCCGCGGTATTCGTAGGCGATGCAGACCTTGAGCTTTTCCATGCCGTCCAGCACGTCCAGCTTGGTGATGCACAGGCCGGAGATGCCGTTGATGGCCACGGCGCGCTTGAGGGCGACGATGTCCATCCAGCCGCAGCGGCGCGGGCGGCCGGTGGATGCGCCGTATTCGGCACCGCGGTCGCGGATGCCCTGCCCGATCTCGTCGTCCAGCTCGGTCGGGAACGGACCGCCGCCCACGCGGGTGGCGTAGGCCTTGGCGATGCCCAGCACGTAGTCGATCGAATCGGCGCCCACGCCGGTGCCGGCCAGCGCGCCACCGACGGTGGTGTTGGAGCTGGTGACGTAGGGATAGGTGCCGTGGTCGATGTCCAGCAGCGCGCCCTGGGCGCCTTCGAACAGCACGCGCTTGCCCTGCTTGCGCAGGTCATGGCAGATGCCGGCCACGTCGGACTTCATCGGCTGCACGTATTCGCCGAAGGCCAGCGCCTCGTCGTAGGTCTTCTGGAAGTCCACCGCGTCCACGCCCAGGTACTTGGTCAGCACGAAGTTGTGGTAGTCCAGCGCGGTGCGCAGCAATTCTTCCAGCTGCTTGGGGTAATGCAGGTCGGCGATGCGGATGCCGCGGCGCGCCACCTTGTCCTCGTAGGCCGGGCCGATGCCGCGGCCAGTGGTGCCGATGGCCTTGCCGCCGGCGGCCTTCTCGCGGGCCTGATCCAGGGCGATGTGGTACGGCATGATCAGCGGTGCGGCCGGGGAGATCTTCAGGCGGCTGCGCACTTCCACGCCAGCCGTCTCCAGCTCCTCGATCTCCTTGATCAGGGCGGCCGGGCTGATGACCACGCCGTTGCCGATCAGGCACAGCGCGTCGTCGCGCAGGATGCCGGACGGGATGAGGTGCAGGACGGTCTTCTTGCCGTTGATGACCAGGGTATGGCCGGCGTTGTGGCCGCCCTGGAAGCGCACGACCGCGCCGATCTCCTCGGTGAGCAGATCGACGATCTTGCCCTTGCCTTCATCGCCCCACTGGGCGCCCAACACCACCACTGACTGACCCATGACGGGTACTCCTGTTTTGTTGCGGCCATCGGGGCCGCGGACTTGGGCCGTGCAAGGGAGGGCCCTGGCGCGTTGACCGGGGTGCCATCGGGGCGCCCCACGCGTTGCGGCCGTGCCCAGACACGGAAAAAGCCGGAGGGCTTGGCTCGATCACGAGCGGCCGTCCGGCTTTCGGGAATTATCCGGGTTTTTGGTGACGGGGGCCACCACGGGGATGAACGGGTGGTGGCCGGGGGGCCGCGATCGTGAAAGGCAGCGGAGCGGTTGGGGCCGGGCCGCAGCGGAGCGAAAGGCAGCGGGAACAAAAGACAGCGGAGCTAGCTCCGCACTACAAGGGGGCGGTTTGGGGCGGGTCGCTAGGGGCAGCGGAGCGAGCTCCGCTCTACATGGGCGGGGGTCAGCGGTCGGACTTGAGGTACTGGAGGAAGGGGTCGTTCTTATCCAGCACCACCACCGCGTTGCCATCGGCGAAGGCGTTCCGGTAGGCCTCCAGGCTGCGGTAGAAGGCGTAGAACGCCGGATCGGCGCCGCTGGCCTTGGCATAGACCTGGGCGGCCTGGGCATCACCTTCGCCCCGCAGGCGCTGGGCATCGCGCTCTGCCTCGGCGGCGATCACCACCTGCTGGCGGTCGGCCTCGGCCTTGATGGTGCGGGCCTGCTCCTCGCCTTCGGCGCGCAGGGCACTGGCCACCTGCAGGCGCTGGGCGCGCATGCGGTCGTAGACCTCGCCCAGCACCTTGCTGTCCTGCGGCAGGTCGATCTGCTTGAGGCGGATGTCCACCAGGTGCATGCCCAGGTTCTTGATCGCCGCGTTGATGGCCTCCAGCTGGGTGGCGATGATTTCGCTGCGATCGCCGGAGACCAGTTGGGTCAGCGTGCGCGAGTTGATCTCGTTGCGCAGCGAGTTGGTGATGATCGGCGTCAGGCGGGTGTTGGCATTGCGCTGGTCACCCCCGGTGGCGCGGTAGTAGGCGCGCACGTCGGAGATGTAACCGACGGCGAAGAAGTCCACCGACACATCCTTCTGCTCGGAGGTGAAGTAGCGCTCCGGTGCGGTTTCCAGGATCTGGAAGCGCCGGTCGAACACGCGCACGGTTTCCACCACCGGCAATTTGAAGTGCAGTCCTGGCTTGACGTCATCGCGCACCACCCGGCCCAGGTTGAGCACCATGGCGGTCTGGTCCTCGCGCACCACGTACACCGAGCCCATCAGCGCCAGCAGGATGGCCACGATCACGGCCACGATCAGGGAAGTCTTCATTCAGCGGCCCTCCGGACGGCCAGTGGGTCGAGGCGGACGCTGGCTATCGCTGGATGAGGACGACGCGCTGCTGCTGCCACCGCTGCTGCTCCCCGAGCCGTCCGAGGACTGGAGCAAGGTCTCGGGCGACAGGCGCGGCAGGCTGGACGTCGGCGGCAGCGGGCCACCGTTCTGCGCCCCTTGCTGCATCGGCACGTAGATCAGCTGGCGACCATCGCCGCCGACGACCTTGCGGTTGTGCGACAGCACGTCTTCCATGGTCTCCAGCCACAGGCGCTTGCGGGTGGTCTCAGGCGCGCCGGCGTACTGCTGCTGCAGCAGGGTGAAGCGATCGGCATCGCCCTGGGCCTTGGCGATGGCCGCCTCCTTGTAGCCCTCGGCGGCGGTGCGGGTGCGTGCAGCCTCGCCCCGGGCCTCGGGCACCACGCGCGCCGCGTAGGCCTGGGCCTCGTTGACCAGGCGCTCGCGGCTCTGCTGGGCGCTGTTGACGTCGTCGAAGGCGGCCTTGACCTCATCGGGCGGACGCGCGTTGGGCAGGGTCAGGTCGGTGACGGCCATGCCCGAGTGGTAGGCATCCAGCGCGTCTTGCAGGCGGGCCTTGGCGGCGGCGGCCAGCGGTCCGCGCTTGTTGAGCACGTCTTCCAGGCTGGCCCGGCCAACCTGCTCGCGCACCGCGCTCTGCGCGGCCTGCTGCAGCACCTGGTCGGCATCCTGCGTGCCGTAGAGGTATTGGCGCGGATCGCTGATGCGGTACTGCACGTTGAAGCTGACGCTGACGATGTTCTCGTCACTGGTCAGCACCGGCAAGGTGTTGCTGAAGGTGCCGATGGTGGTGACCTGCACGTTGCGCACGCTTTCGATGGGCCAGGGCCACTTGAAGTTGGGGCCCGGCTGCATGATGCGGGCGAACTGGCCAAAGCGCAGGACCACGCCGCGCTCCTGCTCGCCGACCAGCTGGAAGCTGCTGAACGCCACGATCAACAGCACCACCAGCCCGATCCAGCGCAGCGACCCACCACCACCGGAAAAGAACCCGCGCAGTTGCGAAAGCAGGTTGTCCGCGCCGCCCGGCTTCCAGCCGTTGCGTCCTCTGCCCGGCCCACGACCGCCGCTACCGTTGTCTCCCGAACCGCTACCAGGGGTGTTCCAGGCCATGCCAACTCCGCTTTGATGGGTGCAAGCGCCCCCGGGTCACCGGGGCGCAGCGCCGCACGATTCTACAAGGTCGCCGCGGGGATGCCGGCTGACACCCCTGTCATGGCGTCCCGCAGGCCGGCGCACAAGGGGGACCATCGGGTGTTGACGGCGCGTCCGGGGCCTGAACCCCAGCGGCTGCCCGACATCGGCAGACCACGCGGGAATGACATGAATGCTGGTACCACTAGAACGTTTTCAACGGAACGCCCCCATGTCGACCCCGATCGAGGATTACGCAATGCTGGGCGATTGCCGCAGTGCCGCACTGGTCTGCCGCAATGGCTCCATCGACTGGCTCTGCCTGCCACGCTTTGATTCCGATGCGGTGTTTGCCGCACTGCTGGGCACGCCAGAACACGGCCGCTGGCTGCTGTGCCCGGACGTGCCATCCCGAAGTTCGCGCCGCTACCTGGACGGCAGCCTGGTCCTGGAAACGACGTTCGAAACCGAGGAAGGCGCGGTCCGGCTGCAGGACTTCATGGTCGCCAGCCACGACGGGCATACCCACAGCCACCTGATCCGCCGCGTGTGTGGCGTGCGTGGCCGGGTGCCGATGAAGACCGAGCTGGTCATGCGCTTCGGGCATGGACGCATCGTGCCCTGGGTGACCCAGGACGCCGATGGCCTGCGCGCGGTCGCCGGACCGGACCAGCTGGTGCTGCGCACACCGCTGGAAATGGAAGGCCAGGACATGACCTCCACCGCGCAGTTCACGCTGGGCGAAGGCGAATCGACCTGGTTCGTGCTCAGCCACGGGCCTTCACACCTGGAGGCGCCACCGTCGGTGGACCCCGAAGAAGCCTTGTCCACGACGCTGTCGTTCTGGGAGGAATGGTCAGGCGCCTGCGCGCAGGCCGGGCGCTGGAGCGAGCAGGTCAAGCGCTCGCTGGTGGTGCTCAAGGGCCTGAGCTATCTGCCCACCGGCGCGATCATCGCGGCGCCCACCGCCTCGTTGCCCGAGCAGATCGGCGGCGAGCGCAACTGGGACTATCGCTACTGCTGGCTGCGCGACAGCGCCTTCGTCCTGCTGGCGCTGATGAATGCGGGGTTTCGCGAGGAAGCCGGCGCGTTCCGTGACTGGGTCAAGCGCGCGGTCGCCGGGACGCCGGACCAGTTGCAGGCGCTCTACAGCGTCGATGGCGTGCGCAGGCTGGAAGAATGGTCGGCAGACTGGCTGCCCGGCTACGAGGATTCACGCCCGGTCAATTTCGGCAACGCGGCCGCGCGCCAGTTCCAGCTGGACGTCTACGGCGAGCTGATCAGCCTGTTCGAAGTGGCGCGCATGCGGGGCATGCCCGCCGGTGATTACGGCAACGAGCTGGAGCGCGCCTTCCTGCTGGAGCTGGAGAAGCGCTGGCACGACCCGGACGAAGGCATCTGGGAGGTGCGCTCCGGTCGGCGCCATTTCACCCATTCCAAGATGATGGCGTGGCTGGCTTTCCACCTGGCCTCGGACAACGATGAGAGCGGCTTCAGCGATGAAGATCGCGCCCGCTGGGCCGCGCAGGCCGAGGCGGTGCACGCCGAAATCCTCGAACGCGGCCTGCATCGCGATGGCTACTTCGTGCAGAGCTATGACAGCGAGGAACTCGATGCCGCTCTGCTGCTGATGCCGCTGATCGGCTTTCTACCCGGGGACGATCCGCGCCTGATCGCCACGGTGGAGGCCATCCAGGCGCGCCTGACCGTCGACGGGCTGGTCCAGCGCTACTCCACCCATGGCAGCGCCGATGGCCTGCCGCCCGGCGAAGGCACCTTCCTGGCCTGCAGCTTCTGGCTGGTGGAGGCGCTGGTGATGATCGGGCGCCTCGACGAGGCCACCACGCTCTACGACAACCTGCACGGCCTGTGCAACGACGTGGGGCTGCTGGCCGAGGAATACGACCCGCAGACCAAACGCATGCTGGGCAACTTCCCGCAGGGCTATTCGCACGTGGCGCTGGTCAACGCGGCCTATCGCCTCAACGACGCAGACAACACCAGGCGCACCAGCGCAGAGGTACATCCATGACCGATACGACTTCCCCCGGCGTGACCGACACCGGCGCACTGGCGCCGCCCTGCGTGCTGGTCCTGTTCGGCGCGCGCGGCGATCTGGCGCGACGGCTGGTGATCCCGGCGCTGTACAACCTGCGCCGCGCCGGGCAGCTGGACGAGCACTTCGCAATCCTGGGCTTCGACCATGGCGAGATCGGCGAAAGCGCCTGGCGGCGCAACATCGGCAATGCCCTGCGTGCGCAGGCCTCCGCCACCGGCACCGAATTCAGTGCGCCAGGCATCGACGAGGACACCTGGCGCTGGCTGAGCCGGCGCATGTATTACCAGCGCGGGGACTTCACCTCCGCCGCCGACTATCGCGCGCTCAAGGAGCGACTGGTCGAGCTGGATCGCAAGCACGGCACCCAGGGCAATGCGCTGTTCTACCTGGCGACCGCGCCGCGCTTCTTCGGCACGGCGGTCAAGGAGCTGGGTCGGGCTGGGATGGTCAAGCAGGACGACGCCGGCTCCTGGCGCCGGGTGATCATCGAGAAGCCCTTCGGCCATGACCTGGAGAGCGCACGCGCGCTCAACACGCAGGTCGCCAAGGTCCTGTCCGAGGATCAGGTGTTCCGCATCGACCACTTCCTGGGCAAGGAGACGGTGCAGAACATCCAGGCCTTCCGCTTCGCCAACGGCCTGTTCGAACCGGTGTGGAACCGCGACCGCATCGACCATGTGCAGATCACCGCCTCGGAGACCATCGGCGTGGAGGGACGCGGCGGCTTTTACGAACCCACCGGTGCCCTGCGCGACATGGTGCCCAACCACCTGTTTCAGGTGCTGGCCATGGTGGCCATGGAGCCGCCGACGGATTTCACGCCCAAAGCGATGCTGCGCAGGCGCTCGGAGGTGATCGAGGCCGTGCGCCCGCTGGCGCCCGAGGACGTGGTGCGCGGCCAGTACGCCGCCGGAACCGTCAACGGCGAGGCGGTGTCGGCCTACCGCGACGAAGACACCACCTCGTCCACGTCCGAGACCGAGACCTACGTGGCGATGAAGCTGGCCATCGACACCTGGCGCTGGGCCGGCGTGCCCTTTTACCTGCGCACCGGCAAACGCCTGCGCACGCGCACCACCGAGGTGGCGATCCGCTTCAAGCCCGCGCCACTGGCGCCGTTCCGGCACACGGCGGTGGGTGGCTACGGGCCGGACTGGCTGGTGCTGCACATCCAGCCCGACGAGGGGATCTCGCTGCAGTTCGACGTCAAGCGCCCGGGCTATCCGGTGGCGCTGGCGCCGGTGCGAATGGACTTCCGTTATCGCGACTGGTTTCCACAGCAGAACACGGTGGGCTATGAGCGCCTGCTGCACGACTGCATGCGCGGCGAGGCAGCGTTGTTCCAGGACGCCACCATGGTCGACGCGGCCTGGCGCATCGTGCAGCCGGTGCTGGATGCCTGGGCCAAGCAACCGCCGACCGAATTCCCCAACTATGCCGCTGGCAGTGCCGGCCCCACCGCCAGCGACGCGCTGCTGGCGCTCGATGGCGGCCGCACCTGGCGGGCCCTGACCCCGGGCCGCACCCGTCCGCCGCAGCGGGCGCGGCGCCTGGCGGCCGAGGCGGGCCGCGCCAAGGCCGGGGCCAAGAAGACGGCCGCCAAGAAGGCCACCAAGGCCGCCAAGGCGCCCGCCGCCAAACAGCCCAGCGCCACAAAGACACCCGCGAAGCGAGCAAAACGCGCGTCCGCGACCAAGTCCGGCCGCGCCAAGTCGTGACCCGGGCCTCGACAGCAACGGTGCAGGCGCCCTAGCCTGATCACTTCACTTATGCGCCAGGACACTGCATGAAAGCGGCGAAAAGCGTGGTGGTGATGGGGGTCTCGGCATCGGGCAAGACCACGATCGCCAATCTGCTGGGTGCCGAGCTCGATTACCGCGTGCTCGACGCCGACGACCTGCATCCGGCCGCCAATGTGGAGAAGATGCGCGCCGGCATCCCGCTGGACGACGCCGACCGCGCGCCATGGTTGCGCAAGGTGGCCGACTGGATCGGCGACCAGCGTGCCCAGGGCGTTGGCGTGGTGGTGTCGTGTTCGGCGTTGCGACGTGCCTATCGCGACGTGTTGCGCCAGGCCGACGCGCAGATCGTGTTCGTGTGGCTGGATGTGGACCGCGACACGCTCGAGCAGCGTCTTGCCCACCGTCGCGGGCACTTCATGCCGGCCAGCCTGCTGGATGACCAGCTGGAAACACTGGAGCCGCCCGGAGAGGACGAGCGCGCCGTGCGCGTGGCGCCCTCGGACTCGGCGCAGGACACCGCCGACCAGGCGATCGAGGCACTGTCCCGCCTGGACTGATCGCTCAGTCCTCGTCCGGCCAGCGGATCTGCGCCGCCGCCGTCTCCCGGCGCGGCGCGGGCACGGCATCGACCGCCGCCCACACCTTGAGCGCGTCCACGGTGGCCGCCACGTCGTGCACGCGCAGCAGCATGGCTCCGCGCTGGGCGGCCACAACGTGCGCGGCGATCGAACCGGCGACCCGCTCGGCAGGCACCTGGCGCCCGGTCAGTTCGCCGATGCTGCGCTTGCGCGACAGCCCGGCCAGCACCGGCACGCCCAGTTCGGTGAAGCGCGCCAACTGGGCCAGCAAGGCCATGTTGTGGGCGGTGGTCT
Organism: Pseudoxanthomonas sp. JBR18; assembly: GCF_028198165.1. Classification (NCBI taxonomy): domain Bacteria; kingdom Pseudomonadati; phylum Pseudomonadota; class Gammaproteobacteria; order Lysobacterales; family Lysobacteraceae; genus Pseudoxanthomonas; species Pseudoxanthomonas sp. JBR18. Next base: position 4,289,261 of record NZ_CP116339.1, read on the forward strand.
TGCCGAAGCCAAAGCCGGGATCGACCACGATGTTCCGTTTCGGGATGCCGCTCATTTCGGCCGCGAAGATGCGTTCGGCCAGGAATCGATGCACCTCGCCGACGACATCGTCGTATTCCGGCGCATCCTGCATGGACTGCGGCTGCCCCAGCATGTGCATCAGTACCACCGGCACGCCGAGTTGCGCGGCGGTCTCCAGCGCGCCCTCCTCGCGAAGCCCGCGGATGTCGTTGATCATCCCGGCCCCGGCGGCCACGGCCGCACGCATGACCTCGGGCTTGAAGGTGTCGATGCTGATCGGCAGGGCGGTTTCGCGCGCCAGGCGCTCGATCACCGGCACGACCCGACGTAACTCCTCTTCCAGCTGCACTGCCTGGGCACCCGGGCGCGTGGACTCGCCCCCGATATCCAGGACATCGGCGCCCTCGGCAGCCAGCTGCAGCCCATGGGCGACGGCCGATTCCAACGTGTCATGCGCACCGCCATCGGAAAACGAATCCGGCGTGACGTTGACGATGCCCATCACCCGCGGCCGGTCCAGGCGCAGGATGCGGCCGTTACAGTCCAACTGCGGTGAGGTATCGAACATGACGCGCTCCGGGACAATCCAACGAGCGCGCATGATACGCGTCAGGCCTGTGGCGGCCCGCGGCGATCACGCTTGCGCCGCAAGCAATCGACTTCGCGCCCGGCCAGCAGCGACATCATGGCGGCGCCGAGCCCTGCCCCCATGCCCAGCCACAGCCCCATCTGGCCGGTGGCGGCCCCCATTGCCGCACCAATGCCAATTCCCATGACCAGCGGGGTGATCCTGCGATCGCACTTCATGACGTGATCCTCGTACAGGGGGACGGCGCGCTGCCCTCCTGACGCCCTGCATGAGCAAAGACACAGCCCGCCGGGAAATGTGACCGCCGGCTGTGACCGGTCAACCGCCGCGGCGCTTTTTCTTTTGGCTGCTCATGAAGGCCCCCAGGGCCGCGCCCAGGCCTACGCCGACTGCCAGGCCGGTGCCCATGTCGTGCATCGCCGCGCCAAAGCCGGCTCCGATCGCCACGCCCAGGGCAATGCCGACGCCAAGGCTCCATCCACTGCTGTTGAACATCCGGTCGTCCTCCTCGGCGCGCAGGCGCCGGGTACCAACACAAACAAAAGGCCGGGAGAATCCCGGCCTTTTGTCGATCACTTGCCGCTTAGCCGTCAGGTCTGCGCGGCCGGCCCTGCGATCGGAGGCAGCGGACGCTTGGGCGTGGGACCACCGCCGTTGTCGTCCTTGCCACCGGTCTTGGCCCAACCCATGGGCGGCGGCGGATCGCGGCCTTCCATGATGGCGTCGATCTGCGGCACGTCGATGGTCTCGTACTCAAGCAACAGCTTGGACATCGTGTGCAGCTTGTCCAGGTTGTCGGTGAGGATCTTGGTCGTGCGCTGGTAGGCGTTGTCCAAGATCCCGCGCACGACCTCGTCGATCTTGCGCGCGGTGGCATCGGAGACGTTCTTGTGCTGGGTCACCGAACGACCCAGGAACACCTCGTCCTCCTCCTCGCCGTAGGCGATCGGGCCCATCTCGTCGCTCAGGCCCCACTTGGTGACCATGTTGCGGGCCATCTTGGTGGCGCGCTCGATGTCGTTGGATGCACCGGTGGTGACCTTGTCGGTGCCGAAGATCAGCTCCTCGGCCACGCGGCCACCGTAGAGCGAGCACAGCTGGGATTCGATCGCGGTGCGGTTGTAGCTGTACTTGTCGCCCTCGGGCAGGTACATGGTCACGCCCAGCGCGCGGCCACGCGGGATGATGGTGACCTTGTAGACCGGGTCATGCTCGGGCACCAGGCGCCCGACGATAGCGTGGCCGGCCTCGTGGTAGGCGGTCAGCGTCTTCTCGTCCTCGCTCATGGCCATCGAGCGGCGTTCGGCGCCCATCAGGATCTTGTCGCGGGCCCGGTCGAAGTGGTCCATGCGGACCTCCTTCTCGTTGCCGCGCGCAGCGAACAGCGCCGCCTCGTTGCAGAGGTTGGCCAGGTCCGCGCCGGAGAAGCCCGGCGTGCCGCGCGCCACGATCATCGGCTCCACGTCATCGGCCAGCGGCAGCTTGCGCATGTGGACCTTCAGGATCTGCTCGCGGCCCTTGACGTCGGGCAGGCCGACCACGACCTGGCGGTCGAAGCGACCCGGGCGCAGCAGCGCCGGATCCAGCACGTCGGGACGGTTGGTCGCGGCGATGATGATCACGCCCTCACCGCCCTCGAAGCCGTCCATCTCGACCAGCAGCTGGTTGAGGGTCTGCTCGCGCTCGTCGTGACCGCCGCCCAGGCCGGCACCGCGATGGCGGCCGACCGCGTCGATCTCGTCGATGAAGATGATGCACGGCGCGTGCTTCTTGGCCTGCTCGAACATGTCGCGCACGCGGCTGGCGCCGACGCCCACGAACATCTCCACGAAGTCCGAACCGGAGATCGAGAAGAACGGCACCTTGGCCTCGCCGGCGATGGCCTTGGCCAGCAGCGTCTTGCCGGTACCCGGCTGGCCGACCATCAGCACGCCGCGCGGAATCTTGCCGCCGACCTTCTGGAACTTGGTCGGGTCGCGCAGGAATTCGACCAGTTCGCTGACTTCTTCCTTGGCCTCGTCGCAGCCGGCGACGTCAGCGAAGCTGACCTTGACCTGATCCTCGCCCTGCAGCTTGGCGCGCGACTTGCCGAAGGACATCGCGCCCTTGGCCCCGCCGCCACCGCCCTGCATCTGGCGCATGATGAAGATCCAGAAGCCGATGATGAGCAACACCGGCAGGAAGTTGAGCAGGATCATGCCCAGCGAGATGCCGTTGTCCGGCTTCTCACGGGTGATCTGCACGCCCTTGTTGATCAGCACATTGATCAGACCCTCGTCCTGCGGTCCGTAGACCACGCCCTGGGTGCCGTCATTGCGCTTGTAGCTGATCGCATTGGTGACCAGATCGCTGTCGTTGGTGAAATCCACCGAGCTGATCTGCCCGTTGTTCACCTCCTGCAGGAACTGGGTGTAGGTGGCCTGCCCGCTTCCCGGGCCCGCTCCACCGGAGCGCGGGGAGAAGCTCTGGAACACCACCATGAGCACCACCGCCACCACGACCCACAGCAGCAGATTTTTGGTCAAGTCATTCATCCTCATGGGCCTCGGTATTCCTCTGGCACTGCCACATTAGCGCGAATTGTCGAACCGACTCGGAAGCCGGCATCACTTGGGTTGGATCCGCTTACCCTGCCCAAGTGCGTAAACCTCCGGCGAGCGCTTGCGGGAGGCGTCCGGCTTTCGGATCACCACCCGGTCGTACCGCCGGCGCATGTCGCGGACGTAGTCGTCGAACCCCACGCCTTGGAACAGCTTGATCAGGAACGCGCCTCCCGGCCGGAGATGCACATCGGCGAACTCCATCGCAAGCTCCGCCAGATGCATCATCCGCGGCTGATCGACCGCGTCCACTCCGCTCTTATTGGGGGCCATGTCAGAAAGCACAAGGTCGACCGGCTGCCCACCGAGCATCGCCTCCAACTGCGATAACACGATCTGCTCCCTGAAGTCTCCGTGAAGAAACTCCACGCCGGCCAACGACGGCATGTCCAGGATGTCCATCGCCACGACTCGCCCGCGATCGCCCATGGCCTGGCGCACGTACTGCGACCAGCCGCCAGGCGCCGCCCCTAGGTCGACCACGACCATGCCCGGCTTGAGCAGCCGGTCACGTTCGATCAGCTCCTCCAGCTTGTAGGCCGCGCGCGAACGCAGCCCCTCGGCCTGCGCCTTCTTGACGTAGGGATCGGAGAAATGTTCCTTCAGCCAGCGCTGGCTGCTTTTGCTGCGTTGGGCCATGTGGACGGATAACGGCGGCACGGCGTGTGGCCGGCCCCGCGAAAGCTCGGGAGGGGTCCGGCCCATGATACGCTTAACCCCCTTGGCTTCCCCTGAAAATCCTGCATGTCTGTTGTCCTTACCGCTGCCCAGAACCGTTTCCTGCGTGGGCAGGCCCACGGGCTCAAGGCGTTGCTGCAGACGGGAGGCAAGGGCCTGACTGACGCATTTGTCACCGAACTGGACGAGGTGCTCGAGCGCCACGAGCTGGTCAAGGTGAAGGTCGCCGCCGAGGATCGCGAGGCCCGCGGCGCCATGATCGACGAGATTTCAAAGCGCACCGGGTGCGCCGTGGTGCAGAAGATCGGCCACGTGGCCGTGCTGTACCGCCCCAGCCAGGACAAGCGCACCATCGTCCTGCCGCGCGCCTGATCCTCACGGCCGTTCCTGACGGCAGCGGCGCCCGACGTACGGAGCCCCTCCATGCAACTCAGCCACGAAAGACCCGATTACGCTTTCACCCTGCGCGCCGCCGATGGGCGCAGCGCCAAGGTCAACGATCAGGTGCTGCAGCGCAGTTTCATCCTCACCCCCGCACACCTGCAGACCGACTGGGCTGCCACGCAGCCTGAGGCGCTGGATGCGGCGACGCTGGAACCCCTGCTGGCGCTGGAACCGGAACTGATCCTGCTCGGCACCGGCGACCGCCAGGTGTTTCCGCCCGCGGAAGCCATGGCCGCGTGCCTGACCCGCGGCGTGGGTATCGAAGTGATGACCAACGACGCCGCCGCCCGCACCTTCCACATCCTGGCCGGCGAAGGTCGGCGCGTGGTAGCGGGCTTCATCCTGGGGACGGAAGCGGCGCGGTAGGCCAGTCAGCGGAACTGCCCTCAGACGGGCAGTCGCACAACCCGGATGACGAGCCGCCGCTCGCGCGCGGCGGACGAATCCAGGGCGCCGCCTAGCGAGGCGGCAGGTAGGACAGCGGATCGACCGGCTTGCCGTTGTAGCGGATCTCGAAGTGCAGCATGTCGCGGGAGGCCCCGCTCCGCCCCATCTCGGCAATCTGCTGCCCGGCCTTGACGTTCTGGCCCTCGTTGACCAGCCGCTTGCGGTTGTGGCCATAGGCCGACAACCAGGCCTCGCTGTGCTTGACGATGATCAGTTCGCCATAGCCCACCAGCCCCGCCCCGGAGTAGACCACCACACCGTCAGCGGTCGCACGGACCGGATCACCGCCCTTGCCCGCGATATCCACGCCCTGGTTGGCGGCGTCACCGGCGACGAAGCGACCCACGATCTGGCCATCGGCCGGCCAACGCCAATTGATGTCGCTCTTGACCGGCGCGGCGGCCGGCGTCGAAGGCGGCGTAGCAACGGGCGGACGGGATGCGGTCATCCCCGCAGGCGCCGCTGCGCCCCCTTGCGGATACAGCTGCAGGCGCTGCCCCGGATAGATGGTGTAGGGCGGCGCGATGCCGTTCCAGGCGGCCAGATCGGCCGGCACGATCCCGTTGTCGGTGGCGATGCGGTACAGGGTCTGCCCGCGCTGGACCGTGACCCGCTGGCCGTACTTCGGCTTTGACACTGGGCGGGCCGCAGCGCTGCCACCGACCGTGCGCCCCCCGGGGCCGCCCGAGGTCCGCGTGACCGTGCTACTGCAGGCCGCCAGGGCCAAGGCACCTGCGACCAGCGCCACTTGCGTCGTGCGCTTGCTGAAAGACCCCAGCAGGTCCATGCGAATCGTCATCCGTTCTTTGCACTCCAGACCAGCCAAGCCAACAACACCAGGAGCAGGACGCTGGCGATCCAGCCCACCGGTTCGATCCAGCGCCGCAACGCCGCTTCCGCACGCACACCACCCAGGCGCAATGCCAGGGCGATCAGGAACACGCGCTTGCCGCGCCCCACCACCATGCTCGCGATGAACGGTAGCAGCGGCACTCCCACAATGCCTGAGGCCCACGTAAATATCTTCAGCGGGATCGGGGTGAAGCCGGCCAGCACCAGCAGCCAGAACGCGCGCCAGGGCGACTGGGCGACCAGTTCGCGCAGATGCGCCACCTGTTTGTTGACCCCATCGGTCCAGCCCAGCGCGTCGATCAATGGCTGCACGGCCGCATAGGCGTAATGACCCAGCGCGTAGCCGATCAAGGCACCTAACAGTGAACCGACCAGGCTGATCCCGGCGAAGGAAAACGCGCGCCGGGGCTGGGCCAGCGACATCGGCGCCAGCATCACCTCGGGCGGCACAGGAAAGAAGATCGCCTCGATAAAGCTCAGCCCGAACAGCAGACGCGGCGCATGCCGATGGCGGGACCACGCGATCGCGCGGGCATACAAAGGACCGAAAAGCTGCATCAGTCGAGGGTTCCCGACAGGAGGGGGACGAACATCACCGGGGCCAGCGTGGTCTGCTGAACGTGGCCATCGGCATCCTTGGTGAGCTGCACCAGGGCCTGCGAGGACGCGCCACCCACCGGCGCGACCAGGCAGCCGCCCGGGGCAAGCTGATCGATCAGATCGTGGACCAGGGCCGGTGCAGCGGCCGTGACCATGATCGCGTCGTAAGGACCATGCTCCGGCCAGCCCACCCGTCCGTCGTCATGCTTGCTGCGCACGTTCAAGCCGAGCAGGCGCAGGCGCTTGCGCGCCAGGCGCAGCAGGTCGCCAATCCGCTCGACCGTATAGACGTCCAGTCCCAGCGAAGCCAGGATCGCCGCCTGGTAACCCGATCCTGTCCCCACTTCCAGCACTGTCCTGGGCGCACGTCCAGCCAGCAGCACCTCGGTCATGCGGGCCACCACCCAGGGCTGGGAAATGGTCTGGCTGTGGCCGATGGGCAGCGCGGTGTCCTCGTAGGCGCGCGTGGCCAGCGCTTCGTCCACGAACAGGTGCCGTGGCACGGTGCGGATGGCGTTGAGCACGTTCTCATCGACGATGCCCGCCTCGCGCAGGCGCTGCACCAACCGATCGCGCACGCGCTGGGACGTCATTCCCGATCCGGCCGCATCGGCCGGCTGGACGCGCAGGCGCGGGGTCATGCCGCCGGCTCCAGGTCCGCGGCCAGGCCGTCGACCCAGCCGGCGACCGTCTCCAGCGCCTGGTAGCGGGTCAGGTCCACATGGATGGGGCTGATGGAGATGGCGCCACTGCGCACCGCATGGAAATCGGTCCCTACGCCGGCATCCTGTTCCGGCCCGGCCGGGCCGATCCAGTACACGGTGCCGCCGCGCGGGTCACGCTGTGGCAGACAGGGCTCGGAGCGATGGCGATTGCCCAGCCGCGTGACCTCGAACCCAGTGACCTCGGACCAAGGCCGGTCCGGAACATTGACGTTGAGGATGGTGTTGGCCGGCAGCGGATCGGCCTTGAGCCGGGCCACGATCTGCACCGCCGCGCGCGCGGCGGTCTCGAAGTGCTTGGGGGCATGGTCACGGCTCACCAGCGACACGGCCACCGCGGGAAACCCGAGGAAGCGTCCTTCCATCGCCGCCGACACCGTGCCCGAATAGATCACGTCATCACCCAGATTGGGCGCGTTGTTGATGCCGGACACCACGATGTCCGGCTCGAAATCCAGCATCCCGGTCAGCGCCAGGTGGACGCAGTCGGTCGGGGTGCCGTTGACGCGGATGGTGCGCTCGTCCAGCTGGCGGGTGCGGATCGGCAGATCCAGCGTGAGCGAGTTGCTGGCGCCGGAACGGTCCCGGTCGGGGGCCACTACCCAGACTTCGTGCCCGGCCTGGCGCAACGCCTCGGCCAGCATGCGGATCCCGGGGGCGTCGACGCCGTCATCGTTGCTTACAAGTACGCGCACTCAAACTTCCTTCAATGATGCGCGTCCGATGATACCGGATCGATCCGGACGCTTCGCCCTTGCATGGGCCGCGATGCGACGTAACCTGCCTGCCATGAGCGATCCGCGCGACGACGACGATGACGACGCCAGCCTGTTCCGCGAGGCCATCGGCCAGGTGCGGCGCCTGGACGCTGCGCCCTCGCCGCCCAGCAAGCCGCGCCCACGTCCGTCGGCCCGCATGGCGCGCGCCGACGAGCGCGCCGCGCTGAGCGAGTTCCGCCAAGCCCTGGAGGCCATGCCGATCGGCGCTGGCGATGTGCTCTCGCATCGGGTCGAGGCCCTGCCCGCCAGCATCTTCACCCGACTCAAGCGTGGCCAGTTCTCGATCCAGGACGAACTGGACCTGCACGGCGCCACGGCCAGCCAGGCCGAGGCGCTGCTGCGTCAGTTCCTGCGCGAGGCCCAGCGCAGCGGCACGGCCTGCGTGCGCATCGTGCACGGCAAGGGGTTGGGCTCGGACGCCGATATCCCGGTCCTGAAGAACGTCGTGGACCGCGTGCTGCGCCAGCGCAATGACGTGCTGGCATTCCACTCCGCGCTGCCGACGCAGGGCGGCACCGGCGCGGTCATCGTCCTGCTCGCAGCGCGCCCCTGACCACCAACGGGCTCAACGTACCCCGCCACCGCATCGACGGGCCACGCGGGACGATGGCCCCGCTAGGCTTTGAATGGACACGGCAGCGACGTCAGGTGATCCGGTTAGCCTCGCGCACCGCGCCGAGTTCGTGCAGCAGCGCGGTGGCATAGCTCCCGGGCACCAGGTCGAAGCGCAGCTCCAGCGTCTGTGGATCCTGCCACGACCACTGCAGGTCGGCCGCCTGCTGGCGCAGCGCACGACGCTCCTGCTTCAGGCGTGCCGACTCCAGGCCGGCACGCAGTGCCGGCGCATCGCCCTGCGTGAGCACCTGTGTCTCCAGGGCGGCACAGGCGCCCTGCGTGCGCAGCTCACCTTCTCCCCATAACGGACCACTGGGATGGATATCGAAGCGCGCCAGCCGTTCGGCCAGCGCGTCGCTCCAGGCTTCAGGGCCGAACACACTGCGGCTGCCGGCGAGCATCCAGACCTCACCGTCCAGCCCGCGTTCCCAGCTGCCATCGGTCACACGCGCCGACAAGACGCGATTGAACAGTTCCGAGCGCGCGGCCGACAGCAGCATCGAGCGCTGCTCGCGTTTGACCCGGCGCCCTTCGAACATGGCCAGCGCCTGGGCGACGTTGTCTCCGGCGCGACCAAAGCGCTGCTCGCCAAACCAGTTGGGCAAGCCGCGCGCGGCGATGGCCTGCAGGCGCGCATCGATCGCCTCGCGCTCGCCCTGCACCTGGCGCAGCACCAGGGTGAAGCGATTGCCCTCCAGCGCGCCGCGCGGCAGCTTGCGGCTGTGCCAGGTGGAGGCGACGACCTCCAGGTTGGGCTTCACCAGCGCGTCCAGGTCCGGCGACACACGCTTGGGCAGGTGCACGCTGAAACGCTGGGTGGTCACCGCATGCCGGTCCTTGAGCCCGGCATAACCGATGCCGACCTCGCCGATGCCCGCCCAGCGCGCGAGCGTGCGCGCCACCTCGGCGGTGTTGAGGCCGCGTTTGCGCACGGTCAACAGCAGGTGCTCGCCCTCGCCACTGGCGTCGAACGCATCGATCTCATCGACCTGGAAATCTTCCGGCCGGCTGCGGAACACCGCCTCCAGCACCGCCGGCCCGAAGGCCAAGGGGAGCAACGATGTGTCGGTCATGTGGTGTGCCTTCTCGTAGCGCCGAGCTTGCTCGGCTGGGGCTTGCGGGCCGGAGCCTGCGCGGTAATGCCGACGGAGCTCGCCCGATGGCTGTAGCGCCGAGCTTGCTCGGCCGGGGCCTTCCCGAGGAAAGCTTCAGCCGAGCAAGCTCGGCGCTACAGCGCGTCCGTTGAATAGGCGTCCGTTGAACAATGCGTCCGTCGGATCAAGCCCGCACCAGCAGCACCACGGCCTGCGCGGCGATGCCTTCACCGCGCCCGGTGAAGCCCAGCTTTTCGGTGGTGGTGGCCTTGACGCTCATTGCATCGGCATCGATGCCCAGGACCTGCGCCAGGTGCGTGCACATGGCCAGCGCGTGCGGGCCGACCTTGGGTCGCTCGCACATCACGGTGATATCGGCGTTGCCGACCAGCCAGCCGCGTGCGCGCACCAGGCCATCGCAATGGCGCAGGAACTCGGTGCTGTCCACGTCTTTCCAGCGTGGATCGCTCGGCGGGAAGTGGCGACCGATGTCCCCCAGGGCCAGGGCACCGAGGAGCGCGTCGCACAGCGCATGGATGACCACGTCGCCGTCGCTGTGCGCCAGCACGCCGCGGCTGTGCTCGACACGCACGCCGCCCAGCATGACGTGATCGCCGTCCGGGGCGAAGGCATGCACATCGAAGCCCTGGCCGATGCGGATCTGCGGGACTGACATCTCGAAGTTCCTTATGCGGCCACGCGCAGCGACAGGATGAACGCAAAGCGCTCCAGGTCGGCCGGCGTGGTGATCTTGAAATTGGTTTCCCTGCCTTCCACCAGCAGCGGACGCAGGCCCTGGCGCTCCATGGCCATGGATTCGTCGGTGACATCAATACCGGCACCGGCCGCCTCGTCCAGCGCGCGGGTGAGCTGCAGGCGCCGGAACATCTGCGGGGTGAGCGCCCGCCACAGGCGCTCACGCGGCTCGGTGCCATCCACGCCGCCGTCATCGCCGGCACGCTTGAGCGTGTCGCGCACCGGCGCGGCGAGCAGCCCGCCGACGGGATCTTCGCGCCCGCGCTCGATCAGGCGCTCCAGGTCGGCCTCGGCCAGGTTCGGCCGCGCGGCATCGTGGACCAGCACGAAGTCATCGGCGCGTACGTCATCCGGCAACACCTGCAGTGCCGCCAGCACGGACGCCGCGCGGGTCCCGCCGCCGACACAGGCCAGCACCGGCTTGCCGCCGAACTGGGTCCAGCCCGGCCACCACGGGTCATCGGCCGACAGCGCGACCACCGCGCCGGCCACCAGCGGATGGGCGAGCAGCGTGGAGAGGGTCCAGGCCAGCACGGACTGGCCACCGACTTCCAGATACTGCTTGGGAATCTCGCTGCCGAAGCGCGTCCCACGTCCGGCGGCGGGGACGACCACCCACAGCCCTCCCATCAATCGCCCTCCGCGCGGGCCGCGTCGTCATCGTTGACCGGATCGGAGGCCTCCGGCGCACTGGCCGGCGCCGGGGCCGCGCTGCCCGCACCGGCGGGGGCGTCGACCACGCGATAGAACTTCTCGCCCGGTTTGATCATGCCCAGCTCGCTGCGCGCGCGCTCCTCGACGGCTTCCTCCCCCGACTTGAGGTCCTCGACCTCGGCGGCCAGCGCCGCGTTGCGCTGGCGCAGGCCCGCGTTCTCGCGGGCCTGGCTTTCGACCTGCGCGCGCATGGTGATGACCTGGCCGGAGCTGCCGCGTCCGAACCACAGGTGGTACTGCAGCACCGCCAGCAGCACCAGCAAGCCCAGCAGCAGCCAACGCACCTTGGCCATGTCAGCTCCCGCGCACCGCGATCACACGCTTCGGACGCACGGCGCGGCGCTCAGCGCTTGAGCGAAACGAACGCGTTGCGCCCGGCGTAACGCGCCTGCTTGCCCAGTGCTTCTTCGATGCGCAGCAGCTGGTTGTACTTGGCCACGCGGTCCGAGCGGCACAGCGAGCCGGTCTTGATCTGGGTGGCGGTGGTGGCCACGGCGATATCGGCGATGGTGGTGTCCTCGGTCTCACCGGAACGATGCGAGACGATCGCCGCGTACTTGGCATGGTGGGCCATGGCGATGGCTTCCAGCGTCTCGGTCAGCGTGCCGATCTGGTTGACCTTGATCAGGATGGCGTTGGCGGTCTGCGACTCGATGCCTTCCTTGAAGATCTTCGGATTGGTGACGAACAAATCGTCACCGACCAGCTGGACCTTGTTGCCGATGCGATCGGTCAGCTGCTTCCAGCCGGTCCAGTCGTCCTCGGACATGCCGTCCTCGATGGTGATGATCGGGTACTGGGCGGCCCAGTCAGCCAGGAAGTCGACGAACTGCTCGGAGGTCAGGCGCTTGTTCTCGCCCACCAGGTTGTACTTGCCGTTGTCGTGGAACTCGCTGGAGGCCACGTCCAGGCCCAGCAGGATGTCCTCGCCCGCGGCGTAGCCGGCCTTGCCGATGGCTTCCAGGATGGTGTCCAGCGCCTCGACGTTGCTGCGGAAATCCGGCGCGAAGCCGCCTTCATCGCCCACCGCGGTGCTCAGGCCATGGCCCTTGAGCACGCTCTTGAGCGCGTGGAAGATTTCGGTGCCGGCGCGCAGCGACTCGGAGAACGAATCGAAGCCGACCGGCAGGACCATGAACTCCTGGAAGTCCACGTTGTTGTCGGCATGCGCACCGCCGTTGATGATGTTCATCATCGGCACCGGCAGGCAGACATCCGATTCGCAGGTGTCGGCCAGGTGCTGCCACAGCGGCTTGTGGTTCGAGGCGGCCACCGCGTGCGCGTTGGCCAGGGACACACCGAGCAGCGCATTGGCGCCCAGGCGGCCCTTGTTCTCGGTGCCATCCAGGTCGATCAGGCGCCGGTCCAGGCCTTCCTGGTCGGCGGCGTCAAAGTCCTTCAGCGCATCGGCGATGGTGGTGTTGATGTTCTCCACCGCCTTGCGCACGCCCTTGCCCAGGTAACGGGTCTTGTCGCCGTCACGCAGCTCCACCGCCTCCTTGGCACCGGTCGAGGCACCGGAGGGCACGGCCGCACGGCCGAAGGACCCATCGGTGAGCGTGACTTCCGCTTCCAGCGTGGGATTACCACGGGAGTCGAGGATTTCGCGGGCGTGGATCTTGGCGATATTGGTCATGGGATCAGTCTTGGCTCTTTCGATCGGATGAAAGTCGGGGGCCGGTCAGGCGATGACCGAGTGAAGTGAGGAACGTCATCTCGCGCGCGCCAGCGTTGCGGCCACGTGCACGTTCCCGGGCGAAGCGATTGTAGAGGGTGCAGGCCAACAGCGCGGATGCCAGGCAGACCAGCAAGAAGCCGCTGGTCGAAGCCGCTGCCGTTTCGATGGCCTTGCCCGGGGCAAGCGTGCCACTGGGCACACGCTCCTGGAGGTCTGGCACGCGCCAGTGGGTGGCGACCATCACGCCTGCCAACGGGGCAAGCAGGCAGGCCACCCCCTGGCGGTGGCCCAGGCCTGCGAATCCGCGCGCGGGAGGCTGGTCGTCTGGCATCAGGCCTTGACGCCGTCTTCCAGGAAACCGTTCTTCTTGGTGATCGAGTCCAGCGCCAGCAGCGTTTCCAGCAGTGCCTCCATCTTGTCCAGCGGCCAGGCGTTGGGACCGTCGGACAAGGCCTTGGCCGGGTCCGGGTGGGTTTCGGCGAACAGGCCGGCCACGCCCACGGCCACGGCGGCGCGCGCCAGCACCGGCACGAACTCGCGCTGACCACCGGAGCTGGTGCCCTGCCCGCCCGGCAGCTGCACCGAGTGGGTGGCATCGAACACGACCGGGCAGCCGGTCTCGCGCATCACCGACAGCGAGCGCATGTCGCTGACCAGGTTGTTGTAGCCGAACGAGGCGCCGCGCTCGCAGACCATGATCTGCTCGTTGCCCGTCGACTTGGCCTTGTCGACGACCGGCTTCATGTCCCACGGCGAGAGGAACTGGCCCTTCTTGATGTTCACCGGCTTGCCGGCCGCGCAGACGTTTCTGATGAAGTCCGTCTGCCGCACCAGGAAGGCCGGGGTCTGCAGCACGTCGACGACGTCGGCGACCTCGTTCATCGGGGTGTACTCGTGCACGTCGGTCAGCACCGGCACGCCGATCTGGCGCTTGACCTCGGCCAGAACCTTGAGCCCCTCTTCCATGCCCGGCCCGCGGAACGAGGTGCCCGAGGTCCGGTTGGCCTTGTCGAAGCTGGACTTGAAGATGAAGTTCATCCCCAGCCTGGAGGTGATGTCCTTGAGCTTGCCGGCGACATCGAGCTGCAGTTGCATCGACTCGATCACGCAGGGGCCGGCGATCAGGAACAACGGCTGGTCGATACCAGCCTCGAATCCACACAGTTTCATGCGCGTGCCTCCTTGAGCAACGTGCCACCGGCCTTGCGCTCACGCGCGGCGCGGATGAAGCCGACGAACAACGGGTGGCCCTCGCGCGGGGTCGAGAGGAATTCAGGATGCGCCTGGCAGGCCAGGTACCAGGGATGCTTGTCGCGCGGCAGCTCGACCATTTCCACCAGCGTGTCGTCCATGGACTTGGCGCTGATGACCAGGCCGGCGTCTTCGAGCTGGGTGCGATAGCGGTTGTTGAACTCGTAGCGATGACGATGCCGCTCGGACACCACGTCCTGGCCGTACATCTCACGCGCCAGGGTGCCGGGCTTGAGGCGCTGTTCCTGCAGGCCCAGGCGCATGGTGCCGCCCAGGTCCGAACGCTCGTCGCGCTTTTCCACCTCGCCCGAACTGGTGCGCCACTCGGTGATCAGGCCGATCACCGGGTGTGGGGACTGCTTGTCGTTCTCGGTGCTGTTGGCGCCTTCCAGGCCGCAGATGTGGCGCGCGTAGTCGACCACCGCGGCCTGCATGCCATAGCAGATGCCGAAATACGGCACGCCGTGCTCGCGGGCGTACTGCGCGGTGAGCACCTTGCCTTCGAACCCACGATCGCCGAAGCCGCCGGGCACCAGGATGCCGTCCACGTCATCCAGGGTTTCGGCACCGGACTCGACGTCCTGCGACTCCATCCACTTGAGGTTGACGCGGGTGCGCTGGCGCAGGCCGCCGTGCTTGAGCGCCTCGCCGACCGACTTGTAGGCGTCCTTGTGGTCCACGTACTTGCCGACCACCGCGATGGTGACTTCATCGAGCGGATTGACGGTGGCATCGACCGCCGCCTCCCACTCGTGCAGGTCGGCTTCGTGCTTGGCCGGCAGGTGCAGGCGGTCGACCACGAACTGGTCCAGGCCCTGCTCCTTCAGCCCCAGCGGAATCTTGTAGAGCACGTCCACGTCGCGCAGGGTGATCACCGCGCGCTCGGAGACGTTGGTGAACAGCGAGATCTTGCGGCGTTCGCCGTCCGGGATCTCCTGCTCGGAGCGGCATAGCAGCACGTCGGGCTGGATGCCGATCGAGCGCAGTTCCTTGACCGAATGCTGGGTCGGCTTGGTCTTGAGCTCGCCGGCCGCGGCGATGTACGGCACCAGGGTCAGGTGCATGAAGACGGCCTTCTCTTGGCCGCGCTCGGCACGGATCTGTCGGATCGCCTCCAGGAACGGCAGCGACTCGATGTCGCCCACGGTGCCGCCGACCTCGATCAGGCCCACGTCGAAGCCAGACGCGGCTTCGTCGATGCTGCGCTTGATCTCGTCGGTGATGTGCGGGATGACCTGCACGGTCGCGCCCAGGTAGTCGCCTCGGCGCTCCTTGCGGATGACGTTTTCGTAGATGCGACCGGTGGTGACCGAGTTCTTGCGGCTCAGGCGCGTGCGCACGAAGCGCTCGTAGTGCCCCAGGTCCAGGTCAGTCTCGGCGCCGTCGTCGGTGACGTAGACCTCACCATGCTGGAACGGGCTCATCGTGCCCGGGTCGACGTTGATGTAGGGATCCAGCTTCATCATCGTGACCTTCAGGCCACGTGCTTCGAGAATCGACGCCAGCGACGCGGCGGCAATGCCCTTGCCCAGCGAGGACACCACGCCGCCGGTCACGAAAATCAGGGGAGTCATGGATCTTTGGGCTCCAGGAAAGCCATAGTTTAGCGGTAGCGGCGCTGGCGGCCAAACGCGGCGGGCGCTGGCTGTCCCGCGGCGCGAGACGTTGGCTGGCCCAAACGCACACGCCCCGCAAGAAGCGGGGCGTGGCGGAAAGGCGCAGCGCGCTGGATCAGGACTTGTGCCCTTCTTCCTCTTCCTCTTCGCGCGGGGCCGGGTTGGTCGAGGCGGGATCCTCGCCCTTGAGCCGGGCGGCGTTGGCGGCGCGACGCGCGGCTCGCTTTTCGGCCTCGGTCCGGGTGTCCTGCGACTTGGACGGGTCGGCGCTGGCGCCCTTGCCAGCAGCCTGCGCGCCTGTGGTCTGGGCCATGGCAACGGCGGCGGAAGAAACGGCGGCGAGCGCGCCGGCGAGCATCAGAATGTGACGGGTTTTCATGGGGCCTCCAGTGAGGAACCGGGTGGAATCGCCACGTGCGGCGGCGACATCTGCAAGCCTACGCACTGCGCATCCAGCGCCACCTGAACCGGATCGCCCGGATTCAGCCGGCAAGCGCGCGACGCAAGCCCTCGACGCGTCCAATCTCGGTGCACCAATAGCCGGTTTCAAGGCCATCCAGCCCCCGGCCGACCCCGGCGATGCGCTGGCGCGCCGAGGCGTGAAACTCGCGGGCGCCAGTCTGGCGCGCCAGTTCAGCGACGTTGTCCGCGGTGATGCCCGCGCCGGGCATCACCGACAGGCGACCGCCCGCCTGACGCACGGCACGGGCGATCGCGTCGGCCCCAAGCGGCGCCGCGGAGGCCGCCCCGGAGGTCAGCACGCGCTCGCAGCCCAGGCCGATGATCTGCTCCAGGGCCACCGCCGGATCGGCTACGCAATCGAAGGCCCGATGAAAGGTCACGCCCATCGTGCCCGCCTCGGCGATCAGGCCCGCGCAGCCGGCGACATCCACCTGACCGGCAGCATCCAGCGCCCCCAGCACGACCCCGTCGCAGCCAAGTTGCCGGCAACTGGCGACATCGCGCGCCATCACTTCCCACTCGGCCGGCGAATAGACGAAATCCCCCCCGCGCGGCCGGATCAGGACGTAGAGCGGGATGCGCAGTCGTTCCCGCGCCAGCGCCACGGTGCCATAGGACGGTGTGCACCCGCCTTCGCCCAGGTTCTCGCACAGCTCGACCCGGTCGGCCCCGCCGCGCTGCGCGACGAGGGCCGATTCCAGCGAGCCGGCCGCGATCTCCAGCAGATATCCCATGCGCCGCCCGCTCAGGTCCTGTCGGTGGTGTAGATCGACTGCGAAGGCAGCAGCGCGTCCTGTTTGGATGCATCGCAGACCGCGTAGACGAAGCCCTTGTGCAGGGCGAAGGCGCCCACCTGGCCGTCCTTGTTCATCGCCAGGAAGCAGACCTGCAGCTCCTTGCTGGCCGCCGGGCGCTTGTGCACCACCCGCTCGATGGCCTCGCGGCAGGCATCGGCCGGGCTGCGCCCCTGGCGCATCAACTCGACCACCAGGAAGCTGGCGGCGTTGCGGATCATCTCCTCGCCCACGCCCGAAGCCGTCGCGCCACCCACCTCGTCGTCCACGTACAGCCCGGCCCCGATGATCGGGCTATCGCCGACGCGACCACGCATCTTCCAGGCCATGCCGCTGGTAGTGCAGGCACCGGCCATGCGGCCCTCCTTGTCCAGGGCCAGCATGCCGATGGTGTCGTGGTTCTCGCTGTTGCCGGGCAGGCTGCGGCGCTCGACATTGATCTCCGGCTGGTACTTGGAGGTCTTGAGCCACGCCTTCCAGGCTTTCTCTGCCTCCGGGGTACGCAGGTCCTGCACCTTGAAGCCCTCGCTGACCGCGAACTGCTGGGCGCCTTCGGCCACCAGCAGGACGTGGGGAGTCTTTTCCATCACCTTGCGCGCCACCGAGATCGGATGGTCGATGCCCTCGATGGCCGCCACCGCGCCGCAGCTGCCGTCACCCTTCATGATGCTGGCGTCCAGGGTCACGTGGCCGTCGCGGTCCGGATAGCCGCAGCGCCCCACCGTGGAATTGCACTGGCCGGTCTCGGCCCAGCGCGCGCCAGCCTCGACCGCGTCGATGGCGCTGCCGCCTTTGCCCAGCACCGCCCAGGCCGCCTGGTTGGCCGGCACGCCGAAATCCCAGGTGGACACGACCTTGGCGCCGCTGGCTCTGATCTGGGCAAACCCGCGCGGGAGCGCGGCGGCGCCGGCGGCCAGGAGAGAGGACTGCAGGAAAGTGCGACGTGAGGGCATGTCGGGAGCTCCGTGGGTGGGGATCAGTGGGGGTCCGGATGGGCCGCGAACCACGCGGCCGCACCGATGATGCCCAGTTGGCCGTGCTCGATGCACGACACCGGGATCTGTCGCAGCGCACTGGACAGCACGCCCTTGTCGTGGAAGCGGCGCATGAAGCCACCCGCCTGCAGATGTTCGCCCAGATGGCCGGCCAAGCCACCGGCCAGATAGACCGAATGGGCGCAGAAGGTGATGGCCAGGTCGCCGGCCAGGCTGCCCAGCCACTGGCAGAACATGTCCAGGCATTCGGCGGCCAGGGCGTCGTCGCCGGCGGCCGCGACCAGGTCGGCAGGCGCGCCGTGCACGACCGGCGCCTGTCGAAGTTCGCACAGGGCCGCATATAGATGCATCAGGCCGGTCCCGGACAGCGCCCGCTCGTTGTCGACATGGCCGAAGCGCCGCTGCAGCACGCGGACCACGTCCAGCTCCAGCGAGGTGGTCGCCGCCAGCGCGGCATGTCCGGCCTCGCTGGGCTGGACGCCAAAGCCGGCATCACCATGGACCGCCAGGGCCGCCCCCAGCCCGGTGCCAGGCCCCAGCAGCAGCGCCGGAAACCGCACGGCGCCCGCCTCCGCCTCTCCCAGGGCACGCATCTGGCCTGCCGGCACATGCGGCAGCGCCCAGGCCAGCGCCTCGAAATCGTTGATCAGCCGGAACCTGCGCAGCCCGGCCTCGCGCTGGGTCTGCGCCAGCGACACCGGCCAGGGAAGATTGGCATTGAGCAGTTCGTCGCCCTGCAGGAGGCCCGCAATGGCCACCACGCCCTGGTCTGGGAAGGCGACGCCCTCGGCTTCCAGCGCGTGCCGGAAGCGGGACAACACCGCGGCCAGCGACGGAAATTCGGCCCCCACGTAACGCCGGTGGTGACGCAATTCGGGCGTGCCGTCCTGCCCCACATGGACCAGGCCAAGCCGGGCATAGGTGCCCCCGACATCGGCCGCCACCATCTCTTGCCCCCCAAACGGGGCGCCCGCTGTCTCACGGGCGGCGACTTGCACCACTTAGGATCTCCTTGCAACGGCGCGCTCCGGCACCCGGTTCGCACGCCGGTGGCACCGGCGCCGGACGGAGCCGTGCTGCCGCCTGTAACCGATTGTAGTGGCAAGCCGCGTCGTTGCCGCATGCCGCGCCGGTGGCGGCTGGACCATACGTCGCCGCACGTGCAAATCCGCCCCCCAGGCCCCACACTTGCCGCCCTTCGTGGCCCTAGACACGACCTGATCGACCGAATGAATACCCGCTACAACGCTGCCGACATCGAAGTCCTCTCCGGCCTGGACCCGGTCAAGCGCCGGCCCGGCATGTACACCGACACCGCGCGCCCCAACCACCTGGCCCAGGAAGTCATCGACAATTCCGTGGACGAGGCCCTGGGCGGCCACGCCAAGACCGTCGAGGTCACCCTGTACAAGGACGGCAGCGTGGAGGTGTCCGACGACGGACGCGGCATGCCGGTGGACATCCACCCCGAGGAGAAGGTCCCCGGCGTGGAGCTGATCCTCACCCGGCTGCATGCCGGCGGCAAGTTCAACAACAAGAACTACACCTTCTCCGGTGGTCTGCACGGCGTGGGCGTGAGCGTGGTCAACGCGCTGTCCACCCTGGTGGAAATCCACATCAAGCGCGAAGGCAGCGAACACCGCATCACCTTCCGCGACGGCGACCGCGCCAGCCCGCTGGAAGTGGTCGGCAGCGTCGGCAAGAAGAACACCGGCACCCGGCTGCGCTTCTGGCCGGACCCGAAGTACTTCGACACCCCCAAGATCAACGTGCGCGCCCTGCGCCACCTGCTGCGGGCCAAGGCGGTGCTGTGCCCGGGCCTGACGGTCAAGTTGACCGACGAGGCCAGCGGCGATACCGACACCTGGCTGTTCGAGGACGGCCTGCGCGACTACCTCAAGGGCGAGATGGCCGGGCGCGAGCTGCTGCCGGCCGAGCTGTTCACCGGCGTGCTCAAGAAGGAGACCGAGGTGGTGGACTGGGCCGTGGCCTGGGTCCCAGAAGGCGAGCTGGTCCAGGAGAGCTACGTCAACCTTATCCCCACCGCCCAGCACGGCACCCACGTCAACGGCCTGCGCTCGGGCCTGACCGATGCGCTGCGCGAGTTCTGCGACTTCCGCAACCTGCTGCCACGCGGGGTCAAGCTGGCCCCGGAAGACGTGTGGGATCGGGTCGCCTTCGTGCTGTCCTTGAAGATGACCGACCCGCAGTTCTCCGGCCAGACCAAGGAGCGCCTGTCCTCGCGCCAGGCCGCCGGCTTCATTGAAGGCGCCGCGCACGATGCCTTCAGTTTGTGGCTCAACCAGCATGTGGAAACCGGCCTGCAGATCGCGCAGATCGCCATCGATCGCGCCAGCGCGCGGCTGAAGACCGAAAAGCAGATCGTCCGCAAGAAGGTCACCGCCGGCCCGGCCCTGCCGGGCAAGCTGGCCGACTGCATCAGCCAGGACCTGTCGCGCACCGAGCTGTTCCTGGTCGAGGGCGATTCGGCCGGCGGCAGCGCCAAGCAGGCCCGCGACAAGGACTTCCAGGCGATCATGCCGCTGCGCGGCAAGATCCTGAACACCTGGGAAGTGGCCTCCGGCAGCGTGCTGGCCTCCGAGGAAGTGCACAACCTGGCCATCGCCATCGGCTGCGACCCGGGTAAGGACGACATCTCCGGCCTGCGCTACGGCAAGGTCGTGGTCCTGGCCGACGCCGACTCGGACGGCCTGCATATCGCCACGCTGCTTTCGGCGCTGTTCCTCAAGCACTTCCCGGCGCTGGTCGAGGCGGGGCACGTGTTCGTGGCGATGCCGCCGCTGTTCCGCGTGGACGTGGGCAAGCAGGTGTTCTACGCGTTGGACGAGGAAGAAAAGCGCCTGCTGCTGGAAAAGATCGCGCGCGAGAAGCTCAAGGGCCAGGTCAACGTGACCCGCTTCAAGGGTCTGGGCGAGATGAATCCTTCGCAGCTGCGCGAGTCGACCATCCACCCCGATACCCGGCGCTTGGTGCAGCTGACCATCGACGATGCCGAACAGACCGACGGCCTGATGGACATGCTGCTGGCCAAGAAGCGCGCCGGCGATCGCAAGGCGTGGCTGGAGACCAAGGGCGACCTGGCTTCGCTGGAAGTCTGATCCATCCGCATCGCCGCGCAAGCCGCGGCGATGCTTCATTCGGAACGTCAACTCAGGACCGCGGCCCACGCGCCCGGTCAGTGGGCGCCCGCGGAGGCCACTTCCTCGTAGGGCTGCACCACTACCCAGCCCTCACCGGCGAAACGCAGTTGCACGCTCTCACCCGACCCGCGCCCGAGGAAGGTCTTCAGGCTTATGTCGGTGACGATGTCCGGGGTCAGTCCGCCCGACCAGGCCACGGTGGCCTGCGGATCGGTGAACACCGGGCCGCTGTCGGCGTCGACCCTGAGCGTCAACGGCTCGTAGTGCGAGGTGATCGCCACGATGCCGTGCCCGGACAGATGCATGTTGAACAGACCGCCCGACAGCATCCCGGCAACCTTGCGCATCATGGTGATGCGTGCCTGGATGCCGGACTCGGTCGCCAGCACATCGTTGCCGTTGACGTAGATCGACTCGCCGGCCAGGCGCAGCAGGGTAATGCGCTTGCCCTTGTCGGCCAGGTAGACGCGTCCCCGGCCCTCGACCTTCATCAGCTGCATGCCCTCGCCACTGGCCATCTTCTTGAGTAGGTTGCCCACGCCCTGCTCCAGCAGCCCCTGGCGGGTGAACTTCACTTCCCCCATCCGCGCCACCATCGCACCGGCCTTGGCCCAGATCCGGCCGTCGAGGCGGACTTCCAGCAGGTGTGGGCCCTCCAGTTCGAAGGCATCGGTCGTGGTGTCGCGCTCGGCGGATGCGTCGACGAACTCCCCCAACGTACGGACGGACATGGCGCACTCCTGCGAGGCATGGCTGATACCCGATCTTAAGGGCTGCTGGACGGGCCGCGGCCTCAGCGCATCACATGCCTGACGCCATCACGCGCGTCGGCTAGACTTGCCGACGTTTGCCCCCATACCACTGAGGCCCCCACCGATGACCGCCCCCCTCGCCTATCGTCGCATCCTGCTGAAACTTTCCGGGGAGGCGCTGATGGGATCAGAGGATTACGGCATCGATCCCAAGGTCATCGGCCGCATCGCCCGGGAAATCCTTGAGGCGCACCACGCCGGCGCCGAAGTGGCCCTGGTCATCGGCGGCGGCAACATCTTCCGCGGCGCGGGCCTGGCCGCCGGCGGCATGGACCGGGTCACCGGCGACCAGATGGGCATGCTGGCCACGGTCATCAACGCGCTGGCCATGCAGGACGCGCTGGAGAAGCTCGGCGCCAAGGTGCGCGTGATGAGCGCCCTGAAGATCAACGACGTGTGCGAGGACTACATCCGCCGCCGCGCCGTGCGCCATCTGGAAAAGGGCCGCATCGCGATCTTCGCCGCCGGCACTGGCAACCCGTTCTTCACCACCGACTCCGGCGCGGCCCTGCGCGCGATCGAGATCGAGGCCGACCTGCTGCTCAAGGCCACCAAGGTTGACGGCGTGTATGACAAGGATCCGCGCAAGTTCCCGGATGCCAAGCGCTTCGACTCGCTGACCTACGACGAGGTCATCAGCCGCGGCCTGGAGGTTATGGACACCGCCGCCTTCGCCCTGTGCCGCGACAGCGCCGTGCCACTGCGCATCTACGACCTGGGCGTGCCGGGCAACCTGATGAACATCCTGCGCGGCGAGAACATCGGCACCCTGGTCGAAGGACGCGGTTGAACCTGTAATTGTGTCCGCGCGGCCATCCGCGCGAGGCTGGTGCCATGTCGCACGACCACGATCACGGCGCGCACGCCGGCCACGCGCATTCCCACGGACACGACCATGCCCACGGCGGCGACACCGGCGCCCGCGGCTACGCCGTGGCGTTGCTGGTCAACCTGGCGTACACCGCGCTGGAAGCCGGTTACGGCTTCCACACCAACTCCCTGGCCCTGCTCTCCGACGCGTTGCACAACCTGGGCGACGTGCTGGGCCTGGGCCTGGCCTGGGCGGCGGCCGGCATGGCCCGGCGCCGCCCGACGGCCAGCCATACCTATGGCTGGCGGCGCGCCACCCTGCTCGCCCCGCTGGCCAACGCCCTGGTCCTGATGGTCTTCGCCGGCGGCCTGGCCTGGGAGGCGGTGCGCCGCTTCAGTGACCCGCTAGGCGTTCCGGCCATGCCGGTGATCGTGGTGGCCGCCATCGGGATCGCCGTCAACCTGGGGGCCGGCTGGCTGCTGCATGGCGGCCACGGTCACGGCGGGCACGACCTCAACCGGCGCGGTGCCGTCCTGCACCTGCTGGCCGATGCCGCGGTCTCCCTGGCCGCGGTGATCGCCGGTTGCGGCATGCTCTGGCTGGGCTGGGAATGGCTCGATCCGGTGACCGCGCTGCTGGTGGGGGTGGTCATCGCGGCGGGCACCTTCGGCCTGCTGCGCGAAAGCTTCGCCGCGGCCATGGATGCGGTGCCATCGCATATCGACCAGGAGGCGGTCGCGCGCTTCCTTTCCGCGCGCCCCGGCGTGGAAGCCGTGCACCACCTGCACATCTGGTCGCTGGGTGCCGGCGAGATCGCGCTGACCGCGCATGTGGTCAGGCCCCGGGCCGAGGACGACGACGCCTTCATCGAGGCCACCGCACACGCGCTGGGCGTCGAATTCGGCATCCACCACGCCACCCTCCAGCTCGAGCGCGGCCAGGCCTGCCCGCAGGTCTGCCATGCCGGTGAGCACCCCGCGCACTGATCGCCGGCCCGGCCCAGGGTGGCTTTCGCCTATAATCCCGGGTTTGACGAACCCCAGGACCCGACGATGCTGAACGACATCAAGAACGACGCGCAGATGCGCATGAACAAGAGCGTCGAGTCGCTGCGCCAGGCCCTGACCAAGCTGCGGACCGGTCGCGCCACCACCGCGCTGGTCGATCATCTGAAGGTGAACTACTACGGCTCGGACATGCCGCTGTCGCAGGTGGCCACCGTGTCGGTCACCGACGCCCGCTCGCTGACCATCACCCCCTGGGAGAAGCAGATGGTCTCGGCCGTGGAGAAGGCGATCCTGGCCTCGGACCTGGGCCTGACCCCGAATACCGCCGGCACCGTCATCCGCATCAACATCCCGGTCCTCACCGAGGAACGCCGCCGCGACCTGTCCAAGGTCGTGCACAGCGAAGGTGAGGACACCAAGGTCGCCATCCGCAACGTGCGCCGCGATGCCAATCAACAGGTCAAGGACCTGCTGAAGGAAAAGGAAGTCACCGAGGACGAGGTGCGCCGCAGCGAGGAAGAGATCCAGAAGCTCACCGACAAGGCGATCAAGGACGTCGACGAGGTGGTCAAGGCCAAGGAGCAGGAACTGATGGCCGTCTGAGCGGGTCAAACCGCCTTCATGACCGTCACGCCGCCCGTTCCGCCTCGCGTTCCTCGCCACCTGGCCATCATCATGGATGGCAACGGGCGCTGGGCCGAGCGCCGCCGCCGTCCGCGCATGATCGGTCATCGTGCCGGTGCGCGCGCAGTCAACCTGTGCATCGACTTCTGTCTGGAGCGCGGCGTCCAGGCCCTGACCCTGTTTGCGTTTTCCAGTGAGAACTGGGGCCGCCCGGCCGAGGAGGTCGGCGCCCTGATGAAGCTGTTCATGGGCGCGCTGGAGCGCGAGGTGGACGAACTGCACCGCCGCGGCGTGCGGATCCGCTTCATCGGGCAGCGGGCGCGCTTCGCGCCGGGCATCGTCCAGCGCATGGAAGCGGCCGAGCGCCTGACCGTGGACAACACGCGCCTGACCCTGGTCATCGCCGCCAGCTACGGCGGGCGCCAGGACCTGGCCGACGCCGCGCGCGCCCTGGCCGAGGAAGTTGCCGCCGGCCGCCTGCGACCGGAGGACATCGACGAGGCGCGACTGGATGCGCACGTCGCCCTGTCCGACCTGCCGCCGCCGGACCTGTTCATCCGCACGGGCGGCGACCACCGCATCAGCAACTTCCTGCTGTGGCAGCTGGCCTACACCGAACTGTGGTTCACCGAGACGCTGTGGCCCGATTTGGACGCCACGGTCCTGCAAGCCGCGCTGGACGACTTCGCCATGCGCGAACGCCGTTTCGGCCTGACCGGGGCCCAGGTGGCCACGCACGGAACCACATCATGACCCGTACCCGCGTCCTCGCCGCCCTGGTGATGACCCCGCTGGCGATCGCCGCCATCCTGCTGTTGCCGACCCCCTGGATGGCCGCGCTCGGCGCCGCCGTGTTCCTGATCGGTCTGTGGGAGTGGCTCAAGCTGGCCGAGGTCGACGACACCCTGTCGCGCACCGTGCTGCTGCTGCTCAACCTGGCCCTGATGGTGCTGCTGACCTGGGCCAGCGGTTCCAGCAGCGGGCTCTCCCCAGCCCTGTTCCAGATCGTGGCCCTGGTCGGCGCCGTGTGGTGGCTGGTCGCCCTGCTGTGGCTGCGCTTTTACACATTCGGCTCGGATCACCGGAGCTGGGCGCGGCTGTTCAAGCTCGCAGCCGGGACCCTGGCGATCATTCCGGCCTGGTGCGCCATGTGCCTGATCCATTCGGGCAACTTCACCCAGCTGCACGACCTGCACCAGCACCTGTGGCTGCTGACCGCGCTGGCGGTGGTATGGGCCGCCGACAGCGGCGCCTATTTCGCCGGCCGTGCCTTCGGCAAGCGCAAGCTGGCGCCGCGGATCAGTCCCAACAAGACCGTCGAAGGCCTGCTTGGCGGCCTGGCCGGTGGCGTGGTCGTTGGCCTGCTGGGCGGCTGGGCGGCGGGCGTCAGCCTGGCGCAGCTCCCTGCGCTGACGGTGGTCTGCCTAGCCACGGTGCTGGTCTCAGTGGTGGGCGACCTGTTCGAGAGCCTGCTCAAGCGCCACGTGGGCGCGAAGGACTCGGGTCACCTGATCCCGGGCCATGGCGGCATCCTGGACCGCATCGATGGCGTCGTGGCAGCCCTGCCGGTGTTCCTGATCGGCCGTGAGCTGCTGGGATTCTGAGCATGGATGCCGCCTTCACCACACGCAGTGTCGCCGTCCTGGGCGCCACCGGCTCAATCGGCACCTCCACCCTGGACGTGATCGCGCGCCACCCCGATGCGCTGCGCGCCAGCGTGCTGGCCGCCGGCAGCAACGTGTCGGCGCTCGTCGACCTGTGCCGTATCCATCATCCGGAACATGCGGTCATCGCCGATCCGGCGCGCTTCGAGGCCCTGCGCCAGGCCCTGGCCAACGCTGGGCTGCGCACGCGCGCCCATGCCGGCGATCAGGCCCTGGACGCGCTGGTCGCCAGTGATGCCTGCGACACGGTGGTGGCCGCCATCGTGGGCGCCGCCGGCCTGTCGTCCACGCTCGCGGCCGCCAAGGCGGGCAAGCGCCTGCTGCTGGCGAACAAGGAATCCCTGGTCCTGGCCGGCGCGCTGGTGATGGCGGCGGCCAAGGCCTCCGGTGCAGACATCATCCCCATCGACAGCGAACACAACGCGATCTTCCAGTGCCTGGGTTCGCGCGAGGCCGGCGCCCGGGTGCGGCGGATCGTGCTGACCGCCTCGGGCGGGCCGTTCCGCGGACGCAGCCGCGCTTCGCTGGAAACAGTGACCGTGGCCCAGGCCGTGGCCCATCCCAAATGGTCGATGGGCCCGAAGATCTCGGTCGATTCGGCCACCTTGATGAACAAGGGCCTGGAGCTGATCGAAGCGGCCCATCTGTTCGACGTGGGCCGCGACCGCCTGGACGTGCTCGTGCACCCGCAGAGCCTGGTCCACTCCCTGGTCGACTTCATCGACGGCTCCACCCTGGCCCAGCTCGGCCTGCCGGACATGCGCACCGCGCTGTCGCTGGGCCTGGGCTGGCCGCGCCGCATCGACTCGGGGGTGGCCGGACTGGATTTGCTGCGGCACGGCACGCTGGAGTTCGAGGCCCCGGACCTGGAGGCCTTTCCCTGCCTGCGCCTGGCCTGGGAGGCCCTGGAGACCGGGGGCGCCGCGCCCGCTGTCCTGAATGCCGCCAACGAAACTGCTGTTTCAGCCTTTCTTCAGGGCAAAATCGGTTTCCTAGCGATCCCTGCATTGGTCGAGGATGCTCTCGCCGCCCACGCACACGCCCCGGCCGGAAGCCTGGAGGCCCTGCTGGCGGCCGACGGGCACGCGCGGCACTTCAGCCAGGGCTGGATCCAACGCACCGCCACAGGCCAAGCCGCTTCCGCATGAGTGAAATCGCAGGCTCCATCTGGTGGTTGATCGTCGCCCTGGGCGTGCTGGTCACCTTCCATGAATTCGGCCATTACTGGGTCGCGCGACGCTGTGGCGTGGGCGTGCTGCGCTTTTCCGTGGGATTCGGCAAGCCGCTGTGGTCGCGACGGGACAAGCACGGGACCGAGTTCGCCATTGCCCCGATCCCGCTCGGCGGCTACGTCAAGATGCTCGACGAGCGCGAGGGCGACGTGCCCGCCGCGCGGCTGCACGAGGCCTTCAACCGCAAACCCGTCCTGCAGCGCATCGCCGTGGTCGCCGCCGGCCCCATCGCCAACCTGATCCTGTGCGTTGGCCTGCTGTGGGCCATGCTGGTGATTGGCAAGGAGGACTACGCCCCGGTGGTCGGCCGCGTGGACGGCATCGCCCAGCAGTCGGGCCTGCGCCCGGGCGACCGGATCGTCTCGGTGGACGGCGACCGGGTGGCCACGGCCACCCAGGCCACGATCGCGCTGACCGGTGCGGCGATGGACGGGCGCGACCTGCAGGTCGGCGTGGAAGACGCCGCGGGCAATGCCATCACCCGTCGGGTCTACACCTCGCGTCTTCAGGGCGGTTTCGACGAGCAGAATGTCACCGGCAATCTCGGCCTGCGCTGGCAGTTCACGATCGAGCCGGCGCAGGTCAATGCGGTCACCGCCGGCTCGCCGGCGGCTGGCGTGCTGCAGCCGGGCGACCTGATCACCGCGATCGATGGCGAGCCGGTCCAGTCCGCCGACGCCCTGCGTCCCCTGGTGCAGACGCTGGGCGACCGCGGTGGCGAGGTGATGATCGAGGTCGAGCGCGAAGGCAGCCGCCTGGCCCTGCCGCTCAAGCCCAAGCGAATGACCGACCCGCGCAGCGGCGCGGCCTACTGGGGCCTGGGCATCGCCCTGGGCACCGGGCAGGCACCGGCTTATGACGCCCTGCAACGCTACGGCCCGCTGGAAGCCATCCCCGAGGCCTTTCGGCAGACCGGCCAGTTGGCCTCCGATTCGCTGGGCATGATCCGCAGGATGTTCACCGGCCATGCATCCCTGCAGGGCGTTTCCGGCCCGATCACCATCGCCAAGGTGGCCAACGCCTCGGCCGAGCGCGGGCCGGCCTGGTTCCTTCAGTTCCTGGCGCTGCTGTCGCTGAGCCTGGCCATTGTGAACCTGCTGCCGATCCCGGTCTTGGACGGCGGACACCTGCTGTATTACCTTATCGAGTTGGTCAAGGGCAGCCCGCTCAGCGAGCGCGCGATGGCCGCCGGCCAATTTGCCGGCCTGGCCCTCCTGGCTGGCCTCATGGGGCTGGCGCTCTACAACGACATCCTGCGCCCGGTGATCTGATGCCCTCCACTGTTCCATGCCCGACCGCCAACCGGCGGCCTGCCGCCTGCAAGGGCGTTTCCGAAACAAGTTCTTCGACGGATGTGATAATGACGCGACTCCCGACCCGCCGCCTGCTTGCCCTTGCCCTGGCCTCGGCCATTGCGGCTCCGGCATCGGCACAGTCGACCGGCATGGTGCCGCCCTTCGGCGCCCCGCAGTCGGCGCCGCCCGCTGCCTTCGGGATGCAGCAGCCGTCCTCTCCGTCGGACTTCGTGGCCAGCGACATCCGCGTGGACGGGGTTCAGCGCATCTCATCGGGCACGGTGCTGACCTACCTGCCGATCGAGCGTGGCGACATGGTCACTCAGGCCAAGATCGGCGAGGCGATCCGCGCGCTGTATCACACCGGCTTCTTCGAGGACGTGCAGCTTTCGCGCCAGGGCTCGATCCTGGTGGTCACGCTCAAGGAGCGTCCCGCGATCAACAAGCTCACGTTGACCGGCAACAAGGACATCAAGACCGAGGACCTGACCAAGGGCCTGAACGACATCGGCCTGTCCGAGGGCGGCACCTTTGACCGCCTGGCCCTGGACCGGGTGACCCAGGAACTGGTCCGCCAGTACAACAACCGCGGCAAGTACAACGTCCAGATCACCCCCACGGTGAGCCCGCTGGACCGCAACCGCGTGGACGTCACCATCTCGATCAAGGAAGGCAAGGCGGCCAAGATCCGCCACATCAACCTGATCGGCACCGAAAAGTTCGACCAGGAAGACATCCGCGAGGGCTGGGAGTCGCAGGAACACAACTGGCTGTCGTGGTATCGCCGCGACGATCAGTACTCCAAGGAGAAGCTCTCGGGCGATATCGAGAAGCTCAACTCCTGGTACCTGGATCGCGGCTACGTCGATTTCAATCTGGACTCGACCCAGGTGGCCATCAGCCCGGACAAGAAGGACATGTTCCTCACCGCCGGGGTGACCGAGGGTGAGCAGTACACCGTTTCGGACGTCAAGGTCTCCGGCGACACCATCCTGCCGCAGGAGCGGGTGGAGAAAATGGTGCTGGTGCGCAAGGGCCAGATCTTCTCGCGGCGCCTGCTGGAGATCAGCTCCGATGCGATCACCGCGACCCTGAGCAACATCGGCTACGCCTTCGCCCAGGTCAATCCGATCCCAACAGTCGACCGCGAAGGCCGCACGGTGGCCATCAACATGCAGGTCGTGCCGGGCCCGCGCGTCAACGTGCGCCGGATAGAGTTCAAGGGCAACAACCGCACCGCCGACGAGGTCCTGCGCCGCGAGATGCGCCAGTTCGAGGGTGCGTGGTACTCGCAGGCCGCCATCGACCGTTCCAAGGTGCGCCTGCAGCGATTGGGCTATTTCGAGACCGTCGACGTGGAGACCCAGCCGGTCCCCGGCACGCGCGACCAGGTCGACGTGGTCTTCAACGTCAAGGAGACCACCTCGGGCAGCTTCACCTTCGGCCTGGGCTACTCGCAGCTGGCCGGCATCACCACCTCGGTGCAGCTGTCGCAGAACAACTTCCTCGGCGGCGGCAACCGCGTCGCGGTGGAGGCGTCGCGCAGCTATTACCTGGACCGGTACTCGTTCTCCTTCACCAACCCGTACTTCACCGACGGCGGCGTGTCGCTGGGCTACAACCTGTCCTACAGCAACCTGGACTACTCGGACTACAACACCGCCGCGTATTCGTCCAAGAACACCGCCGCGCAGGCGATCCTGGGTATCCCGCTGAGCGAGAGCGACAGCGTCTCGCTGATGTTCGGCGTGGACTCGACCCAGGTCAGCGTCTACGAAGGCACCACGCCGCAGGCGATCGTGGACTACGTCAAGGCGCTGGAAAGCCGCACCTTCCACGCCTGGCGCACCCAGATCGGCTGGGCCCGCGACACCCGCAACGCCTACTGGATGCCCACCCGCGGCACCTATCAGCGCGTGTCAGCGGAAATCACCCTGCCCGGCTCGACCGTGGAGTACTACAAGCTCAACTACGAGTTCTCCAAGTACTGGCAGCTCAGCCCGGCCTTCGTGCTGCGCACCGGCGGTGAGCTGGGTTATGGCGACAGCTACGGCAGCGACAAGACCACCGTCATCTGCCACAACCCCGCCAACGGCCAGGCCGTGACCTGCGACACCAGCGGCGCGGTGGCCGAGACCTTCACCGCCAGCGGCCTGCCGTTCTACGAGAACTTCTACGCCGGCGGCGTGCGCTCGGTGCGTGGTTTCGAGGACAACACGCTGGGTCCGCGTTCGGAGGCCACCCCCTACTACAACCGCGGCCAGCCGCTGGGTGGCTCGCTCAAGACCATCGGCCAGATGGAAATGATCTTCCCGAAGCTGTTCGACTCCAACGCCGCCCGCATCTCGGCCTTCATCGACGTGGGCAACGTCTACAACGGCTACGACAACTTCAAGGCCAACGAGCTGCGTGCCTCCACCGGCGTGGCGCTGCTGTGGCGCGCACCGGTCGGCCCGATCTCGATCAGCTACGCCTTCCCGCTCAAGACCGAGACGGGTGACGAGATCGAACGCCTGCAGTTCACCTTCGGCGGCTCGTTCTGATCCGACCTGCCCGCACGATGGACGCAAGGCCCGGCTTGTCCGGGCCTTCGTTTGTGCGGTGCGGGTCCGGGGTAAAATGTCGCGGATGACTACTCCTGCCTCCCATACCGCCGGCGCGCTGGCGCAGCGTTTCGGCCTGGAACTGCATGGCCCGGCCGAGACCAGCGTCACCGGCGTGGCCACCCTGGCCGCGGCGCGCAGCGGGCAACTCGCCTTTCTCGCCAACCCGCGTTACGCCGACCTGCTGACCACCACCCAGGCCTCGGTCGTGATCGTTGGCCGCGACCATGCCGAAGGCGTGCGCGGTGTAGCCCTGGTGGCTAAGGACCCGCATGCGGCCTTCGCCAAGGTGTCCGAGCTGTTCGAACCGAAGTATCCGCGCCCGGCCGGCATCCACCCCTCGGCCGTGGTCGACCCCTCGGCGTCCATCGCGGCCAGCGCCAGCATCGGTCCGCATGTCTGCATCGGCGCCAACAGCGTGGTCGGCGAGCACTGCGTGGTCGGCCCGGGCTGCGTGATCGGCGAGGACTGCGTGCTGGGCGATGGCTGCGAACTGGTCGCCCGCGTGACGCTGGTCGTGCGCGTGCGCCTGGGGCGCAACGTCCGCGTCCACCCCGGCGCAGTGCTGGGCGCGCAGGGCTTCGGCCTGGCAATGGAAGCCGGCCGCTGGCTCAACGTGCCACAGCTCGGCGGCGTGGTGATCGGTGACGACTGCGAGATCGGGGCCAATACCTGCATCGACCGCGGCGCGCTGGAAGACACCGTGCTGGCCGAGGACGTGCGCGTGGACAACCTCATCCAGATCGCCCACAACGTGCAGATCGGCGCGCACACCGCCATGGCCGCGCAAGTGGGCATTGCGGGCAGCGCCAAAATCGGCCAGTACTGCATGCTGGCCGGCAAGGTCGGCGTCGCCGGCCACCTGGAAATCGGCGACAAGGTCACGGTGCTGGCCATGTCCATGGTCGCCGGCCCGGTCACCGAGCCGGGCACCTATGCCTCTTCCCTTCCCATCACCGATGTCCGCACCTGGCGCAAGAACGCAGCGCGTTTCCGCCAACTGGACGCGCTTGCCCGCCGGATTCCCTCCGGCAAGGAGCCCGTAGAAACACCATGACCACCAACCTGGAACTCCCGCTCACCATCGAGACCATCCAGCGCCTGCTGCCGCATCGCTATCCGTTCCTGCTGGTGGATCGCGTCACCGAGCTGGAGCCGGACAAGCGCATCAAGGCCTACAAGAACGTGAGCTTCAACGAGCCGTTCTTCATGGGCCATTTCCCCGAGCGCTCGGTGATGCCCGGCGTGCTGATCATCGAGGCGCTGGCCCAGGCCGGTGGGTTGATCACGCAGATCTCCAATGGCGAAGCCGCGGCGTGCAAGCTGTTCTATCTGGTCAAGGTGGAAAGCGCCAAGTTCAGCGCGCCGGTGGTCCCGGGCGATCGCTTGGAACTGGAAGTCTCGATCAAGCGCAAGATCCGCAACATGGCCGTGTACGAAGGCATCGCGCGCGTGGACGGCAAGCAGGTGGCCTGTGCCGAGATCCTGTGCGCCGAAGTCGACAAGTCCAAGGAGCAATAAGCCGATGTCCGACACGCTGATCCATCCCTCCGCCGTGGTCGATCCCGGCGCGAAGCTGGGCGCCGGCGTGCAGGTCGGCGCCTTCAGCCTGATCGGTGCCGAGGTGGAAATCGGCGATGGCACCATCGTCGGCCCGCACTGCACCGTCACCGGCCCCACCCGGATTGGCCGCGAGAACCATTTCGTCGGCCATGTCGCCGTCGGCGGCCCGCCGCAGGACAAGAAGTTCAAGGGCGAGCGGACCGAACTGGTGATCGGCGACCGCAACGTGGTGCGCGAGTTCGTCACCCTCAACCGTGGCACGGCCACCGGCACCAGCGTGACCCGCATCGGCGACGACAACTGGCTGCTGGCCTACACCCACGTGGCCCACGACTGCGATGTCGGCAGCCATTGCGTGTTCTCCAACAACACCACCCTGGCCGGACACGTGACCATCGGCGACTGGGTGATCATGAGCGGCTTCTCCGGCGCCCATCAGTTCTGCCGCATCGGCGCGCATGCCTTCATCGGCATGGGCGCGCTGGTGGGCGGCGACGTCACGCCGTTCACCATGGTGGCCGCCGACGAACACGGCCGTCCGCGCGGCATCAACAGCGAGGGACTCAAGCGCCGTGGCTTCGAGCCCGAGCGCATTTCGGCGATCAAGCGCGCCTACCGCACCCTGTATGTCGCCGGCCTGCCGCTGGCCGATGCCCAGGCGCAGCTGGCCGAACAGGCCAGGGACAGTGCCGATGTCCAGGCCATGCTCGACTTCATCACCAGCGGCGAGCGTCGCCTGCTGCGTTGAACGGAGCGAAGTGGCATGGCTGAGACCATCAGCGCCTCGCGGCCCTTGCCCGAGCTGAGGACGGGGGCCGCGCCGGCCCGCCCCCTGCGCATTGCACTAGTAGCAGGCGAGGCCTCCGGCGACGCATTGGGCGCAGGCCTGGTCTCCGAGCTGCGCCGCCGTCATCCCGACGCACACTTCGCCGGCATCGGTGGACCGGCGATGCGCGCGGCCGGGCTGGATGCGTGGTTCGATGCCAGTGAACTGGCGGTGATGGGCCTGGCCGAAGTGCTGCGCCACCTGCCGCGCCTGCTGAAGCTGCGCCGGTCGCTGCGCCAGCGGCTGCTGGACTGGCAGCCGGATGTCTTTGTCGGCATCGATGCGCCGGACTTCAACCTGGGAGTCGAGCGGTGGCTCAAGCAGCGCGGCGTACGCACCGTGCACTACGTCAGCCCCTCGGTGTGGGCCTGGCGCGAGCAACGCGCGGCCAAGATCGGCGCCAGCGCCGATCGGGTGCTGTGCCTGTTCCCGATGGAGCCGGCCATCTACGCGCGCCACGGGGTGGACGCGCGGTTCGTCGGCCATCCGATGGCCGACGCCCTCCCCCTGCAGCCCGACCGTGAGGCCGCCCGCGCCGCGCTGGGCCTGGACCGGCGACCGGTGCTCGCGGTGCTGCCTGGCAGCCGCATGGGCGAAGTCGGCCGCCTGGCCGCCCCCTTCATTGAAGCCGCGCGTCGTGTCGCCGAGCAGGTACCCGACCTGCAGGTGGTCATCCCCGCTGCCAATGCCGCCTGCCGCGCCGCCCTGGAGCCGCTGCTGGCGTCCACGTCCTTCCCCTCACCGCCTCCGCGGCTGCTCGATGGGCAGGCCCGCGAGGCGATGGTGGCCAGCGACGTGGTGCTGCTCGCCTCCGGCACCGCCACTCTTGAGGCGATGCTGGCCAAGCGGCCGATGGTGGTCGGCTACAAGGTCGCCCCGCTGTCGGCGTGGCTCGCACGCAAGCTGAAATTGCTCAAGGTCACGCGCTTTGCCCTGCCCAACATCCTGGCCAACGAGGATCTGGCGCCGGAACTGATGCAGGAAGACTGCACGCCCGAGCGCCTGGCCGAGGCGGTGCTGGCCTGGTTCAAGCACCCCGACGCGATGGCGACACTGCAGACGCGCTATGTCGACCTGCACGCACAGCTACGCCAGGACGCGTCCGCGCGCGCCGCCGATGCGGTGCTGTCGTTGATCAATGCGCCGCTGGGCCCCGCCGCATGAATCGCGTGCTGCCCAGCGCCGATATCCAGCTCCTGGTCGCCGGTGTCGACGAAGCCGGCCGCGGGCCGCTGGCCGGGCCGCTGACCGTGGCGGCGGTGGTGTTCGACCCGACGCGCCCGCGCATCAACGGGCTGGACGACTCCAAGCAGCTCAACGCCGCCAAGCGCGAACTGCTCTACGGGCGCATCGTCGAACGTGCCTTGGCCTGGCACGTGGAGGTGCTGGAAGTGGCCGACATCGACCGCCTCAACATCTTTCAGGCCACCATGCTGGGTATGCGCCGGGCAGTGCACGCCGTGGCGCACGTGGCCGGCGTGGCCCACATCGACGGCAACAAGGTGCCGCCCGGGCTGCCCTGCCCCGGCCACGCGCTGATCGGCGGGGACGGCCGTGACCGCGCCATCATGGCCGCATCGATCCTGGCCAAGGTCACCCGCGACCGGATGATGGCCGCGCTGCACGACCAGCACCCCGCCTACGACTTCGCCACCCACAAGGGCTATGGCACGCCGGCGCACCTGGCCGCGCTGCGCAGCCACGGGCCCTGCATCCAGCACCGGCACAGCTTCGCGCCGGTACGTGAGGCCGCCGCCGCACGTGCGGGGCTCGGACAGGTGTCACTGTTCTGATGGGATGCGGGGCCTGAACGAAGCCTTCCGGTGACCCCCGTTCCGGCCAGACACCCTGGCCTGTCAAGCCTGCCCCACCCCTGCCGCCGCGCGTACACTGCTTCCGATGTCTTCCCGTTTCGTCCACCTCCACCTGCACACCGAATTCTCGCTGGCGGATTCGACCATCCGTGTCCCGGAGAAGCCCGACCAGGGCCTGCCGGCCAACGCCAAGCGCCCCAACCTGGTGAGCCGGGCGGTGGAGCTGCAGGCGCCGGCGCTGGCGGTCACCGACCGCAACAACCTGTTCGCGCTGGTGAAGTTCTACAACGCCTGCGAAAAGGCCGGCATGAAGGCCATCGCCGGCGCCGACGTCAGCGTGATCGAGGAAGACGGCACCCCGTGGACGATGACCCTGCTGTGCCGCGACCACGGCGGCTACCTCACCCTCTCGCGCCTGCTCACTCGCGCCTGGCTGGAAGGCCATCGCACCGAGGGCGTGGCGATCGACCCGGCCTGGCTGCGCGCCGACACCTCCGGGCTGTTCGGCATCATCGGTCGCAACAGCCAGGCCGGGCGTCTGGCCGCCAGCGGTCGCCATGACCTGGCCGAGCAGCACATCGCCGACTGGCAGCGCGCCTTCGACGAAGGGCTGCACCTGGAGCTGACCCGCACCCAGCGCGCGGGCGAGGAGGCCTTCAACGCCTTCGCCCTGCATGCGGCCGCCGCCCGTGGCCTGCCGGTGATCGCCAGCAACGACGTGCGCTTCCTGGAACCAGAGGGGTTCGACGCCCACGAGGCGCGCGTGTGCATCGCCGCCGGTCGGGTGCTGGACGATCCCAAGCGGCCACGCGACTATAGCCGCGAGCAGTACCTCAAGTCCGCCGAGCAGATGTCCGAGCTGTTCGCCGATGTGCCCGACGCGATCGACAACACCTGGGCGCTGGCCCAGCGCTGCAACATCGAGCTCAAGCTCGGCACCTACTTCCTGCCCGCCTATCCGGTGCCGGACGAGGAGACCCTGGACAGCTGGATCCGCAGCGAAGCGCGCCGCGGCCTGGACGCGCGCCTGGAGAAGAATCCGCTGGCCGCCGGCAAGACCCGGCAGGACTACGTGGACCGCCTGGAATTCGAGCTGGACACCATCATCAAGATGGGCTTTCCGGGCTACTTCCTGATCGTGGCCGACTTCATCCAGTGGGGAAAGAACCAGGGCATCCCGATCGGCCCGGGGCGAGGCTCTGGCGCCGGTTCGCTGGTGGCCTGGGCGCTGCAGATCACCGATCTGGACCCGCTGCCGTACAACCTGCTGTTCGAGCGATTCCTCAATCCCGAACGCGTGTCGATGCCCGACTTCGACATCGACTTCTGCATGGACCGGCGCGACGAAGTCATCGACTACGTCGCGCGCAAGTACGGCCGCGACCGCGTCAGCCAGATCATCACCTACGGCACCATGGCCGCCAAGGCGGTGGTGCGCGATACCGGGCGCGTGCTCGGCTTTCCGTACGGCTTCGTCGATGGCGTGGCCAAGCTGATCCCCAACATCCTGGGGATCACGCTCAAGGACGCGATGGGCGAAGGCAAGGATTCGGAGATGGCCTCGGCCGAACTGATCCAGCGCTACGCCAGCGAAGACGACGTGCGCGACCTGATCGACCTCGCGCGCCAGCTGGAAGACCTCACCCGCAACGCCGGCAAGCATGCTGGCGGCGTGGTGATCGCGCCCTCGCCGCTGAGCGACTTCAGCCCGCTGTTCGCCGAACACGACGAGGGCACGCTGGGCAAGAACCCGGTCACCCAGTTCGACAAGAACGACGTGGAAGCCGTGGGCCTGGTGAAGTTCGACTTCCTGGGCCTGCGCACGCTGACCATCATCGACTGGGCGGTGAAGGCCATCAACGCGCGTCACGCGCGTGCCGGCATCGATCCGGTGGACATCGCGGCCATTCCGCTCGATGACGCGGCCACTTACAAGGACATCTTCGCGGCCGCCAACACCGGCGCGGTGTTCCAGTTCGAATCCTCGGGCATGCGGCGCATGCTCAAGGACGCCAAGCCCGACCGCTTCGAGGATCTGATCGCGCTGGTGTCGCTGTACCGCCCCGGCCCGATGGACCTGATCCCCGACTTCATCGCGCGCAAGCACGGCCAGCAGGAGTTCGATTACCCGGACCCGCGCACCGAGGACATGCTGGCCGACACCTACGGGATCATGGTGTATCAGGAGCAGGTCATGCAGATGGCCCAGATCGTCGGCGGCTACTCGCTGGGCGGCGCGGACCTGCTACGCCGCGCGATGGGCAAGAAGGTGCCTGCCGAGATGGCCAAGCACCGCGAGATCTTCCGCGCCGGTGCGGCCAAGGGCAACGTCGACCAGGCCAAGGCCGACGAGATCTTCGACCTGATGGAGAAGTTCGCCGGCTACGGCTTCAACAAGTCGCACGCCGCCGCCTACGCCCTGGTCAGCTACCAGACCGCCTGGCTCAAGCGCCATTACCCGGCCGAGTTCATGGCCGCCACCCTGTCCTCGGACATGGACAACACCGACAAGGTGGTGGGGTTCCTGGGCGAGGCGCGCGGCCTGTCGCTGGAGGTGCTGCCGCCGGAGGTGAACCACTCGGACTTCATGTTCGTGGCCACCGGGGCGAACACCATCCGCTATGGTCTGGGCGCGATCAAGGGCGTGGGCCAGGGTGCGTGCGAAGCCATCGTGGCCGAGCGCCAGCGCGGCGGTGCATATCGCGACCTGTTCGACTTCTGCAAGCGCACCGAGGCCGCGCGCCTCAATCGCCGCACCCTGGAGGCGATGATCAACGCCGGCGCGCTGGACGAGCTGGGCAAGAACCGCGCCTCCCTGCTGCTGCAGGTGCCCGAGGTGACGAAGGCCATCGACCAGCTGGCCAAGAACCGCAACGCCGGCATCGTGGACATGTTCGGCGCCAGTGCCGGCGGCGACGACATCCAGATCGAACTGGCCGAATGCGACGAGGCGCCGCTGGCGCAGAAGCTCGCCGCCGAACGCGACACCCTGGGCTTCTACCTCTCCGGCCATCCGATGGATCCGTATCGCGATGACCTGCGCGCCCTGGTCGGCAACGACCTGGGCAGCCTGGACACCATCTGGGCGTCCAGCCAGTCCGGCGGCGGTGGCGGCGGTGAACGCAAATGGCGACCGGGGGTGACCGCGGTCCTGGCCGGCAAGGTCGTCGCGGTGCGCCAGAAGGGCGACAGCCAGAGCTTTGTCACCCTCGAAGACGGACGTGGCCGGGTCGAGTGCAGCGCCTTCTCCGATGCGATGGCCGAGTTCGGCCAGCTGCTGACCCGCGACCGCATCCTGGTGGTCAAGGGCGAGCTGCGCGAGGACGAGTTCAACGGCGGCTACAGCCTGCGCCTGCGCCAGGTATGGGACTACGCCCAGCTGGTCCAGGCCACGCAGAAGCTGTCGGTCCGCCTGGACCTGCGCGTGCCCGGCACGCTGGAGCGCATCGAGGCCCTGCTCGACCGGCATCGCCCGGGACGCACCTCGCTGCGCCTGGACCTGCTGCTGCCCGGCGGCGTGGCCGGCATGGTGGAGATCAACGGCAGCCAGTCGGTGCTGGTCGATGCCGACCTGCTGGGCACGCTGCGCGACCTGCCCGGCGTACGCACGGTCAAGATGGCCGTCGGCCACCGCCCCTGGGCCCATTGAGCCCGCGCCACCGCCAGCCCCCACTCCCTTCACCACACTGCCCGGTACGGGGCGTTTCCCCCGCATGGGCTAAACTCCCCGTTTTACGGCCGAACGCTTGCCGATGAATCCCAACTACCTCGATTTCGAACAGCCCATCGCCGACCTGGAAGCCAAGATCCAGGAGCTGCGCAGCGCAAGCGCCGGCCCGGCGGTCAATGTCGATGCCGAAGTGCGCGCCCTGCAGGACAAGCTGCGCGTGCGCACGGCCCAGATCTTCCGTGACCTGACCTCATGGCAGGTCTCCCAGCTCTCGCGCCATCCGGCCCGTCCCTACGCCCTGGACTACATCAAGGTGTTCTGCGACGAGTTCCAGGAGCTGGCCGGCGACCGCGCCTTTGCCGACGACAAGGCCATCGTCGGCGGCCTGGCCCGCATCGGCGGTCGCCCGGTCATGCTCATTGGCCACCAGAAGGGCCGCGCAACCAAGGAAAAGATCCTGCGCAACTTCGGCATGCCCAAGCCGGAGGGCTACCGCAAGGCGCTGCGCCTGATGAAGATGGCCGAGCGCTTCGGCCTGCCGGTGCTGACCCTGATCGACACCGCCGGCGCCTGGCCGGGCATCGACGCCGAGGAGCGTGGCCAGTCCGAGGCCATCGCCCGCAACCTGATCGAGATGGCCGAGCTGAAAGTCCCGATCATCTGCACCGTGATCGGCGAAGGCGGCTCGGGCGGCGCGCTGGCGATCGGGGTGGGCGACCGCACCCTCATGCTGGAATACAGCACCTACTCGGTCATCACCCCCGAAGGCTGCGCCTCGATCCTGTGGAAGGACGCCGGCAAGGCCAAGGATGCCGCAGAACAGCTGGGCCTGACCGCCAAGCGCCTGCGGGAGCTGGGCCTGGTGGACAAGGTCGTGCGCGAGCCGACCGGGGGCGCCCATCGCAACCCGCGGGCCATGGCCACGCGCCTGAAGGCGGTGCTGCTGGGCGAGCTGGACGCCCTGGCCGATGTGCCGGTCGACACCTTGCTGCAGCGCCGTTACGAGCGCCTGCGCAGTTACGGCGCCTACGAGGCCGCCTGATTCCTGGACCCGGTCCCATGCCTTCACGGAAAAGGATTTCCGTCCACCCCAAGGCCGGCCCTGCAAATTTCTGCAAGGCTGGCCTTGTCGTTTCCGGCTGGCGACGCGTGATGGCGAACTCGCGCCCCCTGCGGTGGTCCAATCGGGGGCAGGCGAGCGCGACGCACCACCTTCGCCTTCCGGCGGACCTCATCCCATTCACACCAATGCATTGCCCATGAGTCCCTTCTTCATTGTCTCCCTGCTCCTGCAGATCGCCTGCTGTATCCACGTGGCACGCAGCGGCCGGCCGATGTACTGGATGCTGCTGCTGATGGTGGGGTCGTATCTGGCGGTGCTGGTCTACGTCTTCGTCGCGGTGCTGCCGGACCTGCGCCACGATCCTTCAGGCCAACGCGCCATGCGCAAGGTCCGCGCCCAGCTCGACCCGGGCCGCGCCGCGCGCGCGGCCAATCGCGACCTGCAGGTGGCCGACACGCCTGAGAACCGCCGCCGGCTGGCCGAGGAAAGCTTGCGCACCGGGGACTTCGCCCGCGCCGAGGAGGCCTATCGCGGTGCGCTCAGGGGGCTTTACAAGGAGGATCCCGACCTGCTGCTGGGCCTGGCCCGCGCGCAGCATGCGCTGGGCCGGGCACAGGAGGCACGCGACACGCTGCAGACCCTGCGCACGGCCAATCCGGACTTCCGCAACCACGAGGCCGACCTGCTCGAGGCCCGCGTACTGGCCGAGACCGGTGCGATGGATGCGGCGCTGGAACGCTTCGAGACCGTCTCGCAGGCCTACCCGGGCGAAGAGGCCCGCGTCCGCTACGGACAGCTGCTGCGCCAGGCCGGCGACCAGGCCGGTGCCGCCGCGCAGTTCCGCGAGAGCCTGGAGCGCTCGCGGCACGCCCCGGCCTACTACCGGCGCGAACAGAAATCCTGGCTGGACCTGGCCCGGCGCGAACTGGCCGCCGTGCAGGACTGATCGCACCGCGACCCAGGACGCTGGCGTTGACCTCGCAAAACAGACAGGGCCGGCGGGCCTGATGGCTCACGAAAAGCCGGGCCACCGTGAGGTTTCCTCTCGCCCTTGCCACCCGAAATGCACCTGCCGGCAACCGCTGCCGTGCCCATGTAGAGCGGAGCTTGCTCCGCTGGGGCTTTCCCGTGCACGCCCGGCGTAGATGGATGTGGTCCCAGGGGAATGCGCGTGCCGGAATGAGAGTGCCGCAGGGTCAGGTGTAGCGGCAGCGGAGCAAGCTCCGCTCTATAACGGATGTGCGCTCGTTTCGATGCCACCTACCATCAAGCAAAAAGGCCGCATTCGCGGCCTTCTTGCCGGGCCGGTCGACGCGCTGGCGTGACCGGCCCAAAGGGCACGTCTGCTTACTTGGCCTGGAGCAACTGGCTCAGGGTGTCCTTGGTCCCGGGCAGGCGCTCGAGCGAGGGATACTGCAGGCCACCGTGGTAATCGAGCTTGTAGGTGGTGTACTGGTCGAGATTCTTGACCAGCAGTTCGATCGCCGCCTTGTCGGTCTTGGCCGCCGTCACCGCGTCCTTGATCACATCCGGCGAAAAACTCTGGCCGTTGACCGCCACGATGGTCATCTCCGGCGCGATGCCGGCCTGGAAAGCCGGGCTGTCCCACAACACGTCGCCCACGTCGCCGTCGTTGCCCACCGCCATGCCCAGCGAGTAGGTCAGGTTGACGTACTTGCCACGGCCCTCGCTGGCCTTGATCGCCACGCTGGGCTTGTCGTTGAACACCAGCTTCCAACCGCTGGCCTCGATGCCGCCGGTCAGCGGCTTCTTGCCATCCAGGCGATCGCGCAGGAAGGTCGTCCAGTCGTATGCGACCACGCCGTTGAGGGTGTCCACCACATCCTGGAACACATACGGCTTGACCACGTAGCTGCCGTTGTCCATCCCGAAGAACGCCTTGGCGAAATCATCGATGGACTTCTTGCCGCCGCTCAGTTCGCGGATCTTGGCGTCGGCCTCCAGCCACACCATCTGCCCGCCGGAGTAGTAGTCCTCGCTCAACTGGTAGTTGCGGTAGGACTGCGGCTGGCGCTTGTTGATGCTCGGGTCGTTGGTGGTGTCCTGCAGCGCACGCCACTGCAGTCCCGGGCGACCCTTGGCATAGGTAGCGGCCACGTTGGCCAGCGCGGCCATGGTCTGGTCCTTGCTCCACAGGCCCGAGCGAGCGGCCATCACGTAGCCGTAGAACTGGGTCTGGCCCTCATAGACCCACAGCAGACTGTCGCCCATGGGTACGTTGAAGTTCGGCGTGGCCAGGTCGGCGCCGCGACGGAACTTGCCGTCCCAGGAGTGGTTGAACTCGTGTGGCAGCAGGTCGCGGCCGGCCCACTGCTCGTCCCACTTGGTGAAGTAGTCCGGACTGCCACTGTTCTCGCTGGAGCGATGGTGTTCCAGGCCGATGCCACCAAGCTGGTTGGTCAGCGCCAGCAGGAAGTCGTAGTGATCGTAGTGGTGCGCGCCGTAGAGCTTGTACATCTGCTCCACCAGCGCCTTGTGCTTGGCGATCTGCTCGGGCGTGGCCTCCAGCGACTTGGCCTGGTCGGCGAACACGTTGAGTTTGACCGGGGTGTCGCCCACGCTCAGGTCGAACTGCTTGTAGTACTTGCCGGCGTACAGCGGCGAGTCCTGCAGCACGTTCCACTTCAGCGTCTTGAACTCGACCGTGTCGCCGGAGCGGCTCGCGGTCTCGGCGGCCGTCGCGTAGGACCAGCCGGCCGGCAGCTTGACGCTGGCCTGGATCGGGATCTGGCGGCTGTAGTAGCCGGCCGGATACAGCGTGGTCAGGTTCCACTGCAGGTTGAGCATGTTGGGCGTCATCACCACACGGCCCTGGTTGGGCGCCAGCGGCGAGAGATAGTCGAACTCCACCTGTAGCTCGCTCACGCCCTCCGGGATCTGCACCTTGAAGGCATAGACGTCGTACTGATCGCGCTTCCAATCCAGGGGCTTGCCGTTGGCGGTGAACTTGATCCCGGCGATCTTGTTGATCTGGCCGCTGGCGCGATGATTGCCGGGGATCCATTCCGGATACAGCAGGGTCAGCTCGCCCGCGGTGACCGGCATGGTCTCGCGCACCTTGAAGATGCGGTGCTGCAGGTCGGTGGCATCCACGTCCAGATGCACCGTGCCCGGATACGGCACGTCCTGCGGCGGCGGCGTGGAGGACTGCTGCGCCACGGCGGGCGTAGCCAGCGCGCACAGCACGGCCAGCGCGATCGGCGACACGGGATTCTTCATGGGGACTCCAGGGATGACAACGGAAGGAAGACGCAGCCCCCGATCGTAGCGCCGCGCGGATGTCGCGGCGTCCTGCCATTGGTCATGGTCCGCACCGGCGACCGGCAAAAGTAAAGGCCGCCCTGGGGCGGCCTTTGCGGAGACGAACCGGCGAACGCCGGGATCGCTCGTCCTTACATCATCATGTTGGCGTTCATGTTGTGCAGCACCCACAGGGAGCCGACGATCACGATGCCGATCACCAGGACGGTGAGGACGAAGACCACCACGTTCCAGCGCTGCGCCGCCGAGCGGTCCATGTGCAGGAAGAACACCAGGTGAACCACGATCTGCACCGCGGCCAGGACCGCCACCAGCAAGGCGGTCACGCCCGGCGGGAAGAAGCCGGTCATCACCAGCGCGAACGGGATCACCGTCAACAGCACCGCCCAGCCGAAGCCAACCAGGTAGGACTTGACGCTGCCGTGGCTTGCACCGGCTTCGTGCATGGCGTCGTGGGACTTGGGGGATTGATCGTGAGCGCTCATCACAGGGCTCCCAGCAGGTAGACGACGGTGAACACACCGATCCAGATGATGTCCAGGAAGTGCCAGAACAGGCTCAGGCACGCCAGGCGCGTCATGTTCTTCGGGGTCAACCCGCGCATCAGCACCTGGATCACCAGCACTGCCATCCACAGGATGCCGGAGGTGACATGCAGGCCGTGGGTGCCCACTAGGCTGAAGAACGCCGACAGGAAGGCGCTGCGACCCGGGCCGAAGCCCTCCTCGATCAGGTGATGGAACTCATAGAGCTCCATGCCAAGGAAGCCGGCACCGAACAGGAAGGTCACAAACAGCCACAGCAACAGCTGAGACTTGCTGCCCTTGTGCGCCCCGATCATCGCCAGGCCGAAGGTCAGGCTGGAGAACAGCAGCAGGAAGGTTTCGACCAACACGAACTTCAGGTCGAAGATCTCCTTGCCCGTCGGTCCATCGACCGTGGCGCCGGACAGCACCGCATAGGCAGCGAACAGCCCCGAGAACAGCAGGCAGTCGCTCATCAGGTAGATCCAGAACCCGAAGATGGCGTTGCCGCCAGCGTCGTGATGGTCGTGGGCGTGCTCGTCGTGGTGAGCGTGGCTCATCGTGGTACTCGCGGACATGTCAGACAGCCTCCTGCGCCTGGGCGGCACGCAGCTTGTCCAGCTGGTCGTAGCGCGCGTTTTCAATGCGCTCGACCTCGGCGGCCGGCACGTAATAGTCGGTGTCCTCATCGAAGGTGCGGACGATGTAGCTGCCGACCATGCCGACCAGGCCCACGATGGCCATCCACCAGATATGCCAGATCATGCCGAAGCCCAGGACAATGCTGAAGGCGCCCATGAACACACCGATCGACGTGTTGCGCGGCATGTGGATGTCTTCGTAGTGAGTCGGACGCTGGTAGGCGGTGCCGGCCTTCTTGTCGCGCCAATGCTGGTCAAGCCCATTGACCACCGGCAGATGGGCGAAGTTGTAGAACGGCGCCGGCGAGGAGGTGGACCACTCCAGGGTGCGGCCATCCCAAGGATCGCCGGTCAGGTCGCGGTTCTCGTTGCGCTTGTAGATGCTCCAGCCCAGCTGGATCAGGTTCAGCGCGATGCCGCAGGCGATGATCACCGCACCGAAGGCCGCCACGTACAGCCACGGCACCCACTCGGGGTTGTTGTAGCTGTTCATGCGACGGGTCATGCCCAAGAAGCCCA
The DNA here is from genome assembly GCF_028198165.1 of Pseudoxanthomonas sp. JBR18. Taxonomy (NCBI): domain Bacteria; kingdom Pseudomonadati; phylum Pseudomonadota; class Gammaproteobacteria; order Lysobacterales; family Lysobacteraceae; genus Pseudoxanthomonas; species Pseudoxanthomonas sp. JBR18. The sequence goes on from NZ_CP116339.1 coordinate 4,334,079, forward strand.
GCACGTACAGCGGCATGAAGGCGGTGAAGAAACCAATGATCCAACACCAGAACGAGGCCTTGCCGAGCTTCTCGACCAGCTTGAAGCCGAAGGCCTTGGGGAACCAGAACGCCAGCCCCGCCAGGCAGCCGAACACCACGCCGCCGATGATCACGTTGTGGAAGTGCGCGATCAGGAACAGGCTGTTGTGCAGCACGAAAGCCACCGCCGGAATCGCCAGCATCACGCCGGTCATGCCGCCAATGGTGAAGGTGACCATGAAGCCGATGGTCCAGTACATCATCGAGGTCATCTGGATGCGACCACGGAACATGGTGAACAGCCAGTTGAAGATCTTCACGCCGGTCGGCACCGCGATGATCATCGTGGTGATGCCGAAGAACGCGTTGACGTTGGCACCCGAGCCCATCGTGAAGAAGTGGTGCAGCCACACGATGAAGGACAGCACGCCGATGCAGCTGGTGGCCCAGACCATCGAGGTGTAGCCGAACAGCGGCTTGCGCGAGAAGGTCTGCACCACCTCGGAGAACACGCCAAAGCACGGCAGGATCAGGATGTAGACCTCCGGGTGGCCCCAGATCCAGATCATGTTGATGTACATCATGGCGTTGCCGCCACCGTCATTGGTGAAGAAGTGCATGCCCAGGTAGCGGTCGGCGGTGAGCAGCGCCAGGGTGACGGTGAGGATCGGGAAGGCCGCGATCATCAAGATGTTGGTAATCAGCGCGGTCCAGGTGAAGATCGGCATGCGCATCAGGGTCATGCCCGGGGCGCGCATCTTGAGGATAGTCACCAGGAAGTTGATGCCGCTCAGCGTCGTGCCCAGACCCGAGATCTGCAGCGCCCATATGTAGTAGTCGACACCGACCCCTGGACTGTATTGCAGCTCGGAGAGCGGCGGGAATGCCAGCCAGCCGGTCTTGGCGAACTCACCAACGAACAGCGACAGCATGATCAGCACCACGCCGGCCACGAACAGCCAGAAGCTGAGCGAGTTCAGGAACGGATAGGCCACGTCGCGCGCGCCGATCTGCAGCGGCACGACGATGTTCATCAGGCCCACGATGAACGGCATGGCCATGAAGAAGATCATGATCACGCCGTGCGCGGTGAACACCTGGTCGTAATGGTGCGGGGGCAGGAAGCCCGCCTCGCCTCCGTGCGCCAGCGCCAGCTGCGCGCGCATCATGATCGCGTCGGAGAAGCCACGCAGCAGCATGACCAGGGCAACGGCGATGTACATCACGCCGATCTTCTTGTGGTCGACCGAAGTCAGCCATTCGCGCCACAACCAGCCCCACTTCTTGAAGAAGGTCATCAGCGCCAGCACCGCCAGCCCGCCCAGCGCGACACCGGCGAAGGTGCCGATCAGGATCGGCTCGTGATACGGGATCGCCTCGAGCGACAATTTGCCGAGCAACATTAGTGCGTCTCCTGCGGATTCTGCGATTCACCCGCCGGCGCCGGCGCGCCGTCGTGGTGCATGTCGTCCATGCCGGGCATGGCGTCCATCGAATGCATGTCGTGGCCCTGGGTGGCTTCGTCGGCGGCGCCGTGCTCACCGGCATGCGCATCGGCCTGCTTGGCCGCTTCGGTGCCAGGAGGCGCCGGATTGTCCATGCCGAGCATCTCGTGCCCGCCATGGCCGTGCGAACCCATCATGTACTTGGCCATGATCCCCTGGAACAGGCCCGGGGTCGCCGAGGCGTAGTACATCGGCGCCACGTTTTCGCTGGGCTTGGCCAGTTCGGCGTAGGACGCTTCATCCAGCGCCTTCCCCGAGGCCTTCGCCTTGGCCACCCAAGCATCGAAGCCCGCCTGGTCGGTGGCGATCGCATTGAAGTGCATGCCCGAGAAGCCCGCGCCGCTGTAGTGCGAGGACAGGCCGCGGAAGGTGCCCTGCTCGTTGGCGATCAGATGGAGCTTGGTCTCCATGCCGGCCATCGAGTAGATCATCGTGCCCATCTGCGGAATGAAGAACGCATTCATCACCGAATCGGAAGTGATGCGGAAATTCAGCGGGGTCTTTTCCGGGAAGGCCAGTTCATTGACCGCCGCCACGTCCTGGTCCGGATAGATGAACAGCCACTTCCAGTCCAGCGAGACGGCCTCGATGTTGATCGGCTTGACCTGCGAATCGAGCGGACGATACGGGTCCAGCGCATGCGAGGAGCGCCACACCAGCACGCCCAGCACGGTGATGATCACGCAGGGGATGGCCCAGACCACGATCTCGATCGGGGTCGAGTGGTGCCATTCCGGCTCGTAGCGGTTCTGCTTGGACGCCCGGTAGCGATAGGCGAACACCAGCGTCAACACGATCACCGGCACCACCACCAGCAGCATCAGCACCGTGCAAGTCACGAGCAGGTTGCGCTCGTCGATGCCGATCTGGCCCTTGGGGTTCAGGATGGCGGACTGGCAGCCGCCAAGAAACAACACACTTGCCAGCAAAATCCATGGACGCAGTCGTCCAGGAAGCTTCAGCAGGGACATGGTCTATCCGTTTGCGAGAAGAAATCGGCGTCCGAGCGGGCCCCGGCTTGCCGAACCCCGCAACACTGTCGCGCGTGACGGGCGCCTCAAGGGCCGGACGCAGGCGGGCAAGTGCTTGAACCGCACTATTTTATGCTGCCCCGCAGCATCTAGGAATCCCTAGGCCGATGCTTTTCCGTCAGCGATGACGCGAGCCCGTCGCCCAAGGGACAGGTCAGCGCCACGATCCGTCCTGGATCCATCGGAAGAGGCGCCGCAAGCGGCGACACACGGAATGCATCTTACTCTTCTGCGGTCGGCGATGCCCCCTCGCCGATGCGGGTCACGCAGAGCGTGCAGCCGGCCACAAAAAAGCCCCGTCGGCACGCGACGAGGCTTTGATGAAGACGCTTTGGTGCCGGAAACAGGAGTCGAACCTGCGACCTACGCATTACGAATGCGCCGCTCTACCAACTGAGCTATTCCGGCGGGACGGCGAATTCTAGGGATCGCCTCGCCCCCGGTCAATTGACCAGTTGCAGGCGCAGCTCCTTGGGCAGGGCGAACACCATGCTTTCCGGCTGGCCCGCCAGCTCGGTCACGCCGCTGGCGCCCAGCTCGCGCAGCCTAGCGATCACGCCATCGATCAGCACGTCCGGGGCCGAGGCGCCGGCAGTCACGCCCACGTGCTGCTTGCCGGCGATCCAGGCAGGATCGATCTCCTGCGCGCCGTCGATCAGATGCGCCTCCACTCCGTCGCGTTGAGCAAGCTCGCGCAGGCGGTTGGAATTGGAGCTGTTCGGCGAGCCCACCACCAGGACCAGATCGCATTCGCGCGCCAGGTCGCGCACGGCGTCCTGGCGGTTCTGGGTGGCGTAGCAGATGTCGTCGTTCTTGGGCCCCTGCATGGCCGGATACCGGGCCCGCAGCGCCTCGATGATGCCCACTGTGTCGTCGACCGACAGCGTGGTCTGGGTGGTATAGGCGAAGTTCTCTGGCTGCTCGATCCGCAGCGTGGCGACATCGTCGATGTCCTCCACCAGATAGATGCGCCCGGTGCCGCATTCGCGGTCCCACTGGCCCATCGTGCCCTCCACTTCCGGATGGCCGGCATGGCCGATCAGCACCACGTCACGACCTGCACGGCAGTGGCGTGCCACTTCCAGGTGGACCTTGGTCACCAGCGGACAGGTGGCGTCGAACACCTTCAGCCCGCGCCGCTCGGCCTCCTGGCGCACGGCCTGGGAGACGCCATGGGCGCTGAAGATCACCGTGTTGCCGTCCGGTACCTCATCCAGTTCCTCGACGAAGATCGCGCCGCGAGCCTTGAGATCGTCGACCACGAAGCGGTTGTGCACGACCTCATGGCGCACGTAGATCGGCGCGCCCAGGGTCTCGATGGCGCGTTTGACGATCTCGATGGCGCGATCGACGCCGGCACAGAAACCGCGGGGATTGGCGAGCAGGACATCCATGGGAATCAGTCCGACCGGCCGCACAGGGCCGGATGAGTCGAAGAAGGAGCCACCATTATCCGGATTTGGCCCGGCGCTTGCCGTCCAGCAGGCCAAACAGGCCGATCCCGACCGCGCCGCAGACGATCGCCGAATCGGCGATGTTGAACGAGGGCCAGTAATGATCGCCCACGTACCACTGGATGAAATCCACCACGTGGCCGTGCACCAGGCGGTCGATCACGTTGCCCAGCGCGCCACCGATGACCAGCGCGTACGGCAGGGCCACGCGCCATTCACCGCGCGGCGTGCGCGACAGCCACCAGGCGAGCAGCCCGCTGACGCCGACCGCCAATGCGGTGAAGAACCAGATCTGCCAGCCGCCCGCCTGGCTCAGGAAGCTGAAGGCCGCACCGGTGTTGTAGGTGCGATACCAGTTCCAGAACCCGTCGATGACCTTGACCGGCTGGAATTCCGGCAGGCTGGCCAGCACCCAGGCCTTGGACCACTGGTCCAGTCCGACCACGGCCGCCGAGAGCAGCAGCCACACCAGCGCATTGGGCTTCTTTGCGATCACCTTCGCCTCGCTGCTCAGAACCATTGGCGGTCCTCGCCGGGACCATCAACATTGTCCACGCAGCGCCCACACAGTTCCGGGTGGGCCGCGTAGGCGCCGACATCGGCGCGACGCTGCCAGCAACGCACGCACTTGGGCTTGGTGGTCGGCGTGGCCAAGACGAAGACCTCGTCGGCCTGCGCCTCGGTCACGGTCACGTCACCGCTAATGAACAGGAACCGCAGTTCGTCGCCCAGCGCCTGCCAGTGTTTGGCCACGACCGGACCTGCGGTGATCGCGATCTCCGCGTCCAGCGCCGCGCCGATCGCGCCGCTGGCGCGCATCGGTTCGAGCACCTTGGCCACCTGCTCGCGCAGGGCCAGCAGTTGGTCGAAGTCGGCCGCCGACAGCGCCGCATCGGCAGGCAACGGCGCCAGCCCGTCGTAGAACACCGAGAACAGCACATTGTCCAGGCGCTTGCCCGGCAGGTAGCCCCACATCTCGTCGGCAGTGAAGCTCAGGATCGGCGCGATCCAGCGCACGAAGGCCTCGGCGATGCGATACATCGCGCTCTGCGCGCTGCGACGGCCGCGCGAGTCAGTCGGCATCGTGTACAGGCGGTCCTTGGTGACATCCAGGTACAGCGAGCCCAGGTCCACGCTGCAGAAGTTCAGCAACGCCTGCACGATGGAGGCGAAGTCATAGCGCTCGTAAGCCCCCTTGATCTTCTCCTGCACTTCCCAGGCGCGATGCACGATCCAGCGATCCAGCGCGACCATGTCGTCCAGCTCGCGCAGATGCACGGCGGGGTCGAAGCCATGCAAATTGCCCAGCAGGAAGCGCGCGGTGTTGCGCAGGCGACGGTAGGCGTCGGCATTGCGCTTGAGGATTTCCTGCGACAGCGACATTTCGTTGCTGTAGTCGGCGCTTGCGATCCACAGACGCAGGATGTCCGCGCCCAGGGTCTTCATGATGTCCTGCGGCTCGATGCCATTGCCCAGCGACTTGGACATCTTGCGGCCGTGCTCGTCCACGGTGAAGCCGTGGGTCAGGCACTGCTTGTAAGGCGCGGCCTTGTCGATGGCCACGCCGGTCAGCAGCGAGGACTGGAACCAGCCGCGGTGCTGATCCGAGCCCTCCAGGTACAGGTCGGCCGGCTTGCCGAAGCCACGCGCCAGCAGCACGCCCTCGTGGGTGACGCCCGAGTCGAACCAGACATCCAGGATGTCGGTGACCTTGTCGTAGTGCGCCGCCTCTTCGCCCAGCAGCTCGGCCGGCTCCAGGTCGTACCAGGCGTCGACGCCGCCCTGCTCCACCTTCTGCGCGACCTGCTCCATCAGCTCGACCGAGCGCGGATGCGGCTCATGGGTTTCGCGATGGACGAACAGCGCGATCGGCACGCCCCAGGTGCGCTGACGGCTGATGCACCAGTCCGGACGTCCCTCGATCATGCTCGCGATGCGCGCCTGGCCCCAGGCAGGGAACCAGCCGACCTGCTTGATGGCGGCCAGCGCATCGCGGCGCAGGTTGGCCTGCTCCATCGAGATGAACCACTGCGGCGTGGCGCGGAACACCACCGGGGTCTTGTGCCGCCAGCAGTGCGGATAGCTGTGGGTCAGCGGATGAAAGGCCAGTAGCGCACCGTTGCCGCGCGCGGCCTCGACGATGGCGTCGTTGGCCTTCCAGATGTGCGTGCCGGCCAGCTCGAGATCGCCAAAGGCCGGCGTGGATCGCAGGTACACGCCACGCGCGTCGACCGGATTGATCTGCGCGGCCGTGTACTGCTCGATCAGGCCGTACTGCAGGCCGACCGCATAGTCCTCCTGGCCATGGCCGGGCGCGGTGTGGACCGCGCCGGTGCCGTCTTCGGCCGAGACGTGATCGCCCAGGATCAGCGGGATGTCACGCTGCGCGTAGAACGGGTGCGCCAGCAGCAGGTGTTCAAGGGCGGCGCCCTTGGCCTGCCCCTTCACCACCACCTCGGACACGCCGTAGCGCGCCAGCGTGCGCTCGGCCAGGGCTTCGGCCACGACCAGCCAGCGCGGCGCGCTGGCGCGATCCGGGCCTTCGACCAGGACGTAATCCAGGTCCGGCCCCAGGCTCACCGCCAACGAAGCCGGCAGCGTCCACGGCGTGGTGGTCCAGATCGGCACAGCGACTTCGACACCGGCAGGCACCTCGACACCGAACGCGGCGCCCAGCGCCTGCGGATCGCGCGCGGCGTAGCCGACGTCGATCGCCGGGGACACCTTGTCCTGGTATTCGATCTCGGCCTCGGCCAGCGCCGAGCCGCAGTCGAAGCACCAGTGCACGGGCTTGGCACCGCGCACAAGATGGCCGTTGGCGACGACCTTGGCCAGCGCGCGGATCTCGTCGGCCTCGAAGCGGAAGTTCAGCGTCTTGTACGGATTGTCCCAATCGCCGATCACACCCAGGCGCTTGAAATCGCGGCGCTGCAGGTCGATCTGCTCCTCGGCGTACTCGCGGCACTTCTGGCGGAAGGCCTTGGCGTCCAGCTTGGTGCCGACCTTGCCGTACTTCTTCTCGATCGCGATCTCGATCGGCAGGCCGTGGCAATCCCAGCCCGGCACGTAGGGCGCATCGAAGCCGGCGACATAGCGCGACTTGACGATGATGTCCTTGAGGATCTTGTTGACCGCGTGTCCCAGGTGGATCTGGCCATTGGCATACGGCGGGCCGTCGTGCAGCACGAACAGCGGCCTGCCCTTGGCGTTGGCGCGCAGCTGGGCGTACAGGTCCTGGTCGTACCAGCGCTTGAGCGTGTCCGGCTCGCGCTTGGGCAGGTCGCCGCGCATCGGGAAATCCGTGGCGGGCAGTTGCAGGGTGACTTTGTAATCGGTGCTCACGGCAAGCGGTTTCTCGATGGCGTTGCGTTGGAAGGCCCGCGCCAGGCGCAGGCAGGCATTGGGGATCCGGCGGTCACGCGGTGGCCCTGAAGCGTTCGGCCGACAGCAGCTGGCGCGCCTGGGCGGCATCGCGCTGCATCTGCGCGGTCAGCGCGTCGAGGCCGTCGAACTTTTCCTCGTCGCGCAGCTTGGCCACGAACTCCACCCGCAGATGGCGCCCATAGAGGTCGCCGCTGAAGTCGAACAGGTGTGCCTCCAGCAGCGGCTCTACGCCTTCCACGGTCGGGCGGGTGCCGAAGCTGGACACCGAGGGCCACGGCCGTTCGGTCAGCCCGTGGATCCAGGTGGCGTAGATGCCCGACAGCGCCGGCGTCTTGGGAAAGCGCAGGTTGGCCGTCGGGAATCCCAGGGTGCGGCCGAGCTGCTTGCCGCGCACCACCCGCCCGCCGATCGCGTACGACCGGCCGAGCAGGCGCTCGGCGTGGGCGAAGTCGCCCTGGCGCAGCGCCGCGCGGATGCGGGTGCTGGACACCCGCTCGCCGTCGGCGCAATGCACCGGGGCGATGTGGCCGGCGCTGAAGCCCAGCTCCGCGCCCATGGCCTGCAGCAGCGCGACATCGCCGCCGCGCTTGTGGCCGAACCGGAATTCCGGCCCGATCCACACCTCGCGCGCGCGCAGCCGTCCGGCCAGCAGGATGTGCACGAAGTCCTGCGCGGACATGGAGGTCATGCGCCGGTTGAAACGCAGCAGACCAACCCGGTCGGCGCCGGCCTCCAGCAGGCCTTCGACCTTGGCCCGCGGCAGGCTCAGCCGCGGCGGCGGCGCATCGGGCATGAAGAATTCGCGCGGCAGCGGCTCGAAACTCAGTGCCACCATCGGCACGCCCAGGGTCGCCGCGCGCAGGCGCGCGTGCGCCAGCAGCGCGCGGTGGCCCAGGTGCAGGCCATCGAAGGCGCCGATGCACACCACGCTGCCATCGGGGGTCAGTACCCCGCCTTCGACGTCACGGAACAACCTGCTCATTGCATTGGGGTCGGGCCGCGCCGCCTGTGAAACCGCCGCGTCCCGGGAAGCCTCTGGGGAAACCCTTGAAGTATAGCCGCCATGCGCGGGCACAACCCCTGGCGCCTCAGTGCTCGCGCAGGTCACGTGGGCGGAAGCCGAGCACCACCTGGACCACGGCGTAGCTCACCGCGCCGGTCGCCACCAGACCCAGCAGCGAGGCGATGCGGTGCCACTTGTCCATTCCGGTGAAGTCCGGGAGCCAGTGCACGCCGCCGCCGACGACCAGGGCCATCACCGCGCAGGACGCGACCAGGCGGACCAGGAACCGTCCCCACCCCGGCTTGCGCCGGTACACCCCCGCCCGCCGCAGCCAGAACGCCAGCAGGCCCAGGTTGATGTAGCTGGCCACCGCGCTGGACAGCCCCAGCGCCAGGTGCAGGCCCGGGGTCTGCGACAGCGCCTGGATCACGCCCAGCGCGCGCACCTCCGGCTTGACCATCAGCTGGTACAGCACCGCCAGGAAGGCAAAATTCAGCAGCATGTTGGCCACCAGCGCCGCCACGCCTGCGCGCACCGGCGTACGGGTGTCCTGGCGGGCGTAGAACGCCGGCAGCAGGATCTTCAGCAGCGCGAAGGCCGGCAGTCCAAAGCTCAGGCCGAAGACCGACATGGCGGCCATGCGCGAGTCGAAGGCGGTGAACCTGCCGTACTGGAACAACGTGGACACCAGCGGCGTGCTCAGCAGCATCAGCCCGACCATCGCCGGCGCGGCGATCAGCAGCGTGGTCCGCAGCCCCCAGTCCAGCGCGGCGGAAAAGCCCGCGCCATCGGTCTTGACGTGGTGCCGCGACAGCGCTGGCAGGATCACCGTGCCCAGGGCCACGCCAAACACGCCCAGCGGCAGTTCCAGGAAGCGGTCCGCCTGCGACAGCCAGCTCTGCGAGCCGACGTAGAGGTAGGAGGCGATCACCGTATCCAGCAGCAGGTTGATCTGGGCCACCGACGAGCCGAACAGGGTCGGCAGCATCAGGCGCAGCACCTTGCGCACGTCCGGATGCGACCAGCCCCAACGCGGCAGGGTCAGCAGGTCGATTCCGCGCAGGGCCGGCAGCTGGAACAGCAGCTGCAGCGCACCGGCCGCCAGCACCGCCCAACCCAGCGCCAGCACCGACATGCCCATCGCAGGCGCCAGCCACAAGGCGCCAGCGATCATGCAGACATTGAGGATCACCGGGGTGATCGCCGGGATGGCGAAGCGGTTGAAGCTGTTCAGCGCCCCGCCCGACAACGCGGTCAGCGACACGAACAGCAGGAACGGGAAGGTCAGCCGCAGCAGCTCGACGATGGTGCCGAACTTGGCCGGGTCGTCGGCCGAGCCCGGATTGAAGATCAGCGCCACCTGCGGGGTGAAGATCAGCCCCAGCGCGGTGACCAGCAGTAGGATGCCGCCCAGAGTGCCGGACACGCGGGCCATGAGCGATCTGAGGTCCTCGTGCGGACGGGTCTCCTTGACCTCGGTGAAGACCGGCACGAAGGCCGTGGAGAACGAGCCTTCCGCGAACAGCCGACGCAGGAAGTTGGGGATGCGAAAGGCCACCCAGAACGCATCGGTGACCGCGCTGGCGCCAAAGCTGTAATTGATGGCTTGGTCCCGGACCAGGCCCAGCACGCGCGAGATCATGGTCATGCTGCTGAAGGACAGCAGCCCGCGCAGCATCTTCGGCGTGCTCATCGTCCGCGCTCCGCCGGCCAGGACCGCCCCGTGCACGCCGTGTTGACCCAACCCATTGAATAGCCCATAATTTCCCGTTCGTTTTTCCCGCCCGCCGTCAACCCAAGAATTCTCAGGATCCCAACGTGGCCAATATCAAGTCCGCCAAGAAGCGCGCCAAGCAGACCGTCGTGCGCAATGCGCGCAACGTCGCCCAGCGCTCCATGCTGCGCACCGCCGTGAAGAAAGTCATCAAGGCGCTGGATGCCAACGACGCCGCCGGCGCCCAGGCAGCCTTCGCCACCGCCCAGCCGCTGCTGGACCGTTTCAGCTCGCGTGGTCTGATCCACCGCAACAAGGCCGCCCGTCACAAGAGCCGCCTGACCGCACGCATCAAGGCCCTCCAGGCCGCGTGATGCACGCTTGACGGCAAGGGCGACAGGAAACCCGGCTTCGGCCGGGTTTTTTGTTGCCCGGCGATCGGCCGCACCGAAACAAGCGCGCGCGCCCCGCCGTAGAGCGGAGCTTGCTCCGCTGCGGTTGCGGCTGCTGTCATTCCCATCCCGACATGCGCACCCCCTCCCCGCCGCAGCGCTGCACGCCAGGCCCACAGGGGGAAGCTCCAGCGGAGCAAGCTCCGCTCTACGGGCAGGACAGCAGACCCGCACCGGCAGCCCTCAGCCGGCGTCTCGTGCGGCCTCGGCCGCTTCCTCGCGCTGTCGATCGAAGAAGGCCATCACGTCCTTCATGATCGGGAAGGTGCCCTCGCGCGAGATCGCCGAGGTCACGTACCACGGACCTTCCCAGCCCAGTTCGGCCACCACTGCGCGCGCGCGCTCTGCAGCTTCGCCCTCGAACATCAGGTCGGCCTTGTTGAGCACCAGCCAGCGCGGCTTGTCCAGCAGCGCCGCATCGTGCTTGTGCAGTTCGCGCTCGATCGCCCGAACCTGCTCGGCCGGAGAAATGGTCACGCCGGTGTCGGCATAGGCCTCGTCCACCGGCGCCATGTCCACCAGGTGCAGCAGCAGGCGGGTGCGCTGCAGGTGGCGCAGGAACTGTGCCCCCAGGCCCGCGCCATCGGCCGCGCCCTCGATCAGGCCGGGGATGTCGGCGATGACGAAGCTGCGGTGCGCCTCGACGCTGACCACGCCCAGGTTCGGATACAGCGTGGTGAACGGGTAATCGGCCACCTTGGGCGTGGCCGCCGACACGGCGCGGATCAGAGTGCTCTTGCCGGCATTGGGGAAGCCCAGCAGGCCCACGTCGGCCAGCAGCTTCAGCTCCAGCTTGAGTAGGCGCTCCTCGCCCTCCTCGCCCGGCGTGGCCTTGCGCGGCGCGCGGGTCACCGAGGACTTAAAGTGCATGTTGCCCAGCCCGCCCTTGCCTCCGCGCGCCACCAGCAGGCGGTCGCCATGGACGGTCAGGTCGCCGATGACCTCGTCGGTGCCCACGTTCACCACCACCGTGCCGACCGGCACGGTGATGACCAGGTCCTGGCCCGCCTTGCCGTACATCTGCCGCCCCATGCCGTTCTCGCCACGCTGGGCGTTGAAGCGACGCTGGTGGCGGAAATCGACCAGCGTGTTGAGGTTTTCGTCGGCCTGCAGCCACACGCTGCCGCCGTCACCGCCGTCGCCACCGTCCGGGCCGCCGAGCGGGATGAACTTTTCGCGGCGGAAGCCGACGCAGCCATTGCCGCCGTTGCCGGCGATGACCTGGATTTCGGCTTCGTCTACGAGTTTCATGGGAATGGGGACCGGAAAGAAAAGAGGGTTGAAGCGCACGAGCCGCGCACGATGCGCACGGCCCGAAAGTCTAGCGGCAGCGCCGCCCCACGAGGGCGGCCCATGCCGCACACCACCGGCAGGTGGCACTGAAACGAAAAACCCCGCCGAAGCGGGGCTTTCGCGGCGGTATCGCGAAGGCTTACGCCTCGGCGACCACGCTCACGGTGCGACGCTTCTTGGCGCCCTTCACCGAGAAGTCCACCTTGCCGTCGACCAGCGCGAACAGCGTGTGGTCGCGACCCAGGCCGACGCCCTGACCCGGATGGAACTGGGTGCCACGCTGGCGAACGATGATGTTGCCGGCTTCGATCGCCTGGCCACCATAGATCTTCACGCCCAGCATCTTCGGATTGGAGTCGCGGCCGTTGCGCGAGGAACCTACGCCCTTTTTATGTGCCATGACTTGCGCTCCTTACTTGTTGTCGCCGGAACCAGTGATTCCGGTGATCTCGATTTCGGTGTAGTGCTGCCGGTGACCCATCTGCTTCATGTGGTGCTTGCGGCGGCGGAACTTGATGATACGGACCTTGTCGGCGCGGCCGTGCGACTTGACCGTCGCGGTGACGGTGGCGCCCTTCAGCGCATCGCCCAGCTTGATGCCGTTTTCGTCGCCCAGCATCAGCAGGGTGTCGAAAGTGATGTCCTTACCGGCTTCGGCGTCCAGCTTCTCAACGCGCAGGGTTTCGCCCTGCATGACGCGATACTGCTTGCCGCCCGTGACCAGAACTGCGTACATGGGTGCTTCCTCTAGTGTTGGCTTTTCGTAGTTATTCTCGTGCCTGCCGCCCATCGAGGGGCGGACAGAAGCGGAATCATATCCGGATCAGTGACTTGGAGCAAGTCACCCCCCAGCTCCGCACTGAACGGCGCGCGCGCGGCCCGACGATCGGCGCGGCGGGCGCCCGGCCCCTTCGGAAACCTGTCAATTGCCCCCATACAGGGGACTCGCTAGGCTGATCGATTCGCACCGGATCGACACGCGCCGGCGCTCCTCCCCTGCACAGGCCAGACCCCCCAGGCATGGACAGTATCCGCATCCGCGGCGCACGCACGCACAATCTCAAGAACATCGACCTCGACCTGCCTCGCGACAAGCTGATCGTGATCACCGGCCTGTCCGGCTCGGGCAAGTCCTCGCTGGCGTTCGACACCATCTACGCCGAAGGCCAGCGCCGCTACGTCGAGTCGCTGTCGGCCTACGCCCGGCAGTTCCTGAGTGTGATGGAAAAGCCGGACGTGGACACCATCGAGGGCCTGTCGCCGGCGATCTCGATCGAACAGAAGTCCACCTCGCACAACCCGCGCTCCACCGTGGGCACCATCACCGAGATCTACGACTACCTGCGCCTGCTCTACGCCCGCGTGGGCAGCCCGCGCTGCCCGGACCACGGCTACCCGCTGGAGGCCCAGACTGTCAGCCAGATGGTCGATCAGGTACTGGCGCTGGATGGCGAGCAGCGCTGGATGCTGCTGGCACCGGTGATCCGCGAGCGCAAGGGCGAGCACGCCCAGGTCTTCGACCAGCTGCGGGCGCAGGGTTTCGTGCGCGTGCGCGTGGATGGGCAGCTGCACGAGATCGACGCGGTGCCGACCCTGGCCCTGCGCCAGAAGCACACGATCGAGGCGGTGATCGACCGCTTCAAGCCGCGCGCGGACATCAAGCAACGCCTCACCGAGAGCTTCGAGACCGCGCTGAAGCTGGGCGACGGCATGGCCTCGGTGATGTCGCTGGATCGCCCGGACGCCACCCCGCAGCTGTTCTCCTCCAAGTACTCCTGCCCGGTCTGCGACTACTCGCTGCCCGAGCTGGAACCGCGCCTGTTTTCGTTCAATTCGCCGGTCGGGGCCTGCCCCAAGTGCGACGGCCTGGGCGTGGCCCAGTTCTTCGACCCGGCGCGCGTGGTGGTGCATCCGGAGCTGGCGCTGTCAGCCGGCGCGGTGCGCGGCTGGGATCGGCGCAATGCCTACTATTTCCAGCTGATCGCCTCGCTGGCTCGGCACTACAAGTTCGACGTGGACGCGCCGTGGATGATCCTGCCGGAGAAGGTCCAGCAGGCAGTGCTGTACGGCAGCGGCAACGAGGTGATCACCTTCACCTACCTCACCGAATCGGGCGGGCGCACCCAGCGCAAGCACAAGTTCGAAGGCATCGTGCCCAACCTGGAGCGCCGCTACCGCGAGACAGAATCGCCGGCCGTGCGCGAGGAGCTGTCCAAGTACATCAGCGAGCAGCCCTGCCCCGAGTGCGGGGGCGCACGCCTCAACCGCGCCGCGCGCAACGTGTTCGTGGCCGACCGCGCGCTGCCTGAAATTGCGGTGATGCCAGTGGACCACGCCCTGGCCTTCTTCCGTGAGATGAAGCTCACCGGCTGGCGCGGCGAGATCGCCACCAAGATCGTCAAGGAAATCGGCGAGCGGCTGGGCTTCTTGATCGACGTGGGCCTGGATTACCTGACCCTGGAACGCAAGGCCGACACTCTGTCCGGCGGCGAGGCCCAGCGCATCCGTTTGGCCAGCCAGATCGGCGCCGGCCTGGTCGGGGTGATGTACGTGCTGGACGAGCCTTCCATCGGCCTGCACCAGCGCGACAACGAGCGCCTGCTCGGCACCCTGACCCGCCTGCGCGACCTGGGCAACACGGTGATCGTGGTCGAACACGACGAGGACGCGATCCGCGCGGCCGACCACGTGCTCGATATCGGCCCCGGCGCCGGCGTGCATGGCGGCGAGATCGTGGGCGAAGGTTCGGTGCAGGACCTGCTGGACGCCCCGCGTTCGCTCACCGGCCAGTACCTGTCGGGCAAGCGCCGCATCGAGGTGCCCAAGATCCGGCACAAGGCCAACCCCAAGATGGTGCTCAAGCTCACCGGGGCGCGCGGCAACAACCTCAAGGGCGTGGATCTGGAGATCGCCTCGGGGCTGTTCACCTGCATCACCGGCGTGTCCGGCTCGGGCAAGTCCACGCTGATCAACGACACCTTGTTCTCGCTGACCGCCAACGAGATCAACGGCGCCTCGCATCCGGTGGCGCCGTACGGCGAGATCACCGGGCTGGACCTGTTCGACAAGGTGGTGGACATCGACCAGTCGCCGATCGGGCGTACGCCACGCTCCAACCCGGCGACCTACACCGGACTGTTCACCCCGCTGCGTGAGCTGTTCGCGCAGGTCCCCGAGTCGCGTGCGCGCGGCTACTCACCCGGCCGTTTCAGCTTCAACGTGCGCGGCGGCCGCTGCGAGGCCTGCCAGGGCGATGGCCTGATCAAGGTGGAGATGCACTTCCTGCCCGACGTCTACGTCCCCTGCGATGTGTGCCACGGCAAGCGCTACAACCGCGAGACGCTGGAGATCCTCTACAAGGGCTTCAACATCAACGACGTGCTGGAAATGACGGTCGAGGACGCGCTCAAGCTGTTCGAGCCGGTGCCCTCGATCGCGCGCAAGCTGGAAACGCTGATGGACGTGGGCCTGAGCTACGTCAAGCTCGGCCAGAGCGCCACCACGCTGTCCGGCGGCGAGGCCCAGCGCGTGAAGCTGTCCAAGGAACTCTCGCGTCGCGATACCGGGCGCACGCTGTACATCCTGGACGAACCGACCACCGGCCTGCACTTCCACGACATCGAACACCTGCTGGCAGTGCTGCACAAGCTGCGCGACGACGGCAACACCATCGTGGTGATCGAACACAACCTGGACGTGATCAAGACCGCCGACCAGGTCGTGGACCTGGGACCGGAGGGCGGCCATCGCGGCGGCACCATCGTGGCCACCGGCACGCCGGAGGAAATCGCCGCGCATCCTGACTCGTACACGGGCCACTTCCTGGCCAAGCTGCTGCCCGACACGGCCGCCAAGGCCAGCAAGCCGGCGGCCACCGCCAAGGATGAGGTCCTGCCGCCGCGCATGGCGGCCAAGAAGGCCGCGAAGGCCGCACGGAAATCGGCCAAGTCCGCAAAGAAGAAAGCCGCCAGCTGACCCCGGCGTCAGGCTGCCTCCCGGCAGCCGCGCCGATTCGCTACGGCGCCCAAGCTGTACTGGGCGTCACGAAGTCCGCGCGGCGTGTTTGAACTCCGCGCCATGATCTGGACAATGCCTTGCCCTCGACCCACACGGACAGGGCTAGATACGTTTTGGATTTGCGCACGACTCTGATTTGCACGCTGGCCGCCGCCAGTGCCTTCTCCGCCAGCCAGGCCGCGCCAGCGGCAAGCGTCGACACCGACGAAGCCAACTGGCTGTACTTCCCCATGTACGCCCGCGACACCGCCCATGCGGTGGATCTCTCGGCCCTGCACTGGCGTGAGGACGGCCTGCTGGCGTCGGCGTCGCGCTACCCGCGCCATGACCATGATCACTGGCCCGACCAGGCCGACAAGGCCGCCTGGTACGAATACGAGACCAAACTGATCGACTGTCGAACCGGCCACTTCGTGCCTGTCCAGCAACGGTTGCTGGACCGCGAGGGCCATGTCCTGGCCCGGCGCGACGTCCAGCCCGGCACACAGGCCGATCGCCTAGCCGAGCAGATCGAGCGCGGTGATGGCAAGCTCTGGCCGGAGCGCTCGGAGACGTTCCTGGCCTGCGCGGCGGCGGCCGACGCCAGCCTGCGCGAGCGCCGCCGCGCACTGGCCGCGACGACACCCCCCGCGCTGAGCTTCGTGCCGATCCAGCGCGTGCTCCAGCGCGACACCGATACGTTGTTCGAACGCGAGGAATACCGCTTCGACCCCGAAACCTTGAAGACCGTGCCCACCACGCCGGACGCCATCTACCGGGCGGCCCTGGAGGGCTACGCCCGCTGGCGACGCCAGGTCATGGGCAAGGCCGACGTACCAGCCCCGCATTGGGACGCGGCCACCCGACAACGGATCGAACAGGCATTGGAGCCCTGGGCGCAGGCGCATTTCGCGCCGATTGCCGGAACCCTGCAGATCGAATCCGACGCCAGCCTGCGCTTCGAAACGCCCGCGCCGTTCCTCACCCTGGACGAGCAGGACCTGCCAGCCGATCTGCCCGAGCAGGCACGGCGCGATGCCAGCCTGCACGAACAGATCCACCTGGACTGCCGCAGCGGGATCGCGATGCCCCAGGCCATCGTCTGGCGCAGTCGTGCACGCGATGCCCAGGTGCTCTACCGGATGCCGGTACCGGCCCAGGCCCTACTGCAGGCGATCCGTAGCAACCGTCAGGAAGTCCACCGCCAGGCCTGGGGCCTACGCCGCGGTGCCTATCAGGCGGGCGCCGACCGCAATCCGGCCCTGTGCCTGGTTGCCTGGCATGCCGCACGCAGCACCCTGCGCCAGGACACCGAGGCGGCTCGGGTCTGGCCGCGCCTGGCCCTGCCAGACCGGACCGCGCTCATCGACGCAGGCGCTCCTGCGGCCATGCTGCTCCGGGCCCGTCACGCCTGGCAGGAGGCACGGCCATGACGCATGCAGCTGCTGCCATCACCTGCGCGCGTTCGCGCATCGCGGTCGTGCTGCTGCCCCTGCTGAGCTGGGCAGCACCGGCCTTCGCACAGTCAGACACGCCCTGCTCCCTGCCCGGCAGCGAGGACTCGGCCGTCGAAGCCCTCTGCGACCTGCATGACGGGCTTGCGCGCTTCAAGCTGGACGGCCGCTGGGGCGCGCTGGATCGCAACGGCGAGGTCGCCATCCCGCCGCGGTTTGCCGAACTGGGCCACTTCGACGACGGTCTGGCGCCGGCGCGTTCGGGCGAACGCTGGGGCTACGTGGACCGCCAGGGCCGCTGGGTGATCGCGCCGGCCTTCGAGCAGGCCGAGGCGTTCTCGCATGGGCGCGCCTCGGCCAAGCGCGAGGGCGGCCACTGGGGTCAGATCGACCGCCAGGGCCAGTGGACGATCGCCGCCGACTATGGGTTCATCGGGCCGTACAACGGCCACACGGCGATCGCGCTGCGCCAGGATGGTCGCAGCGTGATGGTGAATGGCCAGGGCATGGTGGTGCAGCGCTTCCCGGCAGACACCTCGGTGCGCTATCGCCCCAACGACGCCGGCCTGTATCCCATGCAACGCCGCCGCGAAGAGCTGCTGGTGAACGTCGACGGCCGGCAGTTCCCGATGCCCAAGGACACGGCCTCGCGCGAATTGCGCGACGCACTGATGATCGTGCGCCCGCCCCGTGACGGCGAACGCGCTCCCGGCCCCCTGCGCGGCGCGGTCGATGTGCAGAGCCGGCTCCAGGTGCCGGCACGGTTCGAGATCCTGAAGGACTTCCGCCACGGCCTGGCCGTCGCCCGCACGCCCGATGGCCCCGGCCTGGGCCTGGTCGACACGCACGGTGCATTCAAGCTTCCCGAGCGCTACCAGCAGTTGGATGACGAGCCGCGCGGCTGGTACGTGGGGCATACCAAGGACGCCACCGACCTGATCGACCGCCGCGGCCGCGTGCGCCAGTCGATCGACTGCCCGAACCTCGACAAGGTCCGCGTGCAGGGCCCCGCCGACGGCCCCTGGGCGGTGCTGGCCGGGTGCGGCCAGAGTTGGGTGCTGCGAGCGGGCCTGCGCAGGCCAATCCGGGCTGCCGTGGCCGCACCGACCGTGCAGGCCGACGAGGACCATCTCATCCTCAGCACCCGCGACACCGACAGCCGCAGTGGCGCGGACGACATCGCCATGCAGGTCTTCGATGCCAGCGGTCGTCTCGTGTTCCAGTCCGATGGACACCGGTTGGAGCCTGCCGAGGGCGGAGTCCTGGACCGCATCGTGCTGGTGGCCAGGACCCAGGACACGCCGCGCAAGGGTCCGCGCGCGCTGCCCGTCGCCCTGCTCTCCGGCGACGGTCGGGTCGGGGTGCTTACCTCTGACTACACGCTGGTCACCGACCCGCTGTGGCGCGCCGACTCGACCTGGGGCACCTACCGCCCGACCCTGCGGGGCGAGGTGCCCGAAGGGCCGCTACCGGTCCAGACAGAAGCCGGTTTCGGCGCCATCGATGCCGACGGCCAGTGGATCGTCGCGCCGCGCTTCCGCCGCCTGGAGCGCTTCCATCATGGGCTGGCCGAAGCCATCGACGAACACCGCATTCCCTGGATCGTCGATGCACAGGGCCACGCCGTCGAACCGCCGCCTCACTTCCGCCATGCCACGGCCGTGGCCGAGGGGGTGATGCTCGGCAACGATGGTCAAGGCGCGCTGTACCGCTTCACCGTGTCCGACGCCAAGCTGGAACACGTGAACCTGCCCGAAGGCGTGCGCGTGCGCGCCGATGCGTTCCATGGCGGGCTGGCGTCGGCCAAGTCCGGGGAGCGCTATGGCCTGATCGATCCGCACGGCCGCTGGCGCCTGCCACCGCGCTACGACGCGCCTTTCCAGCCTCGGCAGAACAAGGCGCACCAACACATCGGCTGGACGTCCACCGTGACCTACCGCGACCAGGACAGCCGTCATCGGTTGCACGGCTGGGTGGACGCGGATGGGCGTCAGATCGTGCCGCCGCGTTACGAGGAACTCACCTACCGCGCCGTGGACGACACCCTGCGCGTCAACGGTCCCAGGGCCGGTGTGCTTTCCCTGCAAGGCCAGGTGCTGCTGCCGCCGCGCTACGAGCAGGTCCGCGCACTGGGCGATGGCTGGTTCGCGGCGTGGCGGCCGGACTGGGAAGGCCTGGTCGATGCTCAGGGCCAGGTCGTGGCCGCGCCGCGCGATGTCGACCTGTCCTCGGCCGCCGACATCGTCCCCCGGGTGCGCTACGTGCAGGGACAGCCGCAACTGATCGACCTGCGGGGGCGTGTGTCGACGCCGCAGGTGCCCCTGCAGGCGGACGAGGCGGCGCCCGGCACCTGGTGGCCCATGCGCGCGCACGCCGGCCAGGACGATGTCTACACGGTGTTTCGGGACCTCGGGTTCAAGGTGCGGGCCGTGGTCCCCGGCAAGGTGGACAAGTGGCACCGCTACTCAGAAGGCGTGATCGCCTTCAAGCCACGGTTGCCCACCGCGCGGGCCCAGGTCGGTCTGGCCGACAGTGAGGGCCGGGTCCTGGGGCGCTATCCCTTCGATCTCATCGCGTCCATGCACGAGGGAAGAGCGGCCTTCCAGCAGTCCAGCCGCGACGATGATGGCGAGCTTCGCTTCCACTTCGGTTACCTGGACCGCCAGGGCCGCATCGCCATCCCGGCACGATTCAGTGGCGCGCGCCCGTTCAACGAGGGACGGGCGGTGGTGATCGCCCGACACAACCTGGGCCTGGCCGACCGCGAGGGAAAGGTGCTGGCCCAGGGCGCCTGGCGCTGCGGGCGCGAGCCGGTGCTGATCGGCGAGAATGACCGCATCGTCTGGCCATCCAATGCCCCGGCCAGCTGCGACACCCCACCTCCCCACCCACAGGCACAGACCCGATGAGCGAATCCCCCGACACCCCAGCCGCGCACAAGGTGCTGGCCCGCATCCCGATCAGCGTGCGCTGGCGCGACATGGATGCCTACGGCCACGTCAACAACGCCAAGTACATCTCCTACCTGGAAGAGGCCCGCGTACGCTGGATGCACGGCGTCACCGGCGGCGCCCGCATGGGCAGCGGCATCTCGCCGGTGGTGGCCAACACCCACGTCAATTACCGCCTGCCGATCGTGTGGCCCAACGACATCGTGGTGGAGCTGTTCGTCGAGCGCCTGGGCAACTCCAGCGTGACCATCGGCCATCGCATCGTGGCCGACAACGACGACACCGTGCTGTATTCGGACGGCCACGTGGTGGTGGTGTGGATCGACACGGCCACCGGCAAGAGCGCGCCGATCCCCGAGGCCGTGCGCGCAGCCTCGAGCTGACCTGCGAGCCAGGCGGCGGGGAGCAGCGTCCGCCTACCATACGCAGCCGCACGGGCCCGCTATCATGCGGGCCTTGTTGCATGGGAGACGCCCAGATGTCCGAGCTTGTCCACGTCCAGTCCCACGGCCCGGTGCGCGAGCTGCGCCTGGCGCGTCCGCCGGTCAATGCGCTCGATGACGCACTATGCGCGGCGCTGCTGCAGGCGCTCGCCGACGCCTTCGCCGATGACGCGGTGTCCGGCGTGGTGCTCTCGGGGAACGACAGCGTGTTTTCCGGCGGCCTGGATGTGCCGCACCTGATCTCGCACGGGCGGGACCGCGCCGCGCTGCACGCGACCTGGTCCGCCTTCTTCGACGTGGCCAAGGCCATCGCCGCCGCCCCAGTACCGGTGGCCTTCGCCCTCACCGGCCACGCGCCGGCCGGTGGCTGCGTGCTGGCGTTGTGCGGCGACTACCGGGTGATGTGTCGCAGCGCCGACCCGGCGCGCCCATTGCAGATCGGCCTCAACGAAACCCAGGTCGGCCTGGCCGTGCCGGACGGCATCCAGCACCTGATGCGGCGCGTGATCGGCGCACACCGCGCCTCCCTGCTGCTGGTCCCCGGCGCCATGGTCAGCGCCGAACACGCCCTGCAGATCGGCCTGGTCGATGCGCTGGCCGACGATGCCGCCGCCACCGTGCAGCACGCCGTGGATTGGCTGCGGTCGCTGACGCGCCTGCCGCAGACGCCGTTGCGCAAGACCCGTCAGGTCGCCCGTGCCGATCTGGGCATCGCGCTGGACAGCGTGGTGCTGGACGAGTTCATCGACGACTGGTTCGGCCCTGACACCCAGGCTGCGCTCCAGGCGATGGCCGCACGACTCAGGAAGTCGCGATAGTCCGGGCCGGATCGGAAATCCAGCCGCTCCACGAGCCTGGATAGAGCTTGGCGCCCGGCAGGCCGGCATGTTCGAAGGCCAGCAGCTGATGGCAAGCGGTGACACCGGATCCGCACATCAGCACGACTTCATCGGCGCGATGCGGCCCGCGCTGCGCCAGCAGTTCCAGCAGTTCCATGCGGATGGCCTGCGCGTCGCGGAATCGGCCATCGGCCACGTTGTCCGCATAGGGACGATTCACCGCGCCCGGTACATGCCCGGCGACCCGGTCCACGTGCTCATGCTGCCCGCTGTAGCGCTCGAACGCCCGTGCATCGATGAGCCAGCCGGGAGACTCGGACAGGCGCGCGGCCACGGCCTGGGCATCGACGATCTGGCTGCGGTCGAACCGGCCCGGATACGCAGGGCTCGCCGGATCCGGCTCGGGCAGGTCCGCCGTTTCGGGCAGGCCCGCGCCGCGCCATGCAGCCAGTCCGCCGTCGAGCACGGCCACCCGCGCATGCCCCAGCAAGCGCAGCATCCACCACAGGCGCGCGGCGGCCATGCTGCCGTCGGTGGCGTCATAGACCACAACTTGATGCCGTGGCTCGATGCCCCACTGCCCCAGCCGCGCGGCAAAGGTCGCTTCGTCGGGAAGCGGGTGCCGTCCCTCGCCCGCCGCGACCCGCGACAGGTCGGCCAGGTCCTCGTTGAGATCGGCGTAGGCCGCATGTGGCAGGTGCGACTGCGCATAGCCGGCGCGTCCTGCGGCCGGATCGGTCAGGACGAAACGCGCATCGACGATCCTCAGGTCCGGATCATGCAGGTGCAGCGCCAGCAGCGTGGGGTCGACCAGCGTGTTCCAGTTCATCGGCTTTTCTCCAAGCGTCTGCGCAAGTTGTAGAGGATGCCAGCCGTGGCGCCCCAGATGCGCTGCTGGGCCCAGTCGTACTCCAGCACCGTCCGCGCACGTCCCTTGAACTCCAGTTCCACCGTGCGCAGGTTGCGCGGCTCCATCAGGTAATCCAGTGGCACTTCGAACACTTCGGCCACCTCGCCCGGGTTGGGGATCGGCACGAAGGCCGGATCGATCACCGCCACCACCGGTGTCACCAGGAAGCCGCTGACCGTGGCGAAGGTATCCAGCAGTCCCAGCGGCATGACCTGGCCTGCCTTGAGCGCGATCTCCTCATCACTCTCGCGCAATGCCGCGGCTACCGCATCGGCATCGCCCGGATCCACGCGGCCGCCCGGAAAGCTCACCTGCCCGGCGTGGTGGCGCAACCCGTCATGCCGGCGGGTGAGCAAGACCGTGGTGCCGTGCGCGTGCGGGACCAGCCCCGCAAGCACCGCCGCGGCAGCGGGCGGTCCCGGTGGCAGGAGGTCTTCCAGCTCGCCATGATTCCAGCCCTGCGTGGCCGGCGGCGTCTCCAACGGATGCAGCGCCCTGGCGAGCGCGGTGTACTCCGGCAGACGTGATGCAAGTTCCAGTGACATGGGCGGACGTCTTCCAGGCAAGCGCTCCATCAGGGCCCTGCGGGCATCATCGCCCATCCGCGACCAGGCGGCGATTTCCTCCAGCGTGCGCAGGCATCCCGTGCACACGCCCTCATGCAGTGCGCACACACCGATGCAGGGCGACAGCTGGGTTGAAGAGGGGGATGGCATCGGCGATACGGGGGATCGGGCGAAAAACACGCGCCTGAAACGACGATGCGCCGGACAGGCCGGCGCATCGCACGATCAAGCTTCGCGGAAGTGGATTACTTGACGCTGATAAGTTTGACGTCGAACACCACGGCCTGGTTCGGGCCGATCGGCGACTGCGGGGTGTTGCCGTAAGCCTTCTCCGGCGGCAGGGTCACTTCCCAGCGCGAACCGGCCGGCATCTGCACCAGCGCATCGCGCAGGCCCGCCAGCGGAATCTCGCTGACCTTCAGGCTGGCCGGCGGCGGCGGGGTGGTCTGGCCCTGCTGCGGACTGAAGGTATCCACGAAGGTGCGGCCGTCGGCCAGCGAACCCTTGTACTGGATGGTCACGGTGCTGGCCTGGGTCGGCTTGGCGCCGCTGCCCGACTCCTCGACCCGGTACTGGACGCCGCCCGGCAGGGACTGCACGCCAGCCTTGGCCTTGTTCTGGGCCAGGAACGCGTCGGACTTGGACTTGTTGGCAGCCGCGGCCTGATCGAACGCCGCCTTGGCCTTGGCCTGCTGGCGCTGCTCCATCTGCTGCACGGCGGTGCGCAGCTGGTCGACCGGAACGCTCGGCTCCTTCTTGGCATAGCCTTCCTGGAGGGCCTTCTGCACGGTGGCCAGGTCGACGGACTCACCGCTCTCGATCAGGTTGCGGCCCAGGTCGTAACCCAGGGCGTAGCTGAGCGCGTTGCGATCCGGCGCCGGGGTGGAGGCGGCAGCGGAGTTCGAGGTCTGTGCGGCAGCGGTGCCTGCGGCCAGAGTCATGGCCAGCACGCTGGCAGAGAGCAAACGCAACTTCATGTCTTACAAACCTCCAAGGGTTATTGGTGAGGGTCGCAACAGGCGGCCCAGGTTGACGCGCTAGGATAGCCCCGCCTGGACTTAACGGCCAGTGAGGCATTGCGGGCTCTGACAGGGGTTCGTGACGGAAAGTTCCGGATTTACCTTTTATTTACGAAACAAGGGCGTTCCATGGTGCATTCCCCGGTCCTGATCGACGATGCCGGCGCGGTCCGCCGCATCACCGTCAATCGTCCCGACAAGCTCAATGCGCTGAATGCGCACACGATCCAGGCCCTGACCGAGGCTTTTCTGGCGGCCGATGCCGACCCGGCCGTGCGCGTGGTCGTCCTCACTGGCGCTGGCGCGAAAGCGTTCGTCGCCGGGGCAGATATCGCCGAGATGGCCGACCTGGACGCGATGGCCGGACGCGCGTTCGGCCTGCGCGGACAGACCCTGATGCGCACGGTGGAGACCCTGTCCAAGCCGGTGATCGCGCGGATCAACGGCTTCGCCCTGGGCGGCGGCCTGGAGTTGGCGATGGCCTGCCATCTGCGCATCGCCGCCGAGACCGCCAAGGTCGGCCAGCCGGAAATCAACCTGGGCCTGATCCCCGGCTTCGGCGGCACCCAGCGCCTGCTGCGATTGAGCAGCCGCGCGGCCGCCTTGGAACTGTGCCTGCTCGGTGCGCCGATCACCGCGACGCGCGCGCTGGCATTAGGCCTGGTCAATGAAGTCGTGCCTGCCGACGAACTCGACGCTCGCGTCGATGCGCTGACCGCCCAGTTGGCCAACGCCGCGCCCCTGGCGTTGCGCGCCATCCTGGAGTGCATCGTCCACGGCGGCGAATCGGCACTGGGCGAAGGCCTGCAGTACGAGGCGGCGCAGTTCGGCCTGATGTTCGCCACCGCAGACATGCGCGAAGGCACCGCGGCATTTGTCGGCAAGCGCAAGCCGATCTTCGAGGGGCGTTGAGGCGATGGCGCACGCTGGAGACCCCACGGCTGCCTGCACGCGGGTGCTGGCCCTGGATGCACTGCTGGCCGAGGACCGGCTCGACGACGCCATCGAGGCCGGGCTGATGGAACTGGACCTGGAAGCATCCGTGGACGCGCGCTGCCAGGACGCCCTGCTCCGCGTGGCCGCGATGCAGCGACAGTTGGCCGCGCAATGGGCGGCCCGGGCACGCTACGAGGCGCGCACCGCGCGCCTGCAGCGCCGTGCCGCCGAACGCCAGGCCCGTCGCACGCCGCCGCCGGCACCGGCCAGCAAGCCCGCACTGCCGCCCGCCGTGGCCGCCGCGCTGGCCCGCGCCAAGGCCCGCGCCGCTGGACCCTCGCGCACGTGAGCGCCACCGTCGCACGCCGCGGCCGCACGCTCACGCGCGCGGAGATCGCCGAGCTGTTCTCGCGTCTGGCCGAACTCAACCCGACCCCGACCACCGAGCTGGAATACACCACGCCGTTCGAGCTGCTGGTGGCCGTCACCCTCTCGGCGCAGGCCACGGACGTGGGCGTCAACAAGGCCACCCGCCGCCTGTTCCCGGTCGCCAACACGCCGCAGGCCATCCTCGATCTGGGCGAGGAAGGGCTGAAGCGCTACATCTCCACCATCGGCCTGTTCAACGCCAAGGCCAGGAACGTCATCGCCGCGTGCCGGATCCTGGTCGAGCAACACGGCGGCGAAGTACCGCGTTCGCGCGAGGCCCTGGAGGCCCTGCCCGGCGTCGGTCGCAAGACCGCCAACGTGGTGCTCAACACCGCTTTCGGCGAATCGACCATGGCGGTGGACACGCACATCTTCCGCGTCGCCAACCGCACCGGGCTGGCGCCTGGCAAGGACGTGCGCGCGGTCGAAGACACCCTGGTCAAGGTGATTCCGGCCAATTACCTGTACAACGCGCACCACTGGCTGATCCTGCACGGGCGCTATGTCTGCAAGGCCCGCAAGCCGGACTGCCCGCAATGCGTGATCCGCGACCTGTGCCGGTTCAAGGACAAGACGCCGGACAGTGACGCGGTGCGCTGAGCCAACCTCCGCAACGGCGGCGATACAGCACCGCAAGGGCGCCGGACGATCGGTCCGGCGCCCCGCGCTTACAAGACCTCCCGCAGCCCATGCGATTCGGGCAACCGGAACACGCGGCGTCAGGCCGGTTTGAGCCCAACCCGCGAGGCGCCGGTGCCTTCGGTCCGCGTTCCGAGCGCCTGCCAGTCGACCACCAACGCATTGCCACGTGCGGCGGCGTTGCGGGCGAAGTCGCGCAGCAGCTCCAGACAGGCGTGGTCCACGTGCCGTAGCTTGCTCACGTCCAGGTGCAGCTCACGCCCTGGCGGCACGCGCTCCAACGTGCGCGCCATCTCCGGCACGCGCAGGAAGGTGGCCGAACCATCCAGGGCCAGCACTAGGCGGTTGCCCTCGCCTTCCGGCTCGTGCACGTCGACCTTCAGGCGCGAGGAATGCAGCGACAGGCGCAGCAACGACAGCGCGAAGCCCACGATCACCCCGGTCAGCAGGTCGGTGGCGACGATCACCGCCGTGGTCGCCAGATAGACCGCCGCGGTCCCACGGCCGTAGGCCGCCAGCGACTTGACCTGCTTGAGGTTGATCATCTTGATGCCGGTGAACACCAGGATGCCGGCCAGGCAGGCCACCGGCGTCATCCGCAGCAGCCACGGCACCAGCATGGCGAACACCAGCAGCCAGCATGCGTGCAGGATGGCCGACATGCGCGTGGCCGCGTTGGCCTGCACATTGGCCGCGCTGCGCACGATCACCCCGGTCATCGGCAAGGCACCGAGGAACCCGCACACCATGTTGCCCACGCCCTGCGCGGCCAGCTCGCGGTCGTACCGGGTCCGCACGCCGGTATGCATGCGATCCACCGCCGCGGCCGACAGCAACGTCTCGGCACTGGCGATGAAGGCGAAGGTCAGCGCCGAGACCAGCAGCGTGGTGTCCAGCAGGCCTGCGAGGTCGGCCACGCTGGGCATCGCGATGGCCGACAACAGGTTGGTGGGGACGTCGACCTTCTTCACCTCCACGCCCATCAGTTGCACGGCGGCAGTGATGCCGACCACGGCGAGCAGCGCACCGGGCACGAAACGCAGCCTGGCCGGTCGCAGCTTTTCCCAGCCCAGCATGATCGCGATGGTGCCCAGCCCCACCAGCAGCGCCGCGGAGCCCGCGCCGCCGGTGAGCGCCTGCCACAGCACGGCCGGCAAGGCCGCGAAGTTCTCCAGGCCGCGGGCCTTGGGACTGGCGTCCATCAACACGTGCGACTGTGAGGCCACGATCAGGATGCCGATCCCCGAAAGCATCCCGGCCACGACCGCCGGCGAGGTCATGCGGAACCAGACCCCGGCGCGGCACAGCCCGGCCACGAGCTGGATCAACCCGGCCAGCAGCACCACCGGCCCGAGCGCGGCCACCCCGTGCTGGCGCACCAGTTCGAACACCAGCACCGCCAGGCCGGCGGCGGGCCCGCTGACCTGCAGCGGCGAGCCGGCGATCATGCCGACCAGCAGGCCGCCGACGATGCCGGTGATCAGGCCCGAGGCCGGCGGCATGCCCGAGGCGATGGCGATGCCCATGCACAGCGGCAGGGCGACAAGGAAGACCACGATCGAGGCCAGCAGGTCGCGGCCGAACAGGCCCTGGGAGAAGTAGCCGGCACGCGCCGGGGGCGCGGAAGGCGTCGAAGCGCTCATGGTTGGGCCTCCTTCACGCGGCAACGTCTTGGAACTGCGTGAGCAGGCCCAGACGCGCTGGCGGCGTCGCTTCCGGCGCGGCGCCGTCCACAGCCGAGAGCAGCGGCGCGAAGCGCCCCGTGGCCGCATCGAATGCGCGGATGTCGCCGGCAGCGATGTCGTAGATCCAGCCGTGGATACGCAGCGTGCCGTGGGCCAAGCGCGTGGCCACCAGCGGCTGGGTGCGCAGGTGGTCCAGCTGGGAAATGATGTTTTCCTCGGTCAGGCAGGCCAGGCAGTCGCTGGCGTGCGCATGGCCGTGCGAAGCCGCCACGTGGCGGGCGGTATCGGCATGGCGCAGCCAGGCAGCCACCGATGGCAGGCCATCCAGCGATTCGGGCTTGAGCACGGCCTTCATCGCACCGCAGTCGGTGTGCCCGCACACCACGATATTGGACACGCCCAGCACGCCCACGGCGTACTCGATGGCCGCGGTCACACCACCGACGTGGTTGGAATACGGCGGCACGATGTTGCCGATGTTGCGCAGGACGAACAGTTCGCCCGGACCGGCGTTGAACATCAGCTCGGGCATCACCCGTGAGTCGGCGCAGGTGATGAAGAAGGTATGCGGGGTCTGGCCCGAGGCGAGGCGTTCGAAGACCTCTTGCTGTTCGGGATAGATGTGTTCGCGGAAATGGCTGAAACCTGCAAGCAAGGCTTCCATGGGGGGCACCTCTTTTGGGGGGACGCAGCGGACCACGCGGCAACGCGATGCGTGCCGGCGGTAGGAAAGTGGGAAAGCAGATGGACGACGGCGCACGACGACCGCGCCACCAGGGCGTCAGCCAGTCAAGCGGCGGGGGTCAGGCCCACGGTGGGCGCAGCAGGGTGTCGGGCAATGCGCCGGCGGCGAGGATCGCGGTGGTACGCGCATGCGTCGGATCCACGGCACAGACGGACCACACGAACGGCGGCAGTGGATACCCGTCGTCGGGGATGTCTTGCCCGGCCGCCCAGGCGCCGCCCTCCTCCACCGGAACGCCCAAGCCGTCTTCGGATACGCCATGCAGGTCAGCACGACCGCTTGGGGCGTCCAGCTCGAATGCACGCGCCTGTCCTGGCAACTGCAGGCATGCGAATGCCAGCAAGAGTGTCATGCAGGCAAGGCGGCAGCGGTGGACAAGGCCGACGGTCATGTCATGGACCGTAGCGAATGCGTCAATTTTGTTGCAAGTGCTGCACAGCACAAAATTCATCTTCCGGCTGGCGCGTGCAGGGACGCCTGGAACCGGTGTCACATTGGAAGGCGCTAAAAACAGGCGGCGGCGGGACTTGCGTCCCACCGCCGCCTGCGGATCACGATTGGATGACGATGTCGTTAGAAGGACACATCGCCCCACACACCGAACTCCTTGGTATGCAGATCCAGGGTGGTGTCGTTCTCGTTCTTGGTGTCCTTGTACACGGCAGCCAGCTTGAAGCCCTTGGTGATCGGGAACTCGACACCCAGGTCGAAGTACTTGTTCTCACGACTCGGGTCGACATCCTTGCTGGTGTTGGCCTTGTCGTAACGGGCGAAGGCATTGATGCCAGAGGCCGTCAGCGGGACCGCGCCCCACACCGACCAGCCATCGGCCTTGTCGTCGACCACGTTGGTCACCGCCCAGTTCTTGGCCTGGAACCACTCGGCACCCAGGCGATAGCCCGACGGCGCGGCGTAGGCGACCATGGCGTTGACGCGCTCTGCGGTCTGCGGCGGATCGACGTTCTCGGTCTCCTGGCCGCGCTTGCCGTTGTAGCCACCCACGGCGATGATCATGTTGTCCATCGGCGCGAAGCCAACGCGCGCTTCCACGTCCACGCCCTTGCTACGGCTGAAGTTGCGATAGCCGCGGCCGTTGACCACCGAAACCGCGTAATTGGCCATGCCACCGGCCAGCTCGCCGCTGGCGTGCACACCCCAGTCAGACGAGGTGCCGTAGGACAGGCGATCGGTCAGGGTGTTCTCGACATAGCGATAGCCCCAGAACTTCTCGGCGTACGGGATCCACGGCATGTCGGTGGCACCGACGCGGAACACGAAGGCGTCGTCGAACTTGCCCTGCAGATAGGCCTTCTTGACGAACACTTCGGTGTTGCCGATGGCCGACAGGTACTGGAAGTCGGTCGTCAGGTTGGCCGACCAGATGTCATTGAACTTGTGGTCGACCGTCAGGTAGAAGCGCTTGACGTCGAAGCCCGTGCCGGTGGCGTCGGTCTTGGAGCCGTTGTCCTTTTGATCGATGCTGGTGGCATCGAAGAACATGCGTCCGCCGATCTTGGTGTCGTTCACCAGCTTGGCCAGCTTGTCGACGGTCTTCTGGGTCTCGGCCACCGACTCAGTGGCCTTGGCCTGGACCACGTTCACATCGGACTGCGCATCGGCCTGCGCCTGCAGCGCGTCGATCTGCGCCTGCAGCTGGGCGACCTGCGCCTGCAGCTGCTGCAACTGTTCGGCCGACACCTGCTGGGCACTGGCGGAACCACTAAGGGCAAGGCCGGTCAGGCCGAGACTCGCGACGATGGCGGTTGCGAGCAGATTGGAACGCATGGGAAGGTCTCCACGAGGTTGGGTTGAATGCAGCGATGCAGACCCCGCTTCAGGAGGGGGTCGGCGTGTGAACGAAGTGAAGATTCCGTCAAGTCGATGACAGCCCGGCGTCATCTTTGTGTCATTCAAAAGACAGTCGAGGACTGGATTCCAGACGATCTCGGCGCGTCACATTTCTGCAATGCCACTGCCGCGTAACCATCATGGAACCGTCGTGGAATAGCGCCGGGCGCCCCACATGGCGCCGTCACCTTTCCACTCGAGGACTCAACCGTGACTTCCTTTCCCAAGGCCCGCCTTGCACTGGCCTTTGCCCTGGCTTCCAGCGTGTTCGCCGCCAACGCGACCGACGTGACTGGCGCAGGCTCCAGCTTCGTGTATCCCGTGCTGTCCAAGTGGTCGGCTGCCTATGCTGAAAAGAGCGGCAACCATGTGAACTACCAGTCCATCGGTTCCAGCGGCGGCATCGCGCAGATCAAGGCGGCCACGGTCGACTTCGGCGCCTCGGACAAGCCGCTGGACGCCGCCGACCTGGCCAAGTCCGGTCTGGGCCAGTTCCCGGTGGTCATCGGCGGCATCGTGCCGGTGTTCAATGTGCCGGGCGTCGCGCCGGGCGCGATGAAGCTCGACGGCGCCACCCTGGCCGCCATCTTCATGGGCTCGATCACCAAGTGGAATGACCCGGCCATCGCCGCGCTCAACCCCGGCGTGACCTTGCCCGAGCTGCGCATCACCGTCGTGCACCGCTCCGACGGTTCGGGCACCAGTTTCAACTTCACCAACTACCTGTCCAAGGTCAGCCCGGAGTGGAAGTCCAAGGTGGGCGAAGGGACCTCGGTCACCTGGCCGACCGGCATCGGCGGCAAGGGCAACGAAGGCGTGTCGGCCTACGTGCGCCAGATCAAGGGTGGCGTCGGCTATGTCGAATACGCCTACGCCCTGCAGAACAAGCTTTCCTATGCCGCCATGCGCAATGCGGCTGGCAAGGTGGTGATGCCGGACGACCAGACCTTCTCGGCCGCCGCGGCGACCGCCGACTGGGCTTCGGCCAAGGACTTCAACCTGATCATGACCAACGCCCCGGGCGCCAACGCGTGGCCGATCACCGCCACCACCTGGGCGATCATGTACAAGAAGCCCAAGAACGCCGCTCAGTCCAAGGCTGCGCTGGACTTCTTCAAGTGGTCCTTCGAGCAGGGCCAGGCCCAGGCCAAGGCGCTGGACTACGTGCCGCTGCCGGCCGAGCTGGTGCAGAAGATCGAGGCCTACTGGGCCAGCAGCATCAAGTAAGCGACGTCGGTGGACCGGTGCCAGCGTGCACCGGTGCCACCTTCGCGCGTCAGGCGGGCCCGGGATCACTCCCGGGCCCGCATCGTTTCCAGTCGGTCATCAGACTGTCACGATCCCGTCCTGGCCATTGACCAGCGCGCATCCTGGAGTGGATTCGCGTCCGCCGCGCGCCATCGATGACGCGATCAATCTTCAGCGAAATCCCCACCAATCCCTATGGAATCAAGCGCTCTGGTGCGGTCCATGCCGCGCTTGGGAGGCGCCGCCGGTCACGGCGTCATGACCCTGTAACAAAACCATCATCCAATAGCGTCAGCTGCCGGCCAGAACCGGCATCCGTGTCCCATTGACTGGAGTTGCTGATGAACCTCAAGCCGGCCCGCGTGGCCCTGCTTTCCCTGTCCGTCGCCCTGGCCGTTGCCGCCTGCGGCAAGTCCGGCGACCAGGCCAACACCACCGCCACCGCGCCCGCCGACGGTGCCGCCGCCCAGGCGCCCGCGGCTGACAATCCCAATGCCGCACAGATATCCGGCGCCGGCTCCTCGTTCGTCTATCCGCTGGTCTCGCGCTGGTCAGCCGACTACGCCGGCATCTCCGGCAACAAGGTCAACTACCAGTCCATCGGCTCGGGCGGCGGTATCGCCCAGATCAAGGCCGGCACCGTCGACTTCGGCGCCAGCGACAAGCCGCTGACGCCGGAAGAACTGGCCGAAGCCAACCTGGCCCAGTTCCCGGTCGCCATCGGCGGCGTGGTCCCGGTGGTCAATCTGGAAGGCGTGGACGCCGGCAAGCTGCGCCTGACCGGCCCGCTGCTGGCCGACATCTTCCTGGGCAAGGTCACCCAGTGGAACGACCCGGCCATCGTAGCGGCCAATCCCGACCTCAAGCTGCCCGATACCAAGATCAGCCTGGTCCACCGCTCCGACGGCTCGGGCACCAGCTACAACTTCACCAACTACCTGTCCAAGGTCAGCCCGGAGTGGAAGGACAAGATCGGCGAAGGCACCTCGGTGCAGTGGCCGGGTGGCGTGGGCGGCAAGGGCAACGAAGGCGTGGCCTCGTACGTGAAGCAGATCAAGGGCGGCATCGGCTACGTCGAGCTGGCCTACGCGCTGCAGAGCGCCATGCCCTACACCGCCATGCAGAACGCCGCCGGGCAGTGGGTGCAGCCGAACGCCGAGACCTTCGCCGCCGCCGCCGAAAGCGCTGAGTGGGCCAATGCGAAGGACTTCGACCTGGTGATCACCAACGCGCCGGGCGAGCAGGCCTGGCCGATCACCGCTACCACCTTCGTGCTGATGCGCAAGCAGGGCGATGCCAAGCACAACGCCGATGCGCTGGCCTTCTTCAAGTGGGCCTTCGCCAACGGCCAGAAGCAGGCCGACGAGCTGCATTACGTGCCGCTGCCGCAGCCGCTGGTGGACCAGATCTCCACCTACTGGGGCACTGCGTTCAAGTGATGCCTTAGGCGGCCGTGCGAACGCACGGCCGCCTGCCTGGCATGACCTGACGTTCCGCCCGCGGCGCCTTGCGCGCGCGGGTCCGCAACACCCAGGACCGATGCGTCCTTCCACGGATCTCCCATGAACGCAGCCACGCTCCCCGCCCAAGGCAGCTCACGCGACGTCCGCGACGCGCGCGCCGACCGCATCTTCCGCTGGATCCTGGTCGGCACCGTGGCCTTCGTCCTGGTGGCCCTGGCCAGCGCCGCGCTGTCCATGCTGTGGGGCGGCCGCCACGTCCTGCTCAGCCAGGGCTGGCACTTCATCACCTCCACCGAATGGAATCCGGTGGAAAACCGCTACGGCGCCCTGGCCCCCATCTACGGCACCCTGGTCACCGCGGTCATCGCGATGGTCATCGCCGTGCCGGTGAGCTTCGGCATCGCCTTCTTCCTGACCGAGGTGGCGCCGCGCTGGCTGCGTGGGCCGATCGGCACGGCCATCGAACTGCTGGCCGGCATCCCTTCGATCATCTACGGCATGTGGGGCCTGTTCGTGCTGGTCCCGGTCATGACCGAGTACGTCACCCCCTGGCTCAACGACCACCTGGGCACCCTGCCGGTGATCGGCCCGGTGTTCCAGGGCCCGCCGCTGGGGATCGGCATCCTCACCGCCGGCTTCGTGCTGGCGATCATGGTCATCCCGTTCATCTCCTCGGTGATGCGCGAGGTGTTCCTGACCGTGCCCACCCGGCTGAAGGAATCGGCCTACGCGCTGGGTTCGACCAAGTGGGAAGTCAGCTGGGACATCGTCCTGCCCTACACCCGTTCGGCGGTGATCGGCGGCATCTTCCTGGGACTGGGCCGCGCCCTGGGCGAGACCATGGCCGTGGCCTTCGTGGTCGGCAACAGCGTGACCCTGTCGGCCTCACTGCTGATGCCCGGCACCACCATCGCCGCGCTGATCGCCAATGATTTCGGCGAGGCCACCGAAACCTACCGCTCGGCCCTGCTGCTACTGGGCTTCGTGCTGTTCGTGGTCACCTTCATCGTGCTGGCCCTGGCCCGCCTGATGCTGATGCAGATGGCCCGCAAGGAGGGCACCTGATGTCCACTGTGCTCTACACCCGCCGCCGCCTGGTCAACATCGTGGCGATCTTCGTTTCATGCGCCACGGCGGCCTTCGGCCTGCTGTTCCTGGCCTGGATCCTGTGGACGCTGCTGGCTAAGGGCCTGCCGGGCATCGACCTGAACCTGTTCACCAGGAACACCCCGCCACCGATGCAGGAAGGCGGCCTGCTCAACGCCTTCTTCGGCAGTGCGCTGATGTGCGCGCTGGCCATCGTGATCGGCGCGCCGCTGGGGGTGATGGCCGGCACCTGGCTGAGCGAGTACGGCAACGCGCGCAAGGCCGGCACGGTGGTGCGCTTCGTCAACGACATCCTGCTCTCGGCTCCGTCGATCGTGCTGGGCCTGTTCGTCTACGCGATGGTGGTGTCGCTGATCGGCTTCTCGGCGCTGGCCGGCGCGATCTCGCTGGCCTTCATCGTGCTGCCGGTGGTGGTGCGCACTACCGACGAGATGCTGCGCCTAGTCCCGGCGCAGATGCGCGAGGCGGCGCTGTCGCTGGGTATCCCGCACTGGAAGGTCATCATGCAGGTGCTCTATCGCAGCGCCTCGGCCGGCATCGTCACCGGCATCCTGCTGGCCCTGGCGCGCATCTCCGGCG
The DNA here is from genome assembly GCF_028198165.1 of Pseudoxanthomonas sp. JBR18. Lineage (NCBI taxonomy): Bacteria > Pseudomonadati > Pseudomonadota > Gammaproteobacteria > Lysobacterales > Lysobacteraceae > Pseudoxanthomonas > Pseudoxanthomonas sp. JBR18. The sequence goes on from NZ_CP116339.1 coordinate 4,368,792, forward strand.
AGACCGCGCCGCTGCTGTTCACCGCCTTCGGCAACCAGTTCTGGAGCACCAACATCTTCCGCCCGATGGCCTCGGTGCCGGTGGTGATGAACCAGTTCGCCGGTAGCCCGTACGAGTCCTGGCAGACCCTGGCCTGGGCAGGCGCCCTGGTCCTGACCCTCTTCGTGCTGCTCGTCAGCCTTGGCGCGCGCTTCTTCCTGCTGCGCAACAGGATCTCCAATGACTGATCTTTCGACGGACCCCACCATGAACGACGTCCAGAACGCCTCGCCCGCCAAGCGCCTGACCCAGGTCACCACCGACCGTGGAGAGCTGCCACCTGCCGAGGTCAAGCTCGAGGCCCGTGGCCTGGACTTCTACTACGGCGGCTTCCATGCCCTGAAGGGCATCAACCTGCAGATCCCGGAAAAGCGCGTGACCGCGCTGATCGGGCCCTCCGGCTGCGGCAAGTCCACGCTGCTGCGCGTGTTCAACCGGATCTATTCGCTGTATCCCAAGCTCAAGGGCACCGGCGAGGTCCTGCTGGACGGGGAGAACATCCTCTCGCCCAAGTACCCGATGAACCGCCTGCGCAGCAAGGTCGGCATGGTGTTCCAGAAGCCGGTGCCGTTCCCGATGACCATCTTCGAGAACGTGGCCTACGGCATCCGTCACCACGAGCGCCTGTCCAAGGCCGACATGAAGGAACGCGTCGAACTCGCGCTGCGCCAGGGTGCGCTGTGGGACGAGGTCAAGGACAAGCTGGGCCAGAGCGCGCTGGGCCTGTCCGGCGGCCAGCAGCAGCGCCTGTGCATCGCCCGCGCCGTCGCCCTGCGCCCGGACGTGCTGCTGCTGGACGAGCCCACCTCCGCGCTGGACCCGATCTCCACCAGCCGCATCGAGCAGTTGGTCGAGGAGCTCAAGCACGACTACACCATCGCCATCGTCACCCACAACATGCAGCAGGCCGCGCGCGTGAGCGACTACACCGCCTTCATGTACCTGGGCGACCTGATCGAACACGACGTCACTTCCACGATCTTCTCGCGCCCCACCAAGCAGCAGACCGAGGACTACATCACCGGTCGGTTTGGGTGAGGAACATGCTCGTCTGATGCCACATCACGCGTCAGCAGGCAAGTCATCCGCACGCGTACCAGCCTCCACCACGCCACTTCCTCGTTGTGCCGAAGATCCCGGTACGCCGACCGCCTCTCAGCAGAGACACCGCCATGAATAACCTCCCGCACGAACACATCGTCAAGAGCTATGACGAAGAGCAGCGTCGCCTGGCGCGCGAGATCCTGCACATGGGCGAGATCGCCGTGGCCCAGCTGGAAGCGGCGATGGACGTGGTCGATCGACGCGACGATCGCGCCGCCGAACGCATCATCGCCAACGACGAGGCGATCGACACGCTGGAGGACAAGGTCAGCCAGGACGTGATGCAACTGGCGCTGCGCGGCCCGATGGCGCGCGACCTGCGCGAAATCCTGGCGGCGCTGCGCATCCCCACCGATCTGGAGCGCATCGGCGACTACGCGGCCAACGTCGCCAAGCGCTCGATGGTGCTCAATACCCTGCCCCCGGTCCCGCACGCGACCGGCCTGCGCACCCTGGGCCAGCTGGCCGTGGGCCTGGTGCGCGACGCGATGGAAGCCTATCGCGGCAACGACGCCGCCCTGGCTATCCAGGTCCGCGACCGCGACGCGGAGCTGGATGCGCAATACACCGCGCTGTTCCGCGAACTGCTGACCTACATGATGGAAGACGCGCGCAACATCACCCCGTGCACGCATCTGCTGTTCATGGCCAAGAACCTGGAACGCATCGGCGACCACGCCACCAACATCGCCGAGAACGTCTGGTTCCTGGTCCAGGGCGACGCGCCGCTGCCGCCGCGCGACAAGCGCGACGAAACGCCGTTCACCGGGGCGAGCTGAGCCGGCGGCTCGCCTGGCGCATGCTCGACCACGATTGGGTGCTGGTCACACTGGCCAGCGGCCTCATCGCCTGCGTGATCGCCGCCGACCACTGATCTCAGCCTCGCGATGAAGTGAAACAGCGTGCGCCGTGCAAACGGCGCACTTTTTTGTGGGAGGCTGCCTGGCACGGTCTGCTAGGCTTCCTGGATGCAAGACACCCCCGCAACGCCCTCGCCCGCTCCCGTCACCCCCATGTCCCGTCGCTTTCGCGGCTTCCTGCCCGTGGTGGTGGACGTGGAGACCGGCGGCTTCGACTGGAATCGCCATGCCCTGCTGGAGATTGCCGCCGTTCCGATCGACTTGGACGCGGAGGGCCGCTTCATCCTCGGACAAACCGCCTGCGCCCATCTGGAGCCGGCCCCTGGCCTGGAAATCGACCCCAAGTCGCTAGAGGTGACCGGGATCGTCCTGGACCATCCCTTCCGCCTGGCCAAGCCAGAAAAAGAAGCCCTGGACCATGTGTTCGCCCCGATCCGCGCGGCCATGAAGCGGCACGGCTGCCAGCGCGCCATCCTGGTCGGCCACAACGCGCATTTCGACCTGAATTTCCTCAATGCCGCCGTGGCGCGCACCGAGCACAAGCGCAATCCGTTCCATCCCTTCAGCGTCTTCGACACCGTGAGCCTGGGCGGACTGGCCTACGGGCAAACGGTGCTGGCGCGCGCGGTCCAGGCCGCCGGCATGGAATGGGATTCGGCCCAGGCCCATTCGGCCGTCTACGACGCCGAGCAGACGGCGCGACTGTTCTGCACGGTCGCCAACCAGTGGCCCCAGCCGGCAACCGCCACGGCCTGAGCGCCGGGTCGACCGCTGCTCCAGCGACCTAGTCCGGCGTTGGCGACATGACCTGGGCCGCGCCCGATAGCGTCGAACCGGCCGAGGCGACAATCACCGCCCCGATCGCCAACCACTGCAGCCCGCTCAGGCGTTCATGCAGCAGCAGCCAGCCGCACAGCGCGGCCACCGCAGGCTCCAGGCTCATCAACATGCCGAAGGTCCGGGTGGGCAAGCGGGTCATGGCCACCATCTCCAGCGAATACGGCAGCGCCATCGACAGCACTGCCACGCCCAGCGCGACCGGTAGCAGTGCTGGCTCCAGCAACGTGGCGCCTGCGTGGGCCACGCCCCAGGGCACGGCGACCAGCGCGGCGATGGACGCACCCAGCGCCACCATGCGCGGTCCGTGGTCCGCGCCGGCCTTCTGCCCGAACACGATGTACAGCGCCCAACAGACCCCGGCCGCCAGCGCACAGCCCATGCCGACCGGATCCAGGGCAGTGTCCTTGCCCGGCCAAGGCACCAGCAGCAACAGGCCGGCGATGGCCAGCACGGCCCACACCAGATCCAGCCAGCGCCGCGACCCCAACAACGCCAGGGCCAGGGGACCGGTGAACTCCAATGCCACCGCCAGGCCCAGCGGGATGGTCTGCAGGGAGATGTAGAAGACCGTGTTCATCGCCCCCAGGCTGATCCCGTAGCCCAGCAGCATCGGCCATGGCAACGCGCGCCAGCGCAGCGTCCAGGGGCGGAAGACGCACCACAGCAGCAGCGTGCCCAACCCAAGGCGCAGCGCGGTCGCACCGGTGGCGCCAACCAGGGGAAACAGCCCCTTGGCCAGACTGGCACCACCCTGGATCGAGAGCATGGACGCCAGCAGCAGGAGCACCGGAAACAAGACTGACGAGGGAGCACGGGAGGAGGTGGACACGCAGGGCCTGCGGCTGGAAAGAGGGATAATTGCGCACTATATTGCGCAATATGAACAGTCTAGCGGCGTGCAATATAGTGCGCAATCTCGCGAGGTCGGCATGAGCGTGCTCGAGCATGTCGCCGGCAATCTGCGCCGCTTGCGGCTGCGCGACGACTTGAGCCAGCAGGCGCTGGCCGAGGCCGCCCAGGTCAGCCGGCGCATGCTGGTGGCGATCGAGTCGGGCGACGCCAACGTCAGCCTCAATACCCTGGACCGGCTGGCCGATGCGCTCGGCGTGCCCTTCGCCGAGCTGCTCCGGGCCGACACCGGCGGCGAGCCAGCCCAGGTGGACGCGCTGGCTTGGCGCGGCCGTGATCCCGCTTCACGCGGCGTGCTGCTCTCCAGCGTCGCCGCCGCGCGCCAGGTCGAACTCTGGGACTGGACCCTGATGCCCGGCGAGCGCTATGCCTCGCAGGCCGATCCGCCCGGCTGGCGTGAACAGCTGCTGGTCCTCGCTGGCACGCTGACCCTGGAGAGCATCGACGGCGCGCGCCAGGTCTTGGCCGGGCAGCATCTGGTGTTCGCCAGCGACCGCGGCGCCTATGCCTACCGCAACAACGGCGACACGCCGCTGCGCCTGCTGCGCAACGTGGTGTATTGAAGGTCCTTCGCACCGGCACCACACCGACGGACACACGCTTGGCGTCATGACACTCCGAGTCCACGCCCTGCACGCCGACATCACCACGCTGGCCGTCGACGCCATCGTCAATGCCGCCAACTCCAGCCTGCTGGGGGGAGGCGGCGTCGATGGCGCCATCCATCGCGCCGCCGGCCCGGGATTGCTGGACGAGTGCCGCGCGCTTGGCGGCTGTCCCACCGGGCAGGCACGCATCACCGGCGGCCACCGCCTTCCGGCACGGCATGTGATCCACACCGTCGGCCCGGTCTGGCACGGTGGCCAGCAGGGGGAGCCCGCGCTGCTGGCCGACTGCTATCGCAACAGTCTCGCACTGGCCGGCGAGTACGGATTGGGCACCCTCGCCTTTCCATGCATCAGCACGGGCGTCTACGGTTATCCGGCCGAGGCCGCCGCACGGATCGCCGTCGAAACAGTACGGACGCACGCTCCGCAGGCCGGCCTGGAAGAGATCACGTTCTGCTGCTTTTCAGAGGCAGACCGCGGGCGCTATGCGGCGCTGCTCGCCTGAGCGGGCCTATTCACCAGCCGGCAGCGCGCGCTCGATCCGGTCGCGGCCGTTGCGCTTGGCCTGGTACAGCAGCCGATCGGCGCGCTGGTAGAGCGAGGCGACCGCCGTATCGCTGCCCGGGGTCCACTCCACCAGCCCCGCGCTGAAACGCACGTCCAATCCCTCGACCCCGCCCCAGTCGCGATGCGCATGGAACGCGGCGCGCAGCCGCTGCAGGGCCTGCTCGGCCGCCTCCAGCGTGGCCCCCGGGAACAGCAGGCAGAACTCCTCCCCGCCGGTGCGCGCCGCCATGTCCGTGCGCCGGGCCTGCGCGGCCAGCAGCGTGGCCACCTCCTTGAGCACCGCATCGCCGACCACGTGCGAATACTGGTCGTTGACCCGCTTGAAGTGGTCCACGTCTAGCAGGGCAAGGCATAACGGGGTCCCCTGGCGGCCGGCCAGCGCGATCTCGCGCGTCAGCCGCTCCTCGAAAGCACGTCGGTTGGGCAGCCCGGTCAATGCATCCTCGTGTGCCTGACGCTCGAAGGCCTCGGCGTGCAGGCGCAGCTGCTGCAGCAAGCCGGTCTTTTCCTGGTCGGCACGGCGCAGCTGCTGGGCCTGGGCCTGCAGGTCGCGCGTGCGTTCGTCCACCAGCCGGCGCAGGCGTCGGGCGCGAGCATGGAAGCGATGCACCCGGTAGCGGTACAGGCCGTAGAGCAGCAGTAGCAAGGCGGCAGCCGCCGCGGCCTGCACCCCATGGCGTTGCCACAGGAAGGGCTCGATGACGAAGGCCAGCCGCGCTTCGCGCTGGCTCCATGCGCCGTCGGGATGGGCCGCCGACACGCGCAGGGTGTAGCGTCCCGGCGGCAGGCGCACGAACTCGACGCTGCGCTGTCGGCCACGCGTGACCCAGTCGGTGTCCAGTCCCTCCAGCAGGGTCCGGTACTCGGTGCGTTCGGGCAGCAGGTAACTCAGGCCGACGAAACTCACCGTCAGCCGGTGGCCCCCTTCCAGGCGCAACGGCTGCTGGTCGCGCCAGGGCAGCGCAACCGAATCCTCCTGAACGCTATCGATCACCACCGGCGGCGCCGGACGCTCGCGGAACCAGTGCAGGCGTGTCGGGTCCACGGCCGAGATCCCGCCAGCCGTCGCGATCCACACCGTGCCGTCGGCGCGCAGCACTTCGGTCGGTCCCGAGCTGCCGTTGGCCTGCGAGTTGGCCATGCCGTCCATCTCGTTGTACTGGATCACTGCCAGCCGCGCCTGGCGGCCGTCGGCCACGGCTTCCAGGCTGGCCAGGTCGGTGCGCAACATGCCCCGATTGCTGGTGATCCACAGGTGTCCGGCCCGGTCTGGCAGCAGCTGGAACACCGCATCCACCGGCATGCCCTGTTCCAGCCCCACCCGCGCCAGCCTGCCCTCGCGCCAGCGATACAGACCGCGATCGGATGCGATCCACATCGCCCCGCCCAGGCGCGAGAAACCGAAGACCGAGCGTCCGCCGCCGAGCGCTTCGAGCGACAGCCGCTGCACCTGGTCCCCACGGAGCACGCGGACGCCATCCAGGCTGCCGAACCACACCGCGCCGGGCTCGCTGTAAACGGCGGTGATCAGGGCTTCCTCCAAGCCGGGAAGCCGTGGGCGCACCACACGCGCGCCATCGACATAGCCCAGCCCGCGCTGGGTCGCCAGCCACACCACCCCATCAGGCCCGATGCTGATCCCGCGCACGGTGCCGGCGGGCAGCCCTTCCTGCGGCCCATAGCGGCGCACGCCGCCGTCGGTCGCCACGCGATAGAGCCCGTCGTTGGCCGTGCCCACCCATAATGCGCCGTCCCGCCCCCGGGCCAGACTCAGGACCGAAGGCGGCCGGCCCGTCGTGGTCGGCAAGGGATGCGGGCGGATCCGGCCGTTGGTGCCCACGCGGTCCAGGCCCGCCGCATGGCCGACCCACAGCGCGCCGTCGGGATCGGCCAGCACCGCGCGCACATAATCCGAGCCCAGCCCATCGCGCGCGGTGAGGTTGGTGAAGAGTGTTTCGCGCAGGCGGAACAACCCCCCATTGGCACCCACCCAGATACTGCCCTCGGCATCCTCCTTCAGGCTGGTGATGCGCCCTCCCGGCAGCGGCAGGCCGGAGGTGAGGCGCTCGAGGCCGTGATGTCCCACCCGTAACAAGCCGCTGGCCTCGGTACCCAGCCACAGATCGCCGTGGCGATCCTGCAGCATCGCGGTGATGCGCCCCACGCCAGGCAGCCGATGTGCCAGGACCAGGCGTCCGTCCTGGCGTCGATACACGCCGTCCCCGGCCACGATCCAGACCGTGCCGTCATCGGCCCGGTAAGGCCAGGCATTGCCGGGCGGCAGGCCGAACGCCTTGGAGGCGTCACGCAACGTGCCATCGGCCTGGCGGATCACCAGGCCCTCGTTGGTCCCGACCCAGACCAGGCCGTCGTCATCGATCATCATCCGCGCATAGGCGGTGCGCAGCGGCGAATCGGCCGGCGGCGGGGTGTAGAGATAGCGACCGTCCGCGGTCAGGCAGGCCAGGCCATTGCCTTCGAACAGCATCCACAGCCGTCCCTGCTGGTCCATGGCCATGGCCGGTAGCAGCACCTGCGGCACCTCGGGAGGGCGCTTCCAGATCTTCAGCTTGCCGTCGGCCGTGTAACGGCTGACGTTGCCGCGCGAATCGCTCAGCCACAGCGCGCCACTGGGATCGACATACAGTCCGCCGATGCCATTGTCGGCCAGCGCCGGGGTGGTGCTGCGATCGAAGGTGACGAAATCCAGCCCGTTGTAGCGCACCAGGCCTTCCCAGGTGGCGAACCACAGGTAGCCGTCGGCGGTCTGGGCGATATCGCGGATGGAGTTGTGCGGCAGGCCGTCGCGCGAGGTCCACAGGTCGATCGCGTCATCGTGCAGCGGAGGCGGCGGGGCCAGCTTGGGCGCCGCCAGGCCCGGCATCGCCAGCAACAGGCCCAGCAGGGCCACGCACAGGCGCAACGACCACGGCCTCCCACGCCGCAGCCCATCCGTTTCGTGCGCGCATCCCCCGAGCCGCATCGTCTCCCCCACCGCGAGCGGCTTACGCGCTGCGCTGGCGCACCGCCTCGAACAGGGTCACGCCGGTGGCGACCGAGACATTGAGACTCTCGATGTTGCCCGGCATGGGGATCCTGACCAGCCCGTCGCAATGCTCGCGGGTCAGGCGGCGCATGCCGTCGCCCTCGCCACCCAGCACCAGCGCCACGTTGCCGCGCAGGTCGATCGTGTACAGCGAGTCCTGCGCTTCACCGGCCAGGCCGTAGATCCACACACCGGCTTTCTGGATCTCGCGCAGCGCGCGCGCCAGGTTGGTCACCGCGATCACCGGGATGCGATCGGCCGCGCCGGCCGAGGTCTTGCGCACGGTGGCGTTGAGGCCGACCGACTTGTCCTTGGGGATCACCACCGCGGTCACGCCAGCGGCCGCGGCGCTGCGCAGGCAGGCGCCGAGGTTGTGCGGATCCTGCACCCCATCGAGCACCAGCAGCAGCGCACGACCTTCGGCCGCTTCGATCAGGCCGTGCAGCTCGCCCTCGTCCCAGGTCCGGGCAGCGGCATAACGCGCGGCCACGCCCTGGTGGCGCACCTGGCCGCCCACGCCATCCAGCGCCTGGGTGGTGACCCGGCGCACGTCGATGCCCTTGCGCCGCGCGTTCTCTTCGATCTCGGTCAGGCGCGCGTTCTTGCTGCTGCCGTCGATCAGCACTTCGCGCACGTTGTCCGCGTCGTTTTCGATGGACGATGCGACGGCGTTGACGCCGACGATCCATTGGTTCTGTTTGCTCATGATGCTCGTGTCGTGCTGGGCGATCAGCCGCGCGCAGGCGGCCAGTGCTCGGTGTCGTGATCGGGATGCTGGAAGGATTCGATCCGCGAGAGAAACGCCAGCGAGGCAGCGTCCTCCTCGGTGCGCCGCACCGGCAGCGTATGCACGCTATCGGTGAACGGCAGGCGGCCTTCGACGCCATATTGGATGTGCGGGGCGAACAGCGCCGGCTGGTCGAAGGCACCGGCCGCCAGGGCCAGTCCATCGGGCGCCTCATAGGTGAGCGGCGTGCCGCACTGCGCGCAGAAACCACGCGCCACCAGGTTGGAGGACTGATAGCGCGCGGGCGTGCCGCGGGTCCAGGTCAGCGTGGCGCCACGCGTGGACACCAGCGGCGCGTAGTACCCGCCGAAGGCCTTCTGGCACATCCGGCAATGGCAGACCGACGCATCGTCCAGCGTGCCGGAGACATGGAACCGTACCGCGCCACACTGGCAGCCACCGCTGTATTCACCCACGACGCAACCCTCTTCAGGATTTCTGCTTCTTGCGCTTGGCCGGGAAGGCGCGCGGCGCTTGGTCGCCCGCGTCCTGCCCGTCCTGGCGCTCGACCAGCCGGAAATCGATCTTGCGCTCCTCCATGCTGGCCTTCATGACCTGCACGTGGACCGCATCGCCCAGGCGGAACTCGACCCCGCGCCGCTCGCCCGACAGTGTCTTGCGGATGGGATCGAAGTGGTAATAGTCGTGCGGCAGCTGGGTGACGTGGACCAGGCCATTGACCTTGGACTGATTCAACTCCACGAACAGGCCAAAGCTGGTCACCCCACTGATGACGCCGTCGAAAATGCCACCGACATGCTGCTCCATCCACGCGGCACGGTAGCGCTCGTCGACCTCGCGCTCGGCCTCGTCGGCGCGGCGCGAACGCTCCGAGCACTGCAGCGACAGCGCCGCCATCTCGCGCGGCGAATACTGGAACTTCTCCACCTTGCCTCCGGTGAGCGCGTACTTGATCGCCCGGTGCACCAGCAGGTCCGGGTAGCGCCGGATGGGCGAGGTGAAGTGCGCATACGCATCCAGCGCCAGGCCGAAATGGCCGGCGTTGTCCGGCGTATACACCGCCAGGCTCTGGCTGCGCAGCAGCACCGACTCCAGCAGGGCCACGTCCGGCCGCTGACGGATCTTCTTGAGCAGGGCGGTGAAGTCGCGCGGCTCGACCTTGCTCCAGGCCGGCATCGACAGCTTGAACTCCTTGAGGAACTCCAGCAGGTCGGCGTACTTGGATTCCGGCGGACGCTCGTGGACGCGGTACGGGGCCGGGATGCCCTTGGCCAGCAGATACCGGGCGGCCTGCACGTTGGCCGCGATCATGCATTCCTCGATCAGCTTGTGCGCGTCGTTGCGCACCTGCATGCCGGCCTGGGTAACCTCGCCGCGGTTGTCCAGGACGAAGCGCACCTCGCTGGTCTCGAACTCGATCGCCCCGCGCTTCTCGCGCGCCTTGGCCAGCAGACCGTACAGCTCGTGCAGGCGCTTGACGTGCGGCAGCAAGTCCGGACCGATCTGCGCCTGGGCTTCGGCATCGTCCTCGCCCACGGCTTTCCAGACCTGGTCGTAGGTCAGGCGTGCGTGCGAGCGCATCACCGCCTCGTAGAACTTCGCGCTGGTGACCTCACCGCTCTTGTCCACCTGCATGTCGCAGACAAAGCACATGCGGTCGACCTTGGGATTGAGCGAACAGATGCCGTTGGAAATGGTCTCCGGCAGCATCGGCACCACGAACCCGGGGAAATACACCGAAGTCGCCCGCAATTGGGCTTCCTCGTCCAGCGGCGTGCCGGGGCGCACGTAGTGCGAGACGTCGGCGATGGCCACCACCAGGCGATAGCCCGAGCGGTTGGCGATGCGCAGGCCCTTGCGATTGGACTCGCAGTACACCGCGTCGTCGAAGTCCTTCGAGTCGGCGCCATCGATGGTGACCAGCGGCAGGTCGCGCAGGTCCACGCGGCCGCCGATCATCGACGGCTCGACGCTCAGCGGCACCGAGGCGGCCTGGTCCAGCACTTCCTGCGGGAATTCGTAGGGCAGCTCGTGGCCGTGGATGGCGGTTTCCACCACCAGCGACGGCGTCAGCTTGTCGCCCAGCACGGCGATGATCTTGCCGATCGGGTCGCGGCGGCCGTCCGGCGCGTGGGTCAGTTCGACCACCACCAGTTGGCCATCGTGCGCATCATTGCGCGCATCCGGCGGAATCATCACGTTGCGCTGCATGCGCTTGTCGTCGGGCACCACGAAACTCACGCCCGACTCCATGGCAAAGCGCCCGATCAGCCGGTTCACCCGGCGCTCGAGCACCTCGACGATGGCTCCTTCGCGGCGGCCACGGCGATCCAGCCCGGTGACGCTGGCCAGCACCCGGTCGCCATGCATGACCTTGCGCATCTCGAAGGGCGGCAGGAACAGATCATCGCCACCGGCCTCCGCACGCAGGAAGCCAAAGCCTTCTGGATTGGCGATCACCACACCGGGCACCAGGTCCATCTGCTCGGCCGGCGCATAGCCGCCACGGCGGTTGAGCAGCAACTGGCCGTCGCGGACCATGGCCGTCAGGCGCTTGGTCAGCGCCTCGAATCGCTCCGGCGCGGTCAGGTCCAGCTTGCCGGCCACTTCCTCGGCGGTCAGCGGACCATCGCTGGCGGCCAGCACGCCCAGGATGACCTCCCGGCTCGCGATCGGCTGGGCATAACGCTCGGCCTCGCGCGCGGCATAGGGATCCTTGAAACCGGCTTTGCCGGCCCCTTCCACCGGCACCACCACGCGTGGGGCGCTCTGGCTGCGTCGATCGAAGGGACGCGGGCCATCGCCGTCACGACGTGGCCCCTGGCGTCCTGGTGCCCCGGGCTTGGCGCCACCACGGCCGCCGGACCTGCTACCGCCGCGACCGCTCTTGGGCGGTGCAGTCTCAGCGGCGGTCATCGATTCGGGCATCCAGGGCGGAAGCTTGGACTTGCCGGCGCCTTTCTTCCCCCCTGTGCCCTGCGCTGCCTTTTTGGAGGCCGGAGCCTTGTCGGTTGGGGGTTTACGCCCGCCTGTTCCAGTCTTTTTCGTCATTGGTGAATGGTACACCCCGGCAGGCGCCAGCCCTTCGCATGCGGTTCGCGTTGACATTCGCCGAACCGCACTGCAACATACGCGCCGCTTTGCCCAGGTGGCGGAATTGGTAGACGCACTAGCTTCAGGTGCTAGCGGGGGCAACTCCGTGGAGGTTCGAGTCCTCTCCTGGGCACCAAAGACGAAAGAAAGACCCGCGAAAGCGGGTCTTTTTTTTGCTCTCCCGGCTGTAGGGAAGCGGAAGACGTTTCCTGTCGCGCGGAGCTTGCGCCGCGGCCGTGCGGTCAGGTCACAGGGAAGGCCCAAGCGGAGCGAGCTCCGCTCTATCCAGGCCAGGCACCGCACCGCAAGCCAGGACATCCGATCCAGTGCGCCAGGCCCGTGCGGGAGAAGACGTATCTTGCCGCGCTCCTCGCATGCCACCGGCAGGCCTCCCTCCCCCGTGCGTCGAGCACGCTGGCGTGCTCAGGCAGCCATCCCGCCCGCGACACCGTCACGCGCAGCTGCGATAAAAAAACATTTGACACCCTCGACGGCTGCCTCCAGAATGCGCGCCCTGAGTCGCCCAGGTGGCGGAATTGGTAGACGCACTAGCTTCAGGTGCTAGCGGGGGCAACTCCGTGGAGGTTCGAGTCCTCTCCTGGGCACCATGACTCAAGAAAAACCCCGCCACAAGCGGGGTTTTTTGTTGCCCGCAAGGACGGCACGCCGTGTGCCAGGCAACGCTTCACCCCAGGCGCCGACACGTGGTATTTCCAATGGGCCTGCAATAACGCCTTTTCTTCCTGCGAGCCATCGACGCTGTGGAACCCCAACAGATCCTGTTCCTGGCCATTCTGGCCGTCGCCCTCGGCCTGTTCGTCAGCGAGAAGCTGCGCGTGGACCTGGTGGCGATGCTGGCCATGCTGGCGCTGACCCTGACCGGAATCCTCAACCCGCGCGAAGCGCTGTCCGGTTTCTCCAGCGAACCGGCGATCATCGTGGCCGCGGTGTTCGTGCTGTCTTCGGGCCTGGCCGCCACCGGCATCACCGACCGGATCGGCCATGCGATCGGCAAGGCCGCCGGCGGCAGCGAATGGCGCACCATCGCCGTGGTCATGCCGGCAACCGCAGCCCTGGCCGCGTTCTCGCACCACCTGATGGTCACCGCGATGATGTTGCCGATCCTGATGCGGCTGGCACGCGATCAGAAGCTGGCCGCCTCGCGCCTGCTGATGCCCATGTCGCTGGCCGCCTCGCTGGGCACCACCCTGACCCTGATCAGCGCACCGGCCTTCCTCCTGGCCAATGACCTACTCAAGCGCTCGGGCAGCGAGGGCCTGGGCTTTTTCACCATCACGCCCATCGGTGCGGTGCTGGTCCTGCTGGGCACCAGCTACATGCTGTTGGGACGCTGGCTGGTACCCAAGCGCTCCGGCGAATCCAGCAGCGACAGTTACATGCGCCTGGAGCGCTACTACACCGAGCTGGTGGTGGACGAGGACTCGCCGTGGATCGGCAAGACCTACGGCGAGTTCCGCGAGAACTTCGACGAGCGCCTGCAGGTGGTGGACTGGCTTCGCTACGGCATGCGCCGCCGCTACCAGCGCGAAGACAGTCCGTTGCAGCGTGGCGATGTGCTGTTGGTACGCGCCTCGCCCGATGAGATCGCCTCGATCAAGGACGAGCCGGGCCTGTCGCTGCACGCGGTGGTCAAATACGGCGAGAAGCCCAAGGAAGACGAGCAACGCAAGACCGAGCTGCTGGGCGAGGAGCAACTGGTCCAGGCGGTGGTCTCGCCCAATTCCGAATTCGTCGGCCGCTCGGTGGCCAGCATCGACTTCCTGCACACCCTGGGCGTGGTGGTGGTCGGACTATGGCGCAAGGAAGGCTGGCTGCATGGCGAGCTGTCCGAGCTGGTGCTGGAGGAAGGCGATCTACTGGTGCTGTGGGGACGCCAGCACACCTTCGGCAAGCTGGCCCAGCACCATGGCTTTTTGATGCTGATGCCGTTCGAGGCGCAGAAGCGCACCCGCAAGCGCGCGCCGCTGGCGCTCGGGATCATGGTCGGCGCGGTGATCGCCGCGGCCACCGGCTGGCTGAGCCCGCAGATCGCGTTCCTGGCCGGCGCGGCGGCCATGGTCCTGACCCGCTGCGTGGACATCGAACACGCCTACCAGGCCATTGACGTGCGCATCTTCGTGATGATCGCCGGGGTGATCCCGCTGGGGCTGGCGATGGAAAAGACCGGGACGGCTGCCTGGCTGGCGCAACTGCTCAACGAGCACGCGCAAAACTGGAGTGCGCTGACCCTGCTGCTGGTGATGTTCTCGGCCGCCGCACTGTTGACCCAGGTGCTGTCCGATGCGGCCACCACCGTGCTGCTCACCCCCATCGCCCTGGCCATGGCCCAGAGCCTGGGCGAGACGCCCACGCCCTTCGTGATGTGCATCGCGATGGGCGCGGTGGCCTCGTTCCTGACCCCGATCGGCCATCACGGCAACCTGCTGATCCTCAACCCGGGCCAGTACACCTTCGGCGACTTCCTGCGCGTGGGCGTGCCATTGACCACGTTGATCGCCATCGCCACGGCCTGGATGGCGCGCTGGCTGTGGCTGGGCGGTCCGCTGCTGCCCTTCGGCTGGGGCGGCTGAGGCCCGGATCGACGATCTTTCGCCCGCGGTCGCGGGCGCTGCGACGGTGGGCCGGCTAAAATTGGTCCGGTTCACCCCTGAAGCAGTGCCCGCATGACCGAAGAGACGACCCGCCCCACCTTCCACGGCTTCGAGCAGATCCCGCTGCGCGAGTACGCCGAGCGCGCCTATCTGGACTACTCGATGTACGTGGTCCTGGACCGCGCGCTGCCCTTCATCGGCGACGGGCTCAAGCCGGTGCAGCGCCGCATCATCTATTCGATGAGCGAACTGGGGCTCAACGCGGCCGCCAAGCCGAAGAAATCCGCGCGCACCGTCGGCGACGTCATCGGCAAGTTCCATCCGCATGGCGACAGCGCCTGCTACGAGGCGCTGGTGCTGATGGCCCAGCCGTTCTCCTACCGCTATCCGCTGATCGATGGCCAGGGCAACTTCGGCTCGTCCGACGACCCCAAGTCGTTCGCGGCCATGCGCTACACCGAATCCAAGCTGACCCCCATCGCCGAGGTGCTGCTGGGTGAGCTGACCCAGGGCACCACCGACTGGTCGCCCAACTTCGACGGCACCCTGGAGGAGCCCACCTGGCTGCCGGCGCGCCTGCCGCACCTGCTGCTCAACGGCACCACCGGCATCGCCGTGGGCATGGCCACCGACGTGCCGCCGCACAACCTCAATGAGATCGTCAGCGCGCTGATCCGGCTGATCGACGACCCTGACGCGACGGTGGCCGACCTGTGCGAGCACGTGCGCGGGCCGGATTACCCGACCAGCGCGGAGATCATCACCCCGGCGTCCGACCTGCGGCAGATGTACGAGACCGGCCATGGCAGCGTGCGCGCCCGGGCGACCTTCACCCGCGAGCACGCCAACATCGTGGTGACCGCGCTGCCCTTCCAGGTCTCCCCGTCCAAGGTGATCGAGCAGATCGCCACCCAGATGCGGGCCAAGAAGCTGCCCTGGCTGGAGGACATCCGCGACGAGTCCGACCACCAGAACCCGGTGCGCGTGGTCCTGATCCCGCGCTCCAACCGGGTGGATGCCGAGCAGCTGATGGGGCATCTGTTCGCCACCACCGACCTGGAGAAGAGCTACCGGGTCAACCTCAACATCATCGGCCTGGATGGGCGCCCGCAGGTCAAGAACCTGCGCAGCTTCCTGTCCGAGTGGCTGGGATTCCGCTACGACACGGTCACCCGCCGCCTCAAGCACCGCCTGCAGAAGGTCGAGCGCCGCCTGCACCTGTTGGAAGGCCTGCTGACCGCGTTCCTCAACCTGGACGAGGTCATCCGCATCATCCGCAGCGAGGACGAGCCCAAGCCGGCGCTGATCGCGCGTTTCGCGCTGTCCGAAGACCAGGCCGACTACATCCTGGAAACCCGCCTGCGCCAGCTGGCCCGCCTGGAAGAGATGAAGATCCGCGGCGAGCAGGACGAGCTGGCCGTCGAGCGCGAGAAGCTGCTGGCCACCCTGGACTCCAAGGCCAAGCTCAGGAAGCTGGTCAAGGACGAACTGCTGGCCGATGCCAAGAAGTTCGGCGACGAACGCCGCTCGCCCCTGGTCGCCCGCCAAGCGGCCCAGGCCCTGGACGAAACCGAACTGGTCGCCAGCGAGGCGATGACCGTGGTGGTGTCCGAGAAGGGCTGGGTGCGCGCGGCCAAGGGCGGCGACATCGACACGGCCAAGCTGTCCTATCGCGATGGCGACGGCCTGCTGGCCGCGGTCCGCGCGCGCAGCAATCACCAGGTCGCCTTCCTGGATTCGACCGGGCGCAGCTATTCCACCGCCGTGCATACCCTGCCCTCGGCGCGCGGCAACGGCGAGCCGTTGACCGGGCGCTTCTCCCCGGCGGCCGGCGCATCGTTCCAGGCCCTGGCCTCGGGTGAGAACGACACCCGCTTCGTGCTGGCCTCCTCGCATGGCTACGGCTTCGTCACCCGCTTTGAGAACCTCACCAGCCGCAACAAGGCCGGCAAGGCGATGCTCAACCTCACGCCCAATGCCAAGGTGCTGCAACCGGCCCTGGTCGCCAACCTGGAGACCGACCGCATCGTGGCGGTGACCAGCGCCGGCAACCTGCTGGCCATCGCCGCCACCGACCTGCCCGAGCTGGACAAGGGCAAGGGCAACAAGCTGATCGACATCCCCAAGTCCAAGCTGGGCACCGAGCGGGTGGTCGCCATCGCCGCCATTGGTCCCGGGGCCACCCTGCAGATTCAGAGCGGCGCGCGGACCATGACCCTGTCGTTCAAGGACCTGGACCTGTACACCGGCACTCGCGCCACGCGCGGCATGCTGTTGCCGCGCGGCTGGCAGAAGGTCGATGGACTGGATGTGGCGTGATCCGTCGCGGTCTGTGGTGACCGCGACGCCGTCCGCCCAGGGTCGGTGCGGATGACACCGCAAGACGCCAAGCTGATGGCCGCCTACAACCGCTGGATGAACCAGCGGATGTACGCGGCGGCCGGCACCCTGACCGAGGATGCGCTCGCGCAGGAGCGTGGCGCGTTCTTCGGCTCGATCCTGGCCACGCTCAACCACATTGCCGTGGCCGATACGATCTGGCTGCATCGCTTCTCCAGCCCTGAAAGCGCGGTCGCCCTGCGCGCGGCCCTGGTGGACTTCCCCCTGCCGACCTCGCTGCGCCAGCCGCTGGCCGGCTCCTTCGCGCAGTTGCGGCAGCATCGCGCCGCGCTGGACCAGGTCATCACCGACTGGGTCGGTACGCTGGATGCCGTCGCGCTGGCAGGATCCTTGTCCTATCGCAACACCGCCGGCACGCCGTTCACTCGCGGCTGGCATCAGCTGTTGGCGCACTTCTTCAACCACCAGACCCATCACCGTGGCCAGGCCAGCACGCTGCTCCATCAGGCCGGCGTGGATGTCGGCGTCACCGACCTGATCGCCCTGCCCGACGAGGCGCTCTGATGGATCCGGCGTTCTGGCACCAGAAGTGGCAGGCCAACCAGATCGGCTTTCATCAGGACCAGGTCCTGCCGTTGTTGCGCAAGCACTGGCCTGCCCTGGCGCTGCCGACGGGCAGCCAAGTGTTTGTGCCGCTGTGCGGCAAGTCGCTGGACCTGGCGTGGCTGGCTGCACAGGGCCATCGCGTGCTCGGCGTGGAGCTGTCAGCGCTGGCGATCGAGCAGTTCTTCGACGAACACGATCTGGTACCGCGCACGCATGACAGTCGCTACGGCACGCACTTCGTGGCCGGTGACATCGAACTGATCTGCGGGGACGCTTTCGCCCTGGATGCGCAGGCGCTGGCCGGCTGCGCGGGCGTCTATGACCGGGCCGCGCTGGTGGCCCTCCCGCAGGCGATGCGCCGGCGCTACGCCGCCCAGCTCTACGGCGCCCTGCCCGCGGCCTGTCAGGGACTGCTGGTCACGCTGGAATACCCGCAGGCGCAGAAGGCCGGACCGCCGTTCTCGGTGGTGCCGGAGGAAGTCGACACGCTGTTCGCCGCGCAGTGGCACATCGACGCCCTGGAACGGCGCGACATCCTGGCTCACGAGCCGCGTTTCGCCGCGGCCGGCGTCAGTGCGCTGGAGACCGCCGTGTACCGTCTGCTGAAGCGCTAAGGGGTTTTGCCGCCATCCTGTGACAGGCGGCCAGGTCTGCGGCGATCACGCGAATGCGCTATCGCCGCCGTGGCGGCTCCCACCGGTCTGGTGCACGCCTGACATGAAAGAGGCGCGACACCTTGTGATGTCGCGCCTCATCGAATCGGCTTCACCGCGAGCACGTGGCTCAGTCGGCGGACTTTCCGTCGATCTTGGAGGTCTGGTAGAGCTCCAGGCCAATGCGCTTGATCAAGCCCAATTGCTGCTCCAGCCACCAGGCGTGGTCTTCCTCGGTGTCGCGCAACTGGGCCAGCAGCATGTCGCGGCTAACGTAGTCGCGCTTGTCCTCGCACAGCTTCATGGCCGCGGCCAGGTCGGCGCGCACCTTGTATTCGGTCTGCAGGTCGGCCTCGAGCATTTCCACCACGGTCTTGCCCGGGGTGAACGGATGCGGGCGCATGTCCGGGTCGCCTTCCAGGAACAGGATGCGGCGCAGGATCGCGTCGGCGTGCTCGGTCTCCTCCTCCATCTCGTGGCCGATGCGCTCGTACAGCGCCATCAGCCCCTGATCCTCGTAACGGCGTGAATGCAGGAAGTACTGATCGCGGGCGGCCAGCTCGCCGCGCAGCAGTTCGATCAGGCAGGCGACGACTTCGGGATGACCTTTCATGGGGAGAACTCAGTGTTTGGTGCAGCGCGCATGGTGCCGCAAAGACGCGGCCGGTGTTCTAATCGGAATCACTATCACTCGCGGGTGCGGCTTTGCCGCGATGTCACCGGCCCGCGCATGCCTCCCTCTCTTTCCACACGCCCCCCACATGACCCGCTGGATTGGACGGATTGCCCTGCTGCTGTTGGTCCTTGGACTGCTCGCAGCACTGACCGGATGGTGGCTGTTACGAGGCAGCCTGGCGCCTCTGGACGGCCGCCAGACCCTGCCCGGATTGTCCGCGCAGGTCCAGATCGTGCGCGACAGGCACGGCGTGGTCACCATCGACGCGGCCAACGCCGCCGATGCGGCGCGCGCGCTGGGCTATGTGCACGCCCAGGAGCGTTACTTCGAGATGGACCTGATGCGGCGGACCTCCGCGGGCGAACTGGCCGCGCTGTTCGGACCACGGGCGCTGCCGGTCGACCGGCGCCACCGGCTGCACCGGATGCGCGCACGGGCGCAGGCCTCGCTCCCCGATTTCGCCGGCGCGCATCGGCCCGTGCTGGATGCCTATGTCGCCGGGGTCAATCGCGGTCTGACCGACCTGCGCAGCCGGCCTTGGCCTTACCTACTTCTGCGCCAAGCGCCCAAGCCATGGACGGCGGCCGACAGCGTGCTGACCGGCGATGCGATGTATTTCGACCTGCAGGACGCGGACGATACGCGCGAGCTGGGCCTGTGGGACCTGCAGCAGCACCTGCCCCCGGCGCTGTACGCGTTGCTGACCCAAACGGGCACGGCGTGGGACGCCCCGCTGCAGGGCGGGCCGCGCGATCCGGTGACGCTGCCTGAGGCCACGCAGGTGGACCTGCGCCAACTGCCCTTCCCTGCAGCGCACGACAAGGCCCCGCCAGCGCCGGCCCTGGCGCCGGGCAGCAACAACTTCGCGATCTCCGCCGCCCACACCCGGGACGGGCGCGCCATCCTCGCCGATGACATGCACCTGGCCCTGCGTGCGCCCAACCTGTGGTTCCGCGTGCGCCTGCGCTATCCCGACCCGCACGCCGCGCGCGGCCGCGTGGACGTGACCGGCTTCAGCCTGCCCGGGCTGCCGGCTGTCATCGTCGGCAGCAACACGCACGTGGCCTGGGGATTCACCAACGGCTACGCCGATACCGCCGATCTGTTCCGGGTCCATCCCTGCACGTCAGGGGCTCAGGCCACCTGCGCCCCGGTCACCGTTCGCAAGGAGCGGATCGAGGTGGCCGGCGGAGCGGACGACACACTTGAAGTGCGCGAAACACCCTTCGGTCCCCTGGTCCGCGATCTGCCCGATGGCCAGGCGCTGGCCCTGCGCTGGGTCGGGCACCTGCCCGGAGCACTCAACCTGGGCCTGCTCGACCTGGCCGGCGCGGGCGACCTGGAAGCGGCGCTCAAGGTGGCCGACCACACCGCCGTCCCGGCGCAGAACCTGCTGCTGGCCGATGCGCATGGACGCATCGCCTGGCGCCTGCTCGGCCCGCTGCCGCAGCGTGCACCGGGCTGCGACGCCGGCCAGTTGGTACTGCCCACTGCGTCGGCCGCATTCGACCAGACCGGGCAAGCCGCGTCCCCGTGCGCACCGTGGGCGCTCTCCACCCGGTTGGCAGAACCGTTGGTGGATCCGGTCGAGGGCCGCCTGTGGACGGCCAACAACCGGGTCGCCGACGGCCCCCTGCTGGCCACGCTCGGCGATGGCGGCTACGCCCTGGGCGCACGCGCGCAGCAGATCCGTGACGACCTGCGACGCCACGAGCACCTGGACGAGCCGGCGCTGCTCGCGGTCCAGCTGGACGATCGCGCCGTGTTCCTGCAGCGCTGGTGGGCCCTGCTGCGCAGCGAAGCCCGCCAGGCGCCGGAAGACTCCGCGCTGCGTGCACTGGCCCGCGCCGCGGCGCACTGGGATGGCGCGGCGGTGCCTGGCTCGGTAAGTTTCCGCCTGGTCCACGATTGGCGCCTGGCCGTGCAGGCGCGCGTGGAGGACGGCCTGGAAGCGCCCGCGCTAGCGGTCCTGGAGCCAACGTTCACGCGCCCCTCGCTGCCGCAGCTGGAAGGCGTGACCTGGGCGCTGCTCGAACAGCGCCCGGAACATCTGCTGCCGGCCAGCCTGTCCTGCGCCGCCCTGCATCCCGCCCCGGCCGGCTGCAACGACCGGGACGGCTGGCACCGGCTACTGGAGGCGGCCGCCGACGATGTGCGCGCGCGGCTCGAACCCCCGGACAAGCCGCTGTCCACGCGCACCTGGGGGGAGCGCAACACCGCGCGCATCTGCCACCCGCTCGCCTCCGCGCTGCCGTGGCACGCCAAGCGCCTGCTGTGCATGCCGGCCGAGCCGTTGCCGGGTGCAGGCGACATGCCGCGGGTCCAGGCCCCCTCCTTCGGCGCCTCCGAGCGCATGGTGGTCTCGCCCGGGCACGAAGCCGAAGGCATCGTGCACATGCCGGGCGGACAGAGCGGGCACCCGCTGTCGCCGTACTGGGGGGCCGGTCACGAAGACTGGGTGCAGGGCAAGCCGACGCCCTTCCTGCCCGGCCCGGCCGAGCACCGCCTGGTGTTGGAGCCGCGCTAGGCGCGCGGCAGCGAGACTTCGACGGCCAGCCCGCCCAGCGCGGACGAAGTGGACAACACGATCCCGCCGGCGTGCGCATCAACCACCTCGCGCACAATCGCCAGACCCAGGCCACTGCCTTCCTCGCCGCTGCCCAGTTCGCGGTGGAAACGATGGAACACGCGTTCGCGCGCCACTTCGGGGATGCCCGGGCCGCTGTCCTCCACGCTCAGCAGCGCCGCGCCGTCGCGTACCTGGGTGCGGATGACGATCCGGCCGCCGGTCGGGGTGTAGCGGACGGCGTTCTCGATCAGGTTGCGCACCAGCAGCCCCAGGCCCAGCTCGTTGCCGAGGGCCTGGACGCCCCCCAGGTCCGTGCTCAGTTGTTGGCGTTTGCAGTCGGCCATGGCCGCCAGTTCCTCGACCTCGACCATGACCAGCGCGTCCAGGTCCAGCAACGCGGGAGCCGACAGACCGGCGCTGCGTTCGCTTCGGCTCAACGAGAGCAGTTGCGCGACCAGACGCTCCACCCGGCTCACGCTGGCGTCGAGCTGGGCCTGCGAATGGCGCCGCTCCTGTCCGTCCTCGGCCTGACGCAGATTGCCCGCATGGACCTTGAGTGCGCTGATCGGGGTCCGCAGCTCATGGGCCGCGTCGGCGATGAAGCGCCGCTCGCGCGCCAGGGCCGAATCCAGCCGATGCAGCAGCCCGTTGACCGCCCGTACCAGACCATGCACCTCGCGTGGCAGGTTGGACAGCTCCAGCGGCGTCATACGCTCGGGGTCGCGCTCGCCGATCTGGTCGGACACGCGCACCAGCGCGCGCGTCGCCCAACGCACCACCACCCAGATCAGCAAGACCATCAGCGGCAGGGCCAGGGCCATCGGCAGCAACGTGCCCTCGGCGATGTCCTCGGCCAGTTCGGCGCGGATGTCGGCGCGCTCGGCCGACTGGAACCAGCGACCCGATGGCGAGCGCAGGGTGAACACGCGCCAGTCGTAGCCGGCCAGCCGCACATCGGCATAGCCAGGCGACAGCGCCGCGAAGGCATGGGTGGGCGCACTGTCCGAACGCAGCAACAGGTTGCCGTCGTGGCTCCAGGCCTGAAAGGCCAGCTTGGTCTCGTAGGCATGGCCATTACTGAAGGCCAGCGCCTCGCCAACCCCCTGTGCCTGGCCATGCCAGCCCTTGAGCACGACCGCTTCGCCCGGATGGGCTTCCAGGTCGGCGAGCGGTTCGTCCATCAGACTCATCACCACCCGCGCCGACTGCGCCAGGCGTGCGTCGAACATCTCCCCGGCCTCCTGCAGGCCGGCGTGGTAGCTGAAGACCGCCGCCAGCGCCAGCAGCACCGACAGCAGGCCCACCAGCGAGACCATCAGCACGCGGCGGATGGAGTTCAAGGCGACGCTGCCCCGGCCTTGGCCGCGGCTTCCTCGTCCAGGGCGTAGCCGATGCCGCGCACGGTCCGGATCAGCCCGGGGTCGAGCTTGCGGCGGAGCTGGTGGACGTGCACGTCCACCGCGTTGCTGGCCACGTCCTCGTCCCAGCCATACAAGTGCTGCTGGATGGTCTCGCGTCCCAAGGGGCGTCCGTGTTGCTCCATCAGCAGGCGCAGCAGGGCGAACTCGCGTCGGGTGAGGTCCAGCCCGCGACCACGCCAGGTCACCGACAGGCGCGCCGGATCCAGGTGCAGCGCCCCGGCATCCAGGGTGGGCTGGGCACGGCCGGCACTGCGCCGCAGCAGCGCGCGGATGCGGGCCTGCAGTTCGGCGGTATCGAAGGGCTTGCCCAGGTAGTCGTCGGCGCCCACGTCCAGGCCCAGGGTGCGGTCGGCGGCACGCTCGCGGGCACTCAAGACGAGGATCGGCACGTTGCTCCCGGAAGCGCGCGCTTGGCGGATGACCTCGATCCCGTCCAGGCGTGGAAGCCCCAGGTCCAGCACGACCAGGTCGAAGCCACCGTCGCGCACCGCCATCAACGCCGCGGCGCCATCGCGGACCCAATCCACCGCAAAGGCACCGCGCCGCAAGGCGGTGCAGATGCCCTCGCCCAGCGAGACGTCGTCTTCGACCAGCAGGATGCGCATGGTCCCAGTCTGGGCCGGGCCCTCACTGGCTGGCAAGGTGGGCGCGGACCTCCTTCAGCTTGGCGGCCGCTTCTGCACGGCGTCCGCGATCGGCCAGCTCGCGCCCCGGCCGCGCCGGGGCATCGATCGCCTTCTGCAGGGCACTGGCCGCGCCGGACCAGTCCTTCTGGTCGCGCAGGAAGTCGCCGTAGAAATAATTGGCGTCGATGCCGTTCGGGTTGATCTCCAGGCCCTTGCGCAGCATCTCGCGCGCCTTGTCGTCATTGCCGAATCCGATCGGCCAGCCCGGGACCTGGTAGTACAGCGCGCCCAGGCTGGTATAGGCCGAACCCTCCAGCGCGTCGGGGTCCAGCTTGAGCGCGGCCTCCAGATCGCCACGGGCCCGCTTGACCAGGGACAAGGCCCCCATGCCGCCTTTCTCGCCGGCCCAGCTGGACAGCACGATGCCTTCCCAGATCAAGGCAGCGGCATCGCGCGGCTTTGCCTGCGCGGCCTGTTCGGCCTGCTTGGCCAGGGCCTCGAAGGCGGCCTCGCGCTGCGGCTTGGGGGTCTGGTAGCTGATCTGCGCCCAGCGATCCCGGACCTGCCCGACCTCCGGCGACACGGCCTGGGCCCACGCGGTCCCGGCTCCCACCATCAGCAGGGCGGCCAGCATCAGCCCATGGCCGGACTTACGGGGATGAAGGTTCATGGGCGGGTTCCTGGATGGACGGATGGGCCTGGCCGCGGGCGTGGCGCCGGATCGTGGGCAACTGCGCGCGCAGGCTGCGATCGACCAGCGCCGGGAAGGCACCGTTGAGGCGGGCGAAGAATTTCTCCGGCCAGCCCAACTGGCGGCGTGTATCGCCCTGCACGATGGCCTGGACCAGCTGTGCAGCGACCGCCTCGGGCGTATCGCTCGGGGTCCGCAGCTCGGCATTGAGCGCATCGACCGCGGCGGTGTTGAACGCGGTGCGCGTGGCGCGCGGAGACAGGTACTGGAAGCGCACCGGCCCGTCGGCATGCTCGCGCGCCAGGGCCTCGAACAGGCCACGCAGGCCGAACTTGCTGGCGCTGTAGCCGGCAAAACCGGCAAAGCCGATGCTTCCGAAGGTCGAGCCCACCGCGACCACCGATGCTTCCGGCTGCGCGGACAGCAGCGGCAGGAAGTCCTGCACCAACAGCATCGGCGCGACGAGGTTGGCCTGCATGACCGCTTCCAGTTCCGCGGCGGACTGCTCCTGGAACAGCCCGAAGGCACTGCGCGCATGTCCCAGCACCAGCACCGCCGGCTTGGGCTGCTGCGCGCGCGCCATCTCCAGCAGGTGCGCGCGCCCCGCGGCGGTGGATAGATCGGCGGCCACGATGATCACCCGGCCCTGCGGCTGGGTGCCGGCCAGGACGGCCAGGCGGGCGGCGCTGCGACCGACTGCCATCACCGTGGCACCGGCCGCGACCAGGGCCATGCACAAGGCCGAGCCGATGCCACCGCTGGCGCCGGTCAGCACGACGGTCTTGCCCTTGAGGTCCATCACGCGGCCTCCGCCAGGCGCATGCCATCGCGGCGCAGGGTGCGGAAGATGTCGCCGTAGAGGACGTAGAAGCGACGCGCAGCATGGATCACCGCCTGCTTGTCGCCCGGATCGTCCAGGCGGTTCATCAGGCCTTCGAAGAACCCGGCGTGTTCCACATCCAGGTCCCCGTGCGACAGCAGGTAACTGAAAGCATTGCGCGGCAGGCCCAGCGAGGTCTGGATGGTGTTGGCCGCGCGCGTGGCCAGCGCCACGCTGGTGCCTTCCAGCACCAGGACCATGCCGAAGAAGCCCACCGGATTGCCGCGCGCGATGGTGTCGTAGGCGTAGCTGACCATCAGCTCGGTGGCCAGCGACGGCTCCGAAGCCGCGCAGGTGGCCCGGTCGGCACCGCAGGCGACCAGATCGTCCAGGATCCACTCCTGGTGCCCCATTTCCTCCTCGATGTACTCGCCGATGGCCGTGCGCAGCCATTCCAGCCGCGCCGGCAGACGCGCGCCGCAGGCCATCAGCAGTGGGACGGTGTGGCGTACGTGGTGGTAGGCCTGGCCCAGGAAGGCGATGTAGTCCTCGCGGGCGATCTGCCCACCCAACGCGGACTGGATGATGGGCACGGAAATCAGCCCGGCACGCGCGTCCTGGGTCTGGGCGAGCAGTTCATCGTGGAAACTCATGCGGCAACTCCTGCAATGGGAACGGAAGCCGGGCGGCGGTAACTGGCGTCCACCTCGGCCTGGTAACGGGAAAGGATGGCCTCGCGGCGCGGACGGCCATTGGCCGTCAGCAGCCCGTCGGCCGCGGAGAACGGGGCGCTGGCGCGGACAAAGCGCGACACCCGGGCGTAGTCCGGCAGGCCCGCGTTGACCTGCGCGAGCGCCCCGGCAATCACCGCGTCGTCGAGATCGGGGCGACGCGGCCACAGCACGGCCACGTTGTCGGCCTGCGCCTCGCCCCAGACCACCGCCTGGGCCAGCGCCGGGTGCTGCAGCAGCTCGCTTTCGACCCACTCTGGCGAAACGTTGCGACCGAAGGCGGTGATGAACACGTTCTTGCGCCGCCCGGTGATATGCACGAACCCGTCTGCATCCACGTGGCCCAGGTCACCGGTGCGGACCGGCCCGTCGGGCAGGGCCTCACCCCCCAAATAGCCCAGCGCCCGCACGCCATCGACCAGGATCTCGCCCTCGTCGATGGACAAGCGCGCGTGCGGCAGGGGCTGTCCCACGCTCCCGGCCAGCTGCGCGCCAGGCCGGTTGAGGCAGACCACCGAGGCGCATTCGGTCAGGCCATAGCCTTCGAACACCGGCAGGCCCAGCGCCTGCGCCCGCGCCAGCAGCGCCGGGCCGATGCGCCCGCCGCCGACGGCGATGTAGCGCAGGCTCGCGGGCAGCGGCGCGCCGTGCTCGGCCGCCATCACCAGGGCCAGCAGCAGCTGCGGCACCAGGATCACGCTTTCGGGCTGATAGCGATGCAGGCACTTGAGCAGGGTCGGCACGTCCAGGCCCGAGGCGCCGGTGTAGCCGATCTCGGCCAGGGACGGCAGCGCGATCTGCGCATCGCCCAGCAACGTGGCGTAAAGCCCGGCGACGTTTTCCAGCAGCGTGGACAGCGGCATCAGGCACAGGTGCCGACGCGGACGGATCGCAGAGGACGCCTGCACCAGCGAACCGGCCACGGCCAGCAGCCCCGCCGCATCCAGGCACACACCCTTGGGACGGCCGGTGGTGCCGGAGGTATAGGTAATGCACGCCGTGCCGTCCGGAAGCGCGAGCGCTGGCGCACCCACGCGCCAGCCATCCAGGCCGGTGTCCGCCAGTTCGGCCTCGAGGCCCTCCTGTCCTGGCGGCAGCGGCGTGCCGTCGGCCACGATCACGGCCTGGGCGCCGCTGGAGGCCAGGGCATGTCCGACCTGCTCGGAGGAGAAGAACGTCGGCAACGGCACGTGCACGCCGTCGAGCAGGCGCAGGGCCAGGTCCAGCTCCAGCCAGGCCAGGCCGTTGTCCATCCGGCTGGCCACGCGCCGCAGGCCCGCTTGGTCCAGGCGGCCGGCGAGCGCCCGCACGCGCCCGGCCAGCGCCACGTCGCCCAGCGAGCCAGCGGCGGTGATCACCCGTTCGGGCGAAGTGCCCAACGCCTCCAGCAGCACCGCGCCAGCGTTCAAAGGCCACCTGCCAGGCACAGGGCGGCCGGTGCGGACACTTCGGTCTCGGGCTCCAGCCTTTGCATCAGGTAGGCGTGCCCGGTCGCCACATTGCCGCAAACCACGACCGGGTTGGCGTCGTAGTAGCGCCCCCAGTCGGTCTGGGAGCCGGCCAACCGTTCGGGCCGGGCCTCGACCAGTTCCACCGGTGAGAGCTGCAGGCGTTCGAAGGCGTTGCGCAGCTGGCGAGTGGCGGCGAACAGCACCCAGCGCACCTGGGCGCTGTTGAGCAGGCAGGTGACCTGCACGATCAGTTCGCGCGCGGTGCCCGGTGTAGCCGCCGCGAAGTTGCCCACTTCGGCCATCGCCTGGCGCCAGACACCATGGCAATCCAGCCGCTGGGCGATGGCGACCTCGGCCGGCAGATCCAGATACTGTTCGACGAACAGCGGCCCTTCGCTGCCCAGGCGCAGGCCGACGGCCGCCACCAGCGTGCCGGCGAGATCGTAGTAGGCCAGCAGGTGTGGCAGGAAACTGTGCAGCTGCGCGCCATAACGCTCGCGGTAGATGGCGGCGATGAACGCCTCCACGCCTGCGCGTTGCGGATCATGCGGGCCGACCAGCTGCGCATGGGCGAAACGTCCCGGCAGGGGGACGAAGACGGAAGTGGGGATCCAGGACATGCGCCGCATCCTCGGCGCGCCAAATTAAGCCTCGATTAGGCGACTGTTAGCCGTTTATTCGGATTTCGCAAAGCGATGGTTACCGCCGCTGGAACGTTAACCCGCGGTGTGGAGTGTCGATCGCCCGCCTCGCTACACTGGCCCCCCGTCTAGACAGCCGCCCGTGGCGGCCACCACGCCCTTGCCAGATCCCGCGACGCCAGGCTTTCCCTCACCCCGTATTCGCGCCGGCTCGGTCAGCGACATCAGCAACCACCGCTCGGACATCTTCTTCGCTGCGGTGGAGACGACCCGGATGCCGATGATCGTCACCGACCCGCATCACCACGACAATCCGATCGTGTTCGCCAACCGCGCTTTCTTGGAGATGACCGGCTATACGGCCGACGAGATCATCGGACACAACTGCCGTTTCCTGCAGGGCCCGGAGACCGACCGGGAGACCGTGGACGCGATCCGCGAGGCGATCGCCGAGCGCCGCGATTTCGCCACCGAGATCCTCAACTACCGCAAGGATGGCAGCTCGTTCTGGAATGCGTTGTTCACCTCGCCAGTGTTCGACGACCGGGGCGAGCTTGTGTATTTCTTCGGCTCGCAGCTGGACGTCAGCCGTCGCCGCGACGCCGAGGACGCCTTGCGCCAAGCCCAGAAGATGGAGGCGCTGGGCCAGCTCACCGGCGGCATCGCCCACGACTTCAACAACTTGCTTCAGGTCATGAGCGGCCACCTGGAGCTGATCACCCTGCTGGCCAGCCGCCCGCAGGTCGAGCAGGACAAGCTGCTGCGCAGTGCCGGACACGCGCGCGACGCCGTGGACAAGGCCGCCACGCTGACCCAGCAGCTGCTGGCGTTCTCACGCAAACAGAAGCTCCAGGGCCGCGTGCTCAACCTCAACAGCCTGGTATCGGGCATGACCGAACTGGCCGGGCGCACCCTGGGCGAAGACATCGTCCTGGAGCAGCAACTCGACCCGGCGCTGTGGAACTGCCGCATCGATGCCACCCAGGCCGAGGTCGCCCTGCTCAATGTGCTGATCAACGCCCGCGACGCGCTGCTCGGTCGCAGCGAGCGCAAGGTGGTGATCCGGACCTCCAACGTGGAAATCGGCGCGGACGACGCGGCCTCCTCACTGCACGGCCAGCTCGCGGCCGGACGCTACGCCAGCGTCGCGATCACCGACACCGGGGCCGGCATCCCTGCCGAGATCGTGGACCGGGTGATGGACCCGTTCTTCACCACCAAGGAAGTGGGCAAGGGCACAGGCCTGGGCCTGAGCATGGTCTATGGCTTCGTCAAGCAGTCCGGCGGGGTGGTGCACCTGTCTTCGGAGCCCGGCCAGGGCACCACGGTGCGCCTGTATTTTCCCTCAAGCGAAGACTCGGTCGGGCTGCTCGAAGCCGTGAACCGACGCGCCTTGGACAAGGGCGGCAACGAGCGCATCCTGATCGTGGAGGATCGCGAGGATGTGGCCGGCGTCGCGCAGATGTTCCTGGAAGGCGCCGGCTATGCCACCGACGTGGCCCGCAGCGGCCAGGAGGCGATGGCGTATTTCGACGCCGATCGCGAGTACGACCTGCTATTCACCGATCTGATGATGCCCGGCGGGATGAACGGCGTGGTGCTCGCCCGCGAGGCACGCCGACGCATGCCTCGCATCAAGGTGCTGCTGACCACCGGCTATGCGGAGGCAAGCCTTGAACGTACCGATGCCGGCGGCGCGGAGTTCGACCTGATCAACAAGCCCTATACCCAGCGCGACCTGCTGCGGCGCCTGCGCATGCTGCTCGATGGCCCGACCGGCACCGGCTGAGCGTCACACGCCCAGCCAACTCGACCCTGGGATGGAATGGTGGATCAACTCCAACTGGTCCAGGGTCAAGTCTTCCGGCTCAGCGGGCAGCGGCAGACGCAGGTGTTCGCGGACTAGCCAAGTCCCCTCGTTGCGCTCCACGCGCACACCCTGGGGCAAAGCCAGGCCTCGCCCGTCGCTATCAAACAACACCAGTTCTGCCATCTTTGAGTTCCTTAATCCCTGGGCCGCTCCCATTCCCGGATCGTAGAACTGCCACGTCGGATCATCGTGAAACCGGCTTCACGCCACGGCACCGGGTTCTCGCCTTGCACGGCCCTACATCCTCGCGCCGTTTTGACACCGCGTGCGCATCCACAAGACTACCGTGCGCGAAAACACAAGATCTTCGGAGCCATATGAACGACCAGCCGATCCGCGTGCTCATGGTGGATGACAACGCCGAGCTCATCAACGTCGTGCGTGAGGCCATGGACCTTCTGGGCGTCAAAGTGGATGGCGCCTTGAGCGCACAGGGCGCGATCGCCCAACTCGCCCGCGACGATGGATACGACGTGGTGTTCAGTGACGTCTTCATGCCCAACGGCATGTCGGGCGTGCAGTTGCTGCAGATGCTGGCCGTCTCCAACCCCGACATGCGTACGGTGCTGACCTCAGGCTTCCCCAAGGAGCAACTGCCGCCGCTTCCCGAAGGCGTCACGTTCGTGGCCAAGCCCTATAACTTCACCTTGCTGCTGGAAGCCTTCAGGCGCGAAGCCGGCACCCCGACCCACTGAGTGATCCGCGGCGCGGCGCCCGAAGCCTGAACATCGCCATCGGCCGCGACGGATTTTCCATTCCGCCACGACCGGCATTCGGAGAGGATGCAGGTTCCGCCGTCTCCCTGTCAGTCCCGATGACCTTCTTCCGACTCCTCGGTTGATGCCGCTCATAGCGGTTGCCGCCCTTCCCCATCAGGCCCATGCCGCCGAGCCCGCCGCCTGCACTGCGCGCGTGGCGCCCGGCCAGGACCTGCAACAGGCGATCGATGCGCTCCCCGAGACGGACCAAGCCGTCACGCTGTGTCTGGACAAGGGTGAATTCCCGCTCAAAGGGCTGGTGTCGATCCAACGCGACAAGCTCACCTTGCGCGGAAGTGGAAAGCAGACCGTCCTGCGCATGCGCGACGGCGTACAGCAGCCGCTACTGGTCATCGGTGACTATCTGCATCAGGTGCCAGAGCGCGTCATCCAGCATGTCGCCGTGGAAGACCTGAGCCTGGTCGGTGGCCAGGCCGACAACGAATTCATGCCCGAGCGCCCCTATCTGAGCAACAGCGCGGTGGTGGTCCGCAAGGGGCGCGACATCCGCCTGAGCCGGCTCAGCGCCAGCCACTGCCGCAGCGCCTGCCTGTTGACCGAGCAGGACACCCGCGGCGTGGTGATCGATCACAACGACGTGTCCGGCGCGGCCTGGGACGGAGTGTCGTTCAACAGCACCTCGCAGGTCCTCCTGGTGGACAATGAGATCCACGACAACGTGGCCGCCGGGATGACCGCCGAGCACATTACCGACAGCCAGATCCGTGACAACCGGTTCATCGACAACGGCAGCCAGGGCATCTACCTGTCCAACTCCACCGGCAACCAGTTCTCGGGCAACACCTTCACTGGCAACCACCTGGCCGGCGTCTTCCTGACCTGCGCGATCCGCTACCGCAATGCCGACGGCAGCACCCAGTGCTGGGACAACAGCATGAGCCAGGACAACGTATTCGCGGCCAACCGCTTCGATAGGAATCCCCACACCTACACCATCGGCGTGGACAACGCGGCCAACTGCCGCAGCGACGGGTTCAAGCCCAACCTCTGGCGCGGCGACAATCAGGCAACCGTCTCCGGCGTGGACCTTGATCCGCAACGCTATGGAGATTGCGTGCGGCACGAACCGGCCCCGGCCACCTCATCCTGACCACCCCGGGCCGCGGACGAGAAGGCCCGCCAACAGGCGGGCCTTCTCGTCTCAGATGTCAGACGGGGAACTACGCCAGCGCCTGTGCGTGCACGCCTGCGATCGCGCGCCCCGACGGGTCTGCCGCATTGGCGAAGCTGGCATCCCAGGCAATCGCCGCCGGCGACGAGCAGGCGATCGACTTGCCGCCCGGCACGGTCTCGGCTGCGGCCGGCGACGGAAAGGCCTGCTCGAACAAGGTGCGGTAGTAATAGCCTTCCTTGGTCGTCGGCGGGTTGACCGGGAATCGCTTGTCGGCCGCCGCCAGCTCGCGGTCGGTCACCTGGGCCTCGGCGTGGGCCTTGAGGCCGTCGATCCAGCCGTAGCCGACGCCGTCGCTGAACTGCTCCTTCTGCCGCCACAGGATCGAATCGGGCAGATAGCCTGCAAAGGCTTCGCGCAGCACGGCCTTCTCGATGCGCTTTTTCCCGTCCGCACCCACCGTGATCATCTTGTGCGAGGCGTCCATGCGCATGGCCACGTCCATGAATTCGCGGTCCAGGAACGGCACGCGCGGCTCCACGCCCCAGGCCATCATCGACTTGTTGGCGCGCAGGCAGTCGTAGTTGTACAGCGCGTCCAGCTTGCGGATCAGCTCCTCATGAAACTCGCGCGCGTTGGGCGCCTTGTGGAAGTACAGGTAGCCCCCGAAGATCTCGTCGCTGCCCTCGCCGCTGAGCACCATCTTCACGCCCATGGCCTTGATCCGGCGCGCCAGCAGAAACATCGGCGTGGAGGCACGGATCGTGGTCACATCATAAGTCTCGATATGGCGGATCACCTCGGGCAGCGCGTCCAGGCCTTCCTCGAAGGTGTACTCGAACCCATGGTGCACGGTGCCGAGCGACTCGGCCGCGATCGCCGCGGCGGCCAGGTCCGGCGAACCAGCCAGGCCGATGGCGAACGAATGCAGCCGCGGCCACCATGCTTCGCTCCTGTCACCATCCTCCACGCGATGACGCGCATAGCGCGCGGCCACGGCGGCCACCAGGGACGAATCCAGGCCACCGGACAGGAGCACGCCATAGGGCACATCGGTCATCAGCTGGCGATGCACGGCACGTTCGAAGGCTTCGCGCAGTTCGGTCGGCGTGACGTCGACATCCTTGACCGCGTCGTAGTCGCGCCACGGGCGCTTGTAGTACTGCTTCAACTCGCCGGTGGCCGTGTCGTACCAATGGCCGGGCGGGAACTGCGCGACGTCCGCGCAATGCTCGGACAGCGACTTCATCTCTGAAGCCACCCGCAGACGACCGTCCTTGTCATGCCCCCAGTAGAGCGGGCACACGCCGATGGTGTCGCGCGCGATGATCGCCCGGCCCTTGGCCTTGTCCCAGAGCGCAAAGGCGAAGATCCCGTTGAGGCGGTTGAGGAGGGACTCGACCTCGTCCTCGCGATACAGCGCGTTGATGACCTCGCAGTCCGAGCCGGTCTGGAACGCATACGGCTGGGTCAGCTCGGCCTTGAGTTCAGCGTGATTGTAGATCTCCCCGTTGACGGCCAGGGCCAGCCCGCCGTCCTCGCTCAACAGCGGCTGCGAACCACCGGCGGGATCGACGATGGCCAGGCGCTCGTGCACCAGGATCGCGCCATCGTCGACATACACGCCGCTCCAGTCCGGCCCGCGGTGACGCTGGCGCTGTGAACATTCGAGCGATTGACGGCGCAGCGCGCCAAGATCATCGCCGGGCTGGAGACCGAAGATGCCGAAGATGGAACACATGGTGAGACTCCTGGGGAAATGTCTTGCAAGGACAGTGACGTGGGGTAAGTGGCGAAGATCGAACATAAAAAAACCCGCACCTTGCGATGCGGGCTTTTCTGGTTCCTTGGCTGTTCCGTTCTTTGCCTAGTCGCAGACCCGCATCGGCCGCGCACGATTATTCGCGCGCAGGGGATTGCGGTTGTTGTTGTTCACGACGTTGGCGCGGCGGGACGGCATGGGGCGAACTTAACCCGGTCGTTTGCGGGCGCGCAACTGTTACGCGAGCAACCGTTGAATCAGCGCGCGGTACAGGGCCGGCAGCTGTTCCAGGTCGGCCACGCGCACGTGCTCGTCGATCTGGTGGATGGTCGCGTTGACCGGGCCAACCTCGATGCACTGCGCCCCCAACGGCGCAATGAAACGCGCATCGGACGTCCCGCCACCGGTGCTTTCCTCCGGCGGCGCGCCGGAGAATTGGCCCAGCACCTCACGCGCGACGCTGCGCAGCGTGCCTTCCGGGGTGTAGAACGGCTCGCCGCTGCGATGCCACTTGAGTGCGTATTCCAGGCCCTGGCGATCCAGCAGCGCGGTGATCTCGGCTTCCAGCCTCGGCGCGTCCCAGTGCGGGTTGTAGCGCAGGTTGAACAGCACCTGCAGCTCACCCGGGATCACGTTGCTCGCACCGGTCCCGGCGTGGAGGTTGGAGACCTGCAGGCTGGTCGGCGGAAAACTCTCGTAGCCGTCATCCCAGTGTCGGGAGGTCAGTTCGGCCAATGCGGCGGCGGCCTGGTGGATCGGATTGCGCGCCTTGTGCGGATACGCGACATGGCCCTGCACGCCCTTCACGGTGAGCGTGCCGGTCAGGCTGCCGCGACGGCCGACGCGCAGCAGGTCGCCGAGCTTTTCGGTGGATGAAGGCTCACCGGTGATGCACCAATCGATGCGCTGGCCGCGTTCGCGGAACACGTTGGCCACGTGGCGCACGCCATCGATGGCATCGCCCTCCTCGTCGCTGGTGAGCAGCACCGCGAGGGTGCCGCTGTGATTGGGCTGCGCGGCGACGTACTGCTCGGCCGCCACCACGAACGCGGCCACGCTGCCTTTCATGTCGGCGGTGCCGCGTCCATAGAGGTTGCCCTCGCGCACCTCCGGTTTGAAGGGATCGCTGGTCCATGCATCGACCGGACCGGACGGCACCACGTCGGTATGACCAAGCAACACCAGCACCGGCGCGCCGCTGCCGTGCGTGGCCCACAGGTTGTCGACCTGGCCGAAGCGCAAGTGCTCGCACGCGAACCCGGCGGCCTGCAGGCGACCGGCGATCAGCGCCTGGCAGCCGGCATCCTCCGGGGTGACCGAGGCACGCGAGACCAGGTCGAGGGTCAGGTCGAGGACATCATGCATGGCGAACGGATCGGCTGGGCGGCCGTCAAGGATACGACGCACAGGGCGGTCTAGACCCGCCGTCGCGGTCCCGGTTGGATTGTGGGCAGGGATCAAGCCCCGCCCTTGTGATCTGTGGAGCGGAGCTTGCTCAGCTGCTCTTCGGTCAGACCCCCAGAAAGCCACTGTAGAGCGGAGCCCGCTCCGCTGCGCTTCGGTCAGTTCCTCAAAAGCCACAGCGGAGCAAGCTCCGCTCTACCCGATCCCGAAGCGCGCCTTGAAGGCGTTATCCGAAAACCCCTGGCTCACCACGCCATCTTCGGTGACCACCACGGGGCGCTTGATCAGCTGCGGATGCTCGCGCAGCAGCAGCTTCCATTCCGCCTCGCTGCCGGGCGTCTTGCGGTTGTCCGGCAACTGACGCCAGGTGGTGGAAGACTTGTTGACCAGTGCGCCGAAGCCGCCCGCCTTGTCCGCCCACGCCACCAGCGTCTCCGGTGCGGGCTTGTGCTCGCGATAATCCACGAAGGTATGGGCGACACCGAAACGATCCAGCCACTTGGTGGCCTTCTTGCAGGTGTCGCAGTTCTTCAGTCCGTAGAGCGTGGTCATGGCAGCGTGTCTCACAAGGCGTTGGCTTGTGAGGACGCCGCGATCAGCGCAGCGGACGCGGCGCGACGCCCTCGTTGGTCATCTTCACCGGCAGGATGTGGCCCTGCGCGTCGAAGACCATGCGGTCGATGGCGACCTGGCGATGGTTGCCATCGGAGTCGCCCAACGGGTGACGATGGTAGACGATGTACCAGGTGTCGTCGTCCCCGCGGAAGATGGAATTGTGGCCGGCACCGGTGCCGATGGTCGGGTCCTGCTGCAGGATCTTGCCGATGCGCTTGAACGGCCCGGTCGGCGAATCGCCGATCGCGTAGGCCACCGAATAATCCGGCCCGGTCCAGCCGCCTTCGGACCACAGGTAGTAGTACTTGCCGTTGCGCTTGAACATCAGCGAGCCTTCGACGTACTCCGGTGCGGGCGTGATCTCCTTGAACACCGTACCGTCGGCCATCGGCAGCACGCCGGTGAAATCGTCCTTGAGCCTGACGATATTGGCGTGCTTCCAGCCGCCGTAGATCATGTACCAGGTTCCGTCGTCGTCCTTGAACACGAACTGGTCGATCGGCTGGGCGCCATTGTGGAACTTGCCGACCAGCGGCTTGCCCAGCAGGTCGCGATACGGGCCATCGGGCTTGTCGGCCACGGCCACGCCGATGCCACCGACCTGTTGGTCGTTCTGGATGTCGTTGGCCGCGAAGAAGAAGTAGTACTTGCCGCCGTTCTCCACCACCGCCGGTGCCCACAGCGCCTGCTTGGCCCAACGGATGTCCTGGATCTTCAGGATGCCCGGGTGCTTGGTCCAGGTCACCAGATCCTTGGAGGAAAACGCGTCGAAGTAGGTCTGCTGCGCATAGGGCAGCGAGCTGGTCGGATAGATCCAGTAGGTGTTGTCGAACACCGCGGCTTCCGGATCTGCATACCAGCCCGGAAAGATCGGATTACCCGAACTCGCCTTGGCCGCAGGCTGCGCAGCCTGCGCTCCGATCGCGCCCGTGGCGATCGCCACGGCCAATGCCACTGTCTTCAATGCCCTGCCCCGCATGTGCCGCTCCCGACATGGATGGTCATGCCGAGTCTAAATCGATTTAGACCGCTGCGGCAGCAGACCAAGGTCATAGGGCTTGTCCACTCGCAACACTTGGAAACGCACAAACACCAAGGGCCACACACGTGGCCCTTGGCTTCGCTCGCAATCTCGTCCCGCGTCAGTCGGCCAGGCCGCGCAGCAGGTCGTTGACGCTGGTCTTGCTGCGGGTCTTCTCGTCGACCTGCTTGACGATCACCGCGCAATACAGCGAGTGCGAACCGTCCTTGGACGGCAGCGAGCCGGACACCACCACGCTGCCCGGGGGCACGTAGCCGTAGCTGATCTCGCCGGTGGCCCGGTTGTAGATGCGCGTGGACTGGCCCAAAAACACACCCATGCCGATCACGCTGTGGTGGCCGACCACCATGCCTTCGACCACCTCGGAACGGGCGCCGATGAAGCAGTGGTCCTCGATGATCGTCGGACCGGCCTGCAGCGGCTCGAGCACGCCGCCGATGCCGGCACCGCCGGACAGGTGGCAATGCTTGCCGATCTGCGCGCAAGAGCCGACCGTGGCCCAGGTATCGACCATCGTGCCCTCGCCCACGTAGGCGCCGATGTTGGTGAAGCTGGGCATCAGCACCACGTCCCTGCCGAAATAGGTGCCGCGACGGGCCACCGCACCGGGCACCACGCGCACGCCGCCGGCCTTGAACTGCGCCGCATCGTAGCCGGCGAAGCGGGCTTCGACCTTGTCCCAGAACGGCGCCGGCTCGGCATCGATCACGCGCATGTCGTTGACGCGGAAATACAGCAGCACGGCCTTCTTCAGCCACTGGTTGACCTGCCAGGCACCGTCCTGGCCAGGCTGGGCCACGCGCAGTTCGCCCGACTCGAGCCCGTCGATGGCCGCATACACGGCCGGTCGCACGCGGTGCTTGATCTCGTCGGGGGTCAGCTCGGCGCGCCGCTCGAACGCATCCTCGATCTGTGGGCGGAGTTCGTCGATATCGACTTTGGATGACATGGAAAACGCAGGTCCTTGTGGGGAAGGGAAACAGGGAGATCGCCCGGCACGTGGTGCTCAGGCTGCGTACTCGAGACTGGCACGCAACGCCTCGCTCAAGGCCTCCCGGGCAGGCAGGTCGAGCGCGCGATCATGCTCGTCGCTGAGGTGGAAGACATCCTCGGCCCGCTCGCCAAAGGTGGCGATGCGGGCGTCATGCACGCGCAGGCGATGCACGCGCAGCACCTGCGCGATCTGGGCCAGCAGACCCGGCCGGTCGGGGGCGACCAGATCCAGCAGCGTATGGCGGCCGTCCAACGTCGGCCCGAACTCGAAACGCGGCGCGAAGCGGAAATGCCGCAGCTGTCGCGGCACGGTGCGCTGCGAGATGCGCACCTGGTCCAACGGCCTGGTCAGGGTCTGGCGCACGGCGGCGGCCACCGCCTCGGGATCGCCGCTGGCGTAACTGTCCGAAGGCAGGATCTCGAAGGTATCGAAGACCGTGCCGTGCGGACCGACCAGCACGCGCGCCTGGTGCACGCCGTAGCCGGCCCGGTCCAGCGCGGCCAGGATCGCGGCGAACAGCCCATCCTTGTCCGGCGAGTGCACGAACAACTCCAGCGCCGCGCCGTCTTCGTCGATGCGACGCACCCGGACCAGGGTCTGGCCGGCGAACACATCCACCAACGCGGTGGCCTGCCAGGCCAGTTGCTCGGGACGGAAGCGCATGAAGCTCTCGGCCGGCATCTCGGCGAACTGGCGATCGATGGTCGATTCGCTCAGGCCCTGGGCCAGCATCAGCGCGCGTGTGGCCTCGCGGCCCTCGGACACGCGCTGGCTGACCGCGATGGGCTGCTCCAGGCCTTCGCGCAGCACCCGGCGGGTGGCGAAGTACAGGTCGGCCAGCAGCCGGTCCTTCCAGGCATTCCACAGCTTGGGGCTGGTCCCGGCGATGTCGGCGCAGGTCAGCAGGTACAGCGTGTCCAGGTGTTCGCGGTCGCCCACCAGGGTGGAAAACCGGTGGATCACCTCCGGATCGGCGATGTCCTGCTTCTGCGCGGTCACCGACATGCGCAGGTGCTGCTCCACCAGCCAGGTGACCAGGCCGGTGTCCCCTGCGCTCAGCCCGTGGGCCTGGCAGAACGCGGCCGCGTCCACCGCTCCCAGTTCGGAGTGATCGCCCCCGCGCCCCTTGGCGATGTCGTGGAACAAGCCGGCCAGCAGCAGCAGCTCGGGCTTGCGCAGGCGCGGCCACACCTCGTGGGCGATCGAGAAGCGCTCGTCGGCTCGCCCGCTGGAGAAGATCGCCAGGTTGCGCAGCACCATCAGCGTGTGCTGGTCGACCGTGTAGACATGGAACAGGTCGAACTGCATGCGTCCGGACACCTGGGCGAAGGCCGGCAGCCACTGCCCCAGCACGCCCAGACGGGCCATGCGCGCCAGGCTGTCGACCGCCCGCGGCCCGCGCAGCAGACCCATGAAGGCGGCGCGCTGATCCGGTGTTCCTTCGGGGTAGGACGGCAAGGCATACAAGGCCTCGGCCAGCGCGCGCGCGGTGCGCGAGTGCAGGCCGCGCACCTGCGGCTGCGCGGCCCAGGTGGCGAACAGGGCAAAGACCTCGCCGATGTCGCGCGGCCATTGCGGATCGCGCGCGGCCAGGTAGTTCCGGCACAGCTCGAAATCCGCATCCAGCGCGCGCGGCTGCGCCTGGCCCTCGAACTGCTCCTCAAAGCGCTGCAGCAGCCGGTCGCTGATCCGGCGCACCAGCGAGGCGCTGCGATAGAAGCCCTGCATCATCTGTTCCACGGCCAGGCTGCCCGGCGCATCGACATAGCCCAGGCGCGCGGCCAGGGTCTTCTGGTAGTCGAAACGCAGGCGCTCCTCGGGCCGGCCGGCGACCAGATGCAGGCCATAGCGCAGCCGCCCCAGCACGCGCCGCTCGCGAGCCAGCGCCTGGGCCTCGTCCTGGCCAAGCTGGTCCATGCCCACCAGCGGCTCCAATTCGCTCACCCCGAAGGTGCGCAGCGCCATCCAGCCCAAGGTGTGCAGGTCGCGCAACCCACCGGGACCGTCCTTGATGTCCGGCTCCAGGTTGTCCGAGGTATCGCCAAAACGCGCATGCCGCTGCGCCATCTCCTCGCGCTTGGCGGCGAAGAATTCGCGTGGCGGCCAGACCACCTCGGGCGCCACCGCCTGGGCCAGCGCACGGCGCGCGGCCGCGTCGGCCTGCAGCGGACGAGCCTCGATCAACGCGGTCAAGACGGTCTGATCCGCCGCCGCCTCGGTGCATTGGGCGGGCGAGCGCACCGCATGGCTGACCTTCAGCCCGACGTCCCAGATCAGAGCCAGGCAGCGCGCCAGCGCTTCTTCATGGCGCTGCTGTGCCTCCGGCTCGCCCAACACCAGCACGTCCACGTCCGAGTGCGGGAACAGCTCGCCGCGGCCATAGCCGCCGACGGCAAAGAGCGACAGACCGCTATCGAGCGGAATGCACCGATGCCAGGCTTCGCCCAACAGATGATCAACCGCGCGGGCTCGCAGCGCGAGCACCCGGTCGATCCGGTCCACATCGTCGAAATGCTTGGCCAGCCGCTCATCGGTCGTGGCCAGGATCGCGCGCGCCTGCTGCGACCACTCGCCATCGAACGCGGGGTCAGGCCCCATCGACGGCCGCAGCGAGGCCTCGCCAGCAGCGGCCGCGCCGGTCACAGGTCGTTATCGTCGCCTGGCAGGCGGGTCAGGATCTCCACCCCGTCCTCGGTCACCGCCACGGTGTGCTCCCACTGCGCCGAGAGCTTGCGGTCCTTGGTCACCACGGTCCAGCCATCGGGCAGCGTGCGCGTATAGCGGCTGCCTTCGTTGATCATCGGCTCGATGGTGAAGGTCATGCCTGGCTTGAGCACCACGCCATCGCCGGGACGGCCGTAATGCAGCACCTGCGGCTCGTCGTGGTAGACCGTGCCGATGCCGTGGCCGCAGTACTCGCGCACCACGCTGAAACGCTCGGACTCGGCGTACTGCTGGATCGCATGGCCTACATCGCCCAGCGTCGCGCCCGGCTTGACCGCACGGATGCCACGGAACATCGCCTCACGCGTGGTCTCCACCAGGCGCTTGGCCATGACCGACGGGGTGCCGACGTAGTACATGCGGCTGGTGTCGCCATGCCAGCCATCCTTGATGACGGTGACGTCGATGTTGACGATGTCCCCGTCCTTGAGGACCTTGCCGTCGCTGGGGATGCCGTGGCAGATCACGTTGTTGACCGACGTGCAGACCGTAGCCGGGAAGCCCCGATAGCCCACGTTGGCGGGAATCGCATCCTGCACCTTGACGATGTGGTCATGGCAGATGCGGTCCAGCTCGGCGGTGGTCACGCCCGGCTTGACGTGGGGGGCGACGACCTGCAGCACCTCGGCGGCCAGGCGGCCTGCGACGCGCATCTTTTCCAGGTCGGCGGCGGATTTCAGTTGAATGCTCATGGCCCCCATTATCGCCGATTCCGCCAACAGCTGAACGACCGCGTTGTGCATCGCAACACGAATGTGAACTCCGTGAACACGTGGCCCCCAATCCCCGGACCCGCGTCAGCTCCAGTCGCAGCGACGCGCCAGCCGCTGGGGCGCCAGTCTAGACATCGATACAGTCAAGGGGACCGGCACGGGCAGCCCCAGACGATCAACGTCTTCGGTCGCGTGGCGGCTGGACAAACCGCCGCCCCAGGGCCGTACAGCGACACCATCACCGTGACCATCACCTACTGACGCGCCTGCCGACGGCGCGGCCAAAAGTGACGCCCGCGCTGGTGCGTCGCAGCAATCACGGCTCCAAATTGCGGTGTGCGTCTCGAATCCCAGGAGACGCGGGTTAAGAAAGCCGGTTGGCACGACCCCTGCATGAGACATCCCAAGGCCGGCGCATCCGCCGCGGCCACTCACTGCCCCCGGACTTCACCGCTATGCGCCTGACCGCTTCCCGCCGCCTGCTGCTGCTCGTCATCCTGATGGCCTCCGCGCCCCTGTTCGCCTGACCCGTCTGGCCGGCGCCATTGCGCCGGCCATCGCCGCGCGGCTATAATCCGCCGGCTCTGCAAGGCCCTGGTGCCTGTGCAGTCCCGCCCACGCCGGGCGTCACCGGCGAATACACACCTGCTGCCACAGCCCGTGCCGGGGTGCCCTTCGCCAGAGGGGTTCGGCCACGGACGCCGCAGGGAGGCCCAACCCCGGAACCAATAGCGCCGCATCCCACTGCGCGGCCGGTTCCACTGCCTTGGAGTTTTGCAATGTCCCAGATCACCATGCGCCAGATGCTGGAAGCCGGCGTGCACTTCGGCCACCAGACCCGTTACTGGAACCCGAAGATGGCCCCGTACATCTTCGGCGCCCGCGGCAAGATCCACATCATCAATCTGGAAAAGACCCTGCCGCTGTTCGTCGATGCGATGAACTTCATCAGCGCCATCGCCCAGAAGCGCGGCACCGTGCTGTTCATCGGCACCAAGCGTTCGGCCCGTGAAGCCATCAAGGAAGAAGCCGAGCGTTGCAACATGCCGTTCATGACCCAGCGCTGGCTGGGCGGCACGCTGACCAACTTCGCCACGGTGAAGAAGTCCGTCGCCCGCCTGAAGGAGCTGGAAGCGGCCGAGACCGACGGCACCTTCGAGAAGCTGGTCAAGCACGAAGTGCTGGGCCTGCGCCGTGAGCGCGACAAGCTGGAAGCCTCGCTGGGCGGCATCAAGGACATGAACCGCCTGCCCGACGCCCTGTTCGTCATCGACATCGGCCACGAAGACATCGCCATCAAGGAAGCCAAGAAGCTCGGCATCCCGGTGGTCGCGGTGGTCGACTCGAACTACGACCCGGCCCTGGTCGACTACGCCATCCCCGGCAACGACGACGCCATCCGCGCCGTGCAGCTGTACGCCCGCGCCGCCGCCGACGCCGTGCTGGAAGGCAAGGCCGCTGCCCCGAACTCGGCCACCGTGCGCGAGGAAGAGTTCAGCGAAGGCAACGCCGACGCCAAGCCGGCCCGCCGCGGCCGCAAGAGCGACGAAGCCGCCGCCTAAGGCGTCATTGCCGTGCAACGCCGACGCGCGATGTTCGCGTGTCGGCCACCAGCGGCGGGCATCACGTCCCGCCGCTGTCGCTTGAAGCGGCGCTGCGCGCCCTTCATCAAAATTCAAGCAAACATCGAGGTCATCACCGTGGAAATCACTGCTTCCCTGGTCAAGGAACTGCGCGAGCGCACCGGCGCCGGCATGATGGAGTGCAAGAAGGCACTCACCGAGAACCAAGGCAACATCGACGCGTCCGCCGAATGGCTGCGCAAGTCCGGCCTGGCCAAGGCTGACAAGAAGGCCGACCGCGTCGCCGCCGAAGGCCGCATCGCCTCGGCCCAGGAAGCCGGCAAGGCGGTCCTGGTCGAGATCAACTCCGAGACCGACTTCGTCGCCAAGGACAGCAACTTCGTGGCCTTCACCGACGCCGTCGCCCAGGCCGCCCTGGCCTCCGGCGCCACCGACGTGGACGCCCTCAAGAGCGCCAAGTTGGGCGCCGAGACGGTCGAAGAAGCCCGCGCGGCGGCCATCGCCAAGCTGGGCGAGAACATCCTGATCCGTCGCATGGTGTCCATCGACAGCGCCAACACCGTGGCCGCCTACGTCCACGGCGGCAAGATCGGCGTGCTGGTCGAGCTGGCCGGCGGCGACGCCGAGCTGGCCCGTGGCCTGGCCATGCACGTGGCCGCGATGAACCCGCCGCACAACAAGGCCTCCGACGTGCCGGCCGAGTTCGTGGCCAAGGAAAAGGAAATCGAAATGGCCAAGATGTCCGAGAAGGACAAGTCCAAGCCGGCCGAAATCCTGGAAAAGATCATCAGCGGCAAGATCGCCAAGATCGTCAACGAGGTGACCCTGTACGGCCAGCCGTACGTGCTGGACACCAACCAGACCGTCGAGCAGGTCCTCAAGGCCGCCGGCGCCGACGTGGTGGGCTTCAAGCGCCTGGCCGTGGGCGAAGGCATCGAGAAGGTGGTGGAAGACTACGCCGCCGAAGTGATGAAGCAGGCCGGCCTGGCCTGATCGTCGCCGGGATAGATGCAGTATCACGAAAGGCCGCGGGAAACCGCGGCCTTTCGCTTTTCCAGTCATCCCCGAACCAGGAGACCTCGCATGTTCAACCACGTCATGATCGGCAGTAACGACATCGAGCGCGCCAAGGCGTTCTACGACGCAGTTCTGGCCACCGTCGGTGTCGGTGCCCCGCTGCGCAACGTCGCCGGCAGCGGCCACGTCCGCTACTTCTATCGGCACGCCGGCAACAGCTTCTGCATCAGCCAGCCCATCAACGATGAACCGGCGACCTGCGCCAACGGCGCCACGCTGGGCTTCAAATGCGACTCGCCGGAACAGGTCCGCGCCTTCCACGACGCAGCCGTCGCCGCCGGGGGCACCTCGATCGAACACCCGCCTGGCGAGCGCAACAGCAGCCTGGGCAACGCCTATATCGCCTACGTGCGCGACCTGGACGGCCACAAGCTCTGCGCGCTGCATCGGCTGGCTTGAGCGTCTTGCGGCTCGGGCCGCTCCGCCACGCAAGTGGACGGCCCCTTGCTTCGGCATGCCTGACCCAAAGCAAAAAGCCGCCCCTCAGGCGGCTTTTTGCTTGATCAGTGAGAACCGATCGCCTACTTGACCGCCTCGCCGTAGCGGTTCGGGCCGGGCGTGCCCTCGAGCATCATCATGATCAGCACCACGAAGCCGCCCACGTAGGGAATAAGGTTGAGCAGCACCATCCAGCCGGACTTGTCCATGTCGTGGAAGCGACGCACCTGCACGGCCAGACTGGGCACCAGAAACGCCAGGATCGCCAGCATCATCAGCGCAAAGCCAACGTAACCCAGTACGCCGGGACGTTCGGCCGGCGCGGCCATCGCCGCGCCCAGCGCCATCACCAGCACGGTTGCCAGCAGCACCAGCGTATAGAACAGGGCAAACATCCAGTATTCCTTGCGTCGCGAACGCCCGGAAAAATCCGCGTAGCGCTTCAACGGCATCAACATCCATTCCATCCAACAACTCCTCACAGTTCAAGAAACCCAGGCATGGAAGTTGGAAGGCGTCTTGCGCCGCCTCGCATCCATGCGGGGCGCGCATCTTAAACTGAATAGGGTTGGGGGCGACAACGTCTAGGCACCCGCCGTTGCCAAGCTGGCAAAAGCGTCATGCGGCGCGGCGCACTCAGCCGAACGCCGCCTCCAGCGCATCGGACAGGCGCTCGACTGCGATCACCTCCATGCCCTTGATGCTCGCGGACTTGGGGGCGTTGGCACGCGGGACGATCGCGCGTTTGAAGCCATGGGTGGCCGCTTCGCGCAGGCGGTCCTCGCCGTTAGGCACCGGGCGGATCTCGCCGGACAGGCCGACCTCGCCGAAGGCGATCGTCTTTTCGGCCAGCGGCGCGTCGCGCAGACTGGAGAGCACCGCCAGCAGCGCCGGCAGGTCGGCGGCGGTCTCCTGCACGCGGATGCCGCCGACCACGTTGA
The DNA here is from genome assembly GCF_028198165.1 of Pseudoxanthomonas sp. JBR18. Taxonomy (NCBI): domain Bacteria; kingdom Pseudomonadati; phylum Pseudomonadota; class Gammaproteobacteria; order Lysobacterales; family Lysobacteraceae; genus Pseudoxanthomonas; species Pseudoxanthomonas sp. JBR18. The sequence continues at coordinate 4,413,496 of NZ_CP116339.1, forward strand.
TGAAGACATCCTGGTCGCCGACCATGATCCCGCCGTGGCGGTGCAGTACCGCCAGCAGCATCGCCAGGCGATTGCCCTCCAGGCCGACGGCCACGCGCCGCGGATTGGACAGCGGCGAGGCATCGACCAGCGCCTGCACTTCCACCAGCAGCGGCCGCGTGCCCTCGCGGGTGACCATCACGCAGCTGCCGGGCTGGCGCGTGCTGCCCCCGGTGAGGAAGATCGCCGAGGGGTTGGAGACCTCCTTGAGGCCTTTGTCGCCCATGGCGAACACGCCCAGCTCGTTGACGGCGCCGAAGCGGTTCTTGAACGCGCGCAGCACGCGGAAGCGGCTGCCCGACTCGCCCTCGAAATACAGCACCGCATCGACCATGTGTTCGAGCACGCGCGGGCCGGCGATGCCGCCCTCCTTGGTGACATGGCCGACCAAAAACACGGCCGTGCCGGTCTCCTTGGCATAGCGCACCAGGCGCGCGGCGCTTTCGCGCACCTGGCTGACCGAGCCGGGCGCGGCGGTGAGGGTCTCGGTCCACAGGGTCTGGACCGAATCGGCCACGATCAGCTTCGGGCGGGCGCGGGAGGCGTGCTGCAGGATGGCTTCCACGCCGGTCTCAGCCAGCGCGTCGAGCCCTTCCAGCGGCAGATCCAGGCGCACTGCGCGGCCGGCCACCTGCGCCAGCGACTCCTCGCCGGTGACATACAGCACCGGCAATCGCGCGGCCATCGAAGCCAGCGACTGCAGCAGCAGGGTGGACTTGCCGATGCCCGGATCGCCGCCGACCAGCACCACCGCGCCTTCCACCAGGCCGCCGCCCAGCACCCGGTCGAATTCACCGATGCCGGTGGAGACGCGCACCTCCTCGCTGCTGCGCACGTCCTTGAGCGCGGTGATCTTGGGCGCTTCGGCCTTGCCGGCCCAACCGGTGCGCCGTGCCGCGGCCGGCGCTTCAGCCGCCGCAGGCTCGATCACGATCTGCGTCAGCGAGTTCCAGGCATTACACTCGGTGCACTGGCCTTGCCACTTGCTGTATTCGGCGCCGCATTCGCCACAGACATAGGCGGTGCGTGGCTTGGAGGAGGCCTTGGCCATGAAGCGATCCCATCGAAAATCCGGCGGCCACTGTAGCCGCGCCCGGTCTCCGCATGCGAGACCGGCGCCGTCCTGGGTGGGTCGGTTTTGACGTGGCGATGATGACCCAAACCCTGGAGCACACCGCGTTGGCGCCCCCACCCTCCACCGGCCGCCTGAACTGGATTGCCCGCATCACACTGGCGCTGCTGACCGCGGCCATGCTGATCGGGCTCGGTCTGTACCTGTATCTACCGCCGCCCAACCTGGCCAAGCTGCCACTGGACCCGGCCGACTATTTTTCCGGCCAGGGTCTGGCCTTGGCGCGCGCGGTGGATCGTGGCGATGCCGAGGCGATCGGCAAGCTGATCTACGAGAAGGGCGTGGATCCGGACAGAATCTTCGACCATACCGGTCGCCCGCTGGTGGCCTGGCCGGTGATCACCCATAACCCCAGGGGCCTGGCGCTGCTGCTCGATGCCGGCGCCTCGCCCAATGCGCGCCAGCTCAGCCAGGCCGTGGACGGCGGGCCGGCGGCCGAGACCGCCCTGGTCCCGGCCGCGGCCATGGTCGACCCGACCTACCTGACCGAACTGCTGCAGCATGGCGGCGATGCCAACGGCCGCGACGCCCAGGGCCGCCCCCTGTTGTACGTGGCCTTCATCAACGGCCATTGGATCAACGTGCAGCGGCTGATCATGTCCGGCGCCGACCTGGACACCACGCTGTACAGCCACGACGGCTACGACACGGTGCTGAGCTGGTACGCCAAGATCGGGCGTTTCGACCGCTTGTACTGGTTGCTGGAGCACGGCGGCGACCCCACCCGGCGCATGCACGACCTGCCCGGCTCGCGCCTGGCCGGCACCCTGGAGTCCAACGAGGGCCGCATGCCCATCGTCGAAGACGCCTTTTACGCCCAGGTCCCCGAGCAGATGCACGATTGGCAGCAAGCCTGCCAGTCCTGGCTGCTGACCAAGGGCATCGACCGGCCGCCGGCGCCACCTTCCATGCGCATGCGCGAGCGGCAACGCACCGAGGAACGCGCCCCGGGGGCGATTCCGCTCTGAGTCCAGCGCGGGGGCAAAACCGATGCCCACCGACCGCGCCCGCCCGGCATGGCACCATGTCGGGTCATGTCCCCGCTGTCCGCCCCCCTCGCCGCTCCGCCCAGCCCTGTCCGGGATGCTGGCGCCCTGTGGGTCGCTTTCAGCGGCGGACTGGACTCCACCGTACTGCTCCATGCCCTGCGCCAGATCGCAGGTTTCCAGTCACGGCTGCACGCGGTGCACGTCCATCACGGGCTGCAGCCGCAGGCCGATGCCTGGGCCGCGCACTGCGCAGCGCTCTGCCGCCAGTGGGAGGTGCCGCTGGAGGTCCGCCACGTCCAGGTGCCGCGCGATGCCGACGCCGGCCCGGAGGCCGCCGCACGCCACGCACGCCATGCCGCCTTTGCCGACGTCCTGGGCCCGGACGATGTGCTGATCGCCGCACACCACCAGGACGACCAGGCCGAGACCTTCTTGCTGCGTGCGCTGCGCGCTTCGGGGCCGGACGGGCTCGGCGCGATGCGGCCCCTGCGCCGCTTCGCCCAGGGCTGGTTGTGGCGGCCGTGGCTGGCGCTGCCCCGCGACGCGCTCAAGGCCTACGCACTGAGCCACGATCTTGCGTGGATCGAAGATGCCAGCAATGCCGACACCCGGCTGGACCGCAACTTCCTGCGCCACCAGGTGCTGCCGCTGCTGCGCCAGCGCTGGCCGCAGGCCGATGCCCTGCTGGCCCGCAGTGCCGCGCTGAGCGCGCAGACCGCCGGGCTGATGATCGAACATGACGCGGCGACCCTGGCCCTGGTCCAGGCGGCCGACCCGCAGGTGCTTTCGGTCGGTGCGCTGCTGGCGCTGACGCCGGCGCGTCGCGCCCGCGCGGTGCGGCACTGGATCGCGCAGCTTGGCCTGCCGCCACTGCCAGCCCGCGGGGTCGAGGCGCTGGAGGCGAGCCTGCTGACACCACGCCACGACGCCCAGGCGCGCTTTGACTGGGACGGCGTGCGCCTGCGGCGCTGGCGCGACCAACTCCATGCCGGGCCGGTGCTGGGCCCCTTGCCTGCCGACTGGCAGGCGACCTGGGATGGCAGCGCCGCGCTGCAAGTGCCCGGCGGCGGCCACCTGCAACTCGAAGGCGCGGCCCGGTTCGAGACGCCCCTGCTGGCCGGCGCGCGCCAGGGCGGCGAGCGCATCCAACTGCCCGGTCGCCAGCACCACCATGCGCTCAAGCACGTGCTGCAGGAGTTGGGCATCCCGCCATGGGAACGCCAGCGCCTGCCGGTGTTGCGCGACGTCGATGGCACGGTCCTGGCCGCCGGGGATCGCGTCCAGTCAGCCACCCTGGCGGCCTGGCTGCATGAACGCAACGCACGCCTGCAGTGGCGCCCGGCTGTGCGCGATTGACCCATCGCCGGGGGGCGCCCACACTTTGCGCATGGCAAAGAAACCCACAGCCGACGCCTCGCCCGTGGCGCACTTCGAACAATCCCTGGACGAGCTGGAACAGCTGGTCGGACGCATGGAACAGGGCGAGCTGAGCCTGGAAGATTCCCTGGCCGCCTACGAGCGTGGGGTGGGCCTGTACCGCAGCTGCCGCACCGCGCTGGAACAGGCCGAGCTGCGCGTGCGCCTGCTCAGCGACCCGGACCGCCCCGACACCGCCGAACCCTTCGCGCCGCTGCCCGATGGCGACTGAGGCGGCGTTCGCACGCTGGGCACAGCGTGTGGAAGCCTCGCTGGACGCGGCGCTCCCCAACCCGGACCTCGCCCCGCAGCGCCTGCACGCGGCCATGCGCCACGCGGCCCTCGGCGGCGGCAAGCGCATGCGCCCATTGCTGGTTTACGCCGCCGGCACCCTGACCGGCGCCGATGAAGCGGTGCTGGACGCCCCGGCCACGGCGGTGGAATTGATCCACGCCTATTCGCTGGTCCACGACGACCTGCCGGCGATGGACGACGACGCCCTGCGCCGCGGCCAGCCGACCGTGCATGTCGCCTTCGACGAGGCCACCGCCATCCTCGCCGGCGATGCGCTGCAGACCCTGGCCTTCGAGGTGCTGGCCGCCAGCCAGGCCGGTGCAGTGCTGCGCGTGGCCTGGCTGCAGACCCTGGCCCGGGCCAGCGGCGTGGCCGGCATGTGCGGCGGCCAGGCACTGGATATCGACGCCACCGGACAGCGCCAGTCGGTCGAGGCCCTGCAGCAGATGCACGCCCTCAAGACCGGCGCGCTGATCCGCGCCAGCGTGCGCCTGGGCGCCCTGGCCGGCGGCGTGGACGAGGAAACCCTGCAACGCCTGGATGCCTTCGCCGAAGCGCTGGGGCTGGCCTTCCAGGTGCGTGACGACATCCTCGACGTGGAAGCCAGCTCCGAGGTGCTCGGCAAGACCGCCGGCAAGGATGCGGCGCAGGACAAATCCACCTACCCGGCACTGCTGGGCATGGACGGCGCGAAGGCGAAACTGGACCAGTTGGCCGCCCGGATGCGGGAGCTGCTGGGCCCGTTCGGCACGGCGGCCTCGCCCCTGACCGCGCTGGGCGAACTGGCGGTCCAGCGCAGCCATTGAGCGAGGCGCGCCTGGCGGGCCAGGCGCGCCGGGTTACTCAGTGACTGGCAGTCGAATGCGCCACCACCGGCAGCAGTACCGCGCTGCGGCCGTCCGCACCATGCTCGACCGTCACCGTGGCCTTCTGGTAGTCGGCGGGCTTGGCGAACAGGATGTTGGACACGTAGGTCTGCGGGTTGCGGTCGTACAGCGGGAACAGCGAAGACTGGATCTGCACCATGATCCGGTGGCCGGGCTTGAACACGTAATTGATCGTCGGCAGGCGGAACTTGTATTCCTGCACCTGGTTGGCCGGGATCGCCGAGGGGTCGGCAAAACTCTTGCGGTAGCGCCCGCGGAAGATATCCATCGACACCGGCAGCTCATAGCCGCTCATGTCCGGGTTGAGCGCGTCCGATCCCGGATACACGTCGATCACCTTGACCACGAAATCGCCATCGGTGCCCGTGGTCCGGGCGAACAGGTCGGCGATCGGCGCGCCTTCCACGGTGACCGCCTTGTCCAGCACCGGCGTGGTGTAGGTCAGCACATCGCCCCGGTTCTCCGCAAAGCGCTGGTCCTGCACCAGCCAGGTCCGCCAGCGGTCGTTCTCCTGCGGGATCGGGCGCGACAGGTAAGGCACCGGGTTGGCCGGGTCGGACACATAGCTGTCGCTGCCACCGGCGGGCTGCTCGAAGCCCAGCCCCCTGTCGGCCTGCAGGTACAGCGGCGTGAGCTTCTGCGCGTCGGCGACCTTCCAGTCGTTGAAGCGATCCCAATGCTGCTCGGCCGGGTTGTAGATCATCGCCTGCGGCAGCGGCTTGGCCATCGGCGTGCCGCGCAGATAATGGTTGAACCAGGGGATCATCACCTCCTGGCGGAACTGCGCGGTGGTGTTGCCCGGCCACTTCAGCGGGCCCAGCTCCCAGCCATCGCGGTTGATCTGGCTGTGGAACCACGGGCCCATCACCAGGTGGTTATTGCTGCCGTGGCCGGCCTGCTGCAGCGCCTCCCAGGTGTGGACGGCACCGTAGATGTCCTCCTGGTCCCACAGGCCCTGCAGCCACATCGTCGGCACGTTGGACGGATGCGCCGCCACGATCTTGTCCAGCGCCTGCAGCTGCCAGAAGGCGTCGTAGGCCGGGTGTGCGGCAAACCGATTCCACCACGGCAGCTGCTCGAAGCCATGCGCCTTGGCATATGCGCCAGCCGAACCGGCCTCCAGGAAGTTGACGTAATCGTCGTCGGTGTCGCGCGGGACGTCCTCCCCCTTGCCCTGCTTGGTCATCTGCCCGGTGAAGTAATCCAGGTTGACCAGGCGCAGCGCGCCGTGGTGGTACCAGTCATCGCCCATCCAGCCGTCGATCATCGGGCTCTCCGGCGCGGCGGCCTTGAGCGCCGGATGCGGGTCCAGCAGCGCCATGGCCACCGTCCAGCCGTCGTAGGACGAGCCGATCATGCCGACGTTGCCGTTGGTTTCCTTGAGGTTCTTCACCAGCCAGTCGATGGTGTCCCAGGCATCGGTGGTGTCATCGGTCTTGGTCGGGTTGAGCGGGCCGCGCGGCGGGCGGGTCATGACGTAGTCGCCCTCCGAACCGTACTTGCCGCGGATGTCCTGCCACACCAGGATGGTGCTGCCGTCGGCCCAATCCTTGTTGCCAGGCCTCACCGCGTCGGCCATGTGCGGGCTGTTGTTGGGGGCAAAGCCGCTGGCGTCGTAGGGCGTGCGCTCCAGCAGGATCGGCAGGTCATGCGCCCCCTTTGGGATGACGATGACCGTATGCAGCTTGACCCCGTCGCGCATGGGGATCATGACCTCGCGCTTGACGTAGTCGAAGTTGCCTTCCGGCTGCTGCCACGCCTTGGGGATGTCCGAGCCGGTCTGGACCATGTCCGGGGTGACCTGGCCGGCATCCTGCGGAGCCGCCAGGGCCGCGACAGGCAGGGCGCAGACAGAGGCAATGGCCAGGGCCAGGGCGGTGTTCTTCATGGGGCAAGCATCCTCGTGACGGTGGGAGGGACGGCAGCCGCCGATGCGGCGACCCAGCCTGACTATCCTGTCAGTTTTCCCCGCCGGGAAGTTGCTTTGGTCATGGGTCCCGGCACCAGACGCTTACGCCGTCTGCCCGCCGGCCGGAGGCCCCGGTGCGGCGTGGGCTTAGTCCTCGCCCAGCAGGCCTGCCCGCGACCAGCGCGCGATGCGCAGATCGTCGGGCACGTCCTGAGGCGAGGCCGGATACGCCGCCATCCGCGCGCGCGTGGCCCAGCTGAAGTAGTCCAGCAGCGCCTGCCGCAGCGATGCATCGTCCAGCCCGATATCGTCCAGTGCCAGCGCGAAACAGGCGATGGCCTGCGCATCCATCTCCTCGTGCACGCCATTGCCGCTGTGCATGCGCACTACGTCCGACTCGGAGCCGAACCGACTCGAATACGCCGCCGGCCCGCCCCACGCTTCGACCCAATACGCAGCCAGGCGCTCGGTGTGCTGCGGGTGGAAGCCGTGACTGAAGGCGTGCGCGACCACCGGATCGGCCAGCACCCGCACGTGCCAGGCATGGGCCAGGCGATGTACGGCGTCCGGACCGCCCATGTCCTGCAGAAGCGTGGTGGTGTTCATCGTGTGAGCTTGAACGAAAAACGGGACGCTCGGCGTCCTGGGAAGTTGTTTTGAAGGAAGCCGCCAGCGCCCGAGCGCCCATGCACTGAACGCGCCACACCCAATGGCAGCTTAAGCTGCATCAACCTGTCCTGGCGTCCGGGGCGGGGCGGGTCACGCTTGGACGGCAGGATTTGCTTCAAGCCTTTCGTATGCCTGCAACGCCGCGGAAGCCTTGCAAGGACACGGGACAACTTGCCACGCGGGCTTGCCCAGGCGTGTCCCCGCATGGTGAGCGGCTTCGGAAGGCATAGGGGCCAGCACTTCAGCCCTGGTCTCATGCGTCGGGCCTGCTACGCGTATGCCGCCGCAACGCCTGAGGTGCCACGCCGAAACGACGCAAGAACACTTCGCGCAGATGCCGACGGTCGCGAAAGCCCGTCTCGCGGGCGATCACTTCCAGCGGATGGCGCCCCTGTTCCACCATGACACGCGCGGCCTCCACGCGCAGCGCTTCGATGGCCTTGGCAGGTGACTGGCCGGTTTCCGCCGTAAACACCCGGCTGAATTGCCGAGGGCTCAGGCTGACCTGCTCGGCAAGCTGTTCCACGCTCAGAGAACTGCCCAAATGGCGCCTTGCATAGTCGAGCGCCTGCTGGATACGGTCGCTGCGCGGCGCGAGTTCCAACAGTTCCGAATGCTGGGTCTGTCCGCCGGCGCGGCGATGGTGCATGACAAGCCGGTGCGCGACGGCACGTGCCACATCCGGCCCCAGATCCTTCTCGACCATGCCAAGCGCCATGTCCAGCGCGGCGGTCATGCCAGCCGATGTCCAGAACGGGCCATCCAGGATGAAGATCCGATCGGGTTCCACCTGGATATCGGGGTAGCGTTGCTGCATGTGCTCGGCGAAAGCCCAGTGCGTGGTGGCCCGGCGCTGCGCGAGCAGGCCGGCCTCGGCCAGGATGAAGCCCCCGGTGCAGATGCCCGCCACGCGCCTGGCCCGAGGCGCCACGCGGCGAACGAATTGCAGCAGCGCCTGGGAAGCCGGACGGGCCAGCGGATCGATCACCCCCACCAGCATCCAGGTATCGGCGCGACTGCGCCCGGTGAGTTCACGCGTCACCACCCGCATGCCCAGGGATGCATTGACCTCCCCGCCTTCAGGCGACCAGTTCTCCACCACATAGAAGGTCTCGCCGGCCACCAGGTTGGCGAACTCGAACACCGCCTGCGAGCCCAGCGCCATGACCTGGAAACCGTCCCCCAGTACATAACCAACGCGATGCATCGTCGCCGATCTCGCATGTCCTAAAAAACGAATATATGCGTCATTTGCGCCAAGGTCCATCGAGCGCAGGCTTTCACCACATCCCGCGGCCATCGCCGCCCACTGGAGAAAGCACAATGTCTACGCAGTCCCCATCCACGCCTGGTGTCGCCCTGGTGACAGGCGCCTCTTCCGGTATCGGCGCGGTCTACGCCGAGCGCCTGGCCGGCCGCGGACATGACCTGATCCTGGTCGCACGCGATCGTCAGCGACTCAACGCCCTGGCCGAGCGCATCACCAGCCAGACCCAACGCTCGGTCGAAGTCATCGCCGCCGACCTGGGCCGCCGCGACGCGTTGGCGACGGTCGAGCAACGACTCAAGCAGGACGCCGACATCACGGTTCTGGTCAACAACGCAGGCATCGGAACCCACACCCCGTTGCTGGAGAGCGATGTCGAGCGCATGACCGCGATGGTCGAGCTCAACGTCACCGCACTGATGCGCCTGACCTATGCCGCCGTCCCGCAGATGGTGGCGCGCGGCCGCGGGACCCTCATCAACATTTCTTCCATCGTCAGCCTGGCGCCGGAAGCCCTCAATGGCGTCTACGGCGGCAGCAAGGCCTTCGTGACCGCCTTCAGCCAGTCGCTGCAAAAGGAGCTGGAAGGGACCGGCGTGCACGTCCAGGCGGTGCTGCCGGGTGCGACGGCCACCGACTTTTGGGCCACTGGCGGCCTGCCGGTGGAGCACCTTCCCAAGGAGATCGTCATGCGCACCGAAGATCTGGTCGACGCCGCCCTGCGTGGCCTGGACCGTGGCGAACGGATCAGCATCCCCTCGCTGCATGCCGGCGAGGAGTGGGACGCCTTCGAGGCCGCCCGCCAGACGATGTCAGCGCATCTGTCCAGCGATACCGTGGCCGCGCGCTACCGTTGATCACTCGATTTTCCTCGTCCGCGCGCGGCGACCGGGAACGCACGCCGTCCAACGGGTTCCCGATGAGGCAGCCTGCTCCGCGCGCGGCCAGGGGAAGGCGTTGCAGCGCAGGGCTTTGCCAGTTCGCAATGGATCAGGCGAGCAGCCCCTCCATGAGCGGCACCTTGCCGCTGTCCGGAAACACCGCCGTCTGCAGCCGACCTTCGTCCACCTTCAGGTGACCGGCCAGCACGGCCTTGAACAGGGCGCGCATGTCGGTGGTGACGCGTAGGTCGCGGCCTTCGTTGAGGGCGGCGGGCAACAGGCCGGGCCAGTCGCCGGCGATGCGGCCACCGCGCACCGCGCCGCCGGCCAGCAGGGCCACGCCGCCGGTGCCGTGGTCGGTGCCACCGGTGCCGTTGACCCTGGCGGTGCGGCCGAATTCGGTGACCACCACCACCACGGTCCTGCCCCAGATGGCCCGGGCGTTGTCATGAAAGGCGCGCAGGCCGTCGTCCAGTTCGGCGAGCTTGTTCTTCAGCACGCCGGCCTGGTTGGCGTGGGTATCCCAACCCGAGTCCTCGACGAAACCGATGCGCGGGCCGTCGGCCTGCGACATGAAGCGCGCCGCGGCCGCGGTGGCCTCCGCCATGCGCCCTTTGCCGCCCGCGCCCTTGCCGCCGCTCACGCCCTGCGTGTCCATGGCACGCTGGAACGAGGCGGCCAACACGGGATCGTGCGCATACAGGCCTTGCAGGCGCTGCAGCAGGATCGGATTGACCGCCTCGGGCAACGGCGGCGACCACGTCGAGGCATCGCCTGGCCCCCGCATGATCAGCGGCATCACCGTGGTGATCGACAAGGCCTCGGTGCCGGCCATCGCGCTGGCACAGCGGTTGAGCCAGCCGGTGCTGGCGCCGCTGGGGCGGGCGCTGCCGTTCTCCAGGCAGTCCTGGGCCTCGAAATGCGAGCGCTGCTGGTACGGCGGGGCAATCGCCACCACCGGCAGCAACTGACGCTGGCCATACAGCGTGTGGGCAAAGGCCAGCGACGGGTGCAGGCCGAAATGCGCGTCCAGCTTGAGCGTGTCGGTCGGTGCCAGGTCGCCGCGCAAGTCGCGATACGCAGGATCTTCGGTGGGCACCAGCACATGCAGCCCATCCAGGCCGCCGCGCAGCAGGATCACCAGCAGGCGCGTGTCGTTGGCGCGTTGCGCAGCGGCCCCGAGCTGGGGCCACAGGGTGAGCGTGGTCAGGGCGCCAGCGGCGCCAAGGAAGGCACGTCGGGTCAGGGACATCGTCAGGTCCTCCATTGGAAGGCGGGGCTGGCGAACAGCAGGGCCAGTCCATCGCGCGGGGATTCGGCACGGGTCAGCGCGGTGCGCGTGTCGGCATCGAGCGTGTCGGCAAACACCGCCTGCGCGGTGCCCAGCGGGTCCAGGCGGTCTTCCGGCACGGCTTCGGCCAGGGCCTGGCTGGCCTGCACCCGCTTCCACAGCGCATCCGGGCCGCTCCATTGCGCGGCATCGTCCTCGAACCCGGCCGGCGAGCGCGGCGTGAACGGCGGCTGCCCCATGCGGGCGAGCAGGGTCACCTGCAACTGCGGCCGATCCTTGGCCAGCGCGCCGCCGGCGCGCAGTGCCGAGAGCAGGTAGTCGTCGGGCGTCTTGAACTTGCGCGCCTGCGGGCCCCACGCGGCCGGGTGCCGGATCAGCGCGGCATACACCTGCGCCAGTGCGCCACCACTGTCGCGCCAGGCCTTGACCATCGCCTCCACCACCGGCTGCGGCGGGGTGTCGCTGATCAGGTGACGCGCGATCTTGGTCGAAACATGCCGCGCCGTGGCCGGATGCACCGCCAGGTCGGCCAGGATGGCGCGACCCTGCGCCACGCCGGCTTCCGCGTAGCGCCGACCCATGACCGTGCGCGCGCCGGCCTCGTGCGCGTTGGCGCGGAAGGCGAAAGCCGAATCCGGCGCGCCGCGCTGAAAGTCCTGTGGCATCGGCACGCCCCAGCCGGTGATGGCCTTGGCGAATTCGGTCACATCGGTCTGCGTGTAGCCGCCATGCACCCCCACGGTGTGCAGCTCCATGATCTCGCGCGCGAGGTTTTCGTTGAGGCCCGGCGCCTTGTCGGGGTTGCGCTGGCGCACGCGGGTGGCGAGTTTCGAATCCGCCCCCACCGAGCGCACGTTGTCCAGGAAGCGCAGCATGGCCGGGTGCGTCTCCACCGCCAGCAGCAGGTCACCAAAGTGGCCCAGCACGTGCGGGCGGATCGCCTCGCGCTCCATCGGTGCGGCGTAGGGGGCGGCCACGCGCTTGTCCACCGAGACGGCGAAGTGGTTCGACCAGAACCGCACCATGCGTTCGACGAAACTGGCCTGGCTGGCCACCGCGACCTGCTGGCGCAGCGCCAGCTCATGCAACTGGTCGCGGCGCATGTCGCGCGCCATGTCCTTGGGCGGGGGCATGCCCTGTTGGCGGGCTTGACGCCGGGCCTGCTGCAGGGCGATGTTCTGGCGCAGGTAGGCCAGACTGTCGGGCAGGGCCTGCAGGGCCGACGCCGACGGAGGCGACTTGAGCTGGGCGAGCAACCAGCCCTGCGGGTCGCCCAGGCCTGCGAGTTCTCCCGGACGGGCACCCAGGCCGAAACGGTTGGCGGCACTGACCGACTGAGCGGTGACCATGACGCATTCCTCGATCAAGGACGATGCGGAGGCTAACGGGCCAGCGGCGATGCGGTTGACCGGCGCGCACGGGCCCCACCCCCGTTCAGTAGCGACGGTGTGCCACGCCGGGACGGGAAGCACAAAAAAGCCCGGCGCATGGCCGGGCTCGTGGTCGCGTTGGCGGGCGGCGGACTACTTGATCAGCCGGATCGCGAAGGGATAGCGATAGGCAACGCCTTCATTGGCCTTGAGTCCGGCCAGGATGCAGAACACCAGGTTGACCAGCCAGACCAGCGGCATGAGCAGGCCCCCGATGATCACGAAGGCCAGCACCCAGCAGATCACATAGCCGAAGAACACGGTGATCTGGAAGTTGAGCGCCTCCTTGGACTGATCGTTGAGCCAGGCCTTGGCGGGATTGTCCTTGTTCACCAGCCAGATGATCAGCGGCACGATGAAGCCGGTGACGATGCCGGTCAGGTGCACGATGAGCGCGACCGTCCGGTCCTCCTGCGGGGCAGTACCCGCCGGCGGCGGCGGCGGCGCGGTGGCGTTCTCGAACTCGTTCATGGGCGTTGGCTTCCTTAGGTGGTGGTGGAACGCATCGGGTGGATGGAGGCAGGCAACTGTCAGCGGCCGGCTGTCGCCCGTCAACCCGGCGATAACGCATCAATACGTCATTGCCCGCCGGCAACGGTCATCCGTCCCACCAGCAGCGAGCCCATGCCGATGTGCGAGCGCGCATCCAGGTCGCTGCCCACCGCCTCGATCGCGGCGAAGATGTCCTTGAGGTTGCCGGCGACGGTGACGTTGTCCACCGGATAGGCCAGCTGCCCGTTCTCCACCCAGAAGCCGCCGGCGCCACGCGAGTAATCGCCGGTCACGCCGTTGACGCCCTGCCCCATCAGCTCGGTGACCAACAGGCCACTGCCCATGCCGGCCAGCATCGCGGCCCGGTCTCCGGCGTTGCTGGACACCCTGAGGTTGTGCACCCCGCCGGCATTGCCGGTACTGGACAGGCCGAGCTTGCGCGCCGAGTAGCTGCCCAGCACGTAGCGCTGCAGCACGCCGCCGGCGACCAGTGGCGAATCCACCGTGGCCACGCCCTCGGCGTCGAAGTTGCCCGAACGCAGCCCGCCGCGCAGGCGTGGCAGTTCGTCGATGGAAAACCAGTCCGGGAACACCTGGGTACCGGCCCGGTCCAGCAGGAAGCTGGCCTTGCGGTACAGCGCGCCGCCGCTGACCGCGCCGAGCAGGTGGCCGATGAGCGAGCGCGCGACTTCCGCATTGAACAGCACCGGGTACTGCCCGGTGGCCACATCGCGCGGGGCCAGCCGCGCCACGGTGCGCTGCGCCGCGCGCAGGCCGACCGCTTCGGCCGCTTCGAGCTTCTCGCGCATCAGGGCGGTGCTGTACCAGCCATCGCGCTGCATGCCCTCGCCACTGCCAGCGATCAGCGCGCAGCTGATGGAGTGATGCGTTCCGCGCTCACGGCCGATGAATCCATGCGAATTGGCGTAGACCGAAAGCCCGTAGCCGCTGCCCACCGATGCGCCATCGGAATTGCTGATGCGCGCGTCGGCCTGGCGCCCGGCGGCCTCGCAGGCCAGCGCCAGGTCCACGGCGGTATCGGCGTCCAGCGCCCAGGGATGCCAGGTGTCCAGGTCCGGGAAGTCGGTGGCCATGCGCGTGGCATCGGCCAGGCCGGCGGCCTCATCGTCCTCGGTATAGCGGGCGATGGCGCAGGCTTGCTCGACGGTGGCCGCCAGGCTGTCTTCGCGCAGGTCGGCGGTGCTGGCACTGCCCTTGCGCTGGCCGAAGTACACGGTCACGCCGATGGCCCGGTCCTGGGTGGACTCGACCGTCTCCACCTCGCCCAGGCGCACGTTGACGTTCAGGCCACGGTCCTCGCTGCAGCTGACCTCGGCCTGGGTGGCGCCACCCCGGCGGGCCATGTCCAGCAGGCGCTCGGACAATTGGGCCAAGTGGTCCAGTCGCGCATCGCTGTCGTCGTGCACGGGAGAAGTGATGGCGTTCAATGGCTTATCCTTGTCGATCTGATGTTGGATTCGGCGCGCCCTGTGATGCGCGCGCCTTGAAAGGTGAAGTGAGCATGCGCGGACGCGATCCGGACACCGGCGAGTTCTACAGCCCCAGCCGCACCCAGCAGCGCCAGGACGCGCTGGAGGTGCGCACGCTGGCCGAGCAACTGGTGGCCCTGCCGGCCGCCCGCCTGGCCCAGCTGCCCATGAGCGAGGAACTGCTGGAGCATGTGTACGACACCCAGAAGGTGACCTCGCATATTGCCCACAAGCGCCAGCTGCAGTTCCTGGCCAAGCAGATGCGCAAGGAAGACGACGCCACCTTGGAGGCGATCCGCGACGCGCTGGACGCCGGCGGCGACAGCGCGCGCCGCGAAACCGGTCTGATGCATCAGGCCGAGACCTGGCGCGAGCGCCTGCTGGACGAGCCCGAGGCCCTGACCGAGCTGTTGGACACCCATCCAGACGCGGATCGCCAGCGCCTGCGCCAGCTGATCCGCAACGTGGGCGAAGAGCGCAGGAAGAACAAGCCGCCAGCCGCCTACCGCACGCTGTACCGCGAGATCCGCGCCCTGCTCGACGGCGACGACGCACCCGCAGATGGGATCGAGCCGGACGAGGACGACTGAGTCCTCGCGCGCATGCCGCAACGTCGGCATCGCGCGCCTCAGGCCTGCGTGCCGCCCACGGTGAGTCCGTCGATCAGCAGCGAGGGCTGGCCGACCCCGACAGGCACGCTCTGCCCGTCCTTGCCGCACACGCCCACGCCGGTATCCAGCGCCAGGTCGTTGCCGACCATGCGCACCTTCTGCATGGTCTCCGGCCCGTTGCCGATCAGGGTGGCGCCCTTGACCGGCGCGGTGATCTTGCCGTCCTCGATCAGGTAGGCCTCGGTCGCGGAGAACACGTACTTGCCGCTGGTGATGTCGACCTGGCCGCCGCCGAAGTTGACCGCATACAGACCCTTCTTGACCGAGCGGATCATTTCGTCCGGCTCGTGCTGCCCGGCCAGCATGTAGGTGTTGGTCATGCGCGGCATCGGCAGGTGGGCGAAGGATTCTCGCCGGCCGTTGCCGGTCGGCGCCATGCCCATCAGACGCGCGTTGAGGCTGTCCTGCATGTAGCCCACCAGCACGCCATCCTCGATCAGCGTGGTGCACTGGGTCTGCTGGCCTTCGTCGTCGATGTTGAGCGAGCCACGGCGGCCCTCCAGGGTGCCGTCGTCGACGATGGTCACGCCCTTGGACGCGACCTGCTGGCCGATACGACCGGCGTAGACGCTGGTGCCCTTGCGGTTGAAGTCACCTTCCAGGCCGTGGCCGACGGCCTCGTGCAGCAGCACGCCCGGCCAGCCCGAGGCCAGCACCACCGGCATCACCCCGGCCGGCGCATCGACTGCTTCCAGGTTGACCAGCGCCTGGCGCAGCGCTTCGCGCGCGAAATGCTCCGGCTTGCCGTCGGCCAGCAGCTCGGCATAGGAGTAGCGCCCGCCGTAGCCGGCATAGCCGGATTCGCGGCGGCCGTTCTGCTCGACGATCACCTGCACGTTCAGGCGCACCAGCGGGCGCACGTCAGAGGCCAGCACCCCGTCGCTGCGCGCCACCAGCACTGTGTCCACGCCGCCGGACAGGCTGACGCTGACCTGCTGCACGCGCGGATCGGCCGCGCGCAGCAGCTTGTCCACCGCACGTAAGGCGGCGACCTTGGCATCGTTGTCCATCGCATCGACCGGGTCTTCGGGCGCGTACAACGAGCGGCCCTGGCCGCGCACCAGGGTGCGCGGGCTATGGCTGGCGCCGTCGCGGGCGATTGCCCGGGCCGAGCCGGCCGCGGTCAGCAGCGCACTGGCGTTGATGTCGTCCGAATACGCAAACCCGGTCTTCTCGCCGGAGATCGCGCGCACGCCCACGCCCTGCTCGATCGAGTGCGCACCGTCCTTGACGATGCCGTCCTCCACCGTCCAGCTCTCACGGCGGGTGTGCTGGAAATACAGATCGCCGAAGTCGATGCCGGGCCCCAGCAGCGCGCCGAACGTGCGGTCCAGCCCGGACTGGTCCAGGCCCGCGGGCAGCAGCAGACGGGATTCGGCAAGGGCGAGTGCGGATGTGCTCATGGGTTCAATGATCGGGCTGGAGAGGGGGAATGCAAGGGCGACGGTCAGGGCGACGAGGGGCGCGCGGTGTCTTGCGGGGTGTCGGTGGCCGGCGTGGTGGCGTCCGGGGCGGGCGTGGTCGCCGGTGCGGCGTGCTCGGTGACCTCGACGCTCGGATCCTTCCAGGGCCCGGTCACATGGTAGGTCTTGGCCCCGATCTGCCCCAGCGGCTTGCGCAGGACCGCATTGGCCGCAGCGCCCACCGCCGCCCCGACCGGGCCGCCGGCCACCGCACCAACCACGGTCAGCAGGTTGCCCGACTTGGGCAGTACATCGATGGTCTGGTCGAAGGTCTGCGCCTTCAGGTCGGTCTGCCCCCCGATGCGGATCTCGGCTGCGGGGCCTTCCATGACGGTGTTGTCGGTGCGCGCCTGTCCAGCGACGAAGGCCACGTCACCGTGCACGCGATTGAACGCGAACCCCTTGGAGAAGAAGTCGCGGAAATCCAGCATCAGCCGGCGCGGGAGCTGGGTCAGGCTGAACAGGCCGAGCACACGCCCGGCGCCCGGCTCGACCTCGAGCAGCGCGCCGTTGCGCACGTCCAGCTTGGCGCTGCCATCGAGCGCCCCCAGCGAAAACCCTGCCGGGCTCGACGGCCAGGCCAGGTCCAGGTCGATCTCGCCCTCGCCGCCGCGCAACCGCCCGGTGAAGCCCAGGCCGTCCATCAGCGCCCCTACGTCGCGACTGTCGACCTTGGCGACAAGATGCGTGCGGGCGTTGGGGCCGTGCCCAGTCCAGTCGCCGGTGACGTCGATGGCCTGCTGGTCCGAATGCATGGTCAGGGTCTGGATCTGCAGCCCGCCTGGCACCTTGCGGGTGCGCAGCATCGCCTGCCCCAGCCGCGCCTGGCCAAAGCGCAGGTCGCCGATTTGCAGCGCCAGCGGCGGAAGCGCGGCCGGATCCAGGTCGTCCTCTTCGGACGTTGACCCATTGGCCGGCGAAGTCGGTGACGCTGCCCCGTCCGGCGGCGACGGTGTGGCCGAGACCCAGTAGAGGCGATCCAGGGTGCCCTGCACGGCTGCATCGGCATCGTCGGGGACATGCACGTTGCCCGACAACGCGCTGCCATCCAGGCGCACGTCCAGCGCATCGCGCGCCGGCGAGACCTGGACCCGTGTGCCGGGAAACACGCCACCGATCAACAGCAACTTCTGCGCCGTGATATCGATCCCGCGCAGCGCCAGGGGCTGGCTGGACGAGGCTGCGGGGGCCGTCACCGGAGGCACCGGCGGCGCGGTGGTGGAAGCGGCACCGAGCTTGGCGACGGCGGCCCCGGCCTTGACCAGCGGATCATCGGCCGGCGCGCTGCCCGAGGCGCGTGCCACCGCGATCCAGCCCGCCGCATCCAGCGCACCGGCGGTGCCACCGGCGCTCAGGCCACTGGCCGGCACGGCCTGGGCCACGCTGCCGCGCCCCAGTTCCACGCGCACGCCTGTGGCGCCATTGCGCTCCTGCGCGCGCAAGGCGAGCAGCTTGCCGAAATTGACGTCCACCCGGCCCTGTTCGAGCGGCATCTGGATTGCGACGGTCGAAGCCAGGGCACGCCCGGCCGGCTTGTCCAACGGCGCCGGCAGCTTCAGCGCGGTTCCAACCAGATCCGACTGCGCGGTGATCTGCACCGGCGGATCGCCGCCCGCCTGCGGCGGCGTCCCGACGCCGACGTTGATCGTCCACGGCGAGCGTCCCTGGAGATAGCGCTTCATCCATGCCAGGTCCGGTACGCGGTCGAGCAGCTCATCGCTGGTCAGCGGCGCCTGCAGGCGCGCCTCGAACACATGGTCCGGGCTCTGTGCCGCGTCCCCCGCGCGCAGGCTCAGCCGCGCGGGCGCGCCGTTGCGCAGGGCGTCGAGCTGGGGCGCATCGAAACCGCCTTCCGAATAGCTGGCCGTGCCGTTGACCCCGCTGAAGGCCAGGTCGTAGGTGCTGTCGGCCAGTTGCGCACCGGTCAACTGCACCTGGCCACTGATGTCCGGCTGCGCGCCGCCGCGCAGCGGTAGGGTCATGCCGAAATCCACGTGGGCCGGGCCCGAGGCGGTCAGGCCTTGCATCGCCGTGCCATAGGCCTTCTGCAAGGGGCTGTGGCGCAGCAGCGCCAGCAGCCTGGCGGCATCGTCACCGCCCTGGGCGTTCAGCTTGAGCACCGTTTCGTGCCAGTCCGCGATGCCGCCCTCGATCCGCGAGATCGGCACCTCGTCCAGCCGGCCCTTGCCACTGAGCGAGAACCCATTGTTGATAAAGCGAACGTGCGCATCGAGATCGGTCATGTCCGGCCAGTCTGGCTGGAACCGGATCCGTCCCTTATCGATATCGGCCTGTGCATCGAACAGGCCCTCGTGGTGCACGAAAGGCCAATCATCCAGATCGCCGCCGACCAGACCGGTGCCATGCCGCACCGTCCCGCCCTGCATCGCGCGATCCAGCCACTCCAGCGCAGGCTTGGACATCAGATGGCGCACCCAGAAACCGCGCGCGGCGGGCACCGGTGTGTCGTGCACATCGGCGGACACGTTCAGCCAGGGGCGCGTGCCGTCGTTCTGGAACCACACGTCCGCACGCGCGGTCACGCCGAAGTCCGGACCGTCCACCACCAGCGACGGCGTGCCAACCTTCCATCCAGCGCCTTCGCGCCACGCGGCCAGGGTGCCGTGCAGCGTGGCGGGATGCACCACGCCAAAGCCCGCCGGCCAGTCGAAACGAAACGGCACGGCCGGGTCCAGCGCCAACGCCACACCCTGTGCATCACCGGTCAGCGCACCGCCCAACCCGGACAGGCCGGGCGCATGGCCCACTGGATCGAAGGACAGCCCATCGACGTGCGCCTGCACGCGCAGCGGCCCTTGCAGGTCGCCGGCCATTTCCACCTGGGACAGGCCGACCCTGGGCTTGGCCTGGCGTAGCCAGGCGCGCAGCGCCGGCGCGACACGGTCACTGAGCCCCACCACCCGCAGCAGCGGACCGGCTTGCAGGCGCTCGACACGCAGGGCCGACGCCGTACCGCCGGCCAGGCTCAACCCGCTCACACCCTCATCCGCGCCATCGCCAGTGAAGGCCAATTGCGGGATATCCAGCCGCCAGCTGCGGTCGGCCACGCGCACGCGCGCCTGCCCGTGGATCCGGGCGAACTGCGCCTGTGCCGGCGCATCGCGCGCGGCCAGCGTCACCTGACGCACATCCAGTTGCGCCTGCGCCTGCGCCAGGCGGTTGCCGCGCAGGCTGGCCCAGACCAGGACGCTGCCTTGGCCATCCACCAGCTTCAACCCGGCCAGGTCCGACAGCGCCGCCCAGTCGGCCAGCCGCAAGGCCTTCGCCTCCAGATAGGCTCGCCCGTCGCCGCTGTCCCGATCGAACCGTGCGGCGAGATGGATGGGCGCCCCGCCCGCGCGCCCCTGCAGCCGCGCGCCGGCCTCAACCTGGCGACCCTGGACGCGCAGTCGCAGGTCGATGCGTGGCAGTTGCAGGTCCCATCCCAGGGAAGGTGCGAGCACGTGCAGGCGGCCGTCGACCACCTGCAGCTCCCCCAGCCCGTCGAGCGCATGGAACGGGTCTCCGCCCGGCTTCTGCCCCGGGAAGCCCCGGATCGTCCAGCGGCCGTCAGCGGCGCGCTCGGCCTCCAGGGCCAGGTTGCGCAGGCGCAGCTCGGTCAAGGGGCGACCGGGCAGCAGGCCCGAATACAGCGAGACCAGGACCTCGGCCTGGCCGATGTCGATCCCCTCGCCGGCGCCGCTGGGCCCAACGTGCAGGCCGTCGAGCTGCAGCAGCGGTCCACGCCGGGTCCACTGGGTGTGCAACGACTGGAACTGGATCGGACGCCCGGCGCGCTGGCTGAGCCAGGCCGCCACCTGGTCCGGATGGCGCTCGGCCAGGGGCAACAGCTGGCTGACCACGCCCAGGACCACGGCCACGCACACCAGCGCCACCGCCAGCGTGTACCAGACCACGCGGCGAAGCACGCGCAGGCGGTGATGGAACGCGACCGGCATTCAGCGAACCGGCGCTTGCGGCACGCTGCCGCAATGGCCTTCAGAGCAGGACGACATCGAACTGTTCCTGCAGGTACTGCGCATCGGCCTGGAAGCGGATCGACTTGCCGAGGAATTCCTCCAGCTCGGCCACCGCTTGGGATTCCTCGTCGGTGATGCGCGCCACGACCTTGGGGGAGGCGATCACCAGCAGGCGCGCGGCCTCGAACTGGCGCGTGGCCCGGGTGATCTCGCGGAAGATCTCGTAGGTGACCGTCTCGGTGGTCTTGATGGTGCCGCGCCCGCCGCACTCGGTGCACGGCTCGGACAGCTGGCGCTCCAAACTTTCCACGGTGCGCTTACGGGTCATCTCCACCAGACCCAACGGCGAGAAGTCATACACCGTGGTCTTGGCGTGGTCACGCGACAGGCCCTTCTCCAGCGTGCGCAGGACCTGGCGCTTGTGCTCGGCATCGGACATGTCGATGAAGTCGATGATGATGATGCCGCCCAGGTTGCGCAGGCGCAGCTGCCGGGCCACGGCCTGGGCCGCCTCCAGGTTGGTGCGGTAGACCGTTTCCTCCAGGTTGCGCTGGCCCAGGAACGATCCGGTGTTCACATCGATGGTGGTCATCGCCTCGGTCTGGTCGATGACCAGGTAGCCGCCGGACTTGAGCGGCACCTGCTTGTCCAGCGCACGGCCGATCTCGTCCTCGACCCCGTACAGGTCGAAGATCGGCCGGTCGCCGGCGTAGAGCTCCAGTTTCTCGGCCAACGGTGGCATGTACTTGGCCACAAAGGCCTGCAGCCGCTCGTAGGTCTCGCGCGAATCCACCTTGACCCGGTCCACGTCCTTGCGGATCAGGTCGCGCACCGCGCGCAGCGGCAGGCTGAGGTCTTCGTAGAGCAACGCGCGCGGCGCCATCTCGCCGACCCGGCGATTGATCACGTTCCACACCCGCGACAGGTAGGCCACGTCCTCGGCCAGCGCCTCGGCGGTCTGCCCTTCGGCGTTGGTGCGCACGATATAGCCCATGTGGCCGTGGTTGGCCGACAGCTCGGTCACCAGCCCCTTGAGCCGCGCGCGCTCGGCCTCGTCCTCGATCCTGGCCGACACGCCGATCACCTTGGACTGCGGCAACAGCACCAGATAGCGGGAAGGGATGGAGATCTGCGTGGTCAGGCGCGCACCCTTGGTGCCGATGGGGTCCTTGACCACTTGCACGACGACATCCTGGCCGTCGCGGACCAGTTCCAGAATCGAGGCCGGCGCCGGCGGCGGCAGGGAGACTTCCTCACCGGCGGTGACCGCAGCGGGGGGCGCCGGGCGCACGATGTCGCTGGCATGCAGAAATGCGGCCCGGTCGTGGCCGATTTCCACGAAGGCGGCCTGCATGCCGGGCATGACCCGCTGCACCTGCCCCTTGTAGATGTTGCCCACGATGCCGCGCCGCCAGCCGCGCTCGATGTGCAGCTCCTGCAGCATTCCATTCTCGACCACCGCCACCCGCGTCTCCCGCGGGGTGACGTTGACCAGGATTTCCTCGGACATCACTTCACTCCGAATTGCGTGAGCAGGCGCGCCACGTCGTGCAGCGGCAAGCCCATTACACCGGAATAGCTTCCGGAAAGGTGGGTGATGAAGGCCTCGCCGCGGCCCTGGATCGCATAGGCGCCGGCCTTGCCCATCGACTCGCCGGTGACTACGTATTCGGCGATCGCCCGCGGGGTCAGTTCGGCAAAGGTCACTTCCGACACATTCAGCACTTGGGCCTGGCGCGCACTGGAGACCAGGGCGACCGCGCTGGCCACGCGATGGGTGCGCCCGGACAGACGCGCCAGCATCGCACCGGCATCGTCGGCATCGACCGGCTTGCCAAATACCACGTCGTCCAGGATCACCTCGGTATCGGCGCCGAGCACGACCGCATCCTGCCGGCCGTCGAGCTGGGACAGGCCAGCCTGGGCCTTCTCTCGCGCCACCCGCTGCACGTAGTCCAAGGCCGCTTCGCCCGGCCCACGCTGTTCAGGTACATCGAGGGTCAGCAGCTCGAATGCCACGCCCAGACGGGCCAGCAGTTCGGCACGCCTGGGGGATCGGGATGCGAGGAACACCATGGCCGACAGGATAACCCGGCGCAGCTGACTGAACGGGCGCCAGCGACCCGCGCAAGGCGCCAACCCCACCCGCCCGGACAGTGCGTTCATCGCCTGGGCAATACCTTCTTCATCACGCACCACGACAGGACTCACCATGCACACCACGCTACGCCCGCTGCTGCTCGCCCTCACGCTCGCCCTGGGAGGTACCGCCATGACAGCGTCCGCACAGACCGCCAGCCCGTCCGGCTACACACTGCCCGCTGACGGCACCCTGCTGTCGATCTCTTCACAGGCCGAGGCCAGCCGCGCACCGGACATCGCCACGATCTCCGCCGGCGTCGTCACCCAGGCGGCCGACGGCAACACCGCCATGCGTGACAACGCGCGTCAGATGACCCAGGTCATGGCGGCGATCAAGCAGGCCGGCATTGCCGACAAGGACATCCAGACCAGCGGCGTGATGCTCAACCCTCAGTACGACTACCGCGACAATCAGGCGCCGAAGATCACCGGCTACCAGGCCACCAATACCGTCAGCCTGAAGGTCCGCAAGATCGCCGACCTGGGCCAGGTGCTCGATGCGTTGGCCGCCCACGGCGCCAACCAGATCAACGGTCCGACCTTCGAGATCGACGATCCCGACCCCGTCTACGACCAGGCGCGCCTGGCGGCCCTGAAGCAGGCCCAGGCACGCGCCGAGACCTACGCCCGCGGGCTGGGCCTGAAGGTGCGGCGCGTGGTCAGCCTCTCGGAAGGCAGCACCGGCGGCGGCCCGCGCCCGATGATGATGATGGCCCGGGCCAAGGAGGCCGACAGCACCCCGGTCTCCCCAGGCGAAACCACGCTGAGCGTCAGCATCGAGGCGGTGTTCGAACTGGGACGTTAGTCCTGCAGCACTCCCCCAAGGTGAGCAAAGGGCCGCGGCAACGCGGCCTTTTCTATGCCTGGCGCAGGGTGGAACGGGGAAACGAATTACATGCGCAAACATGAATGAACGACCTAGCGCTAGGCAACATACACGGAAATTAATTTTTCGTGACTTTCACGGGAGCGACCGCTAAATTTCGGTTAACCGTGTGCCAGATGATGTCAATCATGACGCACGGGACCCTTTGGTTCATTCTGTAGTCAGGAGAGAGACTGTGGCAGGTAACCGTACGAAACAGGCGATGCAGCGCACCGCCTTGAGCGTCGCTCTCGGCATGTGCTTCAGCACTGCCGTTTTTGCGCAATCCAATACACAGGGCGCAATTTTTGGCCAGGCTATGGCCGGCTCCACGGTTCAGATCGTCAACCCCGACACCGGGTTTTCGCGAAGCACAACGGTCAGCAACGACGGCACCTACCGCTTCTCTGCACTTTCGACCGGCAGTTACAACGTCACGTTGCAGGACCCCAGCGGCGCCGTCGTTGCATCGCGCGAAGGCGTCTACGTCAGTATCGGTGGCGGCACCCCCGTTAATTTCACCAGCGGCAGCAACGCCACCACCCTGGACACTGTGACCGTGCGCGGGAGTGCGATCGCCAATCCAATCGATGTCTCATCCGTGGAATCGGCCACGGTCTTGACAGCGGAACAACTTGCCAGGATCCCAGTCGCACGTGACACCACCTCGGTGGCGCTGCTCGCCCCGGGCACCGTCCGTGGGGATAACGCATTCGGCAATCTCGCTTCCTTTGGCGGCTCGTCCGTCGCTGAGAACCAGTACTACGTCAACGGCTTCAATGTCACCAACACGTTCCGCAATCTGAACTTCTCGCAGATTCCCTTCGAAGCAATCGCCGAACAGCAGGTCAAGACTGGCGGCTACGGCGCCGAATTTGGTCGCTCGACCGGTGGCGTGGTCAACATGATCACAAAGCGCGGCACGAACGAATTCCACGCGGGTGCGAACGTGTTCTGGTCACCGGACTCCCTGCGCGCTAACACCAAGAACGTCTACTACGCCAATCCACTGACGCCTGATTCCTACGGCAAACTGCTGGAAGATAATTCAAAGGACGAGGAGGACCAGTGGGTTGGGGCGGTATGGGCCAGCGGCGCGCTGGTCAAGGACACTCTGTTTGCCTATGGCCTGGTTCAATACACCCAGAAGGACAGCCAGTCCTATGGCGATGTCGACTCCTTCACTAACAATAAGGATTCAGTCGACAACCCGAACTGGCTGTTGAAGATGGACTGGAACATCAACGACAGCAACAAGCTGGAATTCACGGCCTTCAGCGACACCAGGAAGACCACCAGCCGCACCTATCTCAATGATCCTGGCAGCCTGGAGCGCCGCAACTTGGTGGGCACGCAGCACAGCGAGAATGGCGGCGAGAATTACATCGGCAAGTACACTGGCTACCTGACCGACAACTTCACCCTGACGGCGCTGTATGGTCACGGCACTTTTGACCGATCCACCTACCTGCGCACGGCAACCGGCGACCTGGTGGAATATGGCGGCGACCTCGCCGTGCCCGCCACTGGCTGCCCGATCATCGTTGATGCCCGCTCTGATGCACGCAAGGCTGCGACCGGTGTTTACGGTAGTACCTGCAACATCACCGGCGGCTCAATCGACCGCAAGGACTCCAAGGACACCCGCGATCAGTATCGTATTGACGCTGAGTGGGCACTGGGCGATCACCTGATCCGCTTCGGCTACGACCGTGACGACTACGAGTCGGTCGCGGGCCAGGCCTATGAAGGCGGCCGCGTGTGGCGTTATTCCACCAACGTGGGTCCGGATGGAGAACTGAACACGGCTGACGACTTCGACGTTGTGCGCGAGCAGATCGTGCAGCAGGGTTCAACCGTCAAGCTCAAGCAATGGGCCTTCTACGTTGAAGACAGCTGGAACATCACCGATAACTTCCTGGCTTACCTCGGTGCGCGCTGGGACACCTTCGAAAATCTGAATGGCAATGGGCAGTCTTACGTCAAGATCGACAAGCAATTCGGTCCGCGCCTGGGCTTCTCATGGGACGTCAACGGCGATTCCAGCCTGAAGATCTACGGTAATGCAGGCCGTTACGCGCTGCCCCTGACCCCCAGTGTGGCCGTCCGTGGCGCCAGCGCGTCGTTGTTCACGCGACAGAACTTCAATTTCAACCAAGTGGACCCGGTCACCGGCGCCCCCATTGATCCGACACCGCGCAGCGGGCTTCAGTATGTCAACGGTGAATTCGGCGAACCGAAGAACCCCGCGACGATTGCAGCCAAGAACCTCGATCCAATGTACCAGGACGAGTTCATTCTTGGCTTCGAGAAGCAGCTGACCGAGCACCAGTCGATTGGCGCCAAGGGAACCTATCGCAAGCTCAAGGCCGCGATCGACGACAACTGCGACTACACGCCGATTTATGATCGGGCCGTTGCAGACGGGTTCGATCCGGTCCTCCCGAGCTCCGGTTTTCCTTACTGCCGCATGTTCAATCCGGGCAAGAGCCCCGTGTACGTGACCGACATCGAAGACGATGGTGTCCTTACCGAATACAAGATCGATGGCTCGCTGCTCTCGCCGGACGCCAAGCGCAGCTACAAGGCACTTGACATGTTCTGGAATGGCTATTGGGAACGCCTGTTTGTGCAGGCTTCCTGGACTATGTCCTGGAACAAGGGCAATACCGAAGGCGGGGTCAAATCCGATATTGGCCAAGCCGACACCAGCGTGACCCAGGACTTCGACTACAAGGAGCTGATGGTCGATGCTTACGGCTATCTGCCGAATGACCGACGTCACAGCTTCAAGATCTTCGGCAACTACCAGATGACCGATGAGTGGTCAGTCGGTGCCAATCTGATTGTGCAGTCGGGTCGGCCGAAAAACTGCCTGGGCGACCTGGATCTCGATCCGGAGCCCGGCGCAGCGAATTTCAGCCCACATCCGTACGGATCGAGCTTCTTCCGTTGCGGCACGACCGAACTAGGCGCCTCGGGTCCTGTTTCCGCCGTGCCGCGCGGAACCGCCGGGCGCCTGCCCTGGACCAACACGCTCGACCTCAATGTAGCTTATGCGCCTCAGTGGGCGCCGGGACTGCAATTCAAGGTGGACGTGTTCAATGTTTTCAACAACCAGAAGGTGATTGCGGTTAATGAAGTAGCGGAGAACGGCTACAACACCGACGGCACACCGCTGAACACGTACGGTTCTGCTCGCGCCTATCAGGCGCCACGCAGCGCACGCTTCATGGTGCAATACGACTTCTGATCGGAGCCCTTGGGCGCCCTCAGAATGACAGACGGCCGCCGAAAGGCGGCCGTCTTCTTTGTTCGTAAGCATCCTGGTCCCGTTATGCTGCGAATTCTTACGACATGAACTTCAGTTCCATGCGCAACACGCTAGACACACTGTGGGCAGAAGGTCAGGCTCTGGAAACCTCCCGCGACCTGCTGGGTGCGCGCCAGATCTACGAGCGCGTCGTCGCGCTCGATGCGAGCCATATTGCGGCACGGTTGCGGCTCTCGCGCTTCGCCCAAGTCTCCGATGAGTACATTCTCGCGCGACGGCATGTGATTGAGGCTGCGGACGCCATCCGCTCGGGGGCGAGCACCCGATTGGTCGCATTCGTCACCCAGCGACTACTCGATTTCGCAGAGGAAGGCGAGGTTGCGGCACTGGTACTCTCGCTTGAATGGGCCGATCCAGAGATTCTGAGGCAAGCCGCCCCGCTGGCCCAGCACCTCTGGTTGTCGGGACGGTACGAGGACGCAATGCGCTTTCTCGACTCGGTGGAACCTCGCCTTCCGCCGAATGCGCTACTGCTCCTCACGCGCGCGAATGTCCTGCGCTACTTGGGCAATATGCAAGAGGCAAGCCGCCATTACCACCGCGCACTCGAGGTGGAACCCGCGCTGGTCGATGCGCATTGGGCCCTGGCCACGCATGAACGGGATCCAGCGCCTCCATTGAGACTTGAACGTCTCCGCGCAGCCGCCAGAAGCCACACCAGAGGCAGTATTGAAGCCGCTCACCTGCGCTATGCGCAGTTCCGCGACCTCGACCATCTCGATCGCCGGGCAGAGGCGTGGGCGGCACTGCAACGCGGCGCCAGCATCATGGCTTCCGCTTCACGACACGACGCATCGCGCGACCACCAGGCGCTACGCCGCCTGGAGACACTCGGATGCCAGCCCTCGCAGGCTGACACTGGCAAGCCGACGCAACCCACGCCGCTCTTCATCGTCGGCCTCCCCCGGACCGGCACGACCTTGCTGGATCGGATCCTCGGCAACCATGGCTGGGTCAGCAGCACTGGGGAACGCAACGATTTCGCGGCTGCCGTCAGCGAGGTATCAGACCACTTTTTCGGCACGCTGCTACAGGAGGAACTGCCCTCGACGTTCCTCGATATCGATCTGAAGCAAGTTGGTCACCTGTATGTCCAGCGGTTGCGCCGCCACGCATCCGCAACTGCATATGCGATCGACAAAAATCCGCAAAACCTTTTCAACCTCCCCTTGATCGTACGCGCACTGCCCAACGCCAAGATCCTCATCCTCGAGCGCGACCCCATGGATGCCGCATTCTCCAACCTCAAGGAGTTGTTCCAGGGAGGCGCCTATGCGTATAGCTATGATTTCGCTTCGCTAGCGGTGCGAACCTCCGGGGCCATGCGACTCGCACACGACTGGCAGAAGCAGAACCCAGGCGCTATCCGTATCGTGCCCTATGCAGCACTCGTGCAGACGCCTGACGAAACGATTAAGCACCTGCTTGAATTTATCGGACTCCCGCCCGCTGACGGATTGACCGACATCACGTCGAACCGCTCGGCCGTGACTACCGCCAGCAGCAGCCAGGTGCGCGAGCCGCTGAACACTCGCGCGTTGGGTGCATGGCGGCGCTATGCATCCGAACTGGCGCCGCTCCAAGCGCTACTCGAACAGGAGCGCGGTGCGAATGTCCCACGTGCCTAGTTATACGGAGCTCCACGCCTTGGCCGAAGCTGCAGCGGGACGAGGTCAGTTTCCGGAGGCGCTTGCCCTCTTCGGACAAGCGCTTCTGCTCAGACCGGATGACGCCACCACGCTGATGCAGCTGTCGTATTTGCACTCAATGCTGGGGCACTACGGTATTGCGCATGAGCATGCGCTGCGCGCC
Organism: Pseudoxanthomonas sp. JBR18; assembly: GCF_028198165.1. Classification (NCBI taxonomy): domain Bacteria; kingdom Pseudomonadati; phylum Pseudomonadota; class Gammaproteobacteria; order Lysobacterales; family Lysobacteraceae; genus Pseudoxanthomonas; species Pseudoxanthomonas sp. JBR18. The sequence continues at coordinate 4,441,949 of NZ_CP116339.1, forward strand.
TACGCCACCGGTACCAACTCGCCCAGCGTCTTGATGGAGCTGATCCCACGTCTGCGCACCTTCAACGAGGTGCCGGCCCTGCGTGAATGCATACGGCGCATGATGCCGTTGTCCCGCATCCCCATTCCCGTGTTGATCAAGGCAGCTGCGCATCTGAGCTACGTCAACCTACCGGAAGAAGCCATCACGTTACTGGACGAGGCCAAGCGCGCTGACCCTGACTTTCCGACGACCTTGTTGGCAAGGACGCAGGTCTTGACCTATCTCGGTCGCTTTCGCGAGGCCGAACAGGATGTCCTGCGCGCACTCAGACGCGCGCCTGAAATCGCGCAGGGATGGTGGCTACAGGCTCCGCTACGCAAGCAACAGGCCAATGCAAATCACGTCGACGCCATCCGTGCGGAACTTGCACGCCCACATCGCAAGCATGAAGACGTTGCCTTGCTGGGCTTCGCCCTGCACAAGGAGCTGGACGATCTCGGTGACATAGCTGGCGCCTGGGATGCCTTAATGCTGGGCTGCCATGCCAAACGCGCGGCACTCAGGTATTCCTCCACGGATACCATCAAACTGATGGACGCCCTGATCAATTACTCACCTGTAATGACGCCTGTGCCGGTGCAGGAAACTGGACCGAAGCCAATCTTCATCGTGGGCATGCACCGCTCTGGCACCACCTTGCTCGAACAACTGCTTGACGGCTCACCACAGGTGCGTGGAATTGGAGAGTTGTACGACTTCACCAGCGCTATGCGCTACGTGACTGATCACCATTGCCCTGGCGTGGTCGATCTCGAATTGATCCGACGCGCCGCACACGCCGACCTCAAGGTCGCCGGCCAGCGCTACCTTGGTGGCGTTGCATGGCGCCTGCGAGGCGAGGCGTTCTTCACTGACAAGTTGCCATCCAACTTCCTCAATATCGGCTTCATCGCGTCAGCACTGCCACGGGCCAGGATCCTGCATATGATGCGCGACCCGATCGAGACCTGCTTTTCCAACTTGCGCGAGCTGTTTTCCGGCGCGAATCCCTACAGCTACGACATGACGGAGCTGGCCAGCTACTACAAACAGTATCAACGCCTGATGGCACATTGGCATCGACGCTTCCCTGGACGCATCCTCGATGTGGACTATTCCCGATTGGTGAATGATCCAGAGGCGACATTGCGCGAGGTTTGCGACTTCTGCGAGCTGGACTTTGATCCGGCCATGCTGGAGCTGGATAACCGCGAGCGCGGTGTGGTAACGGCCAGTGCCGTCCAGATCCGCGCCGGAATCCAGGCCCGCCAGACACCAAAGTGGGCACCATATGAAGCCCTGTTGCAGCCGCTGATCAAGGCGTTGGCTGAGGGTGAAGCATGATGGCTTGTGCTGCGTTTTTTAATGCTCTGCGAAACCCTGCTCTCAGGCTGAGTGCATTGCTCCGGGGTAACTGAGCAACGACAACTCAGATGATCCACGGATCGAAACTTCCTCAAGTTTCAAGAGGGCGAATGAATTCCGCTCGAATTTGCGTCACCTATCATCGCGCCGCCGTAACCACAGGCGCAGGCTGAACGACACATGGTCGCCCAAACGTAGATCGGCAGGCCACACCTCTTCTTCATCCTGAGTGAGCCCTCGCTCAGCAATGACCTTGCCTTGTCGGCGATGTCGGATCTGAAGCTGTGCGATGCCGGCACCGGGCCGCGCCAGCCTCCGGGCCAACCTCCTGCGAGGGGATTACCCGATGATGATGATGGCCCGGGCCAAGGAGGCCGACAGCACCCCGGTCTCCCCCGGCGAAACCACGCTGAGCGTCAGCATCGAGGCGGTGTTCGAACTGGGACGCTAACCACGCGCAGGGGCGCGCAGCCACTTGCCTTGCCAGGTTCCAACGCGCAGAGTCGGAAGCGCGGCCGTCGCAACCCCCTTCGCGGCGGTCGTGCGTTGATTCCGAAACATGTCCAGACACCGGAGGTGGTCCATGGTTCGCACGTATCCGCATGACACAGAGGCCGGGCTCAACCCCGCGCGCATTGGCGGGATCGCCACGGCGATCCTGGTGCACGCGGTGGCGCTCATGCTGTTGTTGATTCCCGCCACCCTACCCCCACTGGCCCAGCGGTTGCCCGATCGGCGTCCTCAGCTGGAAATCATCAAAAAGCCGGTCGAGGTGCCCGTGACGGCGCCGCCGCCGGCAGATCCCAAGCCCCCCATCGCCGCCCCACGCACACCGACAACGGCCACGCCGGTCGTTTCCCCACCTGCACCCGAACCGGTCGAGATCACCCAGGCAGATCCGATGCCATGGACGCCACCGGCCACCATCGCGCCTGCAGCACCCACCAGCGCCGCGCCGGCACCGTCAACGGGCCCGATCAGCGCCTCACACCTGTCCTACGTCAGTGCGCCCGCGCCCCGCTATCCACGCGCGTCCATCGCCCGCCGTTCAGAAGGCACGGTGATGCTGCGCGTGCTGGTGGACGTGGACGGCAAGCCGCTGGAGGTGGTGATCGAGACTAGCAGCGGCGATCGGGAGTTGGATCGCGCCGCGCGTCAGCAGGTGCTGGACAACTGGCGGTTCCAGCCCGCCATGCAGGATGGTCATCCGGTCCAGGCCTACGGTCGGGTCCCGGTGGACTTCCGCCTGCGCTGATCTACGCAGCGTGCGATGCCGGAGCGCCGGGCCATGTCCCGGCGCTTCGATTTCAGGCACGGTGATAGGGGTGATTGGCGAGCATCGCCGCAGCGCGATACAACTGCTCGGCGACGATCAGGCGCACCATCATGTGTGGCAGGGTCAGCGGGCCGATCGACCAGGTCTCATGCGCGGCGGCCAGCACGTCCGGTGCGTGGCCTTCCGGACCCCCAATGAGGAACGCCAGGTCACGGCCCTGACCGCGCCAGTGCTCCAGGCGCTGGGCCAGGTGTTCTGACGAATAGGGCTTGCCGGTCACTTCCAGCGCGACGATGTGCGCGCCCTTGGGCAACGCCGCCAGCACGCGCTGGCCCTCGTCCTCGATGGCGCGTTGCGCGTCGCGGTGCTTCCCGCGCAGCCCGGGCGTGACTTCGACCAGTTCAAACGGCAACCAGTGCAACAGGCGTTTCTGGTATTCGGCAAAGCCCTGCGCAACCCAGCCAGGCGCGCGCTCACCGGTGGCAATCAGTCGGGCTTTCATACCTAGCGCCGGACGCGAGTGGAGAACAGCACAGCGTGCTGGGGCGAGTTGCGATCATCGCGATCGAGCGGACTCGCGCTCTGCTGGCCGCTCACGCCTTAAACGCTCACTCCAGTTCTTCCGGCGGCTGGTCGCCAACGGTCCACAGGCGCTCCAACGCATAGAACTCACGGACGCGCGGCAACATGATGTGGACGATCACATCGCCCAGATCCACCAAAACCCATTCCGCCTCGCGTTCACCCTCCACGCCCAGCGGCATGACATCAAGCTTCTTGGCGAACTTGACCACCTCGTCGGCGATCGACTTGACGTGCCGCGTCGAAGTCCCCGAGGCGATGACCAGATAGTCGGATACGCTGGACTTGCCGCGCACGTCGATCTCGACGACGTCCTTGGCCTTGAGCTCATTGACGGCTGCATGCACGGTGGCGAGCAGGTCCGGTAGCGCAGGAGGCGGACTGGGCAGACGGGTCTTGATGACTTGGGCTTGGCTGGACAAAAGAGAGACTTGGCTGATCGACAGGGCGCGATTATAGCGCCGACGCCCCGTAGAGACCGTGGGCTTGGATGAACGCGGCGACAGGCGGCGGCAGCAGAGCCTGCCAGTTCCGCCCCGTGGCGATCCGCTGGCGCACCTCGGTGGCCGATTCGGCCTGCAGCGGCTGGTGCAGCGCCATCACCCGCCCCGCGGGAGCCGCGCGCAAGGCGGCGGGGTCGTCGACCCAGCGCCCACGCATGGCCTGGGCCAGTGGTGCGGGCATCGTGGACAGTTCCGATTCGCCACGATCGGCGATCACCAGATGGGCCAGCCCCGGGAGCGCCTCCCACGCATGCCAGGTGCTCAGGGCCAGGAAACTGTCCGCGCCCATCAGCAGCGCCATCGGCGCCTCCGGGCCTAGCTCACCACGCCAGCCGCGCAAGGTGTCGACCGTGTAGGAGGGACCTGGCCGGTCCAGTTCCCGACGATCCACGCGAAGCAGCGGATCTGAGAGGGCAACGGCTTCCAGCATCGCCAGACGCTGGACCGAACTGGCGCCCGGCGGTGCTCGGTGGGGCGGGTCGGCGGCAGGGACCAGCGTGACGGTACAGTCCAGGGCACGCCCGGCGGCGTGCGCAATGGACAGGTGCCCGTTATGAAACGGGTCGAAGGTGCCGCCGTAGATCAGCGTAAGTGGGACCGGCGTCTGCATGGGCGTTCTCGCTGGGCCGCGCTCCGGTCAAGCGCGGAATCAGGCCACCAGGCGCGTGGCGGCGCCATCGGCGATGGCCAGCAGCAGGCGTTCGAGCGACACCCAGGCGTCGCCTTCGGCGCGGCCCTTGGCGATGCGGTCGATGCGCGAGGCCTCGGCCACCAGACGCGCCCAGCGTGCGGCGCTGGTGTGCCGTTGCAGCGCACGCTTGAACGGTGCCTGCCGACTTTCCCAGATCCCCTGCCCCTTCATCTCGGCGGCCAGATTGCCGCCCCGCTCGGCGGTGCGGGCCAACTGGGCGGTACTGAGCAGGTTGCGCACGATCATCGGCATCAACGCCGCCACTGCCTCGCCCTCGGCGCGCAGGCCCTGGAGCATGCGCGAGGCCAGCGCGGCATTGCCCGACCAGGTGACCTCGATCAATCGAAACACGTCGAACCGCGCCGCATCGGCCACCAACGATTCCATCGTCGCCAGATCCAGGGTCTGCCCCTGGGCCAATAGGGCCAGCTTGTCGATCTCCTGCGCGGCGGCCAGCAGATTGCCTTCCACCCGTTCCACCAGGCTGGCGATGGCATCGCGTTCGGCGCGCAAACCCTTGGCCCGCAAGCGCGCCTGGACCCAGCCGGACAACTCGTGGGGCTTGATCGCCCAGGCGATCGACAGCACGCCGATCCGCTCGATCGCGTCGGCCCATTTGCCGCGATGCGCCTTGCTCCATTCGCCAGCGGTGACCAGCAGCACCACGTCCTGCGGCGGGCGCGCGCAGAAGGCACTGATCACCTCGGCGCCTTCCTTGCCGGGCTTGCCGGTCGGCAGGCGCACCTCGACCAGGCGCCGGGCGCTGAACAGACTGGGCGCATCGAAACTGGCCTGCAGGCCAGTCCAATCCACTTCACGCCCTTCCACATCGAACACTTCGCGTTCGGCGATGCCCTCGGCCCGGGCCCGGGCGCGGATCGCATCGGCCGCCTCCAGCACCAGCAGAGCCTCAGGCCCTGCGATCAGGTAGGCCGGCGCCAGTGCGGCTTCGGCCCCCTGCGTCGCTAGCCGGTCGGCAGGCAACTCCATGTCAGGGCGTCGGGGCGACGGGTTCGTCGACGGGCGCGGCGTGGATGGTCGCACCGCCCGGACGGCCAACGCCACGCACCACGCCATCGATCCGGCGCAGGATGGCCTGGGCCATGTCGCGCCGCAGTTCGTCGGCCAGGATTTCCCGCTCCGAGGTCGCGCCAGTTAGGTTGGTCGCCTCGGCGACGTAGTCGCGGGAGAGCTCGACCACCTGCTGGGGGACCAGTTCGCTGCCATCGGCACGCGTGAAGCGGAAGATCACTGCGTAACGCAGGCTGTATTCAAGCGCACGCCCCTGCTCGTCCAGCGCGATCGGCTGGTCTCCCCAGCGCTCAGACATGATGTCCAGCGTGGCGACCTTGGCTTTGGCGTCGTCCGCCGGAATCGCGCCCGCGCCACGCAGCCCGACGGACAGATCACGCGCCAGCGGACTGTAAGCGTCGGTCGCGGCCACCTTCACCGGCCCGAGATCGGACGGCAGGGCGATCTTGCTGCGCAGGTGGAAGCCGCAGGCGCTGAGCGAAACGGCGAGCAGGATGACGGCCAGCAGCCGCAACGTCGGGGTCGGATTCATGGCAGAGAGTCTGGACGAGGCGCCCAAGGGCGGCAACTGGACGGGCCAAGAGACTGCCCCACCCAGCGTGAACGCGGCTTGAGACCTCACCCGACGACCAGGTTGACGATCTTGCCCGGCACCACGATCACCTTGCGGATGGCGACCCCTTCCAGGAACTTGGCGGTATTGGGCTCGGCCTTGGCCAGCGACTCGATCAGGTCCTTGGGCGCATCGGCGGCCACCTCGATGGTGCCGCGCAACTTGCCGTTGACCTGCACCGCCAGGGTGACCGAATCGCGCACCATCGCGGACTGGTCGGCCTGCGGGAAGGCAAGGTCCTCCAGCAGCGTTTCGCAGTGGCCCAGCAGTTGCCACAGCGCGTGGCTGGAGTGGGGGGTGATGGGGTTGAGCAGCAAGACCGCCGCCTCCAGCGCTTCCTGGCGCACCGCGCGGCCCTGCTCGCTGGTGTCGTCGAACTTGCCCAGCGCATTGGACAGCTCCATCACTGCGGCGATGGCGGTATTGAAGCCGTGACGCTTGCCGTAGTCGTCACCGACCTTGACGATGGTCTCGTGGGTCTTGCGGCGCAGCGCCTTCTGCTCGGCGCTCAGCGCAGCCACATCCAGCGCCGGCGCAGTGCCGGCCTCGGCATGGCGCTGGGCCTGGGTCCACAGCCGGCGCAGGAAACGCGACATGCCTTCCACGCCCGCCTCGTTCCATTCCAGCGACTGCTCGGGCGGGGCGGCGAACATCGAAAACAGGCGAACGGTGTCGGCACCGAACCTGTCGACCATCGCCTGCGGGTCCACGCCGTTGTTCTTGGACTTGGACATCTTCTCGACGCTGCCGATCTGCACCGGCTGGCCGTCGGCGGCCAGGGTCGCGCCCACGATGCGACCCTTTTCGTCGCGCTGCACGTCCACCAGGGCCGGGTTGATCCAGTCCTTCGAGCCATCCGCGTTCTCGCGGTAATAGGTCTCGGCGATCACCATGCCCTGGGTGAGCAGGCTGGTGGCCGGCTCGTCGCTGTCCACCAGCCGCGCGTCGCGCATGAGCTTGTGATAGAAGCGGAAGTACATCAGGTGCAGGATCGCGTGCTCGATGCCGCCGACATACATGTCCGCGGGCATCCAGTAATTGGCGCGCTTGTCGACCATCGTCGCCGCGCCGGGGCTGGTGTAGCGCGCCACGTACCAGCTGGACTCCATGAAGGTGTCGAAGGTGTCGGTCTCGCGCTCGGCCGCGCCGCCACACTCCGGACAGGTGGTCTTGCGCCACTCCGGGTCGGCCTTCAGCGGGGACTTCACCCCGTCCAGGGTCACGTTCTCCGGCAGCACGACTGGCAACTGGTCGTCCGGGACCGGGACCGCGCCGCAGCTTTCGCAATGGATCACCGGGATCGGGCAACCCCAGTAGCGCTGGCGGCTCACGCCCCAGTCGCGCAGACGGTAGTTGACGCGGCGCTGGCCCTGGCCCTTGCGCTCGAAGCGCTCGGCCAGCGCCTCGAAGGCGCCGCGGAAATCCAGTCCGTCGAACTCGGCCGAATTGACCAGCTGGAACTCGCGGGTCTTGTCCGAATACCAGTCGCGCCACTCGGTGGCGTCGTAGCTGGCCTCGGCCTCGTTGCGCGGTTCCTTCAGCTCGATCACCTGCACGATCGGCAGCGAATACTTGGTGGCGAACTCGAAATCGCGCTGGTCGTGGCCGGGCACGGCCATCACCGCGCCGGTGCCATAACCCATCAGCACGAAGTTGGCGACCCACACCGGCACGGTCTCGCCACTGATCGGATGCACGGCCTTCAGGCCGGTGTCCATGCCGCGTTTTTCCTGGGTCTCCAGCTCGGCCTCGGAGACGCCGCCCAGCTTGAGCTGCTCCAGGAACGCGGCCAGCTCCGGATGGGTCTCGGCGGCCTTGAGCGCCAGCGGATGCTCGCCGGCGATCGACACGAAGGTCACGCCCATCAGCGTGTCCGGGCGGGTGGTGAACACCATCAGCGGGTCATGCCCACCTTCCACGTTGAACTGGATCTCCAGGCCTTCGGAGCGGCCGATCCAGTTGCGCTGCATGGTCTTGACCGACTCGGGCCAGCCGTCCAGCGTATCCAGGCCGTCCAGCAGTTCCTGGGCGTAGTCGGTGATGCGCAGGAACCACTGCGGGATCTCGCGCTTTTCCACCAGTGCGCCCGAGCGCCAACCGCGGCCGTCGATGACCTGCTCGTTGGCCAGCACGGTCTGGTCCACCGGGTCCCAGTTCACCACCGAGGCCTTGCGATAGGCCAGACCCTTGCGCAACAGGCGGGTGAACATGCGCTGCTCGTGCACGTAGTACTCGGGGGAGCAGGTGGCGAATTCGCGCGTCCAGTCGATGGCGTAGCCCAGCGACTTGAGCTGCTCGCGCATGTGCGCAATGTTGGCGTAGGTCCACTTGGCCGGCGCGGTCTTGTTCTTGATCGCGGCGTTCTCCGCCGGCAGGCCGAAGGCGTCCCAGGCCATCGGCTGCAGCACGTTGTGGCCGGTCATGCGCTTGTAGCGGCTGATGACGTCGGAAATGGTGTAGTTGCGCACATGGCCCATGTGCAGCGCGCCGGACGGATACGGCAGCATGGACAGGCAGTAGTACTTGGGCTTGTCGGAGGTCTCGCTGACCTCGAAGGCCCGGGTCGCGTTCCAGAAATGCTGCGCGGAGGTTTCGACCTGCTTGGGGTCGTAGGCGTGGGTTTCGGGAACGGCGGACATGGCGGGAGGCTTCGGACGCAGCTGCAAAGCAGGAAAGCGTACCGCAGCGCACCACCGGCTGCACCCGCTGGCAGCCCGGCGGCCGTTCAGACCATCATCGAGACACGCCGCTGCCCTGCCCCGCCGGCCCGCCAAGTCCGGCCATGCCGGCCCAGGCCATCCAGGCCAGGATCGACAGGCGTTGGCTCAGGCCATCGGGCATCAGCATCGGCCCGATCAGCGCCAGGACGGCCATCGCCAGGCCTAACACCAGTCCATCGCGGGCCAGCCGCTGCCAGGCGACCTGCCCGCGCAGCCCCAGGCCCAGCAGCAATGTTCCGGCCAGGGCGCTGGCCCACCACAGCACCCAGGCGGTGGCGTGCAGGCGCGTGGAGCGGCCATCGAGCTGCTGGGGATCCAGCCGGAACAGCCCCATCGCGACGAACCCCAGCGCCGACAGGAACATCAGCTGCGCCCCGATCCGCTGCGGCCACGGGGCCTTGAGCGGCAGCCGCAGCCGCAGGCTCAGCGCGCCCAGTCCGATCAGCGCGCCGGGCAGCGCGTAGCCGAGCAGATTGAACAACTGCGCGCGCGGGATGCCCAGCGCGCCCAACGCCGCAGTCGGATAGATCATCTGGGAATACCCCGGCAGCATCGCACCGAAGCCGAGCACGCTGCCCAGCCAAAGCAGCGCCGCCAGGGGCGCCGGAGCGGCATGCAGGAGGCGCAGGCGCGCCGGGCTCATCGCCGGTTCCCGAAGGCCAGGCGTGCGGTCACAGGGAGGTGTCGGGAATCGCAGGTCATGGGCCCGGCAGGCTAGCCGTCCCGGGCCGGCTGTCAATGTGGCCGGCGCCACGCCTTGTATCCTCCGCCGCCCGGCACCATGTGCCCGTCATTGCCTTTGCGAGGAATCCAGCCCACATGAGCGCCCAGCCGCACGTCTTCAACGCCACCACCGACACCTTCGAGGCCGAGGTCCTGCAGCAGTCCCTGCAGGTGCCGGTGATCGTCGACTTCTGGGCGAGCTGGTGCGAGCCGTGCAAGACCCTGGGACCGATCCTGGACAAGCTGGCGGCCGAGTACCACGGCGCCTTCAAGGTCGCCAAGGTCGATGTCGACCAGGAGCAGCAGCTGGCGGCGATGTTCCAGGTGCGCTCGATTCCCACCTTGGTGGTGGTCAAGGACGGCCAGGTCCTTGGCGCGATCCCCGGCGCCCTGCCCGAGGGCGAGCTGCGCAAGGTGCTCGAGCAGATCGGCGTGCAGCCGGCCGCCAATGAGGAAGAGGCCGAGCCGGAGGAACTGACCCCGCTGTCTCCGGCCGAGCAGATCGCCGAACTGCGCAAGGGCATCGCCGCCGAGCCGGACAAGGACGAGTTGAAGCTGGACCTGGCCTTGGCCCTGCTGCGCAGCGGCGAGGTGGAAGAAGCCGGCGGCCTGCTGGAGAACCTGCCGGCGAACCTGGCCACCGACGACCGCGCAGTCAACGCGCACGCCCGCCTGGCCTTCGCCGCCCAGCTCAAGGGCGCTCCCGATCCGGCCGCGCTGGAACAGGCGCTGGCGGCCGACGAGGGCGACCTGCGCGCGCGTCACCTGCTGGGCGTGCACAAGCTGGTGGCCGGCGATGCCGAAGGCGCCCTGGCGCAGTTCATCGAGTTGCTGCGCCGGGACCGCGCCTGGGAAGACGGCCTGGCCAAGAAGACCCTGATCGACGCCTTCCGGGTGATCGAGGACGAGGACCTGGTGGGCACCTATCGCCGCAAGATGTCCGCGCTGCTGTTCTGAACCAGGGCGCACCCGGCGCAGTTTCCGGCGCCACGAGCATCTGAAAATCCGTGGGAGCCGCGACAGCGGCGATGGGCTTTGCGCAGCATGCCTGATCGCCGCTGTAGCGGCTCCCACGGTTGTTTCCAGCGCCCAGGAAGTCATCGGGCAACGCCACTCCATACTAATGCGTATGTTAGCCTCGCCTCCCGCCTGATCTCCGCCCTCGCCCGCCGATGAAACCCTCCACCCTGCGCCACGGCCTGAATCTGTGGCCGCCGTTCCTGTTCACCGGCATCCATGTCGCGGCGATCGCGCCGGACTGGCGCCACGCGCGGGTGGAACTGCGCATGCGGCCGTGGAACCGCAACTACGTGGGCACCCATTTCGGGGGCAGCCTGTTCGCCATGACCGATCCGTTCTGGATGCTGCTGGTGATGCACTGCCTGGGCCGGGATTACTTCGTGTGGGACAAGGCCGGGGAGATCGAGTTCGTCAAACCCGGACGCGGCACCGTGAGCGCCGATTTCCGCATCGATGCGGCCACCCTGGATCAACTGCGCCTGGCCACCGCCGGCGGCGCCAAGCACCTGCATTGGTTCGAGCTGGACGTGGTCGATGCGGACGGCGAGGTCGTGGCCCGGGTGCGCAAGCAGCTCTATGTCCGGCTCAAGCCGGCCGCGCGCGGCGCGCCGGCCGAGGCCTGAGCCGCCCCCGCCTTTCAGTGCTCAATCGGCCCGCGAGGCGGGCAAGGGGATACCCCAGCGCGCCTGCCCGTCCTGCGGCGCGAACAGCGGCATCGACAGGGTCTTGTGTTCGGCGTCCAGCCGCAGCGCACGCCCTTGCCTGAGCGTTTCAGGCAAATCGTCCAGGGTCTTGCCCGGGTTGGCGCGCAGCCACAAGGCCACCGACACCAGCCGGGCCTGCGCGACACCATCCTGCAGACGTCGCAGGTGTGGGGCGAAATCCGCTGTTTCCATGTTGCTCAACACGCAGCCGGCCGCATTGGCGATGCAGCGGACATTCCAGCCAGTCCCAAGATCCGCCGGCACGGTAACCGGCTTGTCCGCCTTCACCTGCGCCTGGCCAGGCGCCTGGCAGGTCCACGCCGGACGCACGGCCATGCGCGCCAGGGTCTTGCCCGGGTCGAACAGCCAGCGCCCTTCGGCTGCGCCCGCGCCCTCGACCAGCCGCCAGCCACCGGCTTGCACATTGGCGCTGATGTAGGAGAACTCGCCCTGCATCGCCGCGCAGATGCCGCCCTGCGCGAACGGCGCAAAGGCGTCCTGGCAGTCCTCGGGCAACGCGGCGTCGGCCGGCATCTGCGCCAGCATCTCGGCGAACAGGTTCGCCGAACCGCGCAGCATCGCCAGCGAGATCATGCCGTCGGCCAGCGTGTCCGGGCGTTTCCACAGCATCCGCGCGGTCCTGGCGTCGCGGCAGACGCCGGCCAGCGCCTCGGTACGGTGCCCGCGCACGAAGGCCAGCGCATGCCCGGTCTGTGGCGCGCCCAGTGCCTGGTAGGTGGGCATGGGCATCGTCAGTCCCAGCGGAAAGGGGTTATGCACGTAGTCCGCCTCACCCAAGGCCTCCACCCGCGCGCTCAGGCCGGCGTTGCGGGCCACCAGTGCGGCGTAGGCGGCCTGGTTGCCGCGTACTCGGGCCAGGCAGTCCTGGTCGGGCCAGCTGCAGGCCCGCAGCCCCGGCACACCATTGACCTGTTCGTGCGGCCACTGCTTCTCGGCGGTGGTGACAAAGCCCTCCGGTGACTTGGCATAGGCCGCCAGGTCGGCTTTCAGCACGGCGGCCTGTTCGTCGGCGGGCACCGCGTACGGAAGCAGCCAGAGCTGGGCGAAGCCGTTGCGGCCGGCAGGCGGTTTGCCTGGCGTCAGGGCCTCCAGCGCCGCACGCTCGGCCCGCGTCGGGCCCATCGCCCGGGAGATGCCATAAGCCCCCAGCGCCAGCACGACGACCGCCAGCAGGGTGGCCCCGATCCACTTCAATACCCGCACCATCACCACACTCCTTTCCTTTCCTGTCCTGGCGCGCGCTGCGCGCCTTGAGCGCGCCATACAATACCGGCATGTCCGCCCACACCCCACGCCCTTCCCTGCAGAGCCTTTTCCTCACCGGCCTGCTCACCCTGTTGCCGATCTGGCTGACCTGGGTCGTCGTCAAGTTCGTCTTCGTGCTGCTGTCCGATGCCAGCAAGCCGCTCGTCGAGCCCATTTCCCGCAGCATCGCCAACGATTTCCCCGGCATGGCGTCCTGGCTCAACGGGCAGTCGGTGCAGGCGGTCATCGCCCTGGTCGCCACGCTGCTGGTGATCCTGCTGGCCGGTTTCCTCGCCCGTCGGGTGGTCGGGCAGACGCTGCTGCGCTGGTTCGAGGCCCTGATCCTGCGCGTGCCGCTGGCCAGCACCATCTACACCAGTTCGCGCCAGTTGCTGGACATGCTGCAGACCAAGCCCGGCAGCACCCAGCGCGTGGTGCTCATCGACTTCCCGCACCGGGAGATGAAGTCCGTCGGCCTGGTGACGCGGGTCATGCGCGAGGAAGGCACCGGCCGCGAACTGGCCGCCGTCTACGTGCCCACCACGCCCAACCCGACTAGCGGGTATCTGGAGATCGTGCCGGTGGAACTGCTCACCCCGACCGACTGGAGCGTGGACCAGGCCATGAGCTTCATCATCTCCGGCGGTGCGGTGGCGCCCGATTCGATGCCCTTCACCCGCGCCGGCGACCAGCGCCGGTGAGCGTGGTGGCGCGCACCCTGGACGACCGGGCGGTGCGATTGTTCATCGCGCTGGCGGCGTTCCTGTGCGTCAACGCGGTGCTGGCCGAGTTCATCGGGGTCAAGATCTTCGCCCTGGAGGACACCCTGGGCATCGACCCGCTGCAGTGGAACCTGTTCGGCCAGACCGGCTCGCTGAGCTTCACCGTCGGCACGCTGCTGTGGCCGTTCGTGTTCGTGCTGACCGACACCATCAATGAGTTCTTCGGCCGCCGCGGCGTGCAGTTCATCTCCTGGGTCGCAGTGGCGCTGATCGTGTACGGGTTCGCGTTCGCCTATCTGGCCATCCATGCCGCCCCGGCCGCGTGGTGGGTGACCGTGGCCGCGCCGCAGGGCGTGCCGGACTACCAAGCCGCATTCGCGGCGATCTTCGGCCAGGGGCTGTGGTCGATCGGTGGGTCGATCGTGGCCTTCCTGCTGGGCCAGCTGATCGACGTGTGGGTGTTCCACCGCATCCGCACCGCGACCGGCGAGCGCCACGTGTGGCTGCGCGCAACCGGGTCAACGGCGGTCTCGCAGCTGGTCGATAGTTTCGTGGTGATCTACATCGCCTTCGTGCTGGGCCCGCAGCACTGGTCGCTGCCGCGCTTTTTCGCCATCAGCACGGTCAACTACGGCTACAAGATGCTGGCGGCCGTGGCGATGATCCCGTTGCTGTACCTGATGCGCCACGCGATCCGCGCCTACCTGGGCCATGCGCGCGAGGAGCAACTGCGGCTGGAAGCCGCGGCGGACTAACGGCGCGCCCGCAGCAGCGGCACACCACCCTGTGCGTACTTGCGCCGGCGCACAGAGCCGTCTCATCGTCGCGGTGATCCCGACCTTCAAGGATCGCCATGCAATGGCAATCCGCTTGTCCTCAAGCCGGGCGCCGCCTCAGCCCAGGTCGCCGATCACCACCTGCGCGGCATTGTGTCCTGGCGCTCCGGTCACCCCGCCACCGGGATGGGTGCCGGCCCCGCACAGGTACAGGCCCGGAATCGCGCCGCGATAGCCGGCCTGGCCCAGCGCCGGGCGCGATGAGAACAGCTGGTTGAGGGTCAGGGCACCGTGGAAGATGTCGCCGCCGACCAGGCCGAAGTCGCGCTCAAGGTCCAGCGGGCTCTTGATCTGCCGGCCCAGGACCGAGGCGGCGAAGCCCGGCGCATAGCGCTCGACCGTGGCGATCATCAGGTCGGCGACCTCTTCGCGGTATGCGTCCCAGCTGCGCCCATCGGGCAGCTCCGGCGCCACGTGCTGGCAGAACAGGCTGGCCACGTGCTGGCCTGGCGGCGCCAGCGAATCGTCCAGCGTCGAAGGGATCAGCAGCTCGACGATGGGGTCGCGTGCCCAGCCATGCGCCTTCGCATCGAGGTAGGCCCTGTCCATGTATTGCAGCGACGGCGCCAGGATGATGCCGGCGGTCAGGTGGTCGCCTTCGCCCGGCAAGGCGGTGAACGAGGGCAGCCGGTCCAGCGCGACATTCATCCGGAAGGTGCCGGAGCCGCAACGCCAGTGGCGCATGCGTTCAGCGGTCGGCTGCGGCACGTGCTCGGCGCGCAGCAGGCGCTGGTAGAGCAGCTTGGGATTGACGTTGGCCACCACGCAGCGTGCGCGCAGGATCTCGCCGGTGTGCAGGCGCACGCCAACCGCGCGACCGCCTTCGACCAGCACCTCGTCCACGCCGGCGTCGGTGCGCAACGTGGCGCCGGCCGCGCGCGCCGCAGCCGCCATGGCCTGGGTGATGGCGCCCATGCCGCCGATCGCATGTCCCCAGGCCCCCTTGACTCCATCAACCTCGCCGAACACGTGATGCAGCAGCACGTAGGCGCTGCCCGGCGTGTAGGGGCTGGCGTAGTGGCCGACCACGCCGTCGAAACCAAGCAGCGCCTTGATCGGCGCGCTCTCGAACCAGCGGTCCAGGTATTCGCCGGCCGAGAGCACGAACAGATCCAACATTTCCTGCCGCAGGGTCTGGTCCAGCGACATCAGCCGGCGGCCCAGCTGCGCGCCGCGCAGCAGTTCGGGCAGCGCCTTCCACCAGCCATCGCCGGTGATATTCGGCGGCGGCTGCAGGGCCAGCGCGCGCAACACATCGGCCATGGCCTCCAGCCGCGCTTCGTAGGCCGGCAAGGCCTCGGCGTCGCGCCGGGAGAATTTGGCCACCTGCGCCTGGGTCTGCCCGGCGCCAGTCAGCAGGAACTGCCCATCGGGCAGCGGCAGGAAGTTGCCGCGCCTGCGCTGGACGATGCGCAGGCCTTGGCCATGCAGGTCCAAGTCGGCGATCACCTTGGGTTGCAGCAGCGAGACGGTGTAGGAGGCCACCGAGTTGCGGAAGCCGGGGTGGAATTCCTCGGTCACCGCCGCCCCACCGAGCACCCCGCGCCGCTCCAGGACGGTCACCTTCAACCCGGCGCGTGCCAGGTAGGCCGCGCAGGTCAGGCCGTTGTGGCCGCCACCGACCAGGAGGACGTCGCAGGACGTGGCGCCGCGCATCAGGCAGAATTCCGTGACGGCTTACACAATCTGCGGCTGGCGTTCATGACGTTGCACGGATCAGGGGAAGGACCGAAATGGGACACCACATGCCGGGCAGGACCGAATGCGCAGGGTAGCGTGAACACAGATCCTCCCCAACACGAACCCATCGCCTGATGCGCGCGCTGAGATCCATCCGCCGCAGCCGGGCGCATGTCGGTGAGCGCGTCTTGACCGGCGTCGGGGCCGCGGCACTGGTGATGCTGTTGACCCTTTCCGGCCTCACCGCGCCCCTGGATCGTGGCCTGTTCGACCGCCTTGCCGGCGCACGCCATGCCCAGGGAGAGCAGCAGGTGGTCGTGGTCGCCATCGACGCCCCCAGCGTGAGTCAGCTCGGGCCATGGCCATGGTCGCGACGCGAACTGGCGCATCTGGTGGATCGCCTGACCGCCGCTGGTACCCGCGCAATCGGCCTGGACCTGCTGCTGGCCCAGCCCAGTCTCTACGATCCCGAAGGTGACGCGCTGCTTGCGCAGGCGATACGCCGCAACGGTGCGGTGGTGTTGCCGGTCATGGCCGACCTGCCCGCGCCGCCGCAGCCGGCCACGGCCCTGCTGCCCGCCCCGAGCCTGGCTGAGGCCGCCGCGGCGCTGGGCCATGTGGAAGTCACCACCGACCCCGATGGCATGCCACGCCAACTCGACTTGCGTGCGGGGCTGGGCACACCACGCTGGCCTGCGTTCTCACTCGTGCTCGAGTCCCTGGCGACCCACGGCACTGCGCTTCCCGCCCGCCATGCCAGACACCGCGCCGTCGCCACATCCGACGCACGGCCGGAGACCTGGTCGGGAACCGAAACGGTCCTGCTGGCCTACCCACGTGGCGGTGGCATCGAGCACGTCCCGGCCGCCGGTGTCCTGGACGGCCGCATCGGCGCCGAGCGCCTGGCGGGGCGGGTCGCGATCGTCGGCCGCACCGATGACGCCGCGGCCGGCGAGGTGACGGTGCCCGGCATGGCGCACCAGTTGGCGCCGGTGGATATACAGGCCAATGCGGTGGCGCGCCTGCTTGAGGACCGCGCGATCTGGCCCATCCCGATCCTGGCGCAGGTCTCGCTCGCCGTTGTCCTGGTCTGCCTGCCCCTGCTGCTGCTCGGGCTGCCGGGCATGCACACGCTCTGGGTGCCGATGGGGCTGGCCGTGGCCCTGGTGGGCCTGCTGTGCTGGGCCTTGCTGCTGGCCGGCGCGTGGTTTCCTCCCATGGCCGCCCTGCTGGTCTTGATGATCGGTGTGGTGACCGGCGTGGTCAGCAGTTGGCTGCGCACGCGCCGCCAGTCGCGCCTGGACGCGGGCACCGGAACCGCCAACCGCGCCTGGTTCGACACCCGTCTGGAGCGCGATGTCCGCACCGCGCGCCGTCGCGGACGGCCGCTGTCCTTGTTGCTGGTGGAGGCGCGCGGCCCCGGGCCGCAGCTGCCCGGGCAACGCGGGGAGCTGGCCCTGCCGCTGGCTGCCGCCCTGCGCCTGCGCCTGCGCCGGCCCGCCGATCTGATCGCCCGTCTCGATGCCGGGCGCTTCGCCGCGCTGCTGCCGGACACCGGCGCCGACACCGCCACTGCGCTGGCCACCGCGCTGATGGTGGACCTGGAAGGCCGGCCCGGCCGCCCCGGGCCCGCGGCCCGTGGCAACGGCCTGCGCATGGGCCTGGCCACCCTCCACGCCGAGGACGCCCGCGGCAGCGACCTGTTGCTGCGCGCCACCCGCGACCTGGTGGCCGCCCGCGACCCCCTGGCGCCCTGAGCCCGGGCGCCAGCCGGTGCCCATGACCTTCGACACCGGCCCGCCTCCCGGCGCCACGTTACAGTCCCACGATTGCCCGGACCACCCGCGGCAAGAGCGACTTCACGGTTATCCAAGGGAGCCTACGTGCGCACGTCCAAGACCAAGATCCTGCTGCTCACCCTGTCCATCGCCACCGCACTGGCGGCCTGCAAGCAATCCGACGACCAGGCCCCGGCCACCTCGACCCCGCCTGCCGACGCGCCCAAGGCCCTGACCCTGGACGATTCCAAGCTGCCGCCGTTCAACAGCTTCAAGGCCAGCGACCTGGACAAGAACGCCAACGTCTGCACCGACCTGAACGCCTACGCCAACCAGAACTGGCTGGCGGCCAACCCGGTCCCGGGCGACCGCACCAGCTGGGGCAGCTTCGAGGTATTGAGCGAGCGCTCGGAAGCGGTCCAGCACCAGCTGGCCGAGCAGGCCGCCGCCGACACCAACGCCACCGGCGTGGAGAAGATCGTCGGTGACTTCTGGGCCACCGGCATGGACCGGGACAAGATCGAGCAGCAGGGCATCGCGCCGATCCAGGGGGAGCTGACCGCGATCGACGGGCTGACCGACCAGGCCAAGATCACCGACTACCTGCGCACCAGCGCGGCCAAGGGCCAGAACATGCTGTTCGGCTTCGGCGCCAACGCCGACTTCAAGGCCTCGGACATGAACATCGCCTACGCGATGCAGGGCGGCCTGGGCCTGCCCGATCCGGAGTACTACACCAGCGCCGAAAACAAGGCCAAGCTGGAAGCCTACCAGGCGCACATCGCCAAGACCCTGGAGCTGGCCGGCATCGCCCCGGAGGCCGCCGCCGCCCAGGCCCAGCAGGTCATCGACTTCGAGACCCGCCTGGCCAAGGTGTCCAAGACCAGCACCGAACTGTCACGCCATGTCGAGTTGTTCTACAACCCGGTCACCCTGGAAGAGGCCGACAAGCTGACCCCCAACTGGTCCTGGACCGAGTTCTTCAAGTCCCAGGGCGTGACCCCGCCGGAGAAGTTCTCGCTGGCCATCCCGGCCTTCCACGAGGAAGTGTCCAAGATGCTGGCCGATACCGACCCGGCTGCCTGGCAGGCCTACCTGCGCTTCCACACCATCGACGAGGCCAGCCCGTACCTGAGCAAGCCGTTCGTGGATGAGAACTTCGCCTTCTGGAGCAAGACGCTGCGTGGCCAGAAGGAAATGAAGGACCGCTGGAAGCGTGTGCTGGGCACGATCAACCGCCAGGTCGGCGAGACCATGGGCCAGCTCTACGTCAAGGTCGCCTTCCCGCCGGAAGCCAAGCAACAGATGGAACAGCTGGTGGGCAACCTGCGCACCGCGCTCAAGGCGCGCATCGAGAAGCTGGACTGGATGAGCCCGGAGACCAAGGAAAAGGCCATCGCCAAGTGGAACACCTTCACTCCCAAGATCGGCTATCCGGACAAGTGGCGTGACTGGTCCGGGCTGAAGACCAGCCGCGAGAGCTACATCGGCAACGTGCTGGCCGCGCAGGAATTCAACTACAAGTTCGACCTGTCCAAGATCGGCAAGCCGGTGGACAAGACCGAGTGGGGCATGACCCCGCAGACCATCAACGCCTACTACAACCCGCAGCAGAACGAGATCGTGTTCCCGGCCGCCATCCTGCAGCCGCCGTTCTTCGATCCCAAGGCCGATCCGGCCCTGAACTACGGCGGCATCGGCGCGGTGATCGGCCATGAGATGACCCACGGCTACGACGACCAGGGCGCGCAGTTCGGGCCCAGCGGCAACTTCGAGAACTGGTGGACCGATGCCGACAAGCAGGGCTTCGAAGCCCGCACGGGCAAGCTGGTGGACCAGTTCAACGGCTATACCACCAGCGATGGCGGCAAGGTCAAGGGCGACCTGACCCTGGGCGAGAACATCGCCGACCTGGGCGGCCTGAACACCGCCTACGACGCGATGAAGGTCGCCGAGCAAGGCAAGCCGGAACCGGAGATCGATGGCCTGACCCAGGACCAGCGCTTCTTCCTCAACTGGGCCACGGTGTGGCGCCGCAACTTCACCCCGGAAGAGCTGGCCGTGCGCCTGAAGACCGATCCGCATGCCCCGGCCAACTTCCGCGCCAACGGCGCCCCGTCCAACATGCCGGCCTTCGCCAAGGCGTTCGAATGCAAGCCGGGCGATGCCATGGTGCGCGCGCAGGACAAGCAGGTCGTGATCTGGTAAGCCACCGCGCCCCTGGCGCACTGCGACGCGGCGTCATGCCGCGTCGTCACTTATTTCCCATGTGCCGCAAGGCACCTTCCATCGGCCGCGAAAGCCAACGAGTCCCGAATACGTGAACGCACCGAAACTGATCACCCTTTCCCTGGCCGTGAGCCTGGCCCTGTCGGCCTGCAACAAGCACGCGGACACCACGCCGGCCCAGGCCTCGACCCCGCCGGCCACCGCCGATGCCGCCAAGCAGGCCCCGTCCTTTGACGTGACCGAGCTGGACAAGGACATCAACGTCTGCGACGACCTCAACGGCTTCGTCAACGCCAAGTGGGTCAAGGCCAATCCCATCCCCGACGATCGCACCAGTTGGGGCGCCTTCAACAAGCTGGCCGAAGACAGCCTCAACACCCAGCACGACATCGTCGAGGCCGCGGCCAAGAACAAGATCGCGCCCAGCGACTCCATCGAGCACAAGATCGGTGCGCTCTATGCCGCGGGCATGGACCAGGCCGCCATCGACAAGGCCGGCTACACGCCGCTGCAGCCCACCCTGGACGCCATCACCGGCCTGAAGAACAACCAGAACGTGGCCAAGTACATCGTCGACCGCTACGCCCAGGGCGACGGCCAGGTGTTCGAGTTCGGCTCCGGTGCCGACTACCAGCACGCCGAGACCCAGATCGCCTACGCCAACGAAGGCGGGCTGGGCCTGCCGACCAAGGATTACTACACCGATCCCAAGTACGCCGACATCCGCGACGCCTACATCGCCTACATCGCCAAGTCCTTCGAGCTGACCGGCACCGACCCGGCCGCGGCCAAGACCCAGGCCCAGCAGGTGTTCGACCTGGAAAAGCAGCTGGCCGCCGCCTCGCTTTCGCGCGTGGACGCGCGTGATCCGAAGAACCAGTACCACTTCGTCTCCGTGGCAGAGGCCGACAAGGTCACCCCGCATTTCTCCTGGGAGACCTTCTTCAACGCCCAGGGCGTGAGCATCGACAAGGGCTTCTCGCTGTCACAGCCGAAGTTCTTCGCCGAGTTCGACAAGCTGCTGGCCAAGGCGCCGACCGATCAGTGGCGGGCCTACCTGCGCTTCCACGCCATCGACGGAGCGGCCAACGCGCTGAGCCAGCCGTTCGTGGATGCCAGCTTCGACTTCTGGGGCAAGACCCTGTCCGGGCAGCCCCAGCAGAAGCCGCGCTGGAAGCGCGTGCTCGGTGCGGTCAATCAATCCATGGGCCAGGCCCTGGGCCAGTTGTACGTAGCCAAGGTGTTCACCCCGGAAGCCAAGACCCGCGCCACCGAACTGGTGGACAACGTGCGCAACGCGCTGAAGGCCCGTATCCAGCATCTGGACTGGATGAGCGAGGACACCAAGGCCAAGGCGATCGCCAAGTGGGACACCTTCCTGCCCAAGATCGGCTACCCGGACACCTGGCGCGACTGGTCCGGCCTGGAGATCAAGCAGGATGATTACTACGGCGACCTGCAGGCCGCGCAGAAGTTCAACTACCAGTACGACATCGCCAAGATCGGCAAGCCGACCGACCGCAAGGACTGGGGCATGACCCCGCAGACGGTCAACGCCTACTACAACCCCACCGACAACACGATCAACTTCCCGGCCGCGATCCTGCAGCCGCCGTTCTTCGACGCCAAGGCCGACGACGCCATCAATTACGGCGGCATCGGCGCGGTGATCGGCCACGAGGCCAGCCATGGCTTCGACGACGAGGGCAGCCAGTTCGACGGTGCCGGCAACAACGTCAACTGGTGGACCAAGGACGACCGTGCCAAGTTCGACGCGCGCACCCAGAAGCTGGTGGACCAGTTCGACGCCTACACCCCGATCAAGGACAAGCCAGACCTGCACGTCAACGGCAAGCTCACCCTGGGCGAGAACATCGCCGACCTGGGCGGGCTGAACGTGGCTTACGATGCCCTGCACACCGCCATGCAACAGCACCCGGGCGAAGCCGACCAGAAAATCGACGGCTATACCCCGGACCAGCGGTTCTTCATGAACTGGGCCCGCGTGTGGCGTGGCGACATCCGCGAAAAGCAGGCCATCGTCTACCTCAACGCCGACCCCCATGCGCCGATGCAGCTGCGCGCCATCGCCGCCCCGTCCAACATGCCGGCCTTCGCCGAGGCCTTCCAGTGCAAGGCGGGCGACGCGATGGTGCGTCCGGACGACAAGCGCGTGGTCATCTGGTAAGCCGTCCCGGCTCCTGCGATACCCCAGCAAAGGCCCGGCACGTCCGGGCCTTTGCTGTTCCCGCGGCGCGCTCGCCGGGCCGCGGTTAAGCTGGGAATTGGAATCACACACACAAGGATCGTGCCGTGCCTGTCGAGGAACTCACCGGTGGCCTGCTGAGTGGCGCGCTGCGCCTGATCTGGTGGCTGCTCTCGGACCTGTTGCTGGAAGTGCTGATCAAGGGGACCGGGTACCTGGTGCTGCGGTGGCTGCGCCCCGGCTCGGAGCCCTCCGAAGGCGCGGCGACGGTGGCCGGCCTGTGCGCCTGGGCCGTGCTTGGCGGCATCGGGTTCTGGCTGTGGCACGCACACGCCGCCTGACCGGCTGAGTCCGTCCTGCACGGGTGAAGGCCTCGCCCACTTCGCGCGCCAACACGTTGCTAGAATCCGCGCCTTCCACCGCCGGAACTCATTTCAGATGCCGCAGTTGCGCAACGCCCGTACGCCCACCCTGCTCGCCCTGGCGCTGATGATCGCGCTGGGCAACGGCGAGGCCCTTGCCGCCAAGAAGAAGAAAGCCCCGGCCAAGAAGGCTCCGGCGGTCAGCGCCGAGTGCACCGATTTCTACGCCGCGGCCAACGCCGACTGGCTCAAGGCCAATCCGCTGCCGGCCGGCGTGGGTGCCGTCTCGGCGCTGGGCAACATGCGCGACTACAGCCTGCAGCAGCAGAAGGCACTGCTGGACGGCGCAATGCAGTCCCCGCAGGGCCAGGTGCAGAAGCTGCTCGGGGATTTCTGGGCCAGTGGCCTGGACGAAGCCGCCGTCGAGGCCGACGGTGCCAAGCCGATCGCGCCGCTGCTCAGCCGTATCGACGGGATCAAGAAGACCAAGGAAGTCCCGGCCGCGATCGCCGCCCTGCACCAGGTCGGGATCCCGGTGGCCTTCAACTTCAGCCCGGACGTGGACCTCAAGGCGCTGGACCGGCACATCGGCTACTTCATGCAGGGCGCGCTGGGCTTGCCGGACCCGGCCTACTACACCCGCACCGACACCGAGACCCGTGAGCTGCTCGGCCGCTACCGCGCCTACATCAAGCAGATCCTGGCCCTGACCGGCACGCCGGCCGACCAGCTCGATGCGCAGTCCGCCCTCGTGCTGGACCTGGAGACCCGCCTGGCCCGCGCGTCGCGCCCGCTGGACCAGCTGGCCAACCCCTTCAACAACTACGCACCGGTGGCGGTCAAGGACCTCAAGAAGCAGTATCGCAACCTGCAGCTGGACGATTTCCTGGAAGCCCAGGGGGTCAAGGACGACATGGTGTCCCTGGCCGACCCGGCCCTGTTCTCCCAGATCGACGGGCTGATCAAGAGCCTCTCGCCCGAGGAGTGGAAGGCCTACCTGCGCTGGCGCGTGGGTGATGCGATGGCGCCGTACCTGGCCAAGCCCTGGCGTGATGCCTCGTTTGCATTCCGTGGCCGCATCCTGGAAGGCAAGCAGGCGCCCGATCCGCGCTGGCTGCAGGTGCTGGACGCGATCAATACCGCGGCCGGCCCGATGCTCGGCCGCGAATACACCGCGCGTTACCTGCCCAAGGACAGCCGCGACAAGGCCGAGGCCATCGCCAGCGGCGTGCGCGAGGCGCTGGGCAGGGCGCTGGAGCGCAACGCGTGGATGAGCCCGCAGGCCAAGGCCGAAGCGAAGGCCAAGCTGGCCAAGCTGGACATCGAGATCGGCGCGCCCAAGCGCGACCTGGACTACAGCGTGCAGCCGATGGGGCGCGGCAGCTTCGGCGGCAACATGCTGATCGCCAGCACCTGGCGCCACCGCGAGGAGATGAAGCGCATCGGCAAGGGCAACGCCGAGCGTCGCTGGAACGTGCTGCCGCAACAGCCCGCCCTGGCCTACGATCTGGCCCAGAACCGCCTGATCATCACCGCCGCGGTGCTGCAGGCCCCGGTGTTCGACGTCAAGCGCGACACCTCGGCGCTGTACGGCGCCTTTGGCGGTCTGGTCGGGCACGAGCTCACCCGCGGCTTCGACGCCAAGGGCCGCATGATCGACGCGGCAGGAGAGCTGCGCGACTGGTGGACCCCGGCCGACCTGAGCGCCTGGAACGCGCTGGGCGCGCGGGTGACCAGCCAGTACAACGGCTACGCCTACCCGGGCCTGACCGCGACCAACGTCAACGGCGCCCTGACCCGCGACGAGAACCTGGCCGACCTGTCCGGCGTGGAGCTGGCCTGGGACGCCTACACCGCTTCCCAGTCGGCGCCCAACACCGGCGCCAAGCAGACCTTCTTCAACAGCTGGTCGCAGCTGTGGGGCCAGCAGGTCGCGCCGGAAGAGGCCACCATCCGCCAGGCCAGCGACACCCACGCACCGGGCCCGGTGCGCAGCAATGGGCCGCTGCAGGATCTGCCCGCATTCGCCGAGGCGTTCTCGTGCAAGGCCGGCACCCCGATGGTCCGCCCGGAGGCCGACCAGATCAGCATCTGGCGCTGATCATCGCTATCGGCAAGGCAAAAAAACGCGGCCGATGGGCCGCGTTTTTTTTGGATAACCAGAGCTTTCTAGGCTACTTCACCACCCGGAATCCCGGATTGCGGCGGCGCCCGCCGCCACGCCCGTTGCGCCCGAACGGCGGCTGCCTGCGCCAGTAGCGGATCAGCAGCCAGCCGAACAGCATCCCGCCCAGGTGCACGAAATGGGCCACGCCCGGCTGGCGACCGGTGTAAGCGAAGAACAGCTCCATCGCGCCATAGATGATCACCAGGGTCTTAGCCTTGATCTCCATCGGGATGGGGAAAATGATCATCCGATGCTCGGGGAACAGCATCCCGTAGCCCAGCAGCAGGGCGAACACCGCGCCCGAGGCGCCCAGCACCGGTGCCGGGAACTGCCCCTGGTGCAGCAGCAGCGTCCCCACGATCACCTGCAGCACATTGGCTCCCACCAGGCTCACCAGGTAATAGGTGGTGAAGCGCTTCTGTCCCCATACCGCCTCCAGCGGCGAGCCGAACATCCACAGCGCAAACATGTTGAAGAAGATGTGGCCGATGTTGGCGTGCATGAAGCCGGCGGTGACCAGCTGCCAGGGCATGAAGCCGCCACCCTGCACCATCTCTCCGCTACCGATCGGCCACAGCAGCATCGGGGTGGTCACCGCGTCGGGCAACACCATCTGCAGCAGGAACACCACCACGTTGGCGATCAGAAGGGCCTTGGTGGCCGGCTGCAATCGGGGAAACATCGTCGACAACCTCGTGCATGAAAATCGGGCTGCATCATACGTGCGGGCAGCCCAACGTCCTTGCAAGGCGCGGCTTTCGATCCTGTCAGGTGCGTGGGCGGGCCATTCCCCGGCCGGCGCGCGCCAGTCGCCGTCCTCGGCTCACTCCTGGCCCCAGATCTGCTCGTCGATCGACGCGGCGGCCTTCTGGCCGATCACCCGCCCCTTGACCACCTTGACCCCTTCGGCCCGCAGCCGCTGGCTTTGTTCACGGTAGCCGCGACTGCCCTCGGGAAAGGCCACCCGGCCGCTGGACAGCAGGATCCGGTACCAGGGCAGATCCGGCGCCCCGTACTTGCGCAGCACCTGCGCCACCAGCCGCGCCCGCCCCGGCAGCCCCGCCCGGCGCGCGATCTCCCCATACCCGGCCACCTGCCCGGCCGGCACGGCACGGATGGCCTTGAGGATGGCCGCGGCGCGGGCTTCGGGGGTGGAGAGGTCGGTGGCCATGGATGGATTCTAGGCTGGGCTTGCTTTGTTGTTCGAGCGCATCCCGATTTGTTGGCTTAGTGCAGAAGCAACGGCTTTCGCGCGGCTTCGCCGCCCGACCTACCTTCTTTGCTTGTGCAAAGAAAGCTAGGCAAAGAGGCGCTTTTCAACAGACGCACGTCTGGTCAACACACTCCGGGCGGCACGCCTGCGCTTCGCGCAGGTTCGCTACGGGCCGATGGATTTTTGGATGGGACACCCTGTCCCGTCCAAAAACGACGTGCATCCATGCACGTCGCCCTGCGGGTCTTTGCCTCGCCCCTTCGCCGTGCCTCACGGAGGATTTCAGAGCGCAAGCAAAAGCCAGAGCCCTGGCTTTTGCTTTTTAGTTTTGTGTTGCAGTTGCAGTTGCTGTTGCTGTTGCTGTTGCTTCACCTGTCTGAGCCGTAAAGCGAGCCGAGCATCGCAGAAGAAGATGGCCGCAGAGTCGCCCTGTCTGAGCGAAGCGAGTTTGGGCGACGTGCCATCTTCTTCGAGAAGCACAGGGCACCGCCGCGCAGCGGCGGCGAGTGTCCGGCGAGTAGCGGTTTTGCTTCCTTTTGCCAAGACAAAAGGAAGTCGCGCCCGCAGGGCGTGAAAGCTCTTGCCTTGCCCCCAGCATCGCCACGTCAAATGTCTAAGCCGTAAAGCATGCCGAGCACCGAAGCGAAACAGTGCCGAAGAGTCTGAGCGAAGCGAGTTTGGGCGCCGCGCCCCGCTTCGCGAGTAGCACGGAGGACCGACGCATAGCGTCGAAGCGTCTCCGCTACGAGCCGCAGTTCCGCCTCCTTTTGCTAAGACAAAAGGAAGTCGCGCCCGCAGGGCGTGAAAGCTCTTGCTCCTGCCCTATCTCGAAAAACCCAATCCCCGAATGCAGAACGGGAAGCCCCAAGGCCTCCCGTCCCAGCAATCCATCAGGCGACAAGAAGGCCTACGCCCACCCCATCACCTCCAACCCCTTCAACATCAGCCACGCAATGCCCCCCGCCGCCGGAATCGTCAGAATCCACGCCCACACGATGCGCTCGATCACGCTGACCTTCAGCGCCTTGGGATTCTTGGCATAGCCCACGCCCATGATCGCCGTGGAGATGCTGTGGGTGGTCGACACCGGCATGCCGAAGTGCGCCGCGGCGGTCAGGATGGTCGCCGAGCTGACCTCGGCAGCAAAGCCGTGGATCGGATGCAGCTTGACCATCTTGTGACCCAGCGTCTTGATGATTTTCCAGCCACCCGAAGCGGTGCCTGCCGCCATCACCACCGCGCAGGTCAGCACAATCCACAAGGCGACGTCGGCGCCACTGGCCGCCGGATCGGGATGCAGGAACGACAGCCACGACGGCAGGTCGTTCAACACCCCGCCCTGCTGGGCCCCGAACAGGGTCAGGGCGATGATGCCCATGGTCTTCTGCGCATCGTTGTGGCCGTGCGCGTAGCCCATGTAGGCGGCCGAGGCGATCTGCGCCTTGCCGAAGAACGCATTGACCCAGCGTGGCCGCGCCAGCCGGCGCAGCATGCCGCCGGCGCGACTCATGCCGGCGATGATCGCCCACAGCAGCAGCATCATCAGCACGCCCAGGATGAAGCCGGCGATGGGCGAGGTGATCATCGGCACGAAGACCTTCCACAGCAGGCCCTTGTTCTTGAACCAGCTGCCGGCGTGCTGCGACCAGATCAACGCATCCCAGTTGTTGTGCGCGGCCGCCAGCGCCGCGCCGCACAACCCGCCGATCAGGGCATGGCTGGAAGAGGAAGGCAGGCCTTTCCACCAGGTGATCAGGTTCCACACGATCCCGCCCAGCAGCGCGCACAGGATGACCTGGGAGCTGGCATCCACCACCTCAGTGTTGACGATGCCAGTGGCGATGGTGGCGGCCACCGCGGTCCCAGTCAGCGCACCGATCAGGTTCATCACCGCGGCCAGAGCGACGGCCCAGCCCGGGGCTAGCACCTTGGTGGCCACCACCGTGGCGATGGAGTTGGCCGTGTCGTGGAAGCCGTTGATGAACTCGAAGACCAACGCGGCCAGGATCACCACCAGCACGAGCGTCAGCATCGCGGCGCCTCCAGGGAGCACAGGACGCGACCCGGGAGACCCCGGCCGCAGGGGGAAAGGAGCTGCCACATGGCGATCAGGAGTTCTTCAGCACGATCTGGTACACCACCGCGCCGGCTTCCTGGCAGCGGTCGATCGCCTTCTCCAGGATCTCGAAGAACTCCTTGAGCAGGAACATTTGCAGGCTGTCCAGCCGGCCCGAGTAGATGTCCCGGTACAGCTCCAGCATCAGCCGGTCGGCCTCGTTCTCCAGCGCGCGCAGCTTTTCGTAGAGCGAGGTGACCTGGTCCAGGTTCATCTTCGGCAGCACGGTGACCATCTGCTGGACCACGCCGGCGGCCTGCTCAAGCATCGCCGCGCGCGGGGCGAAGTCGATGTGCTCCAGGTGGGTCACCGCCAGCGAGTAGCGGTCGGCGAACTTCTCCACCTGCTTGGGGATCTTGTGCAGGGCCGACCCCAGCGCCTCGATGTCCTCGCGCTCGATCGGGGTGATGAAGCTGTCCACCAGCGCCTTGCCGATCTTGTCCGACGCCTGGCGCTCGCGCTGCCTGGCCAGCTTGAAGGCATCCAGCGCCGGCTGCCGGTTGGCGCCCTTCATCATGGTGTGCAGGGCCTTGGTGCTGTCGTGCGCGGCGTCGGCCGCCTCGTCGAGCAGGGTGTAGAACTGCTGGCCGGAGCCGAAGATGGTCTGCAGGGAAAACATGCGTCGGGGCACCTGTCGCCGGACGGGGCGACGTCGAAGCCGGCAATTATGACGGTTTGATGACCCCTCGTCACAGTCTGATCGCCTGACACCCTTGCAAGCGCTTGATTCACGTGAGGTTGCCCCACACTGGGTCCTTGACGCCCGCCTTTGCTAGACTCCTCCAGCGCCCTGAACGGGGCGCATCTTATGGACGACGACCCTTACCCCCCCGCGGCCCCCTCGCGCGCCGCCCTCGCCCGGATGACCTCCGCCCCCGCCACTGACCTGGAGGGCGCTTCGTGTTCGAGCTGTTGATCGTCGTTTTCCTGATCATCCTCAATGCCTTCTTCGCCCTGTCGGAGATGGCGCTGATGACCTCGCGCAAGCTGCGCCTGAAGCAGATGGCCATCGAGAGCCGCGGCGCGCGCGTGGCCCTGGCCCTGGCCGAGCATCCGGACAACCTGCTGTCGACCGTGCAGATCGGCATCACCCTGATCGGCGTCCTGGCCGGCGTGTTCGGCGGCGACGCCATCGGCGCGATCATCGCCGGCTGGCTGGCGGGCTGGTTCCCTGGCGCGGAGCACTACACCGCGCCCATTGGCGTCGGCACCGCGGTCACCCTGATCACGGCCGGCTCGGTGATCTTCGGCGAACTGATCCCCAAGCGTCTGGCCCTGACCAACGCCGAGAAGATCGCCGCCGTGGTGGCCATCCCGCTGGACTGGCTGTCGCGCTTCGCCCGCCCGGTGGTGGCCGTGCTCGGCGCGATCAACCGGGGCGTACTGCGTTTGTTGGGCATCAAGGACGACGCGCGCCATGCAGTGACCGAGGAAGAGATCCGCATGCTGGTCAGCGAGAGCCACGAGCAGGGCGTGATCGACGACGACGAGCGCAACATGGTCAACCGCGTCCTGCGCCTGGGCGACCGCACCGCCGACAGCCTGATGACGCCGCGCAAGCGCATCGTCTGGCTGGACGTGGCCGCCCCGTATGAGAACAACCTGCAGACCATGCGCCAGGCCCAGTATTCGCGCTTCCCGGTGTTCCGCGAGAACGACCAGGACGTGGTGGGCGTGCTGGAGGTCAAGTCGCTGCTCGACCGCATCGCCGACCACTCGCCGGAGCTGTTCACCGAGCTGCGCGAACCGCTGTTCGTGTCCGAATCCACCCATGCGATGAAGCTGCTGGAGATCCTGCGCGAGGAGCAGCAGTCCCTGGCGCTGGTGGTGGACGAGTACGGCGAGATCCAGGGCATGGTGACCCTGGCTGACCTGATGAACGCGGTGATCGGCCGCTACCACCAGGCCGCCGAGAATCCCGATCCGGACGCCCTGGTGGTCACCCGCGAGGACGGCTCGCTGCTGATCGATGGCTCGCTGTCCAACGACGACCTGCGCGAGCTGATGGGCGGCGTGCAGCTGCCCGGCGCGGACGAGCGCGACTACCACACCGCCGCGGGCATGGTGATCGAGCAGTTCGGTCGCATCCCGCATACCGGCGAGCACTTCGAGTGGGCCGGCTGGCGCATCGAGGTGGTCGACCTGGACGGGGCGCGCGTGGACAAGCTGCTGCTGCAGAAACTGCAGGACGAAGACGATGACGATGACGACATCGTCGGGTGACGGTTCGGCCCAATCCCACCACGCCGAGACCACCCGCAGCCTGCTCGATGACATGGCGCGTGGCGATCCGGCCGAGCGGCTGCGCCTGGTCGACCTGCTGGCCGACCTGAAGCAGAGCGCTTTCGGGATGCTGCTGTTCATCGGCGTGCTGCCCTCCTTCATCCCCATTCCCGGCGTGGCCGGCGGCCTGAGCGGGCCGCTGGTGATGCTGGTGGGTGCGCAGCTGCTGCTGGGCCTGCGCAAGCCCTGGCTGCCGCGCTTCATCGCCATTCGCGGCCCCCAGCGCCAATCGGTCGTGCGCTTCCGCAACGCCCTGGCCAAGCCGCTGCGCTGGTTGGAGAAGGTCGTGCGCCCGCGGTGGGCGGGCATGCTGGACAGTCGTCTGGCGGGCGCGTTCACCGGCCTGCTGCTGCTGCTGCTCGGCGTGCTGCTGGCCTTGCCGATCCCCTTCACCAACTACCTGTTCGGCCTGTTGCTGCTGGTGTATGTGTTCGCCCTGCTCGAGCGCGACGGGATGCTGATGCTGGGCGCGTGGGTCCTGGGCGCGGCGGCGGTCGTGGTGTTCGGCGTCTCGCTCAAGGAGCTGGGCCAGGTCGCGCTGCACTGGCTGCAAACCAGGATGTAGCGCCGTCCCGGCGCGGCGGTTAGAGCAGCAGCTGAGCGAACTCGCTGTCGTTGAGCGGATAGCCCAGCCAGTAGCCCTGGGCCAGGTCGCAGCCGCGCTCGCGCAGCAGGTCGAACTGCCCCTGCTTCTCCACGCCTTCGGCGACCACCGCGATCCCCAGCGAGTGGGCCATGGCGATGATCGCCGTGGTCAGGGCCAGGTCGTCGGGATTGCGCTGCAGGTCGGTGATGAAGCTGCGGTCGATCTTGACCCCGTCCACCGGCACCCGGCGCAGGTGGCTCAGGCCGGAAAAGCCTGTGCCGAAATCGTCCAGCCAGACCTTCACCCCGGCGCGGTGCAGCTTGGCCAGCATCAGGCTGGCGTGGGCCTCGTCGCCGATCACCGCCGTCTCGGTCAGCTCCAGATGCAGGCGGCCGGCGGACAGGCCGGTTTCCTGTAGCACGCGCGAGACCACCTCGGGCAGGTCGCCGCTGCGCAGCTGGCGTGGCGAGACGTTGACCGAGACGAACGGCAGCTCGCCCCCCGACGCGCTGGGCAGGCCCCAGCGCGAGGCCGCGTCGCATGCCGCGCGCAGGACCTGCGGGCCGAGCTGCTCGATCAGACCGCTCTGCTCAGCCACCTCGATGAACACCGACGGGGGAATCGCGCCCAGTTCGGGATGCTGCCAGCGGAGCAAGGCCTCGGCACCGACGATCAGGTTGTCGGCCAGTCGATAGAGCGGCTGGTAGACCAGCGAGAGCTCGCCGCGGTCCCACGCCCCGCGCAACTCGGCCTCCATGCGCACGCGGCGCTCCACTGCCTGATCCATCGCCCGACTGTAGAAGCGGTAGCAGTTCTTGCCCGCCATCTTGGCCTGGTACATCGCCACGTCGCCGTTCTTCATCAGCGCGGTGGCCCCGGTGGCGTCTTCCGGGAACAGGGTGATGCCCACCGAGGTGCCCAGGTAGACCTGCCGACCCTGCACGCTCAACGGCAGGCTCAGCGCCTGGACCATCTCCTCGGCCAGGGTGGAGGCCGCCTGACGGACATCGCCCCCCTGGATCAGGATGACGAATTCGTCGCCACCGAAGCGGGCCACCATGGCGTCGTCGCCGCCCAGACGCTGGACCGCTTCGCGGATGCGCGCGGCGAAATGCAGCAGCACTTCGTCGCCCGCCTCATGCCCCAGCGAATCGTTGACCCGTTTGAAGTCGTCGATGTCGGCGAACAGCAGGGCCAGGTCGCGACCAGCGACGCGACCGAGCATGATCCGGTGGTCCAGGCTTTCACGGAACGCCAGGCGATTGGTCAGGCCGGTCAGCGCGTCGGTATAGGCCATGTGCCGCACGTCGCGGTCGTGCCGGGCGATGCTGTCGCTCATTTCGGCGAAGGCGCGGACCAGTTCGCCCACCTCGTCCTGGCGGTCGCTGACCGGGCGCGGCACGTCGTAGTCGCCCACGCCGATGGCCCGCGCCGACTGCGCCAACAAGCGGATCGGCCGCACCAGACTGCGCTGCATGTAAGCCACCAGCACCACACCGACCAGCAACAGCAGGCCCAGCATGGTCGCGATCCAGCCAAAGTGGCGGCGCCCCAGCGCATCCAGCCGCGCACGCAGCACCTCGGCGGCACGCTGCTCGCTCGTACGTGCTTCGGCCAGCGAATAGCCCACCCGCACGCCGCCCAGGCGCGAGTCGCCCAACTCGATCACCTGCGAGACCTCCACCACCTTGTCCGACCACTGGGTCAGCAGCCCATTGCTGGCCAGGGCACGCGCCGCCAGCGGATCCTGCATCGGCTGCCCATAGGAGGCCATGTCCCAGGAGCCGTCGGTGACCAGGTTGCCGTCGTCGTCGTAGACCAGCACATAGGCCACGTCGGGCTGGCGGGTGGCTTCGCGCACCAGGGTGCCGATGGCGTCCAGGTCGGAGTAATACATGGGATTGGCCAGTGAATCGGCCAACTGCTGGGCCATCGCGGCACCGCGCCGGGTCAGGCCTTCGGAAGCCATCGACTGCACGGCCTGTCGACCGAGCTGGTCCACCTCTTCCTGCATGGCGCGCTGGCGCTGCAGCACCACGGCCATCAGCCCCAGGACCATGACCAGCGCCACGGACAGGCCCAGGGCCAGCTGCGCCTGCAGGCCGAAACGCGTCCGGCGCGTCATTCGATGTGCTCGCGGACGTGGGCCGCGGCCTGGCGGACCCGCTCCAGCGCGCGCAGCGACTCGGCATCCAGATCGAGGAAGCGCGTGGTGCCGAAGAAGCGCCGCAGCGCGTCGCTTGCCTGGGGATCGCGCGCGGCGTCCAGCAGCACCTCATGCAGGCGCGCACGCACCTCGACGGGAAGCCCCGAGCGCACCATCTCCACCGCGCGCGGATAATCGTCGCTGCGCGCAAGCACCCGCATGTTGCGTCGGAAGCTCTCGGGCATGCGCCGTGGGTTGTCCCAGTCCAGGTTGCTCAGCGCGCCGGCATCGACCATGCCCTTGTCCACCCAGGCGGCGATGTTCAGCTCCGAGCGCGCGAACACGTAGCCAACCGAATCGGCATCGGGCCGATCCTGCGGCGAGAGCAACAGTTCCATCGGCAGGCCGGCTTCCAGCGCCATCGAGGCCGGGACCAGATAGGCGCTGGTCGAGCCCACGCCCTGCAGCGCCAGCGCATGGCCACGCAGGTCGGCGACGGAGGTCAGCCCCGAATCGGCGCGCGCGAAGATGATCGTGTGGTAAGCGCTGGCCCCGCCACGCTCGGTCAGCAGGAACGGCTCAGCCCCGCCGCGGCGTGCCAGCTCCATGCCGGTGCCGGAGGTTTCGGTGACCCAGTCCACCCGGCCACGGCGCAGATAGCTGCTCATCTGGCGCGCGTCGCGGGCCATCAGGATGCGCCCCCCGGTGATGCCTACATCCCGCATGTGCGCCACAACGTAATCCAGCAAGGGCTTGAGCTGGGCGTAATGCGCCTTGGGGTCGTCGCTGATCCGCCCCAGGACCAGCACGTGGGGGTCGTCGCTGCCTGGCACCGGTGCCGCCATCACCGGCATCGCCATTACCGTCAACAACAGCAGGACACGGACAAACCAGGTACGCAAGGGACACATCGTGCGGCAAATGACGGGCCAGCCTAGCGGAAATACCCGCTACCCGACAGAGTTTTTCACCCCACCTTCACCCGCAAGCCTGGCCATCCTTTGGGCGTCGGCCAGGATGCCGCGCAGCAGCCGGACCTCCTTCTCGTCCAGGTCGGCGCGCAGGTACAGACGGCGCAGCTTGCGCATGGCCGAGTCTGGCGCGCGCCCCTTGTGGAAATCGATCTGCTCCAGGGTCTCGGCCAGTTGCGCGAAGAACCCTTCAAGCTGCGCATGGGTGGCCAGGTCCGTTCGCGATTCAGGGACGGCGGGCGCGGCCAATACCTCCGGCGCCGCACCACCGCGCAGCGCCAGCCGGGTCTCGTAGGAGAGCACCTGGACGGCGGCCGCCAGGTTCAGCGAGCTGTAGTCCGGGTTGGCATCGATGTGGACCGCCGCGTGGCACAGCTGCAGTTCCTCATTGGTCAGGCCCGTGCGCTCGCGGCCGAACAGTAGCGCCACCGGCGCCTCGGCCGCCACGTGGGCCAGCCGGCTCGCGGCCTGGCGCGGCGTGTGCTCCTCCAACTGCACGCGGCGACTGCGCGCGGTGCACCCCAGCACCAGGCGGCAGTCCGCTACCGCCGAGGCCAGATCATGGGTGACCACCGCGTCGGCCAGCAGATCGTCGGCGCCGGCGGCGCGACGGTAGGCCTCGTCACTGGGGAAGTCTTCCGGCTGGACCAGAATCAGCTGGGACAGGCCCATGGTCTTGAGCGCGCGCGCGGCCGCGCCGATGTTGCCGGGATGCTGGGTGCCGACCAGCACGAAACGAATGCGTGCGGCGGCGATCGGGTCGATGGAATCCATGGGCGGCAATTCTAGAGGCTGGCGTCCGCCGGCGCGTCCCTGCCCCAGGCGCCAATGCGGCGCCGGACGGCCTGGACCCGGCCGAAATGCTAGAATGCGCGGTCCGGCCGCCGCGCCGGTACTCGCTCTTTCCACCCGCCGCGTCCCGCGCCCTGCCTGTCCTCGAGGTTGTTTCGCATGTTGAATCCCGTCGTCACCGTCATGACCAAGGCCGCACGCATCGGGGGCAACGTGTTGCTGCGGAGCATCAACAAGCTCGACGCGCTCAACGTAGTCCAGAAGGGCCGCATGGACTACGCCAGCGAGGTCGATGCCGACGCGGAAAAGGCGATCATCAAGGAACTGCGCCGCGCCTACCCCGATTACGGCGTGATCGGCGAGGAAGGCGGCGTGGTGCCCGGCAAGAACCCGCGCTACCACTGGGTCATCGACCCGCTGGACGGCACCAGCAACTACCTGCACGGCTTTGGCCACTACTGCGTCTCCATCGCCCTGGTGGACAACGGCGAGCCGACCGACGCGGTGATCTTCGACCCGTTGCGCAACGAGCTGTTCACCGCCAGCCGCGGCGCCGGCGCCCAGCTCAACGAGCGCAAGATCCGCGTGGCCGACCGCAAGGACCTGGGCGCCACGATGATCCACACCGGCTTCCCGCCACGCGAGCGGGCCCGCGTCGGCGCGCACCTGGAGTGCGTGCGCGAGTTGCTCAACCACGCCGAGGACATTCGTCGTACCGGCTCGGCCGCGCTGGACTTGGCCTACGTGGCCTGCGGCCGCGCCGACGCCTACTTCGAGGCGGGCGTGAAGGCCTGGGACATCGCCGCCGGCGTGCTGCTGGTGCGCGAGGCCGGTGGCAAGGTCAGCGACTTCCGCGGCCGCACCCTGGCGCGCATGGACGACGGCACCCAGGCCGAAGGCCGCCAGGTCGTGGCCGGCAACCTGCGCGTCTCCGAGGCGCTGCAGAAGGCGGTGATGCAGTCGGGGTATGCGGCGGCGTTTGCTTGATGGGGGTTGCACGGGGCGCTTAGGCGCATCTGTTCCGGGTTGTTGATCACGTCAAAGCAAGAGCGTTCGTGCCGCTGCGCAGCCCGACCTACTTTCTTTGCTCGTGCAAAGAAAGGTAGGCAAAGAAACACGCCCCGGGCGGCACGCCTGCGCTGCGCGCAGGTCCGCTGCGGGCCGAGGGATTTTTCGAAGGAACATCCTGTCCCCTCGAAAAACGCCGCACATCCATGTGCGGCGCCCTGCGGGTCTTATCCTCGTCCCTCCGCCGTGCCTTACGGGGGACCTGGAAGCACGAGCAAAAGCGAGGAGCGAAGAACAAAGTCCCTGGATGACCAGACATTCGTCTGTTGTAGAGCACCTTCCGCTTTTGCGTGAATGACCATTTGAAAGGGCTGCTTCGGCTGTTGCTGTTGCTGTTGCTGTTGCTGTTGCTCAAGAGTTTCTGCTTTCGCTGTTGCTTTACCTGCCTGAGCCGTAAAGCACGCCGAGCACCGCGGCGAAGCAGGGCCGAAGAGGCGCCCTGTTTGAGCGAAGCGAGTTTGGGCGCCGTGTCCTGCTTCGCGAGGAGCGCAGGGGATCGGCGCGTAGCGCCGACGTGCGTCCCGGCGAGAAGCGGTTTTGGCTACTTTTGCCGCGTCAAAAGTAGCTCGCGCCCGCAGGCGCGAAAGCTCTGCTTCTGCTTCAAAGCTTCTGCTTCGGCCTTTGCTCGAAAGCCTTTGCTGCAGAGCCCTTGCCTGAAGGCCTCCAAGCGCCCAAGGCGGCGCAACGCCTCAAGCCACACCCAACCCAGGAATCGCCACGATCGCCTCCGGATCAAACCCCGCGATCCGCGCGAAATCCTTGCCGCGCTCCACGTAGTCCCGGTACATACCGAAGCTCGGCGCGCCCGGCGACAGCAGCACCACGCCCTGCCCGCCCAGCATCGCCTCGGCTTGGTGCATTGCCATCGCAAGGTCAGGCGCGGACGCCAGGGCACAACCACCCTCGCCCGCAACCTGCTCCAGCAAGGCGTGGATGCGCGGCCCGTTGGCGCCCATGGTCACGATGCCCAGCGGTGCCTGCGTACGCATCGCATCGGCAAAGCCGTGCCAGTCCAGGCCGCGATCATGGCCGCCGACCAGCAGCGCGATGCGCTGCCCGGCAAAGCACTCCAGCGCCGCCAACGTGGCGTGCGGCGTGGTGCTGATCGAATCGTTGACGTAGGTGACGCCAGCGCGCGCGCCGAGCGTCTGCAGGCGGTTGGGCAGCGGTTGGAAGCTCACCGCCGAAGGCGCCAGCGACGTGGCCTCGATATCCAGCGCCTCGATCGCCGCCAGCACCGCGCACAGGTTGCCGCGGTTGTGGCGGCCGGGCAGCGGCACCGCGCGGGTGTCGAACACCTCGGCATCACCGCGGAACAGCACATCCCCACGCAGGTGCCAGCCATCCTCGCGGTTGAACCAAATGACGCGGCTGTCGGGCAGGTCGAGCTGCGCCAGCACCGGATCGCGCGCGTTGAGCACAGCCGTGCGCGGCGCCGCGCGCGTCACCAGCGCCAGCTTGTCCTCGATGTAGCGCTGCTCGCTGCCGTGCCAGTCCAAGTGCTCGGGGAACAGGTTAAGCACCACGGCGACCTCCGGCCGCACGCCGCCATCGGCGACCGCGCCGGTCTGGTAGCTGGACAGCTCGATCGCCCACAGCTCCGGTGCGGGCTGCGGGTTCATCACCTCCAGCAGCGGCAGGCCGATATTGCCGGCCAGCGCGGTGCGATAGCCGCCAGCGCGCAGCAGGTGGGCCAGCAACGCGGTGGTCGTGCTCTTGCCCTTGGTGCCGGTCACGCACACGGTGCGCGCGTCGGGATGCTCTGCGAACCACAGCGCCGTGCCGCCCAGCAGGTGCGCACCAGCGGCCTGCGCCTCCAGGGCTTCGGGCGAATACGGGCTGATGCCCGGCGACTTGATCACCACATCGAAGCCGCCAAGCGCCGCGCCGCTGACGTCAGACCGCGGAAACAGCAGCGCGTCATCCAGCGCTGCGGCCTGCTCGGCTTCGGCGGCGCTGCAGAACAGCGTCAGCGGCTGGGCGGGCAGTCGGCGGCGCAGCAGGGCATGGGCCGCGCGACCTTCGCGCCCCCAGCCCCACAGCGCGATGCGCTGGCCCTCAAGCTGCGAAATTCGCACGCAGTTGGTCCCACAGCGCAGGCGGGATGCGGTGCTCGCCTTCGGGCTGCAGCAGCGGGGCGATCTGCAGTTCGGCTGCGTCCAGCTGCGGGGCGATCTGGCGGTTGAAGCGCGCCACCAGCGCGTCCTCGCGCCACTCCGGCCGCTGGCCCAGTGCGGCCATCGCCGCGCGCGATTCGCGCCCTTCGCCCACGCATTCGAACGGCTTGTGGTCCTGGTATTCCAGCAGCGCGTCGAAACCGGCCGTCTGCGCCACGTCGTCCAGCAGATTGCGGCCGAAGATGTTCAGCAGGCGCGGCTTGGGCATGAAGTTGCTCAGCGCCAGGAACACGAAATGGCACTTGGGGCACATGCCGCACCAGCGATTGACCGGACGCTCGCCGAGGATGTGGAAGTTGCGATTGCAGCTGGAGAAATGCGCGTCGTAATGATCGGTCTTGGCGAACTGCCGCGCCACCGCCAGCTCGGACAGCGGCCGCAGCAGCGAGTAGTACGCCAGGTTGGCGGCCACATGACGCTGCACGTGCGCGCCGAACAGCGACTCGAACGCCCAGCCCTTGGACCACTGGTGGTTCACCTCGCCCGTGCCGGGGATCAGGCTGCCGTAGCTGGCCGAGCGCTCGTTGGAAAACACCACCTGGTCCACCCCACGCAGCAGCGCGGCCACCACCAGGATCGCCGAGTTGATCGCGGTGACCGGAATGTGGCCGTTGTAGGCGCCCTGGCGATTGAGCTCGAACAGTGCCGGCGCCAGCGCGCGGGTGATGTTGAGCGTCGGCAGGCCGGTGCGTGCGGCGCAGGCGGCGATCAGCTGCGAACCGCCGACCCAACTGACGGTCTGGGCTACGCCCGCCTGGCGCAGCGCCTCGATCGTCACCAGCGAATCCTTGCCGCCGCCGATGGCCACCAGCGCATGCGACGCCAGCCCCAAGGCGGGCGCTGGCGCGGTGTCGGCGGCCTCGCTGGCCGGAAAACGAATGCGCCCGTGCAGGTCCAGCCCGTTGCGGTAGGCGAACTCACCCAGGCCGTGGGTGTAGATGTCCTCCATCATCGCCGCGGTCTCCGCGCCGATGGGCTCGCCTTCGATCACCAGTTCCGGCGGCACGGCCGCCTTGTAGTAGCTGACGCCGGCGATCAGGTGCAGCAGGCGCAGCGCCCGCTGCACGGCGCGCGCGCGCGCGTCGTCCAGCGCGAACGGCGCGCCGGGAAAGCGCACCGTCTCCACCAGCTCCGGCCCTTGGTCGAAGGCGTAGCGCAGCCGTGCCTCGCCCGTGGCCGCATCGAAGTCGCAGCCGACGAAACGGAACTGTTTGACGCTCTCGCGCTGGAAGGTCCACTCAGACATCAATGATTGCTTCCTTGGGCAGCTCGCGCTGGTTGTAGGTACTGGCCATGCTGTAGCCGTAGGCGCCGGCATCGGCGATGAGCATGACATCGCCCGGCGCGGTCGCCACCGGCAGAACGCGACGGCGGCCGAACACGTCGGAGGACTCGCAGATCGGCCCGACCACGTCGAAGGTCGTCGTATCGGCCTCGTCCAGGCGGCTGAGGTTGAGGATGTCGTGCCAGGCGTCATACAGCGCCGGGCGGATCAGCGCATTCATGCCCGCGTCCAGGCCCACGCGGCGTACGCCGTCCTTCTCGATTACCTGCGTGGCGCTGGCCAGCAGGACGCCCGACTCGGCCACTAGGTAGCGGCCCGGTTCGATAGCCAGGCGGAACGCCGGATGCACGGCCTTGACCTCTTCCAGACCGCGCGACCAGGCGTCCAGGTCGAAGGGCTCGTCATCGGCGTGGTATGGGATCGGCAAGCCGCCACCGATGTCGATCACCTCGATGGTGCCGATACGGCGGGCAAAGCCGGCCAGCTCGTCGCACATCAGGCGCCAGTGGCCCTCGGCCTCCACGCCGCTGCCCAGGTGCGCATGCAGGCCGGTGATGGTGATCCCCAGCGTCTGCGCCAGTGCGACGAACTCGTCGATGCGCGCGGCCGACAGGCCGAACTTGGACGCCTTGCCGCCGGTGTTGACCTTCTCGTGGTGGCCATCGCCATGGCCCAGGTCCACGCGCAACCACAGCGTGCGGCCTCGAAAGATCTCCGGCCAGCGCTGCAGGGCCTCGACATTGTCGAGCGTGACATTGACGCCCAGGGCGAAGGCGGCCTCGTACTCGTGCCTGGGCGCGAAGCTCGGGGTGAACAGCACGCGCTTGGGATCCAGCTGCGGCACCGAGGCGAACACCAGCTTCAGCTCGCCGTGCGAAACGCACTCCAGGCCGAAGCCTTCCTCGACCAGCGTGCGCAGGATCGCCGGGTGCGAATTGGCCTTGATCGCGTAGTAGCGATGATCGATCTGCGGCATCGCGGCCAGCGCGCGCGCGCGCTCGCGCACGGTCGGCAGGTGGTAGGCATAGGTCGGCGTGCCCGCCGGGGCCAGCGCCAGCAGCGCCTCGCGTTGATCGCGCCACCACGGCGTCGGGCGCGGGCGCACCGCGCCGTTGAGCTCGCGCCAGCGCAGGCCGAACACGCTGGTCTCCTCCACCGGCATGGCGCCGCTGTCGATCAGTTCGCCATGCAGGATCGGCAGCAGGCCGTCGGCATCGGCCTCGTCGATGACGAAGGTCAGGTTCAAGTCGTTGGACGACTGCGAGATCAGGTGCACGCGCTCCTTGCCGAACGTTGCCCAGACATCGGACAGCTTGTGCAGCAGCGAGCGCATGCCGCGCCCGACCAGGGTGATGGCCGCGCACGGCGCGATCACCTTGACCCGACAGATCTCGGCCAGATCCGAGGACAACGCGGCCAGCACGTCGGTGCTGACCAGGTTCTCGGACGGGTCCAGCGACACGGTGACGTTGGTCTCCGACGAACCGATCAGGTCCACCGACAGCCCATGCTTGCGGAAGCGATCGAACACGTCGGCCAGGAAGCCCACCTGCTGCCACATGCCGATGCCTTCCATCGACACCAGCACGATGCCGTTGCGGCGGCTGATCGCCTTGACGCCCGGCACGGTCAGCGCCTCGCCGTCGATGCTGGTCCCGGGCAGCTCGGGGCGCTCGGTGTCCAGGATCGCCATCGGCACGCCGGCGTCGCGGCACGGCTTGATCGAGCGCGGATGCAGCACCTTGGCGCCGGTGGTGGCGATTTCCTGGGCCTCGAAGTAATCCAGGCGGGTGAGCAGGCGCGCGTCCGGCACTTCCTTGGGATTGGCGCTGAACATGCCCGGCACGTCGGTCCAGATCTCCACCCGCCGGGCCTTGAGCAGGGCGCCGAAGTAAGCGGCCGAGGTATCCGAGCCACCGCGGCCCAGCACGGCCGTGCCGCCGTCGCCGTGGCGGGCAATGAAGCCCTGGCTGATCAGCAGCCGCGTAGGCTGGGTGTGGAAGCGCGCGCGCCAGTCGTCGCTGCCGCGCGGATCGCACGACACCGACAGGCGCTGCGCCCAGGCGCTCTGGTTGGGGATGGCCATGGCATCGAGCCAGTCGCGCGCATCGCACCAGCCGATATCCAGGCCGCTGGCCGCCAGGTAGGCGGCACCGATCGTGGAGGACAGCAGTTCGCCCTGGCCCAGTACCTCGGCCTGCCAATCCAGCGCACGCGCGGCCGCGCGCGGATCGACCGCCAGCGCGCGCAACGCGGCCAGGCGCTGCCCCAGCACCGCCTCGGCATCCAGTTCCAACTCTGCCAGGAACTCGCGATGGCGCAGCTCCAGCGCGGCCACCCGCGCCTCGGTATCGGCGGCGCCGTCGGCGATCGCGGTGAGCTCGTTGGTCACCCCGGACAGGGCCGAGACCACCACCAACACCCGCGCGTCATGCTCCTGCGCCCGTTTTTTCGCCAGCATCCCGATGGTGTCCCAGCGATGACGACGCGACACCGAGGTGCCGCCGAACTTGAGCACGATCCAGCGATCGTTCGGGGGGGAAGCTGACATGGGGTGAGTGGGGTTCACGATTGGGGAGGAAAACCCGCCCGCGTGGGCGGAACCCCCGATTCTAATGGAACCTCCCGACCGGGGCGTGCTATCAACCACCACAGGGCCTCTCGCGCGCCCGACCTTCCCGCTCCGCCGACAGGATCCACCGCATGATCCAACGCCGCTACCTGCAACTGGATGTCTTCGCCGACCGCCCCGGCGCCGGCAATCCGCTCGGCGTGGTGGTCGATGCGCATGGATTGGACACGGCCGGCATGCAGGCCCTGGCCGCCTGGCTGAACCTGTCCGAGACGGTGTTCTTCCAGCCGCGCGGTGGCTATGGCGCGGACTATCACGTGCGCATCTTCACTCCGAAGGGCGAGTTGCCCTTCGCCGGACACCCCAGCGTGGGCGCGGCCTGGGCCGCGCTGGAACTGGACCTGGTCAACCCACAGAATCGCCAGCCCGGCGCGACCACGGTGGATCTGGTGCAGCAATGCGGCGCCGGCCTGCTGCCGGTCCGGGTGTCGGTGGTCGACGGTGTACGCCGGATCGCCGTGCGCACGCCGCGCGCGGTGCACCGGCACGATGTCCCCACGCCGACCTGGCTGCTGGCACCGACGGTGTTTGGCGCCGCGCGTGGGTCGCTGGCGCCGGTGCTCTACAACAACGGGCCGGACTGGTGGCTGCTGGAACTGGCCAGCGAAGCGGCACTGCGCGCCCTTGAACCCGATCTGGCCCGCATCGCCCAGTTGCCCGGCAAGGGCAAGCTGGCGCTGTTCGCCCGCTGCCAGGACCAGCCCTATGCGCTGGCCGTTCGCGCCTTCGCGCCTGGGGTGGGTGTGGCCGAGGATCCGGTCACCGGCAGCGCCAATGGCGCCATTGCCGCCTATCTGCACGCTTCCGGCAGCCTGCCGGGCCAGGAGGGTCGCTATGTGGCCAGCCAGGGACGCGAGTTGGGACGCGACGGCGTTGTGCAGTTGCACGTCGATCATGAGGACGAGGTCTGGATCGGCGGCCAGGTGCAACCGGTGATCCAGGGCCAGTTGGTGTGGTGACCGCCGCGCCGCGATCCCGACGCTACCTCCAGCTGGATGTCTTCGCCGACCGGCCAGGCGCGGGAAATGCCCTGGGCGTGGTAGTGGATGCCGAAGGTCTGGAGACGGCCGACATGCAGGCCATCGCCGCGTGGCTGGCCCTGCCGGAAACCGTGTTCTTCCTGCCGCCAGGCGCGGATGCGGACTACCACATCCGTATCTTCACCCCGGGCTGCGAACTACCCTTCGCCGGGCACCCAAGTGTCGGTGCGGCGTGGGCCGCCCTGGAACTGGGGCTGGCACACGACCGCGCAGGCGCCCTGGTCCAGCGCTGCGCCAAGGGCCTGCTGCCGGTCCGCGTGCAGCGCGAGGGCGACACCCGGCGCCTGCACGTGCGCGCCCCCCGCGCGTTCCAGCGTCGAACGGGAGCCGAGCACGTCGCTGCGCTGACCCGCATGCAGCAGGCATGGCCTGCGTCGGCACATCCGCCGGCTCTGTGGGACAACGGCCCGGGCTGGTGGCTGGTGGAGCTGGCCGACGCCGCCGCGCTGCGCGCCCTGCAGCCGGACCTGGCCGCCATCGGCGCCCTCTCGCGCGCCAGCGATGCCACCGGCCTGGCGT
Source organism: Pseudoxanthomonas sp. JBR18 (assembly GCF_028198165.1). Taxonomy (NCBI): domain Bacteria; kingdom Pseudomonadati; phylum Pseudomonadota; class Gammaproteobacteria; order Lysobacterales; family Lysobacteraceae; genus Pseudoxanthomonas; species Pseudoxanthomonas sp. JBR18. The sequence goes on from NZ_CP116339.1 coordinate 4,485,273, forward strand.
TCTACGCGCTGGAACCGGGCGACGACCATGACATGGTCGTCCGCGCGTTCTGCCCGCTCGACGCTCCCGGCACGCCGGAAGACCCGGTCACCGGCAGCGCCAACGCCTGCATCGCCGCACGCCTGCAGGCCGAAGGCCGCCTGCCGGGCCATGCAGGCCGCTATCGCGCCAGTCAGGGCCGCGAGGTCGGGCGCGACGGCCGCGTGGACGTCCAGATCGACGACCAAGGCGAAGCCTGGATCGGCGGCCAGGTGCAACTGGTCCTTCAGGCCCGGCTGACTTGGTAGAACGCCCGGGTGCGTCCGGCTTGCTACCCTGCACGCCCGTTCCAAACCGATCATCCCCCCGATGCCTCTGCGCCGTTTTCTCCAGGTCGATGTGTTCTCGCCGCGTGCGGGCTGCGGCAATCCCCTGGCCGTGGTGCTCGATGCCGAGGGGCTGGACGAGGCCGCCATGCAGGCCATCGCCCGCTGGACCAAGCTGCCGGAAACGACCTTCGTCTTCCCCGCATCCGACGACGGCGCCAGCTATCGGCTGCGCATGTTTGCCCCGCAGAAGGAAGTCCCCTTCGCCGGGCATCCCAGCGTCGGCACCGCGCATGCCGCGCTGGCCGCGGGCATCGCCCAGGTGCGGGACGGAATGCTGGTGCAGGACGGCATCGCCGGGCGCCTGCCCTTGCGGGTCGACACGATCGACGGCATGCAGCGCATCGCCATCCGCGTGCCACGTGCCTCGGTGGCGGAAATCGTCGATGCGGGCGACGCGCGTCTGGTCCCGGCCATCGCCGGCTGGCCGCTGGGTGCACTGTCGCCCGCGCTGATGGACGGCGGCCGCAAATGGTGGGTCGTGGAACTGGCCGATGAGGCCACCCTGCGCGGCCTGGCGCCGGACTGGGACGCCATCGCCACGCTGGCCGAGTCCACCGGTGCGATGGGCGTGTTCGCCTACGCCCGCGTCCCCGGCAACGCCGACTATCAGCTGGCGGTGCGCGCCTTCGTCGGCAATGGCCGGCGCTTCGAGGATGCGGCCTCAGGCGCGGCCAACGCGGTGCTGGCTGCGTGGCTGGACAGCCGCGGCGCGCTGCCCGGGCGCGATGGCCGCTACGTGGCCAGTCAGGGCCGTGAGGTGGGCTTCGATGCCCTGTTGGAACTGCACATCGACACCGACGGCGAGGTCTGGTCCGGCGGACAGGTGCAGACCGTGGTCACCGGCCACCTGGACTGGTAATCCGCCGCGCAGTGCCCCGCCTGCATGCCCGATTCGACGGTCACGATGCCGAAGACGCATCGCCAACACCCGGCGATTTCGCCCACAATGCGCACCGCCCCATGACCCGCGGGCGCCCCTTCACTGCCCCACATCGGCCAATCGGCCAGGATGACCGGCGACATGAGTGATCACCCGCGCAAGGCGACCGGCACCATCGAGCGTGCGCTGGACGTGCTGGAGGCCATCGGCACCTCGCCCAAGGGTGTCACCTTCGCCGAGATCGCCCAGCAGGTGCAGCTGCCGCGCACCACCGCCTACCGCATGCTCAGTGGCCTGATCGAGCGCAACCTGGTCCGGCGCGAGTCTTCGCGCCGCGCCTACCGGCTGGGTTTCGGCGCATTGCAACTCAGCCGCGAGTCGCATCCGGCGCCGCAGCTGGTGGTGGCCGCCAACATCGAACTGAACTACCTGCGCGCCATCACTGGCGAAACGACCTGCCTGTGGGTGCGCGATGGCGTGGAAGTCATCGCGCTGGAGCGCACCCCGGGCGCGCACCGCTCGCAGGGCGACACCCACGTCGGCCAGGGCCGGCTGCTGCACGTCACCGCCGCCGGCAAGGCCTTGCTGGCCGCGATGCGCAACGGCGAGCGCAACCCGCTGCTGGCGCGCCTGGACATGACCCCGTTCACGCCCAACAGCGCGACCAGCCGCGACCAGGTCGCCGCGATGATCGCCAAGGTCAAGGACGCCGGCTACGCCATCGACGACGAGGAGAGCCGCCTGGGCGCCCGCTGCGTGGCCACCGTCGTGCGCGACATGCAGGGCCAGGTGCGCGGCGCGCTGAGCCTGTCCGGGGCCACCGCGCGCTTCACGCCCGAACGCATGGCCCAGTTCGGGACCGAGCTGATGGAGGCCGCGCAGCGCATCGGCGAACGCCTGGCCGGCACGGTGGAAGTCACCTATGACGATCAGGTTCAGCGCGTCGCCGGCGCGCCGGCACGCGGGGCGGACTTCGTCACCTGGTCGGCGAGCCGCGGCTGCTGGTACTGGGTCGATGTCCACAGCGGCACCCTCCATCGCGCCGATGCCGGCGGCGACCGGATCCTGGCCTCGCTCCCGGTCCAGGCGCGTGGCCTCAATGCGACGCCGAGCGGACTGGAAGTGATCCACGGCGAAGGCATGCTGCGCCTGGACTTCGAAGGTGCGCTGGCGCAGCGCCAGCTCGAATCCCGCGGCCATGCCGCCCCCATCGCCGCGTGCGTGCAACCGGACGGACGCGAATGGCAGGTCACCCCCGATCCGGCCGGCGGCTATCGCATCGCTACCTGGCTGCATATCGGCATCGCCGTCCCCGGCTGGCGGATCGACGACCGCATCGACGCGCTGTGCTGGAATCCCGACGGCACCCGCCTGTTCGCCGCCAGCGCCACCTCCGGCACGCTCTACGAGATGCGCCCGGGCGATGCACGCATCCGCCGCCTCGCCGTCATCCCCAAGGCGTCGGGCGAAGTGCGCGGCCTGGCGGCCGACGCACACGGCGATGTCTGGGTGGCCCTCTACGGGGGTTGGGCCGTGGCCCGGTTCTCTGCAGAGGGCGGCATGATGCAGGAAGTGGTGGGCTTGCCGATGGCGTGGCCGACCAGCCTGGCCGTGGGTGGCGATCGCCAGCTGGCCATCACCGCTGCGGCGGGACCGGACCCGGACGCGCCCGAGGAGGCCACCGGGTTATATCTGCTGGCCCGCCCGGCTCCCTGAGACGGGCAAAAGCAAGGGGCCTTGCGGCCCCTTGGTACGGCAGATCCCCCGTACTTGCTGGAGTTGCTCAGTCCTGCACGGCGACGACGTCCACGTGGACGCGGATGCGGTTGCCCGGGTGATAGGCGGTGCGAGTGTGGTACTGACGGCCGGCGTATTCGTAGGTGACATCATAGCCTTCGACCTCGCCATCGCGGCGATCGGCGACCGGCTCACAGACCCGAACGGTGCCGCGAGAGGTGTGGGTATTGTCGTAGACCGATTGCCCCGCCACGGTGCCGGCGGCAGTGCCCACGGCCGTGCCGAGCAATTGACCGGTGCCGCCACCGAAGCGGCTGCCCACCACGGCGCCGACCACACCGCCGAAGATGGTCGCCGCGGTCCGCCCACCCTGGGTGGGTTGGCGGTCATTACCGCCATCGTAGTAATCCCCGCCGCGCGTGTAGGTGTCGTCCGCAGGCCGGTCGTAGCACTGCTGGGAGGGCGGAGGCGGCGGCGCGATGATCGGGTCCACACGCACCACGCGGGCGTAGTCGTCGGCGCCGCTGTCACGATCGTCATACCCATCGCGTGCGTCGCCGCGTTGCGCGTCGCCGGCCACGTAATGCTGGCTGTAGTAATCGGCGTAGCGAGACTGGGCCGATGCCGGGCCAATGCACACCAGGCCAAGCAGGAGAACGGAACAGGTCGAGCGGATCATGATGGAGTCTCCAGCGCCAGCGTGGCGCCGGAGCATCGTCGATCCAGCGGGGTGAAACGGTCCTGAACCGGCCAGGCCCGCGTTGCCGCATTCAACCCTGCGACAGCTGCCTGGGCCTGGCAGCGTGGTTTGCCTTAGCTGGCGAACTCTGTTTCCAGGCTCATCGGCACCGCCTTGAGCGCCTTGGAAACCGGGCAGTTCTCCTTGGCGTTCTCGGCGATCTCCTTGAACTTGGCCGCATCGATGCCTGGCACCACGCCCTTCACCTTGAGCCGGATGTGCGACACCGTCGGCCCGCCTTCCATCGACAGATCGACCTCGGCACGGGTATCCAGCGAGGTCGGCGGCGAGCCTGCCTCGGTCAGCATGTTGGACAGCGCCATGGTGAAGCAGCCCGCGTGCGCTGCAGCAATCAGTTCTTCGGGATTGGTGCCCTTCTGATCACCGAAGCGGCTATTGAAGCCGTACGGGGTTGCGCCCATCAGGCCGCTCTGCGGCGTGGAGATGCTGCCCTTGCCGGACTTCAGATCGCCTTCCCAATGTGCGGTGGCCGGACGTGAAATACCCATGGCGTTACTCCTGTTTGGAACGAGAGAAAGGAGCGGCAGGCTAACGCCCAGGATGTGAGTACACCGTGCGCCGCGCGTGGCATCGCACATGCGCGGCGCGATGCTCCTGGCGCGCCGCGGTCACGACCATGCACGTGCTGCGCGCGCCGGCGATTGCCCCATTGGTCGAAAAATCGCTGGAAAGACCCGAAAAAAGCCGTTTTTCCCCTTGGCGCGCGCGGACTCTTGCCCTACATTCCGCATGCCGACCGTTTCGGCCCGAATACTTCACCCAACACGGGACATCAGGACACATATGGCAAAGACCACCAAGAAGGTAGCGCCGAAGAAGGCCGCCAAGACCGCCGCCAAGACCGCCGCCAAACCCGCCGCTCCCAAGCCCATCAAGGAAACCCTGACCAAGTCCGGCCTGGTGGCGCACATCGCCGAGACCAGCGGCGTGGCCCCGAAGGACGTCCGCGCGGTGATGAGCTCGCTGCAGGCCACCGTCCAGGGCTCGGTCAGCAAGAAGGGCGCAGGCAGCTTCACCCTGCCAGGCCTGCTGAAGATCAAGACCGTCAGCGTCCCGGCCAAGCCCAAGCGCAAGGGCATCAACCCCTTCACCAAGGAAGAGCAGTGGTTCGCCGCCAAGCCGGCCTCCACCAAGCTCAAGTGCACCTTCCTGAAGACCCTGAAGGATTCCGCCGCCTGATCCACAGGCGCGTTTCCAACAGGCTTCCAGAACGGGATGGCGCGAGCCGTCCCGTTCTTCGTTTGGGCGGCGCTACAACGGATTGATCGGGCACTCATCGTCCCTGGGCCAGGCTGTGGCGCATGTCCACCGTCTCTCACGACACCTCCCCGGCCCGACAGGCGTGGCGCGCCATTCGCCCGCTGCTGTTGATGGGCGCGCTGGGTCTGGCCGCTGCGTGGGCCTGGCGCCAGCCGTTCCTGGAGACCCCGCGCATGCTCTGGCGCATCTCGCGCATGGAACCGGCCTCCGCCCTGCCCTCCCCGGTCGATGGCGTCATCGCCCGCCGTATCGCGGACACCTTCGGCGCGCCGCGCGGCCGCACGCGCACCCATGCCGGCGTGGACATCTTTGCCCCACGCGGGACGCCGGTGCGCAGTGCGACACCCGGCGTGGTCACCTCGATCCGCGATGGCGGACTCGGTGGGCGCCAGGTCTGGGTGCTGGGGCCCGGCCGCGAGCGCTATTACCACGCGCATCTGCAGGGATGGGCCGATGGCCTGCATGAAGGACAGAGCGTCCTGCCGGGGACTTTGCTGGGTTACGTCGGCGACAGCGGCAACGCGCGCGGTACGCCGACCCACCTGCATTACGGCATCTACGGTGCCGCCGGCGCGCGCAACCCGCTGCCCGCGCTGCGTGCCGGCACGGAGCAGGAAGGGCTGGAACACTGAGTCGCGCCCCGCCCGCTCGCCGCCGGCTCTGCGGTTTCCTAACGTGGGCGCATGCCTTCACCGCCGTGAGCGCCATGCACGAGCAACGCCCCCATCGCTACCGCATCACCATCACGCCCGTTCAGGACGACGGTTATCCCTGCGTCGACCGCTGCAGCATCGAGTTCGAACACCGCGCCAGCCAGGACTGGCTGCGGCTGATGCACCACTCCCAGCGCCACCGTCAGCTCAGTGCCGATGAGCGCGCCGCGACGCTGGTCGCCAGTCGCGTCCTGCGCGACCTGGCCCATGCCCATCGGAACGCGCAGGAAGATCCGTTCGACACCCTCGAACCGGTGCTCGACCGCTTCATCGCCGGGATCGACCCACGCCGTTGAACCCAGCGCGGCGGCGCCACGCCGCTGCCGCTAGACTGCGCCGCATCGTCGCTGACGGAACTTTCGATGCGCATCGCGCTCTTCCTTGCCTTGAGCCTGTCGTTTGGCGCCTGCTCATGCAGCCGCAAGCCCGACCCGGACGCCATCCACCGCGAGGCGAGCCCACAGCCGCCAGCGGCCGCGCCGCATGCCGTCGACGCAGCTGAACTCAAGGCGCGCCAGGCCCGGACCGAGGCCCTGCAAGCGCAACGCAGCGCGATGTCGGAAGCCGGCGATCTGATGCAGCGCTACCTCGGTGCCCTGGCGACCGGTGACACGGTGGCCGCAGACGCGCTCTGGGTGGGCGGCAAGCCGCCGCCCGTTCCGGATGATGCCGCTCTGCGCGCGCTGGGGCCGCGCTCGATGCGCATCAACACCGACGCACCGGTTCCGCTCGATCCGGACCAGGTTCCGTCCCAGTCATTCGAGGTCCCGGTGCGGCTTCGCGTCGCCGATCGCGATGGTGGCGTGCAGCAGTGGCGCGGCTGGTATCGCGTACGCCGTGCGGCGGACGCCAGCCACTGGGAAATCACCACGGCCTCCCTCCATCCGCAGCTCGATTGAGGCCCGGTTCACCGCGCGTGCTTATCGTGTCCAGCACGAATCCAAGCGCAGCCACTCGGGATACTCGCATGAAGCCATCGATCGTCACGCGCATCCGCGCCGGCGTTGTCGCCTTGGCGCTGGTGGCCGTCAGCACTGCGGCGGCCGCCTGGGCACAGGGCAAGCCTTCCCAGGATCTGGCCGTCTCGGCCGAGCAGGTGCAGGGCTACCTGCAGTCCGAGTTCCCACGGCAGTTCCAGGCCCTCGGCGGGCTGGTCTCAATGACGGCGAGCAACCCGCAGCTCACCATCCCCGAGGGAGGCGATCGCGTCCAGATGCAGTTCGACGCCAGTGCCAGCGGCAATCCGCTGGGCCGGGTGTGGCTGAGCAGCGGCCTGCGCTATGACGCCGACAAGATGGCCGTCTTCCTGGACGCGCCCAGTGTCGATCGCGTGGTCCCGACCCATGGCGGCGAGCTGCGAAGCCGCGATCGCCAGCTGGTCAGCCTGTTCCTGCAGGACTACGCGAGCACTGAACCGCTATATCAGCTCGATCCAAAGCTGCTGGCCAACTTCGGCAACCTGCGCGTGGAATCGACGCGCGTGGAGGGCGGAAAGATCGTGGTCCATTTCAACCAGCCTGTCGGCATGCCGGAGTTGAGCGATGCGCCGTGACCGAATCCGGGGGCGTCTGGCCCTGCTTGCCGTGGGCGCGACGGCGCTGATTGCGCTTGCCGCGTGCGGCCCGTCCGCCAACACCGCCAGTCCGACATCGACGCCCGCAGGGCCCGATGCGTCCGTCGCCGCGATCACCGAGCCGCAGGCCTCGCCGGTGCCTGCGGCCATCATGGACAAGGCCGAGGGCGACCTCACCGCTCCCGACCAGGATCCCAAGGCCGCAAGCATGGCCGCCACGCCCGAGGCGGCCGAGGACACGGTGCGGCGCTACTACGAGGCGATCAACGACAAGGACTACCCACTGGCCTACGCCCAATGGGGCAACGATGGCGCGGCCAGCCGCCAGAGTTATGAGGTCTTCTCCAAGGGCTATGGCAAGACCGCGTCCGTGCAGGCGCAGGTCGGCAAGGCGTTCGACCAGGAAGGCGCGGCGGGATCGCGCTATATCCGGGTACCGGTGGAACTGGCCGCCGCCCAGACCGACGGAAGCGTGCGTCATTACCGGGGCAGCTTCACCCTGCGCGCAGTGATGGCAGATGGCGCCACGCCCGAACAGCGCCGCTGGCACCTGGACTCAGCCGAACTGGAAGGCTTCGAGCCGGACGCCGTCGCCTCGGCTGCTTCCTCGAAGGAAGCAGCGCAGTAGTTTCGGGCGAAAGTTGGAGCAAAGAAAAGGCGCGATCGGAAGATCGCGCCTTTTGGCTTCTGGGGGCATCGCGTTCCGGTCGGCACGCCCCTATCCCGATTCAGCTCGCCAATGCGTCGGCGATCGCCTTGCTGAAAGCAGGGATATCGTCGGGATTGCGGCTGGTGATGAGCTTGCCGTCGACCACCACCTCACTGTCCTCCCAGCGTCCGCCGGCGTTGGTCAGGTCGGTCTTCAACGACGACCACGAGGTCAGCCGACGCCCCTTGGCCAGCCCAGTCTCGGCCAACATCCACGGGCCATGGCAGATCGCCGCCACCGGCTTGTCATCTGCCGCGAATGCCTTGACGAAGGCCACCGCCGCCGCCTCACGACGCAGGTGGTCAGGATTGATCACCCCGCCCGGCAGCACGAGCGCGTCGTAATCGCCTGCATTGGCCTTGCCGAGCTGTCGATCGACCTTGACCGACTCGCCCCAGTCCTTTTTGTCCCAGCCACGGATGCTGTCCTGCCCGTCCAACGCCACCACATCGACCTTCGCGCCCAGCGCTTCCAGGCGATGCTTCGGCTCGGTGAGCTCGGATTGCTCGAAGCCATCGGTGGCCAGCATGGCGACGGTCTTGCCTGTCAGGTCGGTCATGGGAAAACTCCGGTTGAAAGAGGATCTCCATGCTGGTCCTGCCGGCATTCGATACCCATGAACGTCCGCGCCACGCGCGCAGACGCGGCCTGAACGTCTGCGCTCACCCCATGTGCCAGCCGTGGCTGACCAGGATGCTCTGCCCGGTCAGCGCATTGCTGGGGAATGCACACAGGAACTCCACCGTGGTGGCCACGTCTTCCAGGGTGGTGAACGTGCCATCGACGGTGTTGCCCAGCATCACCCGCTTGATCACCTCGTCCTCGCTGATGCCCAGGCTCTGTGCCTGTTCGGGGATCTGCTTTTCCACCAGCGGAGTCCGCACGAAGCCCGGGCAGACCACGTGGCTGCGCACGCCGTGCGGCCCGCCTTCCTTGGCCAGGGTCCGCGCCAGGCCCAGCAGGCCATGCTTGGCGGTGACGTAAGCCGACTTGAGCGGCGAGGCCTCGTGCGAATGCGCCGAGCCCATGTAGATCACCGTGCCGCGCTTGCGTGCGTACATGCCGGGCAGCACCGCCTTGGTGGTCAGGAAGGCGCCATCCAGATGGATCGCCAGCAGCTTCTTCCATGCCTCGAAAGGAAACGCCTGGATCGGATGGACGATCTGCACACCGGCATTGGCGATGAGGATGTCCACTGGCCCCAGCGCCTGCTCGACCTGGGCCATGCCGGCGTTGACGGCCGCCTCGTCGGTCACGTCCATCGCCACGCCCAGCGCACGACCGCCATCGGCCTGGATCTGCGTGGCGGCTTGCTGCGCGCCTTCCAGGTTGAGGTCGGCGATGGCAACGGCGGCACCGGCGCGCGCCAGGGACTGCGCCAGGGCCTTGCCGATGCCGCTGGCAGCACCGGTGATGACGGCGACCTGGCCTTCGAGGGAACGGGACATGGCACGACTCCAAGAGGGATTGCGCCGCAGTGTCGCGCATGCAACGCCGCCCGCCTATGACAGGCGTGCCGGCCTAGAGTTCGAAGCGGTAGCTGAACTTCACCAGCAGCTGCTCGTCGTCGTGCAGCCGCAGCGCGTCGCTCAGCAGGCTTCCGATGGCATCGCTACGATCGGTCTCGTCGTAGCCACCGCGGGCATAAACCACGTACAGGTCCGACATGGGCGCCACTTCGTAGCGATAGCGCACTTGGAAGCCCAGGTTGCGCACGCTGAAATCCGACACGTCCTCGTCGCTGCGCAACGCCCGCGTTCCCACGACGCGGTAGGCACCGCTGGCGTCGGCGTCGATGGCCAGCGCCTGCAGCTTCACCCGCAGTTCCTGGCGGTTGGCCAGGTTCCAGGTCAGCCCGGCGTTGAGATGCCACTCGCGCCCGCTGTATAGGCCAACCAGATTGTCGCGCTGCCACACTGACCAGGCCGGCGTATGGTCGGCGTAGCCCCCCAGGTACACGCTGAAATCGTCATTGATGAAATAGGTCGCCGTGTAATCCACGCTATAGCTCAAGGCGCCCGGATCGGAGATGGCACCGCGCCTGGTCCACAGCTCCAGCTCATGCGCCCAGGGTCCTTTTCGCGGACGGCTGTACTCGTAGACCAGCTGGGTATTGAACGGCTGCTCGACCGAACCATGCCCGCGGGTCAGCAGGTCGTCGACGCCGGCATCGTTGAAATTGGCCTGGACGTATTCGACGCTGCCATCGCGCAGGCGCCCCTGGCGGCTGATGCGCAGCTGCTTGTTGAGCACCTCGCCGTGGTCGTTGTTGACCTGGCTGATCCGCCAGCGCCAGTCCTTGGACGAATAGCGCGAATCGGCCGGCTGGTCCGGGAAGCGTCGACGCACCTCCCAGTGCGCGTAGTTGAGGCTGTTCTGCGACAGGTAGCCCGCGTCGTTGAGCTGCAGGTCGTTGCCGAAGTGCATGGCGATCCACTGCTGTCGCCAGCCATGGTCCATCTCGTAATCGGCCCACACCGTGGCCCCGCTGTCGCGGCTGGTCGCGCCCTGCTGATCGATCTGGCTGCCGATCAGGCGCGTGCGCACGTTCCAGCGCGCGTTGGGCCGCCAGTTGTGGTCCACGCCCAGCACCGTCGCCTTGCGATCCAGCCACGGACGATCGACCTGGGTCAGCATCAGCCCGAGGTTCTGGTCGGAGAAATCGCGCACCAGCCGCAGCGCGCGGAAACTGCGCCCTGCCTCCCCGTCCTCGTCGGCGTAGAACACGCCGTACTTGGTCGCCCCCAGGCTGCCATTGATCTTGACCGCCGCGGTGATGTCGGCCGCCCCGCGCCCATCGTCCGAGGGACCGCCGATGCGCCGGGTATAGAGCAACTGACTGAAATCCGAGGGGGTGGTGAATTCGAACAGCCCCTGGTTCTCGGTGAAGAACGGGCGCTTGTCGCTGACGTAGGTTTCGGTGGCGCCAAAGTTGACCACCAGGTCGTCGCTCTCGACCTGGCCGAAGTCCGGGTTGACCGTGGCGGTCATCTGAAACTGCCCGTTGGGCTTCCAGAACACGTCGACTCCGCCGTCGAATGCCGTGTCCCCGTGCGCGCGGTCGTACAGGCCCGAGACATAGGGCGTGACCGCCAGCAGCGATTGCGCGTAGTCGGCGACCTCCACCGGGGCGAACTCGGACAGGAAGCGCGGCCGGTCGAAGCTGGCCGCCGGCCACGCCATGCGCTCGCCGGTCGCGCCGATCACCCGGTCCACGTAGAGCTTCATCCGGCGCGTATCACCGGAGGCCTTGTGCATCGGCGCGGTGTACCAGGGGATCAGCACCTCCACCGACCAGCCCTGCGCGTCCTCGCTGACGGCATGACGCCAGCTACCGTCCCAGTCGTCGCTGAAGGTGTTCTCGTTGGTGATCACCGCGTCCTTGATGCCATCGGTGGAGGAGACCACGAAGTTGTAGCCGGTCCTGCCATCGCCATCGAAGTCGATCATCAGGTTGACCCGGTCGACCTGGTCCTCGAAGTCGCGGCGCACCTTCTGGTGGGTGCGCGGCACGCCTGGCGGCTGCACGCAGCGCACGGCCACGGCCAGTCCATCGGGGGTGGCCAGGATCCACGCCTCGGTCGGCTGGCTGCCCGGCGCGCGCGTCAGCGGCTGCACCTGGCGGAAATCGGTGACGTGGCGGGCCCCGGCCCACTCGTCCGGATCGATCCGTCCGTCGATCTCCACGGCGCCGGCCTGCCAGGCCAGCGCCAGCCCGATCCCAACAGCCAACATTGCAATGCGCATGCGCGCCTCCTCCCTTTGGGCCGATGCCCGTCGGAGGTGAAGACTAGGCACCGGTCGGCAGGGCGCCGACTGGCATCAGTCATTGCAACCTTTTACGGTCCCGACGCATCTGTGCGGTCACGGCAGGCCAAAGGCCGGCGCCGGATGGCAAGCAAAGTCCCTACTCAGCGCTTGGGCTGGAGCATGGTCCCGGTGCAGTTCTTGGAGCCGCAGCGACAGGCCCAGATCTTCTTCAGGCGCGCGGTGTGCGGCTCTTCCAGGGTGATGCCGTAGTTGTAGGTCAGCTCTTCGCCGGCCTTGATGTTGCGCAGCGCCTCGACCACCACCTGATCCTTGCGCCGGTCCTTGCCATCGTGCTCGACGATCAGTGCCTCGCAGTTGGGGTCGCAGCTGTGGTTGATCCAGCGTGCGCTGTTGCCGCCGCGCGCGCCGTCGATGACGTATTTGTCGTTGAGCGTGAACAGGAAGGTATGGCCGCTCTCCACGTCACCGCCACTGTCGCGGTCCGCCTGTGCATGGGTCCGCCGCTCGCCCTTGTATTCGATCAGCCGCTCCCCCTTCTTGATCGGGGCCACGGCGAACATGCCGTTGCCGTGGATAACGGATTTGCGGGTGGCGATCTTGCGCGGCATCGAAAGGTCCGAAGGTGTAAGTGACCGGGGCATTGTGGCTGCGGTGCCCGCTTCGTGCCACTGGCGCCCCCTTTGGCCGCTCACAACCGTGCGCCGCGTCTTGAGTTTCGACAATCCGGCCGAGACCGCGCCCATGCAGACACGTCAGATCTTCGCTCTCATCGTGGCCCTGGCCAGCGTCCTGTGCCTGGCTGCCTGCCACCAAAGCGCCGCAACTCCCCAGCCCGACACGCAGGCGCAGGCCAGGGACCTGGCCGCACGCGGCGAATACCTGGTCCGCATCGGCGGCTGCAACGACTGCCACACTCAGGACTACGGCGCGCGTGGCGGAGACATTCCGACATCGCAATGGCTGCTGGGCAACCGCGAGGGCTTCGTCGGCCCCTGGGGCACCAGCTACGGCACCAACCTGCGTCTGACGGTGGACCGGCTCGACGAGGCCGGATGGCTCGCCTACACCGCCACCCTGCAGGCGCGCCCGTTGATGCCGGCCTACATGCTGCGGCAGATGCATGAAGAGGACCGGCGCGCGATCTATCACTTCATCCGCGCGTTGGGCCCGGCCGGGACGCCGGCGCCTGCTGCGCTTCCGCCTGGCCAGACCCCCGCCCCGCCCTATCTCCAGTTGGTGCTGCCGACGCGGGAAGCGCCCGCCTCCTGAACGGGCCCGACCCCGCCGTTTGAGCCGCGCGGACCGAAAGCGTACAATTTCGGTCCAGTTTCGATCTGTCGCCCCGCGCGACCCACTCCCATGCTGCGCGTCACCAAACTCACCGATTACGCCACCGTACTGCTGACCGTCCTGGCCGGCCGTACCGGCGAAGTCCTCAGTGCCACCGAACTGGCCGAGGCGTCCGGCCTGGAAGCCACCACCGTGAGCAAGGTGCTCAAGCCGCTGGCCCAGGCAGGCCTGGTCGAAGGCCTGCGTGGCGTGCATGGCGGCTACCGGCTGGCGCATCCGGCCGTCGACATCTCCCTGGTCCAGATCATCGAGGCCATGGAAGGACCGCTGGCCATCACCGAGTGCAGCCAGCAGGACAGCCAATGCGGCATCGCCCACCAATGTGGGGCGCGCGCCAACTGGCGCCTGATCAACGACGTGGTCGCCGACGCCCTGCGCGGCATGACCCTGGCGCAGATGCTCCAGCCTGCGCCGCCCTCCCCTTCCACCGAGACACGCCGGCGCTCCATCGCCGCGCGCGTCGCCAGCTGAAACCGTAGGCAGCCCACATGGCCACCGAAGCAACCCAACTTCCCGAAGCGCCGCTGCGCAACGCCGAGATCGTCCAGCAGCTCGGCCGCCGCTATGACGCCGGCTTCATCACCGACATCGAGTCCGACTCGCTGCCCGCCGGCCTGGACGAGGACATCGTCCGTGCCCTGTCGGCGAAGAAGGACGAGCCGGAGTGGATGACGCAGTGGCGCCTGGAGGCTTACCGCCACTGGCTGAAGATGCCGATGCCCGAGTGGGCCAAGCTCAAGATCGCCCCGATCGACTTCCAGGCGCTGAGCTACTACTCCGCGCCCAAGGGTCCCAAGTACAAGTCGCTGGACGAGGTGCCGCAGGAGCTGCTGGATACCTACGACAAGCTGGGCGTGCCGCTGCACGAGCGCGCCAGGCTGGCCGGCGTGGCGGTGGACGCGGTGTTCGACTCGGTCTCGGTCGGCACCACCTTCCGCAAGGAACTGGCCGAGAAGGGCGTGATCTTCTGCTCGATGTCCGAGGCGATCAAGGAACATCCCGAGCTGGTCAAGCAATACCTGGGCTCGGTGGTGCCGGTCGGCGACAACTACTTCGCCGCGCTCAATTCGGCGGTGTTCTCCGACGGCAGCTTCGTGTTCATCCCCAAGGGCGTGCGCTGCCCGATGGAGCTGAGCACCTACTTCCGCATCAACGCCGGCCACACCGGCCAGTTCGAACGCACCCTGATCATCTGCGAGGACAAGGCCTACGTCTCCTACCTGGAAGGCTGCACCGCGCCGATGCGCGACGAGAACCAGCTGCACGCCGCGGTGGTCGAACTGGTCGCGCTGGAAGACGCCGAGATCAAGTATTCCACCGTGCAGAACTGGTATCCGGGCGACGAGGAAGGCCGTGGTGGCATCTACAACTTCGTCACCAAGCGTGCCGAATGCCGTGGCGATCGCAGCAAGGTGACCTGGACCCAGGTCGAGACCGGTTCGGCGATCACCTGGAAGTATCCGTCCTGCGTGCTCCTCGGCGACGATTCGTCCGGCGAGTTCCACTCGGTGGCGCTGACCCACCACCGCCAGCAGGCCGACACCGGCACCAAGATGATCCACATCGGCAAGCGCACCAAGTCCAAGATCGTCAGCAAGGGCATCAGTGCCGGCCGCGGCCAGAACACTTACCGCGGCCTGGTCAAGGTGGACAAGGGCGCCGACGGCGCGCGCAACTACACCCAGTGCGATTCGTTGCTGATCGGCAAGCAGTGCGGCGCCCACACCTTCCCCTATATCGAGGTGAAGAACCCCGGCGCCACCGTCGAGCACGAGGCGACCACCTCCAAGATCAGCGACGACCAGCTGTTCTACTGCCGCGCGCGTGGCATCAGCGAGGAGGACGCGGTGTCGATGATCGTCGACGGCTTCTGCAAGCAGGTCTTCCGCGAGCTGCCAATGGAGTTCGCCGTCGAGGCCAAGAAGCTGCTGGAAGTCTCGCTGGAAGGCAGCGTCGGCTGACGTGTTTCCTTCTCCCTGAGGGACTCGGTGCCCTCGGAGCAGAAGGTGGCGCGAGGTGAGCCTGCAATTGCAGGTTCGGGATGAGGACACGGGCCAAGCCTCGTGATCCGATTCCGCCAGACTTCGCCCGACCCCTCACCCCAACCCCTTCCCGCCGGGAGAGGGCCAAAAGAATCAGATGGACATCATCATGCTGAAGATCGACAACCTCCACGCCGCCGTTGCCGGCAAGGACATCCTCAAGGGCCTCTCGCTGGAGGTGAAGCCGGGCGAAGTGCACGCCATCATGGGCCCCAACGGCGCGGGCAAGTCCACGCTGGGCAACATCCTGTCCGGGCGCGATGGCTATGACGTGACCGCCGGCAGCGTGCAGTTCGAAGGCGCCGACCTGCTTTCGCTGGAGCCGGAAGAACGCGCCGCGGCGGGCATCTTTCTGGCCTTCCAGTACCCGGTCGAGATTCCGGGCGTGAACAACACTTACTTCCTGCGCGCGGCGCTCAATGCCCAGCGCAAGGCGCGCGGGGAACCTGAGCTGGATTCGATGCAGTTCCTCAAGCTGGTGCGCGAGAAGCTGGCCGTACTGCACCTGAAGGACGAGCTGCTGCACCGTGGCGTCAACGAGGGCTTCTCCGGTGGCGAGAAAAAGCGCAACGAGATCTTCCAGCTGGCCGTGCTGGAGCCGAAGCTGGCAATCCTGGACGAGACCGACTCGGGCCTGGACATCGATGCGCTCAAGGCTGTGGCCGAAGGCGTCAATGCGCTGCGCAGCGCCGGCCGCTCGTTCCTGGTCATCACCCACTACCAGCGCCTGCTGGACTACATCAAGCCGGACGTGGTGCATGTGCTGGCCGACGGGCAGATCGTCCAGACCGGCGGTCCGGAACTGGCCCTGGAGCTGGAAGCCCACGGTTACGCCTGGCTGAAGGACCGCGTGACCCCGGAAACAGCGGCATGAGCGCCTTGCTGGACTCCCTGGCAGCTGCCTTCGCGGGCGATGCCGCGCGCCGTTCTGTGCTGGATGACGCCCTTGCCGTCGGCCTGCCGAGCCAGCGCGACGAGGCGTGGAAGTACACCTCGCTGCGCATGTTGGAGCGTCGCAGCTTCGCGCCGGTCGAGACGGCGCCGGAGGTGGATGCCGCGCTGCTCGCGCACATCCCCACCCCGCGCCTGGTGTTCGTCAATGGTTGCCACGCCGAATCGCTGTCCGACCTGACGGGCCTGGGCGACGGCGTCAGCGTGCAGCGTTTGTCGCAGGCGCTGGCCGACGGCGGCGATGCCGCGCGCTTCCTCGCGCGCCGGTTCGAGCGCAACGACGAGATCTTCGCCCGGCTCAACGCCGCGCTGGCCGCCGAAGGCGTGCTGCTGCGGGTCGAGGCCGGGGCGCAGGTCGCCACGCCGCTGCAGCTGGTCTTCGTGGGCGCGAGTGACACCACCGACCGCGCCTGGCACCTGCGCAACTTGATCGAACTGCGCGCCGGTGCGCGCCTGCGGGTCGTCGAGCATCACCTCGCCGCCGGCGAGCACGCGCACCTGTCCAACGCGCTGACCCACGTGCATCTGGCCCAGGGTGCGCAGCTGGTCCACGCGCGCGCCCAGCACGAGGCCGAAAAGGCCACCAGCCTGCTGCGCACCGATGCGGTGCTGGCACGTGAGGCGGTCTACAAGCGCGTCGATCTGGAACTGGGCGCGGCGCTGTCGCGACATGAGCTCAACGTGCGCCTGGAAGGAGAAGGCGCGCGTCTGGATGCCAACGGCGTGCTGCTGGCCGGTGGCCGCCGCCACGTCGATACGCGTCTGGGCATCGACCACATCGCCCGCGACACCAGCTGCGGCCTGACCTGGCGCGGCCTGGGCGCCGGCCGCGGTCGCGCGGTGTTCCATGGCGGCATCCTGATCCGCGAAGGCGCCGACGGCACCGACGCCCGCCTGTCCAACAAGAACCTGCTGCTATCCGACACCGCCGAGATCGACACCCAGCCGGTGCTGGAAATCCACGCCGACGAGGTCCAGGCCGCGCACGGCGCGACCGTGGGCCGGATGGATGCCAATGCGCTGTTCTACCTGCGCTCGCGCGGGCTGCCGCAGGCCGATGCGCAGCGCCTGCTGACCGCGGCCTTCTGCCGCGAGCCGCTGGCCGTGCTGGAAGATGAAGCCCTGGGCGCGCAGTTGACCAGCATCCTGGACACGGCGCTGCGCCAGGCTGGTGCCGCGTGAACATCGTGCAGCAACCCGCCGCAGCCACCACCGCGCAGTCCCGGGCGCCGGACTGGAATCGCATCCGCCTGGATTTCCCGCTGCTCACCCGCGCAGTCAACGACAAGCCACTGATCTACTTCGACAACGCGAACACCTCGCAGAAGCCGGTCGAGGTGATCGCGGCGGTCGATGGCTTCTACCGCCGCCAGAACGCCAATGTCAGCCGCGCCGTGCACGCACTGGGCACCGAGGCCACCGACGCCTACGAGGGCGCACGCAAGACGCTGGCGCGTTTCATGAGCGTGCGCGCCGACGAGCTGGTGCTGTGCAGCGGGACCACGTTCGCCATCAACCTGGTAGCCTATTCCTGGGCGCTGCCGAACCTGAAGGAAGGCGACGTCATCCTGGTCTCGCGCATGGAGCACCATGCCAACATCGTGCCGTGGCAGCTCATCGCCCAGCGTACGGGCGCCAGGCTGGAGGTGGCGGAGATCCTGCCCGATGGCAGCCTGGACCTGGACGCGCTGTACAAGGCCATGACCCCGCAAGTGAAGCTGCTGGCGGTGGCCCACGTCTCCAACGTCCTGGGCACAGTCAACCCGGTGCGCGAGATCTGCAGGGCCGCGCGCAAGGCCGGCATCGTCACCGTCGTCGACGGCTCGCAGGCCGCCCCGCACATGGCGCTGGACGTGGCCGCGATCGGCTGCGACTTCTATGCGATGACCGGGCACAAGGTCTGCGGCCCCACCGGCACCGGCGCGCTGTGGGCGCGGCGCGAGCTGCTCGATGCGATGCCGCCGTTCATCGGCGGCGGCGAGATGATCAAGGAGGTCAGCTTCGAGCGCACCACCTTCAACGAGGTGCCACACAAGTTCGAGGCCGGCACGCCCAACATCGCCGGCTTCGTCGGCCTGGGCGCGGCACTGGACTACCTGGGCGCCATCGGCATGGACGCGATCCGCGCGCGCGAGGCCGAGTTGCTCGCCCACCTCACCGAAGAACTGCAGCGCATCGACGGCCTGCGCATCTTCGGCACCGCGCCGGACAAGGCCGCGGTGGTGTCCTTCCTGATCGATGGCGCCCACGCGCACGACCTGGCCACCCTGCTCGACCTGGATGGCGTGGCCGTGCGCTCGGGCCAGCACTGCGCGCATCCGCTGCTGCAGTATTTCGGCGTAGCCGCCACGCTGCGCGCCTCGCTGGCCTTCTACAACACCCACGAGGAGATCGAGGGCTTCGTGGCCGCACTGAAGAAGGCACGCACGCTGCTGGGCTGAGCGCAGGCGCCGTTTGCGCCTGTCGAGGAAGGCTCTCGTAGAGCGGAGCTTGCTCCGCTGGAGCTTTCTTCCTGACTTGGTCGGTGAGAAGCGGAGCTAGCTCCGCTCTACAGGCTGGGGACTTTCCTGTGACCCGGTCGGAGAGCAGCGGAGCAAGCTCCGCTCTACGGATCCGCCTGGCCTCAGGGCGTCATCGATGCGGCTGTTCGCCAGCCGGCGTTTTACAATGCGCCCATGCACACCCTGACCTTCCGCGACGCCACCGTCGCCGATATCGACGCCATCACCGCGCTGGTGACCTCCGCCTATCGTGGCGAGGCGAGTCGCGTCGGCTGGACCACCGAGGCCGACCTGCTCGACGGCAACCGCATCGACCGCGAGGTGCTGGCCCACGACCTCACCCGCCCCGACAGCCGCGTGCTGCTCGCCCATCGCGACGGCGCGCTGGTCGCCTGCGTGCATGTCGCGCGCGAGGACGGGGCCGGCTATTTCGGCATGTTCTCGGTGCGACCGGAGCTGCAGGGCGCGGGCATCGGCAAGGACGTGATGATCGAGGCCGAGCGCGTGGCGCGCGAGGAGTTCGGCGTGGACCGCATGCGCATGACCGTGATCGACGTGCGCGAGAGCCTGATCGCCTTCTACGAGCGCCGAGGCTACGTGCGCACCGGCACCTTCAAGCCCTTTCCCTACGGCGATGCGCGCTTCGGCACGCCGCTGCGCGATGACTTGCGCTTCGAAGTCCTGGAAAAATCTCTTGCCTAGGAGCGGCCTGTGAGCGAGACCTGGACTTTCGTTTGTTCCACCGAAGAGCTGCTGCCCGGGGAGATGCGCAGCACCTTCGACGAGGTGACCGGCACGCCGATCGTGGTGTTCAACCTGGACGGTGACCTCTATGCGCTGGAGGACCGCTGCAGCCATGCCGAGTTCGAACTGAGCGCGGCGGGCACCTTCGATGCGGAGGCCGGCAGTGTGGAATGTGTGCTGCATGGCGCACGCTTCGACATCCGTGACGGCGCCCCGCTGTGCGCGCCGGCCTATGCGCCGGTGCCCAAGTTCCCGGTCAAGGTGGAACACGACGGCGTCTGGTCGCGCGACGACCGCGACTAAACCAGGCCCAACAAGACTGGATCCGCCAACGCCTCGGAAACGGTGTCTGGCGGCGCCGTCGGAGCGACGCATGCGCGCCTTCGACCGGGCGCCTGCCAAGGCAGGCCAGCGCGATGCGTGACATCTTGTTAACGCTAATCATTCTCATTACAATTCGATCCGGCAGCGGCGGCCACCTGCCTGCGCCCCGGTCCACGGGAGTCCGCAG
Source organism: Pseudoxanthomonas sp. JBR18 (assembly GCF_028198165.1). Taxonomy (NCBI): domain Bacteria; kingdom Pseudomonadati; phylum Pseudomonadota; class Gammaproteobacteria; order Lysobacterales; family Lysobacteraceae; genus Pseudoxanthomonas; species Pseudoxanthomonas sp. JBR18. The sequence goes on from NZ_CP116339.1 coordinate 4,505,143, forward strand.
GCCACGGCCCGCCCGCCACTCGTGCCATCACGCCACCGGGCAGTGCCCGGCTTGCGACGGCGCGCCGCACTCCCGTCAGCCATCGCCAATGGGGGAAATTCGATAGAGCCATTGGACGACCACCACCCATGTCGCAGATCCGTTCCCGCAAGCACGCGCCTGACGCGCGTCCGCTTGCCGCCGCTACCCTCTTCACCAGCCTGGCCTTGTGCCTGCCGGCCGCCGCCGCCGAAGCCCCGTTGCCGGCCGAGGCCGCACGGGATACGCAGACCCAGCGCGCTGACGCCACCACGCTGCGCGAAGTGCAGGTCACCGCGTCCAAGGTGAAGGACTACGCGGCCCGCAACGTATCCTCGCCCAAGTTCACCCAGCCGATCCTGGACACGCCCCAGACGCTGCAGGTGATCACCAACGATCTGTTCACCGAGCAGGGCGCGACCACGCTCACCGAGGCCCTGCGCAATTCGCCCGGCGTGGGCACCTTTTACGCCGGCGAGAACGGCAGCACCACGACCGGCGATGCGATCTACATGCGCGGGTTCGACACCTCCAACAGCATTTTCGTGGACGGCATCCGCGACCTCGGCTCGATCTCGCGCGACGTGTTCAACACCGAGCAGATCGAGGTCGAGAAAGGTCCGGCCGGCACCGATACCGGTCGCTCGGCGCCGACTGGTTCGATCAATCTGGTCACCAAGGAGGCCTTCCTGCGCAACGCGGCCGCCGGCACGGTCACCGGCGGCATCGACGGACAGCGCCGCGTGACCGGCGACACCAACCTGGTCCTCGACGATGCATCCGGCACCGCGCTGCGGCTCAACGGCCTGTGGCAGGACAGCGACGTCCCCGGCCGCGACAAGGTGGTCAACAAGCGCTGGGGCTTCGCGCCCTCGCTGGTGACCGGCCTGGGCAGCGACACCCGCATGATCCTCAATCTGCTCTACGTCAAGCAGGACAACATTCCCGACGGCGGCGTGCCGACCATCGGCCTGCCCGGCTGGGAGCCGCAGGCGGGGCTGGAGCAGCTCGCCGGTCATCCGGTGGATCCGGAGAACTTCTATGGGACCCGCGCCGACCACGACGATGTGACCGCGCAGATGGCCACCTTCCGCTTCGAGCATGACTTCTCCGACACGCTCAAGCTGACCAACACCGCACGCTGGGGCAAGACCCGGCAGGATTACCTGCTGACCGCGTTCATGACCACCGGTGGGGCCACCGGCAACGTGCAGTACGGCGATGCCGACGACCTGTCCAGCTACACGGTCAACCGCAGCCTGCCCACCTTCAAGGACCAGAAGAACACCATCCTCACCGACCAGCTCAACCTGCGTGCGGACTTCACAACCGGCGCGGTCGTGCACAACCTCAGCACCGGGCTTGAATTCACCCGCGAGGAGCAGGATCAGCGTGGCCAGGCCGTCACCAACGGCAGCAGCTGGACGGCAGCCAACCTCTACGACCCGGACTGGAACACCACCGGCTTGACCTGGGAACACAACGGTGCCGACAGCCAGGGCAAGACCACGACCAGCTCGCTCTACGTGTTCGACACCTTGAAGTTCGGCGAGCGCTTCCTGCTCACCGCCGGCCTGCGTGCCGACCATTACCGGACCGAATTCGACAGCCTGGCGGTGTGCGGTGGCCGACGCGGCCCGGACTGTGGCGACGCGCCCACCGGCACGGTGGTCCCGTCCGCGGACGCCAAGGCCTCCGACACCCTGGTCAACTGGAAGCTGGGAGGCGTGTACAAGGTCGGCAACGTGGTCAGCCTGTATGCGAACTACGCGCTGTCCCAGCAGCCTCCAGGCGGCAGCTCGTTCCAGCTGAGCAGCTCGGCCAGCAGCGCTGACAACCCCAACCTGGACCCGCAGAAGGCCCGCACGGCCGAGATCGGCAGCAAATGGAACCTGCTCCAGGACAAGCTGCTGCTGACCATGGCATTGTTCCGCACCGAGGTCACCAACGAAATCAACACCACCGTCCTGGACGACCTGGGCAATCCCACCCAGACCGGCGAGAAGCGCGTGCAGGGCATCGAGGTCTCCGCAGTGGGCAAGCTGACCGACAACTGGGCGATCTCGGCCGGATATACCAGCATGGACACCCGCGTGGTCGAAGGCGCCAACACCGCCCAGGACGGCAGCAACAACCTGACCTACACGCCGGGCGATGCCTTCACCGCCTGGAGCACCTACCGGCTGCCCTTCGGCCTGACCCTGGGCGGTGGCGTGCGCTATTCCGGACGGATGCACCGCGGCACCGATGGCGCGGCGGGCACGCCAGAGTTCACCAAGTCCTACACGGTGTGGGACACGGTGGCCACCTACGCGGTCAACGATCACCTGGACCTGCGCCTGAATGGCTACAACGTGTTCGACAAGCGCTATGTGGCGGCGATCAACAAGAGCGGCTATCGCTATACACCCGGTGCGCCGCGCACGGTGATGCTCAGCGCGGACTTCCGCTTCTAAGCGGTGGTCTTGCCGCCGAGATGACACCACCGCACGGGAAGGCGCGCCTTCCCGTGCCTCATTGCAACAAGGTCCACCACGATGCTGCTGCACATTCCCCATGTTCTCGATGCCGGCCAACTCCGGCAGATGCGACAGGCGCTGGCCGCGGCGGACTGGACCGACGGGCGCGAGACCGTCGGCGCGCAGGGCGCGCAGGTCAAGCGCAACGAACAATTGCCCGATGCATCACCGCTGCGCGAGCAGCTGGGGCAGCAGGTGCTCGACGCGGTCGGACGCAACCCCTTGTTCTTCGCCGCCGCGCTGCCGCTGCGCATGCTGCCGCCGCGTTTCAACCGCTATGCCGGCGGGGGCGAATACGGCTTCCACGTGGATGGTGCAATCATGGCCCTGGACCGGCCTGGCCAGGCACGCACGCAGGTGCGCTCGGACCTGTCGTGCACGCTGTTCCTGTGCGAGCCGGACGAATACGACGGTGGCGAACTGGTGGTCAGCGACACCTACGGCGAGCACGAGGTCAAGCTGGCGGCGGGCGACCTGATCCTGTATCCGTCCAGCAGCCTGCACCGGGTCACGCCGGTCACCCGCGGGGCACGGCTGGCGGCGTTCTTCTGGATCCAGTCGATGGTGCGCGACGAAGCGCAGCGTCGCCTGCTGCTGGAGATGGACACCGCCATCCAGACCCTGTCGCGCACCGGCGGCGATGCGCAGGCGGTGCTGCAACTCACCGGCGTCTATCACAACCTGCTGCGTGGCTGGGCCGAGACCTGACCTGTGTGGGCCCGCGCTGCCATCGCGTCAATTGAGACCGATTCTCATTCGTGATGTAATCCAGATCCGTTTCGTCCCGAGCATCCCTCCCCCTTGTCCCAGGCTTCCCCCCCTCTGTCGGCCCAGCAGCGCCGCGGCTTCTGGCTGCGCACGCTGCATCAGTGGCACTGGATCAGTTCGGCGGTGTGCCTGATCGGGATGCTGCTGTTCGCAGCCACCGGCATCACCCTCAACCACGCGGCCAGCATCGAGACCCAGCCGGTCGTGACCCAGCGCACCACCACGGTGCCGGCGGCACTGCTGAAGTCGCTGGGCGATCGTCAGGACGGCAACGCGCCCCTGCCGCGCGTGCTGGCCGACTGGCTGGACAGCGAGCTGGGGACCAGCACGGTGGGACGCAGCGCCGAATGGTCGGCCGACGAGGTGTACCTGTCCCTGCCCCGTCCCGGTGGCGACGCCTGGCTGGCCCTGACCCGTGACACCGGTCAGGTGGAGTACGAATCCACCGACCGCGGCTGGATCTCCTACCTCAACGACCTGCACAAGGGCCGCAACGCCGGAACCGCGTGGAGCTGGTTCATCGACGTGTTCGCCGTGGCCTGCCTGGTGTTTTCGCTCACCGGCCTGCTGCTGTTGCAACTACATGCGCGCCAGCGGCGCCTGACCTGGCCGATGGTCGGCCTGGGCCTGTTGCTGCCGCTGTTGCTGGCGCTGATCTTCATCCACTGATTCGACAAGGACTGGCGTGCCATGACAAAGACCGTTCCGATCACCCTGACCATCGCGTTGAGCGGTGCGCTGGCCCTTCCGGCGTATGCGGCCGAGCTGCAGATCAAGGTGGAGATTCCCACGCTCAACGTCGCCGAGTACCACCGCCCCTATGTGGCCGTATACGTGGAAGGCGCCGACGGCAAGGCAGCCGCCGATCTGGCAGTCTGGTACCAGAACAAGGACACCAAGGAAGGGCATGGCACCAAATGGCTGCCGGACCTGCGCCAGTGGTGGCGCAAGTCCGGGCGTGCGCTGGACCTGCCCGTCGACGGCGTGACCGGCCCGACCCGCCCGGCCGGCGTGCAGACCCTGGACTTCGCCAGCGATGCGCCGCAGCTCAAGGGCCTGACGCCTGGCCAGTACAGCCTGGTGGTGGAGGCCGCGCGCGAGGTCGGTGGACGCGAGCTGCTCAAGATCCCCTTCACCTGGCCGGCGACCGCCGCCCAGGCCGGCAAGGCCCAGGGCAAGACCGAGCTGGGCACGGTGTCGCTGGCGCTCAAGCCCTGAGCTCATCCCTTTTCCGTTCCTGCTTTCCTCTAGGAGTCATCCGCATGAAGCGTCCCCTGATCCTGGCGTTGGCCCTGGCTGCGGCCACGGCCTCGTTCTCTGCCGCCGCACACAAGGTGTGGCTGCTGCCCTCGGGCACCACCTTCGCCGGTGCAGATCCGTGGCTGTCGGTCGATGCGGCGGTGTCCAACGACCTGTTCTACTTCGACCACGTGCCGTTGCGCCTGGACGAACTGTCCATCACCGCCCCGGACGGCAGCACGGTGCAGGCGCAGAACGAGAGCACCGGCAAGTACCGCAGCGTGTTCGATGTCCCGCTCGCGCAGGAGGGCACCTACCGGGTGGCCATCGCCGGCGACGGTCTGTTCGCCACCTGGCAGGACGCTGATGGCAAGCGCAAGCGCTGGCGCGGCGATGCGGCCGGTTTCGCCACCGAAGTCCCCAAGAACGCCAAGAACCTGCAGGTCTCGGAGAACGCGATGCGGGTGGAGACCTTCGCCACCCGCGGTGCGCCCAGCGACACCGCGCTCAAGCCCAGTGGCAAGGGCCTGGAGCTGGTCCCGGTCACCCACCCCAACGACCTCTACGCTGGGGAGGCCGCGACCTTTTCCCTGCAGATCGACGGCAAGCCGGCCGCAGGCCTGGAGGTTTCGGTGATCCGCGGCGATACGCGCTACCGCAACGCCCAGGAAGAAATGAAACTCACCACCGACGCACAGGGCCGCTTCACGGTGACCTGGCCGCAGGCAGGCATGTACTGGCTCAACGCCAGCAGTGAGGACGACAAGCCGTCCCTGAAGCAGGCCAGCCGACGTCGGCTCAACTACGTGGCCACCCTGGAAGTGCTGCCGCAGTAGAACCGCACCGCGCATGCCTGCCATCTGCTCCCCCCACGCGCCCGTCTCGATGCCCGCCGTGCCTGCCGATGTCCGTCCCCGGGAACTGGTCCGGCTAGGGGGCCACACCATGGGCACGACCTGGTCGGTGCGCGTGGCCGTGCCGGTGGGACATGACCTGCACGCGCTGCATGCGGCGCTGCAGGTGCCGCTGGACCGGGTCATCGCGCAGATGAGCACCTGGGTTTCCGACTCGGACCTGTGTCGCTTCAATCGCGCCGCGCCGGGCACCTGGCACCCGCTACCGGACGAATTCGCCAAGGTCATGCGCTGTGCGCTGCGCATCGCGCAGGCCACGGACGGCGTGTTCGATCCCACCTGCGGGGCGCTGGTACAGGCCTGGGGGTTCGGCGCCGGTGGCGGCACGCCAGGCGTGCCGTCGCAGGCACGCCTGGCCGCCGCGCGCGCCCGGCCCGGCTGGCGACAACTGGCCTGGCAGACAGACGAGCAGGACATCCTGCTGCAACCCGGCGACGTGCAGCTCGACCTGTCGGCCATCGCCAAGGGCTATGCGGTGGACCTGGTGCTGGACACGTTGCAAGCCCGCGGCCTGCCCGATGCGCTGGTCGAGGTCGGCGGCGAACTGGCCGGCCGCGGTCGCAAGCCCGATGGCACGCCGTGGCGCGTGCTGGTGGAAACCGGCAGTGACGAGGACGCCTTGCTACCGCCGCGCGTGCTGGCCCTCGACCACGCCGCGGTCGCCACGTCTGGCGATCGCTGGCATCGCTTCGATCAGGCAGGCAGGCGCTACGCACACACGCTCGACCCGCGCCGCGGCCATCCCGTCGAGCACACAGCCGCGGCCGTCACCGTGCTCGGCAAGAGCGCCATGGAAGCCGACGCGTGGGCCACCGCGCTGACCGTGATGGGCCCGGAGGCCGGCCTGGCCTTCGCCCGGGCGCACGGGCTGGCCGCGCGTTTTGTGGTCCGCGGCCGGCAAGGGGTGGAAGAACACCTGAGTCCGGGTTTCGAAGCGGCGCTGGCCCCGTGACCCCGGCCGCGCGCGCCTCCGGCCCGTGGGCGGCGCTGGGCAATGGATTGGTCCTGCTCCTGCTCGTCGCCCTGGCCGTGGCCTTGTCGCGCTGGCAACCCGGTGCATGGTGGCAAGGACCGCCGCCGCCGAGCCGTTGGGCCTGGGCAGCGCTGGGCCTGGCGGCGTATGCCGCCTTTGCCGGCTGGACGCTCTGGCGCACGCGCCGTGCGCCACTGCCGCAGGCCGACACCATCGACGCGCAGACGCTGCTGCTCGTCCATGCCAGCCAGACCGGCTTCGCCCTGCAACTGGCCGAGCGCAGTGCGCAGGCGCTGCGCTCGGCCGGCCTGGATGTGCATGTGCAGCCGTTGTCAGTCGTGGACGCCGCAAGCCTGGGCCGCTATCGCCGTACGCTGTTCGTGGTCAGCACCACTGGAGAAGGCGACCCGCCTGACCCGGCCCTGCGCTTCGTGCGCGAGGTCATGGGCACGCAGGTGCCAATGCCGCACCTGGCGTACGCCGTCCTGGCGCTCGGCGATGCCAGCTATGCGCAGTATTGCGGCTTCGGACGGCAGCTGGACCAGTGGCTGCGGGCGCAGGGCGCGACCCCGCTGTTCGACCGGGTCGAGGTCGACAACGCCGATGACGGCGCCCTGCGCCATTGGCAACACCATCTGGCGCGGCTGTCCGGCAGCGAGGAACCCGCCGACTGGCTTGCCCCCCGCTATGGCGCCTGGACGCTGTCGGCGCGCACGCATCTCAATCCGGGCAGCCTGGGCGGCGCGGTGCACCACGTGGCGCTGCGCGCCGAAGGCCCGTGCCCCGACTGGCAGGCCGGCGACCTGGTGGAACTGGGACCCGAGCACCCGGCCGCCGAGGTACAGGCCTGGCTGGGTGCCCATGGCCTGGACGGCACGCAACCCGTCCATGTCGATGGACTCACCGTGCCGCTGGCGCGCGCGCTGGCCCGTCGCCAGCTGCCGGCGCAGCCGCCGACCCGCGTCCCCCAGGCCCTAGTCGAAGCCCTGCCGCTGCTGCCGCACCGCGAATATTCGATCGCCTCTTTGCCCGCCGACGGTGAGGTCCACCTGCTGGTGCGCCGGATGCTGCGGCCCGATGGACGTCCAGGCCTAGCCAATGGCTGGCTATGCGAGTCCGCGCCGCTGGGTGCCACCATCGCGCTACGCCTGCGCGCCAATCCCAATTTCCATGCCCCCGCTCCCGACGTGCCGCTCATCCTGATCGGCAACGGCACGGGCATGGCCGGACTGTTTGCCCTGCTGAAGGCGCGCATCGCCGCAGGCGCCCGGCGCAACTGGCTGCTGTTCGGCGAACGCAGCGCCGCCTGCGACCTGCACTGCGGGCAGGCGCTGCGGGCCTGGCAGGAGGACGGCTGGATCGAACGCCTGGACCTGGCGTTCTCGCGCGACCACGACGCCCCGCACCACTACGTGCAGGACGCGCTGGCGGCCTCCGCGGAGCCCCTGAAGGCCTGGCTGGACGCGGGCGCGTGCGTGATGGTCTGCGGCAGCCTCAAGGGCATGGCGCCGGCGATCGATGCCTGCCTGGAACGCCTGATCGGGGCGGATGGCAGGCAGGCGCTGATCGAACAGGGACGCTACCGGCGCGACGTCTACTGATCCGCAGGAAATTCACCCACACGCGGCCGATCTGTCACAGGCAAACGGCTGGTCGCTTCACCCGCCGGCCGAGACCGCCCCGGGACCACTCCGACGCCAACTGCAGGCGCGTGCCCAGCCCATGCGTGGGCGCGTCCAGGATGCGGGCCGCCGCGCAGCGCTCGCCGCCATGCGCCTGCCTCAGGCGGGCGTGCTGAACTTGATCGCGATCAGTTCCCCGCCCCCTTCCAGGGCATAGCGCACCCGGCCCGGCGTGCCGTACAGCAGCGCGGTGTCACCCGCCCACAGCGGTGGGAGGCCTGAGGCGGCATCGAAGCGCGCCTGGCCGGCCAGCAGGTGGATCGCCCAGTGCGTGCACGCATCGGCGAAGAAGAACATCGACCCGACCAGTGGCCGCAGCAGCAATTCGGCATCCACCGCTTCGGGGCGCCACATCAGGTTGAAGTCGTGCGTCGGCCCATCCACCAGTTCACCCCGCAATGGGCGCGCCCCACTGAAGCGATGGCGGTCGTGCGGAGGCAGCAATGCGACCTGCTCGCCATCGTCAAAGCACAGGCGCACGCCGTTGCCGTGCAACAGGACCAACTCGCGTTCGACACCGGGGAAGGCCGAAAATCCGGCATCCCGCTCGATCTCGGCGATGGACAGGCGCCAGTCCCAGGCCTCACCCGGATGCGAGGCGGCGATCTGCCGCGTCCAGCCCTGGCCGTTGCGCCAGCGCTCGCGACGGTATTCGTTGGCAGGGATCACCCGTGTGACCTGCGCGGGAAACGGCGTCTGGATCATGCCTGCCAGTGTAACGACGGTCCACAAACGCAGAACCGCCCGGGTGCGTGCGGCGCACCCGGGCGGCGTACTTCCCTGTCGGCATCCAGCCTGTCTTCCGGCATCCAGCCTCCCCTCTTCCGCCATCCAGCCGGTGGCGTCGAGGTCCTACTTCCCTGTCGGCATCCCTGCCCTGTCAATCAGGCGTCCTGCCCCATGCAGGGTGACGTCGGTGCATCCTGCTCCCGCCACCCTTGACTCGTCCGTGGATCAGCGGCGCGCCACCGGCTTGGCCGGGGCTGCCGTGGCAGCAGCGGCCGGACGCTTGGGCGCCGCGGCCGAACGACCCACTTCAATGCGATCACGGTTCTTTTCCACGGTCTTCAGACCGATGCCCTTGACCATGGCCAGTTCCTCGGCGCTCTTGAACGGGCCGTTGGTCTTGCGGTAATCGACGATGGCCTGCGCCTTGCTCGTGCCGACGTTGACCAGGACGGCATCCAGCGTGGCCGCATCGGCGGTATTGATATTGACGCGGTCGGCTGCCTGCGCGGCGGTGGCCAGCAGCAGGGACAGCAACAGCGACTTGATGAGGATCGAAACGGACTTCATGGCAACACTCCTTGTAAGCGATGAGGTGATGGGACCGCGTCCGGGCGAGGTGTGACCGTGTCCCGGTGTGCACAGTCTCCGCCTCACCCAGGTCCCACCCTATCGGCGCAAGGCGTCCACCGCTGCCGGACGACGCCCCGTGCGCGGGTAGGAAAACCCCTACACCGGCGCTTTGCGAACGCCTTGTCCGGAGGGCGGGCGTAAACTGGGCCGCATTTCCCGTTTCAGGATTCCCATGGACAGCGCCCGCCTTGATCAGTTCGTCGACGGACTGTGGGACGAGCAAATCGTTCCACAGCTGGTCGACTACATCCGTATCCCCAACAAATCCCCGATGTTCGACACCGACTGGGTCAAGCACGGCTACATGGACCAGGCCGTGCGCCTGATGGAATCCTGGGCCCGTGCGCAACCGATCGAGGGCCTGCAGGTCGAGGTGGTGCAACTGGAAGGGCGCACGCCGCTGATCTACCTGGAGATCCCGGCCTCGGGCGCCGAGACGGGCGAGGACTGCGTCCTGCTCTACGGGCACCTGGACAAGCAGCCGGAGATGACCGGTTGGGACGATGACCTGGGCCCCTGGACGCCGGTGATCAAGGGGGACAAGCTCTACGGGCGCGGCGGCGCGGACGATGGCTATGCGATCTTCGGCTCGCTGGCCGCGGTCATGGCGCTGCAGGCGCAGGGCCTGCCACATGCACGCTGCGTGGTGCTGATCGAGGCCTGCGAGGAATCGGGCAGCTACGACCTGCCTGCCTACGTCGATCACCTGGCCGAGCGCATCGGCAAACCGTCGCTGGTGGTCTGTCTGGACTCGGGCTGTGGCAACTACGAGCAGCTGTGGTGCACGACCTCGCTGCGTGGGCTGGCCGGCGGCAACCTCACGGTCAAGGTGCTCAGCGAAGGCGTGCACTCCGGCGATGCTTCCGGCGTGGTGCCCTCCAGCTTCCGCCTGCTGCGCCAATTGCTCTCGCGCCTGGAGGACGAGGACACCGGCCGGATCGTGATCGAAGACCTGCACGTGGAAATCCCGGCCGAGCGCCTGGAGCAGGCCGCCAAGGTGGCCGAAGTCCTGGGCGATGAAGTCTTCACCAAGTTCCCGTTCCTGCCCGGCATGTCCCCGATGAACCCGGAACGCACCGAACTGGTCCTCAACCGGACCTGGCGGCCCGCCCTGTCGGTGACCGGCGTGGACGGCATGCCGCCGCTGGCCTCGGCCGGCAACGTGCTGCGCCCGCATACGGCGGTCAAGCTCTCGCTGCGCCTGCCCCCGACACTGGACGGCAAGCGCGCCGGCGAAATCCTCAAGGAGGTGCTGCTGCGCGACCCGCCCAACGGCGCCAAGGTGGAGCTGACCCTGGAGAAATCATCTTCGGGCTGGAACGCACCGGCGCAGGCGCCGTGGCTGAGCGCGGCCATCGAAGCCGCCTCGCAGGCGACCTTCGGCAAGCCGGCGATGTACATGGGCGAAGGCGGCTCGATCCCGTTCATGGGCATGCTGGGCGAGAAGTTCCCCGGCGCGCAGTTCATGATCACCGGCGTGCTGGGCCCGCACTCCAACGCGCATGGCCCCAACGAATTCCTGCACATTCCCATGGGCAAGCGCGTGACCGCCTGCGTGTCGCACGTGATCCACGCCCACCACGCCGCCAGCGTGGCAGGCCTGACCACCGGCGTGGCGGCGGCGGCCAGCACCCAGGAGCGCGGGGAACACGGCTGCTGCTGAGTCCGACAGCAACCGAGGAATGACGAACACGGCCGCTGCCAGCGCGGCCGTTTTCACATCCCGCAGGCACCGCGCTGGGCACCCTCCGCCTCGGTGACACCGGAAGGAGACCGCGACAGATGGATTCCCTCTTCGGCAGCGACAGCTGGCTCTACATCATCCTGGTGGGCTTCGTCGTCGGCCTGCTCGCGCGCGTGATCACGCCGCACAACGCCCGCATGGGCTGCCTGCTGACCATCCTGCTCGGCATCGCCGGCGCGGTGCTGGCGGGATGGTTCGGCCGCAGCATGGGCTGGTATGCGCCAGGCGAACCGGCCGGCTTTATCGGGGCGCTGATCGGCGCGGTGGTGATCCTGGGACTGACCAGCCTGTTCACCCGCCCCATCCGCAACGGCCGGCGCTGACGCACCGATGCCGTATACACAACAACAAAAGGGCCATCCCTGACGGATGGCCCCTCGTGCGCGTGCTTGGCCGTGCGATCGCTAGTGATCGTTGTGCAGATAGGACGGGGTCTTGGGCAGGCGCAGACTGACCAGGAAGGCAATCAGCATCATCACGGTGACATAGACGAAAAACCCACTCTCGTGGCCCAGGTCCTTGAACTGCAGGCCGACATATTCGGCCGAGCCCCCGAAGATCGCGTTGGCCACCGCATAGGACAGTCCCACCCCCAGCGCACGCACTTCCGGCGGGAACATCTCGGCCTTCACCAACCCGCTGATGGAGGTGTAGAAACTCACGATCGCCAGCGCCAGCACGATCAGCGCAAAGGCCACCACCGGGCTGTGGGTGCCCTTGATCACCGCCAGGATCGGATAGGTCGCCAGCGTGCCGAGCCCACCGAACAGCATCATCGAATGCCGGCGCCCAATGCGGTCGGCGATCATGCCGAACAGCGGCTGCATGCACATGTAGAGAAACAGCGCGCCGGTCATCACCAGGCTGGCGGTCTTCGCCTCCAACCCGGTGGTGTTGACCAGGTACTTCTGCATGTAGGTGGTGAAGGTATAGAAGATCAGCGAGCCACCGGCGGTGTAACCCAGCACGGTGAAGAAGGCGCCCTTGTGATGGCGGAACAGGCTGCGCAGGGTGCCGGCCTCCTTGTTGTCGCGGTCCTCGGCGCGGCTGGTCTCATGCAGCGAGCGGCGCAGCATCAGCGACACGACCGCGGCGATAGCGCCCACCACGAATGGCAACCGCCAGCCCCAGGCCTTCAATTCGGCCTCGCTGAGGAATTGCTCCATGATCACCACCGTCAACACCGCCAGCAGCTGGCCGCCGATGAGCGTGACGTACTGGAAGGAAGCAAAGAATCCGCGTTGGCCACGCAGGGCGACTTCGCTCATGTAGGTGGCGGTGGTGCCGTACTCGCCGCCGACCGACAGTCCCTGGAACATGCGGATGACCAGCAGCAGGATCGGCGCGGCCACCCCGATGCTGGCGTAGGTCGGCAACACCGCGATGCCCAGGGACCCGGCGCACATCATCAGCACCGAGATCAGCATCGCGCGCTTGCGGCCCAGCCGGTCGGCGATGCGCCCGAACATCCAGCCGCCAATGGGTCGCATCAGGAAGCCGATCGCGAAGACGCCGGCCGTCTTGAGGTACTGCACGGTGCTGTCGCCACCGGGGAAGAACGCGCTTGCGAAATACAGCGATGCGAAGGCGTAGACGTAGAAGTCGAACCATTCGACCAGGTTGCCGGAGGACGCGCCGATGATGGCGAAGACGCGCTTGCGCTTCTCCTCGGCCGAGTAATGCGGATGGGAAGTTGCTGTCATACAGTGCCTCGTGGAGGTGTTGCAGGAAGCGACGCTCGCGGCAGCCAACGCCAGTCTTGCGCCATGCCTGGCTGAGAAATGCGCGCATGATCGAGCGCGCTGGGTGAGCGCGCCGCGACGATGGGCAGCGTAAACGTTGAAGGCCCGCCAATTGGCGGGCCTTCGACCATCAGGTGATTCGATCTTCGAAAAATTCCGGGCGATGTTCGCACATCGCCACGGACATTCGCGGATCAGCCTCCGGCGCGGCCGTACTGGTCCTCGAAGCGCACGATGTCATCCTCACCCAGGTAGCTGCCGGACTGCACTTCGATCAGCTCCAGCGGCAGGCGACCGGGATTCTTCAGGCGATGCGTCACGCCCAGCGGGATGTAGGTGCTTTGGTTCTCGGTCAGCAGGATGACCTCATCGCCGCGCGTCACCTCGGCGGTGCCACTGACGACGATCCAATGCTCGGCACGGTGGTGGTGCATCTGCAGGCTCAGCGTTGCACCGGGATTGACCGTGATGCGCTTGACCTGGAAGCGCGCGCCCATGTCGATCGAATCGTAGGCGCCCCAGGGACGATAGACCTTGCGATGCAGGACCGCCTGACTGCGCTGGTCATGCTTGAGCTGGGCCACGACCTTCTTGACGTCCTGCACGCGGTCCTTCTTGGCCACCAGGATGGAATCGTCGGTCTCGACCACGACCACGTCATCCAGGCCCACCAGCGCGACCAGGCTTTCGGCGTAGACATAGCTGTTGTGCGTGTCGATGGTGATGACATCGCCTTCGCAGGCGTTGCCATTGTCGTCCTTGTCGGTCACGTCCCACAGCGCCGACCAGGAGCCGACGTCGTTCCAGCCAACGTCCAGCGGGAGCACCTTGGCATCGGCGGTCTTTTCCATCACCGCGTAGTCGATCGAATCGGACGGCGAGGCGGTGAAGGCCTCCTTGTCCAGGCGGATGAAATCGCCATCGCGCTTGGCCTGCTCAAGCGAGTCCCTGACCGCGGCCACCATCTCCGGGTTGAACTTCTGCAGTTCTTCGATGTAGCGGCTGGCCTTGAACAGGAACATGCCGCTGTTCCAGTAATAGCCGCCCTCGGCCAGGTACTTGGCCGCCGTCTCTGCATCGGGTTTCTCGACGAAGCGCTGCACCGGCTGGACGCCGGTGCCACTGGCCGCCTGGATGTAACCGAAGCCGGTTTCCGGATGGCTGGGCACCACGCCGAAGGTCACCAGCGCGCCGGACTCGGCCTCAGGGGAGGCCTGCTCCACTGCATTGCGGAAGGCCTCCGGATTGGTGATCACGTGGTCCGAAGGAAGCACCAGCAGCAGCGGATCCTCGCCGTCCTCCAGCGCGCACAGCGCGGCGGCGGCGATGGCCGGTGCAGTATTACGCCCGACCGGTTCGAGCAGGATGCGCGGCTGCGGTGCGCGGATCTCGCGCAGTTGCTCGGCCACCAGGAAGCGGTGGTCCTCGTTGGCTACCACCAACGGCGGCAGCGAGGTCAGCGGCTCCACCCGGCGCCACGTCGCTTGCACCATGGTGTCCTCGCCGCCCAGCGGCAGGAACTGTTTTGGATAGGCCTCGCGCGACAGCGGCCACAGGCGTGTACCGGAGCCGCCCGAGAGCAGCACGGGTTGAAGCTTCGTCATGTTCAGGAATCTCTCGCGTGGGGGGATGCGACTGCGCAGTGTACCCTGCGCACCCGAACCTTAATGCGACATGGCGCATGAACAACATGTCATTCCCCCCGCCAGACAGCGCGCGCCAGGCGCAGCGACTGGCCTGGGCGCGCGGTGCGCTGGATGCATCGGACGCCGGTCTGATCCGCGCCAGTATCGACGCAGGCCAGCGCAGCTACTGGCGCACCATCGGCCCCCCCACATCCCGCATCGTGATGGATTCCCCGCCGGGCCTGGAGGATGTCCGGCCATGGCTGCACTGGCACGCGGTGCTCGATGCCGGCGGCGTGCGCGTGCCGCAGATTCTCGCCCGTGACGTGGAGGCCGGTTTCCTGCTGCTGGAAGACCTTGGCCAACCGACGCTGGCCCAGCGCCTGGCCGCCGATCCGGCCGATGCCGACGCGTGGTTCGACGCAGCCATTGACCAGTTGCTGCGCCTGCAGACGATCACGCCACCAGAGGGCACCGGCGTCTTCGGCGAGGCCCTTCTGCAACGGGATGCGGGACTGTTCGAGGAATGGTTCCTTGGCCGGCATCTGGGCCTCACCCTGGACTGCGCCGCCAGCGACGGCCTGGAGCTGGTGCAGCGGCGCCTGATGGACAACGCGCTGTCCCAGGCCCAGGTGTTGACCCACCGCGATTTCATGCCGCGCAACCTCATGCCCGTAACGCCGGGACCGGCGATGCTGGATTTCCAGGACTGCGTCCGGGGCCCGGTGGCCTACGACGCGGTCAGCATGCTCAAGGACGCCTTCCTGAGCTGGCCGCTGGCGCGCGCCGACGGCTGGCTGCTGCGCTACCACGCGCGCGCCGTGGAGGCCGGCGTTCCCGTGCCGGCCTCGCCGGAGGTCTTCCTGCGCGATGCGGACTGGATGGGGATCCAGCGTCATCTGAAGATCCTGGGCATCTTCTGCCGGCTGCACTATCGCGACGGCAAATCGCAGTACCTGCCGGATCTGCGACGCTTCATCGCCTACCTGGACGAAGTGCTGCCGCGACACCCACAGCTCGCCCCGCTGCAGGCACTGCTGGACACGCAGATCCGCCCCGCCCTGGAGCGCCGCCCCGCATGAAGGCGCTGGTGTTTTCCGCCGGGCTGGGCGAACGCATGCGGCCACTGACCGACACCACGCCCAAGCCGCTGCTGCAGGTCGGGGGTCAGCCCCTGATCGCCTGGCACCTGCGCAAGCTGGCGGCGATGGGCATCACCGAGGTGGTGATCAACCTGAGCTGGCTGGCCGAGCAGTTCCCGCAGGTCCTGGGCGACGGCAGCGAGTACGGCGTGCGCATCGCCTGGTCGCACGAAGGCCTGGTGCCCCTGGAAACCGGCGGCGGCATGCTGCACGCCCTTCCGCTGCTGGGCCACGCGCCCTTTCTGGCGGTCAATGGCGATGTCTGGACCGACCTGGACTTCACCACCCTGCCGCGCGAACCAGCCGGCGAAGCGCACCTGGTGATGATCGACAACCCGCCGCACCACCCCCGCGGGGATTTCCATTTCGAAACCGGCGACCGGCTGCTGCCCCGCCGCGATGGCGCGGCGAACTTCACCTATTCCGGGATCGGGGTCTATCGTCCCAGCCTGCTGCGCGACTGGCACAAGGTCTTCGAGGCCAGCACCAGCCCAGGCCTGGACGGGCAACCGCCGCGCTTTCCCCTGGCGCCCCTGCTGCGCGCGGCCATGCAGCGCGGCGCGGTCAGCGGCCAGCATCACCGTGGACGCTGGACCGATGTCGGCACGCCGCAGCGCCTGGCCGAACTCGACATGCAATTGGCTTCGGAGACCGGCGACAGGGTCACGCCGCCAGGCTGATCTTGGCCCATCGGGTCAGCCAGCAAAGCGCTGAAGGGCTCAGCCCTCGGCGAGCACCTGGCGCAGGAACGGGACGGTGACCCGCCGCTGGGCGGCCAGCGAGGCGCGATCCAGGCGTTGCACCAGGTCGACCAGCTGGGCGGCTTCGCGCGGGGTGCGGGTCAGCATCCAGTCGACTGCGGCGTCTTCCAGCACGAGCCCGCGACGCGATGCACGGTCGCGCAGGAGAGCCGCGCGGCCCACATCGTCCAACGGGCGCAACACGATGCGCGCGCATTGGGACAGACGCGAACGCAGGTCCGGCAGCAGCAGACCGATCGCATCGGGGAGATCGGCAGCGGTGTAGAGCAGGCCGATCCCGGCACTCCGGGCACGATTGTGAAAATCGAACAGGGCGACCTCGTCGGCGCGCTCACCGGCCACGGCTTCCAGGCCATCGAGCACCACCAGGGCGTTGCCTTCCAGTCCATCGAGCGCCTGTTGGAGACGACCGCGTGCCGCCTGCAGTGGCAGGTAGGCCGCCGCGCGCCCGACCTCGGCGGCGGCGGCGCAGGCCGCCAGCGCCAGATGGGTCTTGCCGGCACCGGCAGCCGCGGACAGATAGAGCCAGTCCGACTCCGGCGCCTGGGCCAGCGCCGCCACCTGCTCCAACGCGCCGGCCGGTGCGCCGATGAAACTGTCCAGGCGCTGGTCCGGCGGCGTGCGCAGGGCCAGGGGCAACTGTGGAACGGTCATGGCGTGTTCGCGTCGTCCACGGGTTCGGCCACGACCTGACCAGCATCGAGCAGGATCGTCGGCGTGCCGCCCGCGTAGAGTTGGCTGTGGGTATAGCGCTCGTGCGCATAGCGCAACAGCACGTTGACCACGGCGGCGATCGGCAGCGCCAGCAGCATGCCGAGGAAGCCGAACAGCTGCCCGCAGGCCAGCACCGCAAAGATCACGGCTACCGGATGCAGGCCAATGCGGTCGCCGACCAGCTTGGGCGTCAGCACATAGCTTTCGATTACCTGGCCAACGCCGAACACGATGGACACCAGCACCAGGTGCTTCCAGTCGCCGTACTGCATCAGCGCGGCGATCAGGCCCATGAGCACACCGCTGATCGGCCCCAGGTAGGGCACGAAGGTCAACAGGCCGGCGACGATGCCGATCAGGATGCCCAGATCCAGCCCCACCGCCCACAGGCCCGCGCCGTACAGCACGCCCAGGATGATCATCACCAGCAGCTGTCCGCGCAGGAAGCCGCTGAGCACCGCGCTGGACTCGGCCGCCAGCCGGCTGACCGTGCCGATGTGGTTGCGCGGCACCATCGAGGCGACGCGGCCGACGATCAGGTCCCAGTCGCGCAGGAAGAAGAAGGCGATGACCGGGATCAGCACCAGGTTGGCCATCCAGCCAAACAGGGCGAAGCCCGAGCGCGAGACATAGCCCCACACCGTCTTGGCCACGCCGCCAGCACGCTCCCAGTTGCTGCGCAGCAGCTCCCAGATGTGGCTGAAATCCAGGTAATCGGCGATGCGAACGCTGAACCTGTTCTCGATCCACGGCACGGCGGTGTCGTAGAACCACTGCTGGTAGCGCGGCAGCGAGCGGACCAGCGTTGCCACCTGGTCCTGGATGGTTGGCACCAACAGCAACATCACCACCACGACCGCCAGGGTCATCACGCAGAACACCACCACCACCGAGGTGTTGCGCGACCAGCCGCGTTCCTCGAGCCGGTCCACGAGCGGATCGCCCATCCAGCCCAGGATCGCCGCGCAGGCGAACGGGGTGAGCACCGGCGAGAGCAGCCACATCAGCCACACCACGGCCACGCCGAGCGCCACCCACTGCAGGCGGCGCAGGAACTGGGCGATTTCCTGCTGCGGGTCTTCGATGATCATCTGGGTACCGTCCTGGTCGCGCGAGGGCTTACTTGATGTAGAACACCGGTGGGTCGCCGTCGCCGCCGACCACCGGGCCGTCATCGCCCAGCATGCGCTTGAGCCCGTCGATGCCGCTCAGCAGGTCCAGGTCGACCTCCATCCGGTCCCCATCCACGCGCACCGGCGCGATACGCCGCACCACCGGCGCCTGCTGCAGCGCAGCCGACAGCCGCAGGTAGTCCTCGGTGCTGCGGATGCCGGCGAACACCACCCGATAGGTACCCGCCTGTCCACCCACCGCCTGCTTGGCGTAGCGCTTGACCAGCGCATCGGCGGCGCCATCGGCGCCGCTGGCCATCGCCTGCCGTGCATCGGCGTTGTCGGCCGACCAGGTCGCCAGGACCTTGCCGTTATCGACGAAATTCCAGTCGGCGACCCAGCCGGACTTGCCCCGGTAGAGCTTGCCGATCAGCTGCATCGGCGGCGCATAGCGCGCCGAGGCCCGCGCCACCGCCGCGGTATCCCCACGCCCGATGGCGCCGACCAGCGCTGTCTCGGCGGCCGTCCCCTGCGGCAGTCCCAGCCTGAAGCCGCGATCCACGGCCCGATCCAGCAGCGAGCGCACCGCGGCCGACTCCTTGACCGTCACCAGGCGCGGGCCGCTGCCATCGTCGATGGACAGCCATACCACTGGCTTGGGCCGCGGCTGCGGCCACACCGACAGTCCCAGGACGCTGGCCAGCACATCGACCTTCTGCTGATCGAAGCGCACCACCAGGGTGGTCCGGAAGGTCGGCGCGCCGCTGGCCGAGGTGCCCTGGTCCTGGCGATAGTCGTAACTTTCGACGTAATCCTTCGCATCGCGCAGGCCGGCGGCCACGCCCGGGCGCGAGATGGCCCCGGCATCGCCACTGACCTTGGCCAGCACCTGGCCCAGGGCGCGGGAGAACCCGCCATTACGGTCCGCCTCGCCCTGGCTGGCGACCGTCGCCTCGGCCTCGTACAGGCCCTGGGCCTTGGCGACGTCGCCCTCGGTCCGCAGGCCGTCCTGCGCCGAGGCGGCAAACGCGCAGAAAAAGAGAAAAACGGCGGCGGCGAAAGCGGGGAGACGGCGCATCGAGCGTCCTGTAGTCGGCAAATCCGGGGGAATTGTTGCCCGAATGGCCCATCGCCGCCAGCACGGAACGTTCACGCGGGCAGCGAAGCGACCCATGCATCCCTTAAAATGCGCGCCCGACCTTCTTTCACCGGCCCGCCTCGTGACCCAGTCCAACCCGCCCGCCTCCACGCCCCTGACCTACCGCGACGCGGGAGTGGACATCGATGCCGGCAACGAAGTGGTCGAGCGCATCAAGCCCCTGGTCAAGCGCAGCTTCCGCCCGGAGGTGATGGGCGGCCTGGGCGGCTTCGGAGCGCTGTTCAACCTGTCGGGTAAGTACGCCGAGCCGGTGCTGGTCTCCGGCACCGACGGGGTGGGCACCAAGCTCAAGCTGGCCCAGCAGTTGGGTCGCCACGACACGATCGGCATCGATCTGGTCGGCATGTGCGTGAACGACGTCCTGGTCCAGGGCGCCGAGCCGCTGTTCTTCCTCGACTATTTCGCCACCGGCAAGCTGGACGTGGAGACCACCGTGGCCGTGGTCGGCGGCATCGCCAAAGGCTGCGAGCTGTCCGGCTGCGCCCTGATCGGTGGCGAGACCGCCGAGATGCCCGACATGTACGCCCCGGGCGACTACGACCTGGCCGGCTTCACCGTGGGCGCGGTTGAAAAGGCCGACATGCTCGACGGCAGCGCGGTGAGCGAGGGAGACGTGCTGATCGGCCTGGCCTCTTCGGGCGCGCATTCCAACGGCTATTCGCTGATCCGCCGCATCTACGACCGCGCCGGCCGGCCGGGCACGCTGGACATCGGCGGGGTCAGCCTGGAAGACGCGCTGATGGCGCCCACCACCCTGTACGTCAAGCCGGTGCTGGAGTTGCTGCGCACGCACGGCGCCGGGACCGGCAAGCCGATCCACGCCATGGCCCACATCACCGGCGGCGGCCTGACCGAAAACATCATCCGCGTGGTCCCCGAAGGCCTGGGCCTGGACATCGATGCCTCCTCTTGGCCCCTGCCGCCGCTGTTCCAGTGGCTGCAGCGCGAAGGCGCGGTGGCCGATGCGGAAATGTGGCGCACCTTCAACTGTGGGATCGGCTTCGTCCTGATCGCCGATCCGTCGAGCGTGGCGGCGTTGGAGGCCAGCCTGCAGGCCGCCGGCATCGGGCACTGGCAGATCGGCAAGGTCGTCCAGGCCGGCACCGGCGAGCGCGTGCGGATCGGCTGAGTCGCTGCTTGCCTAACCGCTTCTTCCTCCAGGCATGGCAGGCCCTGCACACGTGAGCCATCCGCGCATCGCCGTGCTGGCCTCCGGCCGTGGCAGCAACCTGCAGGCGATCCTCGATGCGATCGCCTCCGGGGCGCTGCGGGCGCGACTGGCCGGGGTGTTTTCCGATCGCCCGCAGGCTGCGGCCCTGCACCGCGTGCCGGCGGCACTGCGCTGGAGCGCCAAGCCGGCCAGCTTCGAAAGCCGCGACGCTTACGAACAGGCCCTCGGCGATGCCATCGCCGCCTCCGGCGCCGACTGGATCGTCTGCGCCGGCTACATGCGGATCCTGGGCGATGCCCTGATCCAGCGCTTCGCCGGACGAATGCTCAACATCCACCCTTCCCTCTTGCCGCGCCACCGGGGGCTGGGGACCCATGCCGCCGCGCTCGCCGCCGGCGATGCCGAACACGGCTGCAGCGTGCATTTCGTCATCCCTGAACTGGATGCCGGTACGGTCATCGCGCAGGCGCGCCTGGCCATCGCGCCCGGGGAAACCCCCGAGCGCCTGGCGCAGCGTGTGCTGGCGCTGGAACATCTGCTGCTGCCGGCGACGCTGAAGCTGGCGGTTTCCGGACGCCTTGCTGAACGTGGCGGCACGGCCCTTGTCGATGGTCAGCCGATGTTTACGCCGCTGACACTAGATTCCACCAACGGGCTCGCGCCCCTTCCTCGACCGATTCCGTGATGACCAAGCTGTTGAGCGGCCTCGTGTTCCTTGCCTGCGCCGCACCCGCCTTTGCCCAGCAAGCCCCCGCCAGCCCTTCCCCGGCCACGCCTGTCGAGGTCGGGGCCGCGCCATGGAAGCTGGAGCCGTTCACCGCGACCTATGAGGCCTGGTACAAGGGCAAGCGCGCCGGTGATGCGACGCTGCAGGTCGTCCATAAGGCCGGCAACCAGTGGCGCATGGACCTGGAGATTCATGGCGATCGTGGCGTAGCCAGTCTGCTGCGGCTCAACATCCAGCAAAGCACCGTCTTCGATGTCACCGAGCTGCCCACCACCACCGTGCTGCGCCCGCTCAGTCAGAGCACGGTGCGCAAGGCCATCTTCGGCGACAAGGAGATGACCGGTGCGTATGACTGGTGGAAGAATCAGGCGACCTGGACCGGCAAGATCGATCCGGACCGTCAGGCACCCGTACCGCTGCAGCAGGGCGACATGAGCTCGCTCCTGCTGGACCTGGCCATCATGCGTGACGCCCGCCCCGGCGCGGCGCTCGATTACCGCGTCGTCGACAACGGGCGCGCCAAGGAATACACCTACAAGGTCGCCGCAGACACCGAGATCGTGCCGGTCGGCGAACTGAGTTATGACGCCATGCGCGTCGAACGCACCAATGCCGGCGACCGCGAGCAGGTGTTCTGGGTCGCCAGCGGCGTGCCCACGCCGGTCCGCATGCTCCAACGCAATGATGGCGAGGATGCCATCGACCTTCGCCTCATCGACTACCAGGGAGTGCAATGACCATGAACCCCGCCATCTCGCGTCCACTCCAGGCCCTCGCCGCCACTGCCGTGCTGGCGCTGACCGCCGTGCCCGCCTTTGCCATGGACGCCTTCACCGCGACCTACCAGGCCAGCGCCATGGGCATGCAGGGCAATGGACAGATGACCCTGGCGCCGCAGGGCGCCGGCAAGTGGAAGTACGACATGTCCGTGCGCAACCAGCTGGTCAACCTCAGCCAGTCCACCACGTTCGAGGAGAAGAATGGCCAGCTGCGC
The DNA here is from genome assembly GCF_028198165.1 of Pseudoxanthomonas sp. JBR18. Classification (NCBI taxonomy): domain Bacteria; kingdom Pseudomonadati; phylum Pseudomonadota; class Gammaproteobacteria; order Lysobacterales; family Lysobacteraceae; genus Pseudoxanthomonas; species Pseudoxanthomonas sp. JBR18. Next base: position 4,527,506 of record NZ_CP116339.1, read on the forward strand.
CCGTTGACGTCCAGCGACTCGTCGGTGGTCCTGGTCAAGAGCAAGTCGGTCAAGACCAACTACAACTGGGACAGCAAGCAGGCGACGTGGAGTGGCGACATCAAGGACAACCGCAAGGGACCGGTGCCGCTGCAACAGGGCGACATGGACGCCCTGCTGATCAACCTGGCCATCGTGCGCGATGTGCACGCGGGCAAGCCGCTGCGCTATCGCATGCTGGAGAACGGCAAGGCGCGCACGCTGAGCTACCAGATGGATGGCAAGGAAACCATCAACATCGCCGGCAAGCAGGTCACCGCCACCAAGGTCAGCCAGGCCGATGGCGACAAGCAGATGATCGTCTGGGTAGTGCCGGACATGCCCGTGCCGGCGCGTATCCTGCAACGCGAGGACGGTCGGGATTCCTACGAGCTGACCCTGACCTCGTTCAGATAGCGCGCGGCCGCCACTCAATAAAGAAACGCCGGGCAATGCCCGGCGTTTTTCATTCCTTTTTTTCCGCCTCGGCCGGCTGCACCTCGGTCCGGCACTCGACCCGGATTTCCTTGCCGCTGCCGCGCCAACGGTAGGTGGTGCAGGTGCGGTTGCCGTCGACCTGCTTGTCGGCCACCACCGCGTAGTACGCCTGGGCAATCTCCATCCCGGTGACCTGGCCATCGCCATCCCAGTCCATGTCCTTGGTCTGGATGCCGCTCAGGCCGGCCGCGCCGATCCAGCCCATCCACGTCACCGCCAGCAGCGCGATCACCAGCAGGACGATCAGCGCCCGCCGCCGGCGCGAGACATGCAGTCGCGAGCGCAGCGTGCTCATGCGCCTGCTCCGCGTGGTGACGATGGAATCGATGGGAAACGGACCAGTGACATGCGAAGCACTCCAGAAACAAGAATTGGCCTGCGCCCAGGAAGCGCCGACCGATATTCTAGAGCCTGAGCCTTACCGCGAGCGGCAAGCGCCGCTGCGGCTCACAGCCGGGTGATGCGGATCCAGTTGAGATTCCAGCCGCCCTGGGCCGCGTAGACGCCCAGGCTGTAGGTGCCCGCGGCGACGTTGACCGTCTGCGAGATCGTGGTCCAGTTCTGCCAACCTCCGGTGGCCGGTACCTGAGCCTGGCCCAGCAGGATGCCGCCGGCATTGAGATCCAGCGACACCGTGCCGCCGGATGGACTGGCCACGCGATACTCGACGAGATAGTTACCCGTGGCCGGGAAGGTGACATCCCCGTAGGCCATCCAGTCGCCCTGGTCGATCCAGCCCACATTCAGCCCGCCCTCACTGCAGGCTTCGGTCTGCACGCCCTGCTGGGCGGTGAAGTCCTCCGCCTCGATGCCCTTCGACCACGCCTGGGACACGGGCGCGACCACGAGGGAGGAGGCCTTGTCGTTGAACCCGTCGGCCACCAAGCAGGCAGTGTCCGCCGTCTTGGTCAGGCTGGGGCCGCTGAAGTTGTCGTCCTGGTACAAGGTGACCTGGTAACCGGCATTGACCCGCAGCGAGGACAGGTCGTCATTGCGCACACCACGCGCCTGCAGCTGCGACAAGGAATAGCGACCTTCCGGCAGGGCGACGCCGCTGCCGGCGTAGTTGCAGTCGCGATAGACGGTGGCCACGCCAGCCGGCGCGTCGCCCGCCGAGTACACCCGCACGTAGTCCACCGACATGGTGGCCGGCAGCTTGCTCTCATCGACCTCGAAGCCCGGCCAGTTGCCGCCGATGGCGAAGTTCAGCAGCAGGAAGAACGGGCGATGGAATTCGTCGGTGCCGTTGACCGAATTCTGGATGTTGGCTTCGTGGTATTTGGTCCCGTCCACGTACCAGCGGATCGCATTGGCGTCCCACTCCACCGCGTACACATGCCAGTCGCCTACCGTGGTGGCCAGATTGCCGCCGTACTGGGCATAGGTGTTGTTGGCATCGCTCCAGTGGATCGTGCCGTAGACACGGTTCTCGTCGTTGACGTGCTCCATCACGTCGATCTCGCCCGAGGCGGGCCATCCCACCTGCGGCAGATTGGCACCCAGCATCCAGAACGCCGGCCAGGCACCCTTGAAGGCCGGGAGCTTCATCCTTGCCTCGATGCGTCCGTAGCGGAAGCTCGCCAGATCCTGGGTCTTCATCCGCGCCGAGGTGTAACGGAATCCCCCCACGTCCTCGCGACGCGCGGTGATTACCAACGCCCCGTTCTGCACGCTTGCGTTGGCGCGCTGGTAGTACTCCAGTTCGTTGTTGCCCCAGCCACCTGATCCATTGCCGGTCTCGAACGTCCAGTCCGGCCCGATCGCGCCGTTGAACTCGTCGTTCCACACCAGTTGCCAGTTCTGCGCGTGCGCATTGGCGGCCAACAGCGTGGCCGACGCCAGCAGAATCCTCCATCCCAGTGCCTTCATGGCATCTCTCCTTGTCCCGGGCCGGCAAGGCGACGTGTGCCACCTAGCCCTCCCCGGGAGCCAGGACATCCACGGATCACACGACGGCTCCGCGCAGGCGGCCCATTGCTGCATGCCGGAGCGCGCCGACCTTACCCGAGGTCATTGCACGGATTGTTGCGCGTCGCAGCATCGCCTGCAGCGCATGGCCGCAGGCGGCGTGGACTCAGGACATGCGCTTGATCTGGGCGCCAAGCGCGCCGAGCTTGGCTTCGATGTTCTCGTAGCCGCGATCCAGGTGATAGATCCGGTCGATGGTGGTCTCGCCCTGCGCCACCAGGCCGGCCAGGATCAGCGAGGCCGAAGCACGCAGGTCGGTGGCCATCACCGGCGCACCGCTGAGTTCAGCCGAGCCGCGCACGATGGCGGTGTGGCCCTCGACGCGAATGTCCGCGCCCAGGCGCAGCAACTCGTTGACGTGCATGAAGCGGTTCTCGAAGATCGTCTCGTTGATCACGCCCACGCCCTCGGCCACGCAATTGAGCGCCATGAACTGCGCCTGCATGTCGGTCGGGAACGCCGGATACGGCGCGGTGGTCAGGTCCACCGCCTTGGGACGCCGGCCCTGCATGTCCACGGTGATGCTGTCCTCGGTGGTCTCGACCTGCGCGCCCGCTTCCCTGAGCTTGTCCAGCACGGCCTCGAGCGTGTCGGCGCGGGCGCGACGCGCGGTGACTCTGCCGCCGGTCATGGCCGCGGCGACCAGGAAGGTCCCGGTCTCGATGCGGTCAGGCACCACGGCATGGGTGCCGCCTTCCAGGCGCTCGACGCCGTGGATGACGATGCGCGAGGTCCCGGCGCCTTCGATCTTCGCGCCCAGTGCGTTGAGGCACTCGGCCAGATCGGTGACTTCCGGCTCCATGGCCGCGTTTTCCAGGACAGTGGTGCCCTCGGCCAGCACGGCGGCCGCCATGACGTTCTCGGTGCCGGTCACGGTCACCATGTCGAACACGAAGCGCGTGCCCTTCAGCCGCGCGGCGCGCGCCTTGATGTAGCCATTTTCCACGGTGATGTGGGCACCGAGGGCCTGCAGCCCCTTGATGTGCTGGTCGACGGGGCGCGAGCCGATGGCACAGCCTCCGGGCAGCGAGACCACCGCCGCGCCATGGCGAGCCACCAACGGCCCAAGCACGAGGATCGAGGCGCGCATGACCTTGACCAGCTCGTAGGGCGCCACGAACCGGCTCACCGTGGTCGGATCGACCGTGACCACGCGGCCATCGGCGCCCTGGCCTTCCTCGACCTCCACGCCCGCCCCCAGTTCGCCCAGCAGCTTGGTGGTGGTGACCACGTCGTGCAGGTTGGGCACGTTGCGGATGCGCACCGGGCCGTCGGCCAGCAGGGTCGCGCACAGGATGGGGAGCACGGCGTTCTTGGCGCCGGAGATGGTGACGTCGCCCTTGAGCGAGGCGCCACCGGTGACGATGATCTTCTGCATGGAACTTGGAGTTTCCCTTCGGGCAGGACGCAGCGCTTAAGCGGCTTCGTCGGGGGTGACGGTCTTGAGTTGGAGCGCGTGGATCGCCCCGCCCATCAGTTCGCCCAGCGTGGCGTAGACCATGCGATGGCGTGCCAGCGGCAGTTTGCCCTGGAAGACCTCGCTGACGACGGTGGCCTCGAAATGCACGCCGTCATCGCCCTGCACGCGCGCCTGGGCGCCAGGCAGGCCCTTCTCGATGAGTTCACGGATGGTTTCGGCGTCCAACGGCCTTTCCTCCTAAAATGGCCGACCATTCTACGCCCACGGCACCTGACCTGATGCCCTCCACCGCGCAGTCCAGCGTTCCAGTCGACGATGCCGCCCTGGCTGCCAGCGGCCGTCGCGCCGTGCAGATCGAAGCCGAGGCCCTGCACGCGCTGGCCCAGCGCATCGATGGTCCATTCTCGGCGGCCTGTCGGCTGATCCTGGCCGGGACAGGCCGGGTGGTGGCGATGGGCATGGGCAAGTCGGGCCATATCGCACGCAAGATCGCCGCAACCCTGGCTTCCACCGGCACCCCGGCCTTTTACGTGCACCCGGCCGAGGCCGGCCACGGCGACCTGGGCATGATCACCGACGCGGACATCGTGCTGGCGGTGTCCTATTCGGGCGAGTCCGACGAGATCCTGATGCTGTTGCCGGTGCTCAAGCGGCAGGGCAATGCGGTCGTGGCGATGACCGGACGCCCGGCGTCCACCCTGGCCCGCGAAGCGGATGTGCATCTGGACGTCAGCGTGCCGGCCGAGGCCTGTCCGCTGCACCTGGCCCCGACCTCCAGCACCACCGCCACCCTGGCCATGGGCGACGCGCTGGCCGTGGCCCTGCTGGAGGCGCGCGGCTTTACCTCCGAGGATTTCGCCCGTTCCCATCCTGCCGGCAGCCTCGGGCGCCAGTTGCTGCTGCACATCGCCGATGTGATGCACGTGGGCGAGGAGATCCCCTGCGTGCCGCAGGACGCCACGCTGGCCCAGGCGCTGGTGGAAATGAGCCGCAAGCGCTTGGGCATGACCGCCGTGGTCGATGCTGGCAACATCCTGCGCGGGATCTTCACCGACGGTGACCTGCGCCGGGCGCTGGACACGGCCGGACTGGATATCCATGCCACGCGCATCGACCAGGTCATGACCCGCAACCCGGTGACCATCGGCGCCCAGGCGCTTGCGACCGAAGCGGCGCGGCTGCTGGAGACGCGCAACATCGGCTCGGGCCTGATCGTCGTCGACGCACGGAATCAGGTCATCGGCGCGCTTAACATTCACGACCTGTTGCGAGCCCGCGTGGTGTAAGACCGGTTGCGCCGCGTTCCATCCCCCTTTCTTTCGCAAGTCCCGCAGGATGCATCTGAGCCATCTCCACAACATCACCGACGAACTGCTGGACCGAGCCTCACGCGTGCGCCTGGCCTGCTTCGATGTCGACGGCACGCTGACCGACGGCGGGCTGTTCCTCGACGCCGACGGCCGCGAAGCCAAGACCTTCCACGTGCAGGACGGACTCGGCCTGGTCCTGCTGCGCCGCCACGGGATCGAGGTGGCGCTGGTGACCGCCCGCAGCGGCCAGGTCGTCGAGCACCGTGCGCGCGAGCTGGGCATCGGCGTGCATCAGGGCGTCAAGGACAAGCTGACAAAACTGCAAGCCCTGTGCGCCGAACGTGGCCTCGGCCTGGACCAGGTGCTCTTCATGGGCGACGACCTGGCCGACCTGACCAGCCTGCGCAACGTCGGCCTGGCGGTGGCGCCGGCCAATGTCCATCCATGGGTCGCGCCTGCCGCCCACTGGACCACCCGCGCCGCCGGTGGCCGCGGCGCCGCGCGCGAAGTCTGTGACCTGGTGCTGGCGGCCCAGGGCCACGTGGACAAGCTGCTGCAGGAGGGGGCCGCGTGAGCTGGCGCGCCGGCTTGGGCTGGTGCCTGCTCGCAGGCGTGCTGGTGTTCGGCTGGCTGGCCTGGAACAACCGGCACAAGCCCGCAGCGGTCGCGGTGGACCCCAACAAGTACGACTACATCATGCACGACTTCACCATGGTCGCCCTGGACAAGGAGGGCCAGGAGTCGGTCACGCTGGAGGCGCCGGAGATGCGACGGCTGGCCAGTGACGAGACCTACACCATCACCGACCCGACCTTCCTGATGCCCGACAAGGAGGGCGCGCACTGGAAGATGGTCAGCAAGACCGGCTGGGTCGCGGCCAAGGGCGAGAAGCTGCGCATGGAAGGCGACGTGGTCGGCACCAGTCCACCCGGCACGGCCCCGTCCACGTTCAAGACCACGCTGCTGGATATCTATCCGGATCAGCACCTGGCCTCGACCGACCGCGAGGTGGTCCTGACCCAACCCGGCGCCACCATGAGCGGCACGGGTTTCGAAATCGATTCGCAGACCCAACAATACAAGTTCAAGTCCAAGGTGAGATCGCGCTATGTCCCCAAATCTGCGCAGTAATGCAGGCCCGCTGCTGCTGATGACTGGTCTGGCGATGGCCTTGCTCGCCGGTGGCGCGCTGGCCAAGACCTCCGATCGCAATCAGGAGATGAACCTGGATGCCGGTTACCAGGACGGCAACGTCACCCAGGATGGCGTGATCCACCTGGACCAGGGCGTGCACCTGACCCAGGGCACGCTGGACATCCAGGCCACCAAGGGCCAGATCGTGCGCAAGAACGGCGAGATCACCCAGGTCACCTTTACCGGAGGACCGGTGAAGCTGAAGCAGATCAACGACGATGGCACCCCGATGAACGCGCAGGCCGACCTGATCGTCTACGACCTGATGAAGGAAATCATCACCCTGACCGGCGATTACACCGTCACCTCGCCCAAGGGCTCCAACTCCGGCCAGAAGATGGTCTACAACACCAAGACCGGCAACATGCAGAGCGGCGGCGATGGCTCGCGCGTGCATACGGTGATCCAGCCCAAGAACAAGTCCCCCGGGGCCACGGTGGGCTCGCCCACCCAGGTGCCGCCGGCCAAGCCGGGGAACAAGTAATGCTGTCGGCACAGGGCCTGCGCAAGAGCTACAAGCAGCGCCAGGTGGTCGCCGATTTCGGCCTGACCCTGGAACCGGGCGAAGTGGTGGGCCTGCTCGGCCCCAACGGCGCCGGCAAGACCACCTGCTTCTACATGATCGTCGGTCTGGTGTCCTCCGACGCCGGCCAGATCACCCTCGACGGCAAGGACATCACAGGCGAGCCCATGTACCGCCGCGCCAAGCTCGGCGTGGGCTACCTGCCGCAGGAGCCCTCGGTGTTCCGCAAGCTCACCGTGGCCGACAACATCCGCCTGGTGCTGGAACTGCGTGAAGACCTGGACAGTGCATCGGCGGAGAAGGAACTGGCCTCGCTGCTGGATGAGCTGCAGATCACCCATGTGGCCGACCAGTTGGGCGCCAGCCTCTCCGGCGGCGAGCGCCGCCGGGTGGAAATCGCACGCGCCCTGGCTGCCAAGCCGCGCCTGATGCTGCTGGACGAACCCTTCGCCGGCGTGGACCCGATCTCGGTCGGCGAGATCCAGCGCATCATCACCCACCTCAAGGACCGCGGGATCGGCGTGCTGATCACCGACCACAACGTGCGCGAAACCTTGGGAATCTGTGACCGGGCGTATATTCTCGCGGAAGGCAGCGTGCTGGCGCAGGGGGCACCAGACGCGCTACTGACCAATGCCGACGTCCGTCGCGTGTACCTGGGAGACACCTTCCGGCTCTGACGTGCAGCTGCGTGCGGGTGGCGGTCGCACCTGTCGTACTCGGGCCCTCGGATGAAACCACGCCTCCAGACATCGTTGGGACAGCAACTGGTCATGACGCCCCAGTTGCGCCAGGCCATCCGCCTGCTGCAGATGTCCACCGCCGAACTGGAAGCCGAGATCGCCGAGGCAGTCGAGACCAATCCCCTGCTGGACTGGGAAGAGAACGCCCCTCCGGAAGCGCAGCCGGGCAGCGATGCGTCGGACCGGGCACCGGACGAACAGGCCGAGCGCAGTCCTGAGAGCGACGACTGGCAGCCGGATGAAGCGCCCTGGAGCAACGAGTCGGGAAGCGCATCCGGCGGATCATTCGACGACGACGAACAGGGCAGCGCGGCCGAGCGCGTGGCCGAGTCCAACAGCCTGCAGGACCACCTGCTTTGGCAGCTGCACCTCTCCCACCTGTCCCCGCGCGACCGCCGCATCGGCGCGGCGGTGATCGATGCGATCGAGGACGATGGCTACCTGCGCACGCCGTTCTCGGAAATCGCACAGACCCTGCGTCCCGAAGTCACCGCCGGCGAGGACGAGATCCAGACCGTGCTGCGCCAGTTGCAGCGCTTCGACCCTGTGGGCGTCGGGGCGCGCTCGTTGGGCGAGTGCCTGCGCCTGCAGCTGGACGTGCTTTCGGAACAGACCGCCGGCCGCGACCTGGCCCTGCGTATCGCCGAAGGGCCGCTGCTGGAGAAGCTCCCGCGCAGCGGCGCGGCGGGCCTGGCCAGCGAGCTCAAGCGCGGCCTGGACGAAGTCGAGGAAGCCGTCGCCCTGCTGCGATCGCTCGATCCCAAGCCCGGCGTGCAGATCGGCGAATTGACCCAGGACACCTATGTGGTCCCCGATTGCGTGGTCTGGCGCCAGAAAGGCGTCTGGCGTGCCGCGCTGGCCAGCCAGCACCTGCCGCGGGTGACCATCCACCGCGGCTACGAGTCGATGATCCGGCGCTGCAGCGAGTCCGATGCCGGCTACCTGCGCGGGCACCTGCAGGAAGCCCGCTGGCTGCTCAAGAGCCTGGAGGCCCGCGGCGATACGCTGCTCAAGGTCACCCGCTGCCTGATCCACCAGCAGGCCGGCTTCCTGGAGTTTGGCGAGCAGGCCCTGCGCCCGCTGACCCTGCGCGAGGTCGCCGCCGAGGTGGGGCTGCACGAATCCACCGTCTCGCGCGCCATCGCCCGCAAGTACGTGCGCACGCCGCGTGGCACCCTGCCCCTGCGCGCGTTCTTCGCCTCGGGCGTCAGCACCGAGGGCGGCGGCGAGGCCTCCAGCACGGCCATCCAGTCGATGATCCGCAAGCTGATCGACGCGGAAAACCCGCGCAAGCCCCTGTCCGACGCCAAGCTCGCCGACCTGTTGAAATCGTCAGGCGTGCCAGTGGCGCGGCGCACGGTCGCCAAGTATCGTGAAGCCATGGACATCCTGTCCTCGCACGAACGCGTCAGGATGGGATGAACTGCCCGATTGGTGGTCGGTTCATCGTCCACCTGCCAGCTTGAAAGCCGGACCTTCCGGTGCGTTACTTGAACCCAACCCAGCCCATAGAGGAGTCGACGAGGAACCCCACGCAGCCCGGTTTGTCCGAACAACCGAAAGCAACAACAACTGCAGGAGACAACGCGATGCGAATTGAGACCTACGGCCAGTCGATGGAAGTCACCCCGGCACTGCGTGACTACGTCGAGACGAAACTCAAGCGCCTTGAACGACACTTCGACCAGCCGCTCGAATGCCGCACGCAACTGGGATTCTCCAAGCCCGACTACGTGGCCGAAGCCACGCTCAACCTCTCCGGTCGCACCCTGCACGCCGATGCCGGCGCCGAGACCATGTATGCGGCCATCGACATCCTGGCCGATAAGCTCGACCGCCTGGTGCTCAAGCACAAACGCAAGCAGATCGACCGGCAGCGTGGCCGCGGCGAGAACGCCGACTGATTCCTCGCCCGCCCTGGCAATCTCACTGCAACGGCGACCCGATCGGGTCGCCGTTCGCGCAAAGAGGCCGGGCATGACGGTTCGGCGATGGCGGCTCGCGTCGTATCATGCGGTGTCGACGCCGCCGATCAGGACGCCATGAACTCCAGCATCTCCGCCAGCGAGCTGTTCGACCAGATGAAGGACAAGCTCGGCCTGCGCTGGCTGGCCGGCCGCGCCGGCGCCAAGCGCCAGATCGATACCGCCGGCAAGGTCAAGCGCCGGCCGTCGCTGGCGGGTTACCTCAACGCGATCTATCCCAACAAGGTGCAGATCCTGGGCACCGAGGAACTGTCCTGGCTGGACGGCCTGGACTCGCGCCTGCGCTGGGAGACCATCGAGAAGATGGTCGCCGCGCGCCCGCTGGCCCTGGTCATCAGCAAGAACCAGTCCTGCCCGGAAGACCTGCGCGCGGCCGCGGAGGAGTCCGAAACCCCGCTGTGGTCCTCGCCCAGGCGTGGCCATGAACTGCTCAACTTCCTGTCCTACCACCTGGCCCGCACCCTGGCGCCGCGGGTCACCCTGCATGGCGTCTTCATGGAGATCTACTCCATCGGCGTGCTGATCACCGGCGAGGCGGGCTCGGGCAAGAGCGAGCTGGCCCTGGAACTGCTGACCCGTGGACACCGCTTGGTCGCCGACGATGCCCCGGAGTTCACCCAGATCGCTCCCGATGTCCTGGATGGCACCTGCCCGGAACTGCTGCAGGACCTGCTGGAGGTCCGCGGCCTGGGCGTACTCAACGTGCGCGACATGTTCGGCGACACGGCGGTGAAGAAGAACAAGTACCTGCGCCTGATCGTGCACCTGACCCGGCCGATGACCGAGCCTGGGGTGCATGGCTACGACCGGCTCACCGGCGACTCGGGCACGCGCCACGTGCTCGATCTCGATGTGCCCTTGATCACCTTGCCGGTCATGCCCGGGCGCAACCTGGCGGTCCTCACCGAGGCGGCCACGCGCCTGCACATCCTGCGCACCAAGGGCATCGATCCGGCGGCAATGTTCATCGCCCGCCACAGCAACCTGCTTGAGCGCAGCACGCCATGAGCGAGGCGACGCACCCGGACGCGCCCGCGCCGGCCACTGGCCCGCAGCCGCCCTTCGTGCTCATCGTCAGCGGCCTGTCCGGCTCGGGCAAGTCGGTAGCGCTCAAGACGCTCGAAGACCTGGACTACTACTGCGTGGACAACCTGCCCATCGAGCTGCTGCCGGAGTTCATCCGCAGCATGATGCGCGAGGATGTCCTGCGGCAGAAGGTGGCCGTCGGCATCGACGTGCGCAACCGGCACAGCGACCTGTCCAAGCTCGCACAGTGGCGTGCGGCGGTGGTGCGCCTGGGACTGACCGCCAAGCTGGTGTTCTTCGATTCGGACGACGAGGTGCTGCTGCGCCGCTATTCGGACACCCGCCGCCGCCACCCGCTCAGCTACCTGGGCCTGTCCCTGCCCGAGGCCATCGTCCAGGAACGGGCGATCACCCAGCCCCTGCGCGCCGAGGCCGATGTCCTGATCGATACCGGCCAGCTCAACGTGCACCAGTTGCGCAGGCGGATCGTCGGCGAGTTCGCCTTCGACAGCCGCGATGCGCCGTCGCTGTTGTTCGAATCCTTCGCCTACCGGCGTGGCGTGCCGGCCGATGCGGACTTCGTGTTCGACGCCCGCGTCCTGCCCAATCCGCACTGGCAGCCGGAACTGCGCCCGCTGACCGGTCGCGACGGACCGGTGCGCGACTATCTGGACGCGCAGGAAGACGTGGTGCGCTACGTCGAGCAGGTCAGCGGGTTCCTGGACACCTGGCTGCCCCGCCTGCGCGGCGAAACGCGCAGCTACGTCACGGTTGCCTTCGGCTGTACCGGCGGCAAGCACCGTTCGGTTTATCTGACCGAACGCCTGGCCGCGCACGCACGCACACAAGGCTGGGACCAGGTGGCGACCTTCCATCGCGAACTGGACTGAGACACGCTGCACATTGCCAAGGACCAGGCATGGCAACACACGGATGACCGCATCCGCATCTGGCCACCACCTCCACGGCACCGCGCGCCCGCCGTCCCGCGCATCATCGATGCCGACTTGGCCAGCCGCTGGCAACCCCTGTTCAATGTGCTGATCGATGCGGCTGGGCATCTCGCGCCCTACGTGGCCTTCCTGTGGGGGTGCCAATCGAAAGCCCGCCATTGGACTACCGCATCCAGCGCATGGACCCTGATCGAACGCCATCTGACGAGCACGATCATCATGGGCATCTACGCCGCCTCCCGGGCGTCGCTGTCCCGGATGACGCTGGACAAGCCGATCACCGGCACCCCGCGTGGTCGACGAGCAGGGTGAGCGCCCGACGTTGGTCCAGATCAGCGTGCATGCGCTATGCCGCTTCATCCCCTTTGAGACTTTCTCGGCGCTGTTCGTGCACAGGGACGCGGATTCACGACTGCCCCTCGCAGACCCGGGTCATCTAGCGCGACTGACCGGCAGGTAGCGCGCGGCGCGCGGGACAGAGAAACCCGCACCTTCTTCTCGATGCGTGCATGCCTGGCCTGTTAATGTTGCGCCCATGACCTGCGGCGTCCTGCTCATTACCCATCCTGGCATCGGCACGTCACTCCTGACGGTGGCCCAGGGCCTGTTGCGCTCCTTGCCCCTGAAGGCCGAAGCCTTCGAAGTGCCGCTCGATGCGGACCTGCCTGCACTACTGCCGCAGGCCTCTGCTGCGCTGCGGCGTGTGGACGACGGTGACGGCGTGCTTGTGTTGACCGATGTGTATGGCGCGTCTCCCAGCAATCTGGCCGCCCAGGTCGCGCGGCTCGGGACGCCCGTACGCCGGGTGTCGGCGCTGAGCCTGCCGATGTTGTTGCGGGTGATGAACTATCCGGAACAGGGACTGGACGAACTCCCGGCCACCGCGGCGGCCGGCACACGAAACGGAGCCATCCTCGACGATGCTTGAACGCGACCTCACCGTGACCAACAAACTGGGCCTGCATGCCCGCGCCACCGCCAAGCTGGTGCAAGTGGTCGCGCCCTTCCGAAGCAACGTGACCCTGGCCGCCAAGGGGCGTCAGGTGAACGCCAAGAGCATCATGGGCGTCATGCTGCTGGCCGCCGGCCAGGGCACCGCGGTGACGGTGCGGACGGAGGGCGAGGACGAGGGCGACTGCATGGAGGCGATCGTGGGCCTGTTCGAGCGCCGGTTCGACGAGGAAGGCTGACGCCTACTGCCCCGCCCAAACGCCAGGCGGCCACGGCCTGGCCCGGAGCAAGGAGCAAGCCGATGCACACCCGCGCCACCGCCATGACACGGCCATCGATCCGCCAACGCCAAGCCAAGCGCGCGGCGCGCACGTCCATGGCCGGGCCACGCTGATGCGCAAGCTGCTGCCAGGACACGGCGCCTCGCGCGGTAGCGCCCTGGGCCGTGCCCGCGTACGTCTGCCCCATGCGCTGGACGTGGCCGAGCAGCGCATCCGCGCGCGCGAGGTCGACGACGAACTCGCGCGGCTGCACCAGGCCGTGGACGCGGCCCGCGCCGAGATGCACGACCTGCGCGCGCGCCTGCACGGCGCACTCGCGCGCGAAGTCGGTGAATTCATCGACCTGCATGCCCTGCTGCTGGACGATCCGGAACTCCTGCAGGGCCTGGATGACCTGATCCGCAAGGGGCGCTACGGCGCCAACTATGCGCTGCGCCTGCAGCGCGACCGGCTTGCGGCAGTGTTCAAGGACATGGACGACGCCTACCTCAAGAGCCGCATGGACGATCTGGACCATGTGATCGGGCGCATCCATGCGCACCTGCACAGCCGCCCCAGCGACGCCGAGGGCTTGGCCGGCGAGATTCTGGTGAGCGACACCGTGGCCCCGTCCGAACTGGCCCAACTGCAGGCCCAGGGCGTGGTCGCGGTAGTGACCGCGACCGGCAGCACGCTGTCGCACAGCGCGATCCTTGCCCGCAGCCTGCACATGCCGCTGGTGGTCGGCGCCAGCCAAGTGCTGGCCAAGGTCAACGATGGCGATGCCCTGATCGTCGACGGCGACAGCGGCGAGGTGATCGTCGATCCGTCGGCTGCGGACCTGCGCGCCTTCCGCCAGCGGCTCAAGGACGCCGCGCGCGAACAGCGCGAACTGGGCCGCCTGCGCACCAAACCCACGCGGACGCGCGATGGCGTGGACGTGGCGCTGCATGCCAATGCCGAATCCCGCGAGGACGTAGCGCGCGCCCACGCCCTGGGGGCGGCAGGCATCGGCCTGTACCGCACCGAATTCCTGTTCCTGCAGCGCCAGGAGCTACCGGACGAGGAAGAGCAGTTCCGCGCCTATCGCGATGTGGTGCTGGGCATGAGCGGGCGACCGGTCACCATCCGCACCCTCGATCTGGGGGCCGACAAGGCCGACCGCACCGGCCTTGCGTTGCGTGGCGAGGACAATCCCGCGCTGGGGCTGCGCGGCGTGCGTCTGTCGCTGGCCAACGGCGCGGTGTTCGACACCCAGCTGCGCGCCATCCTGCGGGCCTCCGGATATGGCCCGGTGCGGGTCCTGGTGCCCATGGTCAGCGTGCGCGAGGAACTGGTCCTGGTCCGCCGCCGGCTCGCACGCCTGAAGGCGCAGCTGCGCAAGGCCGGTCACGAAATCGCCGCCGAGGTCCCCCTGGGCGCGATGATCGAGGTCCCGTCGGCGGCGATCTGCGTGGAGCACTTCATCGACCTGGTGGATTTCGTGTCGGTGGGAACCAATGATCTTGTGCAGTACCTGCTGGCGGCGGACCGCAACAACGATGCGCTGGGCGAGCTCTATTCGCCGCTTCGGCCTTCGCTCTTGCGGCTGCTGGATCTGGTGCTGCGCACGGGGCGCGCACATGGAAAACAGGTGACCGTCTGCGGCGAGATCGCGGGCGATCCGGCCATGGCGCCAATCCTGCTGGCCCTCGGCCTGGCGCATTTCAGCCTGCATCCGTCCAACATGCTCGAACTGCGGCGCGCGATCCGCGCCTACGACCAGGCCGAACTGCAGGCGGCCGCAGGAAAACTGCTTGGCGCACGCGACCGCGCCGGCATCGAACGCTGGCTCGCACGCGTCGCGCATTGACGTGTTCCCGGCGCAATGCCGCTGACTGGCGCCACGCCATGTGTTCCTGGGTGATGCATGAGGGTGTCCTTTCCCTGGATGCAGGGGGATAATGCGCGGATGAACATCTGACCTGCAGCGCATCGTCCAGTGGCGAAGCGGTGCGACCACCGACCGCACAGGGGCCAAGCGCATGGCTGAAGCCGTCCGCCACGACAAGACCGCGCGCCAGCTCCGGCTGCTGTCCGATGCACTGGACAGCGGGCGCCTTGGCCCGGTCCGCAGGCTGGTCAACACCCTCTCTCCGGCCGAGATCGGCAACCTGCTCGAGTCGCTGCCCCCGGGCAAGCGCGAGGTGGTGTGGGGCCTGGTCGATCCGGAAGACGATGGCGAGGTGCTGGTCCACGTCGGCGACGAGGTGCGCGAAAGCCTGCTGGCCGAGATGGACCCCGACGAGATCATCGCGGCGGTCGAAGACCTGGATATCGACGACCTGGCCGACCTGGTCGAGGACCTGCCCGACACGGTCATCGACGAGGTCCTCAAGTCGATGGACCGCGAGAACCGCGAGCGTCTGGAGCAGGTGCTGTCCTACCCGGAGGACTCGGCCGGCCGCCTGATGAACCCGGACGTGGTCACGGTGCGGGCCGACGTCAACATCGAGGTCGTGCTGCGCTACCTGCGCCTGCGCGGCGAGTTGCCCGACCACACCGATTACCTGTTCGTGGTCAGCAAGAAGCACCAGTACCTGGGCCGCGTGCCGTTGGCCGCGCTGGTCACCCATGAGCCGTCCACGCCGATCAACCGCCTGATCGACGACGAGCAACCGGCCATCGACGTGGACGAGCACTCGGAAGGCGTCGCGCGCAAGTTCTCCGACCACGACTGGGTGTCGGCGCCGGTGGTGGACGACAACAACATCCTGCTCGGCCGCATCACCATCGACGACGTGGTGGACATCATCCGCGAACAGGCCGAACACCAGGCCTTGAGCGCGGCCGGCCTGGACGAGGACGAGGACCTGTTCTCGCCGATCCGGCGTGCCTTCCGCCGGCGCATGCTGTGGCTGGGCATCAACTTGGGCACGGCCTTCATCGCCTCCAGCGTGGTCCAGCAGTTCGAAGGCACCATCGCCAAGCTGGTCGCACTGGCCGCGCTGATGCCCATCGTGGCCGGCATGGGCGGCAACGCCGGCACCCAGGTGCTGGCGCTGATGATCCGTGGCCTGGCCCTGGGCCAGATCGGTGGGTCCAACGTCTATGTCCTGTTGCGCAAGGAACTGGGCGTAGCCCTGATCAACGGGCTGGGGCTGGGCACGCTGCTGGGCTTGATCGTGCTGGTCTGGTTCCGCCAGCCGGGGTTGTCGCTGGTGATCGGGATCGCGCTGACCCTCAACCTGCTGACCGCGGCGGCCGGCGGCGTGGGCGTGCCGCTGCTGCTCAAGCGCATGGGGTTCGACCCCGCCCTGGCCGGCAGCGTCATCCTGACCACGCTGACCGACGTGATGGGCTTCATGAGTTTCCTCGGCCTGGCCACGCTGGTCCTGCTGCACTGATCGCTGCGCTGCGGCGTGTGCCAGCGGCCGCGGCACACCATACTGGCGACCTCGCATGTAAACGATTCCAGTCATGTCCCTTCGCCTGTTGCTGCTCCTGCTCAGCGCCCTGATGCTCACGGCCTGCGCCCATGTCCGCCACGCCACGCCCGGACATTTCGTCGCACGCCAGGTCCAGGTCGACGGCGCCTGGCATCGCTATCAGGTCTTCGTTCCGGCACGGTCGGCCTACCCCGGCAAACCCGCGCTGGTGCTGTTCCTGCACGGCTCGGGCGAGCGCGGCAGCGACAACGCCTCACAGCTCAAGGCCGGCCTTGGGCCTTACCTGAAACAGCACACAGCCGACTTCCCCGCCGTGGTGGTGATGCCGCAGGTGCCCGATGGCGAAGAATGGACCGGCACCAACGCGCGCGTGGCCCTGGCCGCGCAGGCGGCCGCCCTCGATGAGTTCGGCGCCGACCCGGACCGGGTCTACCTGACCGGCATGTCGATGGGGGGCTACGGGACGTGGGAGGTCGCGCTGATGGACCCGGACCGCTTCGCCGCACTGGTGCCGGTCTGCGGCGCGGTGCATCCCAACCGTCCCGATCGCCCTAGCCTGCGTGTCACCGAGGTGGACGGCGTGGCCGACCCGTACGCGGACATCGCCCGGCGACTGGGCGGCAAACCGATCTGGATCTTCCACGGCGCGCTGGACGATGTGGTCCCGCTGGAAGACGACCACCGCCTGGTCGCCGCGTTCAAGGCCCAGGGCACGCCGGTGCGTTACACCGAACTGCCACAGGCCAACCACAACGCCTGGGATCCGACCTATGCCGACCCGGCCATGTGGTCCTGGCTGCTGGCCCAGCACCGCCACTGAGCAGCACGGAACGCCGCGGCGCCGCTTGCCACGGACCTGATGATCGGCGACATTCGCCGCACATCGGCTGGGACGTCGAATCATGCACGCGTCGTGGAAGACCTGGCTGCTTGCGTTGTCCTGTGCATCGCCCGCCATCGCGCAAGCGCAGGTGGAGATGGTCGAGAGCCGCCTCTATTACCAGGCCGAACCCGCGACCGGGTTTGCCTACCGCGATGACGTCGGCAAGGCCACCAAAGCCATGCTCGCCGGCGACATGGCGACCGCCGCCCCGCTTCTCGAGCGAGCCATCAAGTACTGCGATGCCCAGCGCAACCAGCCAGGCCGCAAGAGCGTGAGCTTCTCCAGCCGCCGCGAATACGAGCAGTACATGGAGGGGCCCGGCAAGGGCCAGCCGACCGAATGGCTGGACATCGCCTGTGCCTCGGCCTACCAGCAGGCCGGTTATGCGCTGGCGGGCGCGCGCCGGCCAGCCGAGGCGCTGACCTATCTGGAAATTGCCACGCAGGTCGGACCGTACTATCCGGTCGCCTGGACCGAGAAAGGCTTCGTCCTCAACCAGTTGGGACAGCCTGCACAAGCGCTGGAGGCCTATACCACCGCCCTTGAAGTCGCCCGCGCGCATCCGGAGGCCGCCTACGTCAGCGCCGTCGCCTGGCGCGGCATCGGCTACTCCAAGGTGGAACTGAAGGATCTGGAAGGCGGACGCGAAGCCTACCAGCAGTCGCTGCAGCTCGAGCCGGGCAACGCCACCGCCGTGCGCGAACTGGACTACATCGCACAACGGCAAGCGACCGGGAACCCACCTGCGCCTTGAGACAGCCGACGCCGCGTACGGCGAGCAGGCAAACAGGCGTATAACGGTCGCCGTTCTCGTCTGGAGCCTATTGCCATGAAAACCCGCTTCAAGTTTGCTGCCGGCCTGATCGGCACGCTGGCCCTGGCCTGCACGGCGTCGGCCGCGCTGAAGGAAGGCGCCAAGGCCCCGGAATTCAGCCTGCCGGCCTATCTGGCGGGCAAGCCGTTCACCTTCGACCTGGATGGCGCGCTGAAGAAGGGCCCGGTGGTGGTGTACTTCTTTCCGGCCGCCAACACTTCTGGCTGCAACCTGGAGGCGCATCTGTTCTCCGAGGCGGTCGACAAGTTCAAGGCACACGGTGCGACGGTCATCGGCGTGACCGCGGGCAACACCGACCAGCTGGCCGAGTTCTCGAAGAACACCGAGACCTGCGGCGGCAAGTTCCCGGTCGCCGCCGATGACGGGGCGAAGATCGCCAAGGAATACGACGCCGTGCTGCCGATGAAGCCCGGCTGGTCCAACCGCACCTCGTATGTGATCGGCCAGAACGGCAACGTCGTCCATGTCTATTCGGACATCAACCCGAAGCAGCACGTGACCGAAACCCTCAGCGCGGTCGAGTCGCTCGAGCACGCCGGGCATTGAACCAGCGCGCGCGATGGTCCCGCATGGAGGCGGGTGCGATCTGACGGCATGTCCTCGCTGAAATACCTCGCCGGCTATCCCACGCATCTGCAGGACCAGGTGCGTGCTCTGCTCGATGCCGGCAAGCTCGGCGACGTAATCGCCCGGCGCTACGGGCAAGCGCATGCCGTGCGCAACGACCGCCAGCTCTACGACTACACCCAGGCGCTCAAGGAGCGCCACCTGCGCTCGGCCCAGCCGCTGCACAAGGTGGTCTACGACGGCAAGCTGCAGGTCATCAAGCACGCCCTGGGCACGCACACCACGCTGTCGCGCGTGCAGGGCGCCCGTCTCAAGGCCAGCCGCGAGATCCGCATCGCCAGCGTCTTCCGCGATGCGCCGGCCGCCTTTCTGGAGATGATCGTGGTCCACGAGCTGGCCCACATGCGCGAGGCGGAGCACAACAAGGCCTTCTACCAGTTGTGCACGCACATGACCCCGGACTACCACCAGCGCGAGTTCGACCTGCGCCTGTATCTAACCGAGCTGGAGCATCGCTGAACCGGCTTGCCACGCGAGGCGTGGCAAGCAGCGACGGCGTTGTTCCGCCCTCGCTGCGACCATCCCGATCCGCCCTGGGCCGCCGCGTCCAGGTTTGATGGACGCGTCGCCTTGGCAGCGCCGGCCGGCTCCTGACGTCCACAGCGCCGGGACCGGCATTACCGCGACAGCGGCGGGAGGCACGGTACTGCGCGTGACAGGACAGAAGTGCTCCTGCGCGGCGCCCGATAGCGATCCCGATCACGCGACCTGGACGGACCAGTGCAAGACCGTCACCCATTTCCGGATCGACCTGACCCAGGCAAGCCAGACACCGCGCCTCACGCGCAACGCCGGCGTCGACTCCGCTCGAATGGAAACCACCAAGCGGGTCGACTGTCGACTGCCCCACGCCGTGCCGCACCCAGCATGAAGGTCGCATCGACGCGCCAGTCCGCCTCCTGAAACTGGGGGCCAGGCCTGAGGCCGCGCCTGGGCGATGCGGGCCGCTCGGGTTCCTGCATAATCGGTCCTTAGGGGAACCACACCAGATGAATCGACTCGGCGCAGTGCTTGTAGGCCTGCTGTGCTGTGCCATGGCCACCGCCCAGGCGGCGACCGGCACGGGCACCCCGGCCCGTGCGCTGGATCTGGCCGACCTGGAATCGCCTGCGTTTACCAATTTCACCACCACCGACGGGCTGCCCGACGCAGGCGTGCTGTCCATCGCCGTGGACCGCGAAGGCTTTGTCTGGGGCGCCTCCGGCGCAGGCATCTACCGCTACGACGGACGTCGCTGGTCCGCCAGCCCCGATCCTGCCGTCGCGCATCCGGCGACCAGCGTCTTCGTCGACCGTACCGGAAGACTCTGGGCGGCCTTCCGCAACACCGGGCTGGCGTTCTACGACGGCCAGCAGTGGCATGCCAAGACCACGGCCAACGGCCTGCCGTCCAATCAGATCCACCGGTTCGCCGAGACCGTCGATGCGTCCGGTACGGTGACCCTGTGGGCGCTGACCTGGGACCGCGGCCTGATGCGTCTGGCCAGCGAGCATTGGGAACTGGACCCCGGCAACGCCTCGCTACCGGCCGATCCGCTGCGCTCCCTGGCCCAGACCCGGCAACTGGGCGCGCCCGGCCGACAGTGGCTGGGCACCAACGCGCGCGGGCTGTGGTACCGCGATTCCGGCCAAACCGATTGGCGACCGTGGGAAGGCCACCAGCTGGATGCCAACCAGGTGGAGGACCTGCTGCCGGTCATGCAGGACGGCCACGAAGCGCTGTGGATTTCCACCTATACCGGCGGCCTATGGCGCATGCGCGCCGACGACATGCGCCACTGGAGCGCGAAGACCGGCGACTTCCCCAGCAAGATCGTCTACACGATCGCCAGCACGGCCATGTCCGACGGCAGCCGGGCGATCTGGGTGTCCAGCCGGGCCGGCCTGCTGCGCGTCCACGGGGACACCTTCCAGCTGTTCGATCGGCGCGACGGTCTGCGTTCCAACCTGGTCCGCGATGTCGTGGCCTGGCACACCCCCGACGGCCTGGACGTGCTGTGGATGGCGACCGATGACGGCGTGGCCCGCACCGTCCTGGGCGCGAACCCCTGGGCCGTGGCCTCGCGGATGGGCGCCGACGCGCTGGGCGTGTTCGGGTTCCTGGTCGAGCCGGACGGCAAGGGCGGCGAGCGCCTGTGGGTGAGCTCGTCCGGCGAGGGCCTGGCGCTCTACCAGGACCAGCGCTGGCACCGCTTCACCACCGAAGAGGGCGTGCCGCCGGACGCGAACATCGGCTCGGTCATGCGCACCCTCGATGCCGAGGGACGTAGCACCCACTGGGTCAGCCTGCGCGGCGGTGCACTGCTGCGACGTGGCCCGGCGGCTCAGCGCTTCGAGCCGATGACCACGCCGTGGCGCCAGACCACCGGCGAGATGGTGTACGACACGCTGGTGCGCCCGTTCGAGGGATCGCGTGAACAGTGGTTCGCCACGCGCGAGACCGGCCTGTACCGCCTGCGGGAGGATCGCTGGACGCACTACCCCTCACCGGATCCGCGCGTGCCGTGGCGGGCCATGCGTATCCGCGAGGTCATCGATGCGCATGGACGGGCCTGGCTGTGGGCGGCCACCAGTCAGGGACTGGCCCGGTTCGACGGCGACCGCTGGACCGTCATGTCCCACGATATCGGCATGCCGGAGACCAACACGATCGGGATGACCCTGATCCCCGACCGGCATGGACGCCAGATTCTCTGGGTCGGCACCAGCAGTGCCGGCGTCACCCGCGTGGATGTCAGCGTGCCGTTGGCACCGCGCGTCTTGCCCAACGACCTGCCGCCGCCGCCGGATCCGAGCATCTACAACCCGGCCCCCGACAGCGCCGGCCGCGTCTACCTGTGCACCAACAATGGCGTGCAACTGCTCACGCCCGATGGCGACGGCTACACGAGCCGCGTGTTCACCCGGCACGACGGCCTGCTGCACCAGGAATGCAACTACGTCCATACCGTCGATGCGCACGACCGCTTCTGGGCCGGCACCCTCGGCGGTCTTGAGGTCTACGACCCGCGGCGCGAACTGCACGACACCCAGCCCAAGCGCCTGAAACTGACCGGACTGGCGGTCGACGGCACGCCGGCCGAAGGACGTCCGCTGCGCGTCCCCGCCGACGCCCGCGAGATCCGCGTGGACTTCGCGCTGCTGTCCTGGTTCCGCGAGGCGGATTCGCGCTTCAGGACCCAACTGCTGGGCTACGAGTCCGCGCCCACGGCCTGGAGCGAACAGAATTTCCGCACGTTCAATGCGCTGCCGCCCGGCCGCTACCGCCTGCGGATCGAGGCCCACGATCATGCGGACAACCCCAGCGTGCCGGTGGAACTGCCCATCGTCATCGCCGCGGCCTGGTGGCAAACCCAATGGACGGTGGCTGCGGCGGCAATGCTCCTGGCGGCGCTGATCTACGCGCTGGTGCGGTGGCGCACCTATCACCTGCGCGCGCGCCAGTCGGTGCTGGAACAGCATGTGGCCGAACGCACCGCCGAACTGCATGCCGCCAACGCGCGCCTGCACGCCCTGTCCTATCGCGACGAACTGACCGGCCTGGACAACCGCCGACGTCTGCTCGAGGTGCTTGCGCCGCCCGCCGAAGGCAGTCAGCCCAGCAGCCTGATCCTCTTGGACGTGGACCACTTCAAGGCCTTCAACGACCGCCACGGCCACCCTGCCGGCGACGAGGCCCTGCGCCGGGTCGCCGAGGCACTGCGCACCTGCATTCCGAGCGACGCCCACGTGGCCCGTCACGGCGGCGAGGAATTTGCCTGCGTGCTCCCCGAGGCCGACCTGCCGCGCGCGCTCCGGGTGGCCGAGTGCATCCGCGCCGCCGTGGCCGCTTGCCCGATCCCAGTGCCAGGCCACAGCGCACCGCGCCACGTCACCATCAGCGCCGGCGTGGCCGCCCTGGAGATCACCACGCGCGAGGACATGTTGCGCCTGTTCAACGATGCCGACCTGGCGCTCTACCAGGCCAAGGCGCAGGGACGCGATCGCGTCCAGGCCTACGTGACGCCCTGAGCGCCATCCGCGGAACGCTCACCACCGGGCTGCTAGGCTCGAGGCTCTCCCCCAATCACCCACGCATATGCCCAGCCACATGCCGTCGGTGCTGTTCGTCTGCACCGGCAACATCTGCCGCTCCCCGACCGCCCAGGCACTGTTGCAGCACAAGGCCGCCGCCCTTGGCCTGCAGGTCACCACCGACAGCGCGGCGGTCACCACCGAAGAAGTGGGCAATCCCCCAGATCGCCGCGCCCTGGCCGAACTGCGCCGGCGCGGCGTTCCGATGCCCGACCATCGCGCACGCCAGGTGCGCGACGAGGACTTCACTGCCTTCGACCTGGTGCTCGGCATGACCGCGCACCACGTGCATGCGCTTGAGCGCATGGCACCGGCGCACGCCACCGCGCGCATCGGGCTGTTGATGGATCACGCCGACGGACCACGGGCGCGCGATGTGCCCGATCCCTGGTACGGCGGCCAGCAGGAGTTCGTGGAGGCCTTCGACATGATCGAAGCCGGGGTCGAGGGCCTGCTGCACCAACACAAGGCGCGCGGTCGCTGAGCCGTGCACGACGCCGATCGCATCGAGGCGCTGCTCGGGCGGCGTCCCGACCGGCTGACGCCCTTGTCGGGCGGCGACATCGCACGCAGCCTGTGCGCGGAGCTGGACGAGGGCACGCGGGTGATGGCCAAGTTCGCCCGTCCCGGCCAACCCTCGCTGACCCTGGAGGCGCGCATGCTGGCCGATCTGCGCAAGGCGGGCCTGCCGGTCCCCGACACCCTGGCCGTCGCCGATGACCTGATGCTCCTGGCGTGGATCGATCCTGGCCAGCGCGGCTGGGATGCGCACGCCGAGCACGCCGCAGGCCGTGCCATCGCCACCCTGCACATGCAGCCGGTCGGAGCGGCCTTCGGCCATGACTACGACACCGTGATCGCCAGCCTGGCCCAGGGCAATCCGTCGGTCGCGGACTGGAGCGTCTTCTATGGCGAGCACCGCCTGCTGGCCAGGGCCCGCAGCGCGCATGCCATCGGGCGACTACCGTCGGCGCTGTTGACACGCATCGAGACACTCAGCGACCAACTGGCGCGCTGGGTGCCTGCGCGTGTCCGACCCAGCCTGCTGCATGGCGATCTGTGGGGCGGCAACATGCTGCCAGCGGCCGACGGTGAGGCCTGCTTCATCGACCCGGCAATCTATCGCGGTCATGGCGAGGTCGACCTGGCCATGGCGCTGCTCTTCAACAGCGTGGGCGAGGCCTTCTTCGAGGGCTATCGCACGGTTGCCCCGGTGGATCCGGAGTTCTTCCGACATCGCTGCACGCTCTATCAGCTCTACCCCCTGCTGGTGCATGTGGAGCTGTTCGGCGCGTCATACCTGGACGCGGTGGCACGCGCGCTGGACCGCCTTGAGGTGTAGCACGCAGATGCGCGATGCAGTGCAGCATCCACGGCCGCAAGATGCGGCCTTTCCACAACAAAGCTGAATCACCATGTCGCGGCATGCACGGCCGGCGCTGGATCTGCCCGGACTTTCATGAATCCGACCCCGCACGTACACCACCCTTGAACACATCGCACTCGATCATGCGCGCCCGCTCGGCACCCCGGCAGAACCGCACCATGAACGACCCGATCCTGATGTCCCGCACCACCACCATCGCCCTCGACCGCAATGCCCAGATCGAAGACAGGATCTTCCGGCGTGGCGTCAGCGACCAGGATGTCAGGACCGCAGTGGAACTGATCCGCGAATACGTCTCCAACCGCCTGGACAGCGAGGCCGATGAGCACGCGTGGTGGATGGCGTTCGGCGAGATTTTCGAGGATCTCTCGCGCAACTTCACGCCGGCCCAGCTGGCGGCCTTCGAGATCGCGACCGATACCATCCTGGTGGGGTACGGCTGCCCATCGTGGACACGCTCACGTGCAGGCCTGTCCACGCGCGTGAGCGACGCACCTGGCTGCGAAGCCGCCTGAGGCATTGCGCGCACGGCCGCTAAGCGGCGGCCGAGGCCGGCAGGCGCATCGCCATCAGCGCGCGGTGTGCCGAGGCAGCGGCGAGCGTGCCACCCGCAACCGCCAGCGCTGCGCTCTGCATCGGATTGGCCATGTCGCCAGCGGCGAACAGGCCTTGGACGCAGGTCGCGCCCACCGGATCGACGACGACACGCGGCCCCAGCGGCCCTTCGACGATCTCGCATCCCAGGTTGCGCGCTAGGTCGCTCGCGAAGGCCTGCCTTGGCGCGGTGAACAGCGCGGCCAAAGCGACGCGGCGCCCGTCGGCCAGCCGGACCGACGACAGGGAACCGCCCTCGCCTTCCAGTGCCACGACCGGCTGGCGCTCGGTCGAGACATCCAGCGCCTGCAGTCGCTGCAGCGCTTCGGTGGTGGGCTCGAAGGCCCCCTGGGTGAAATACGTCGTGGGTCCCCACTCGGGAATCATCTCGCCTTGATGCGGACTCATGGGGCCGGTGGCGAGCACGCCAAGGGCCTGCCCAGCGAACTCGTACCCGTGGCAATAGGGACAGTGCAGCACACTCTGGCCCCAGCGTTCGGCCAGGCCAGGAAGCGGTGGTAATACATCGCGCATGCCGGTGGCCAGCACCAGGGTGCGGCCCTCCACCGGCGCGCCCTCGTCCAGGTGCAGACGAAAGCCATCGTCCACCCGGCTGCCGTCGCGTGCGAAGGCGATGCGCAATTCTACGTTCGGATAGGCCATGAGCTGGTCGATGGCTTCGCCCAGCAGCATCGCCGGAGGCTTGCCGTCGTGGCCAATCAGGTTGTGCGCGTGGTTGGCAAAGCGGTTGCGCGGCTGGGCGTTGTCGACCAGCAGCACACGCTTGCGTGCACGGGCCAGCATCAACGCGGCAGACAAGCCGGCAAAACTCCCGCCCACGATCAGTGCGTCATAGCGGTTCGATGGAGGAAAGGTCATGGATGAGCGCTCCGTTTCTGGTCGCCGTCGGCGTGCCTGCACACAGCGGCATGCCCTTCGGCCTGGGGCACAATCTTAAGGTACTTTTATTGTTACTTTAAAAGGCGTCGGACAACACTCTGTTGACGGACGCGCGTGGCGCGACCCCGGATCCTGGATTGGAGGGCTACGGCAAGTGGGCGCGGGCCGTCCTGCGCTTCCAGCCGCCGGATTCGCACAACGCGTCGAAGTCCGCTGCCAGGTCGGCGAGTGAAACCTCGCCCAGGCGGGCCAGCAGCAGCGCCTCGGCCTGCTGCAGGGCATCGTCGATGGCGGCGTTGACCACCCGTTCGACACCGCAGTCCGGGTTGTCGTGCTCGTGGCCGAGGGCGAACAGTCGGTTGCCGCCGACCGCCCGGTGGACGTCCAACAGGCTGACCTGGTCCAGGTCGCAGGCAATCTCCCATCCGCCGCCATGTCCCCGGGTTGCGCTCACATAGCCGGCATCGCGCAATCCGGCCATCGTGCGCCGGACAACCACGGCGTTGGTGCGCAGCATCGCGGCGATCTGCTCGGAGGTCATGGGCGATGCGTGGCGCGCCATGTGCAGCAGCACATGCAGCATGCGGGAGAGTCGGCTGTCGGTTCTCATCGTCGGGCAGCGCAGCAGCGGGACACCGGTCCATGCCCGGCGCGGCGCAGGCTAACACGGCACCCCGGCGTCTCTCGCGCAGCATGCACCCAAACGCAGACGACTGATCTATGCTTGTCTCCTGTTCGCGGAAGCCTGCGGACTTTGCTCGCTCACAAGGAAGTTGTGCCATGCGTCCATCCCACCCCGCCCTCGCGTTCGCGCATGTCGTGCTCGGATTGATGCTGCTCGCGCGCGGGCTCAGGCATCTGTCCGACGCGCATCCGGCGCTGTCCACCGCCCTGGCCTCGCCTTCCGCCTTTGGCTATGCCTGCGGACAGGCGCTGGCGAGCACCCTCATGCTGGCGGCGGGCATCGCCCTGCTCTGGCTGGGGGCGCGGCGTCGCCCGATCAATCCCGCTGGATGACCTGTGGGTCAGGTCCAATTGGACCTGACACCACGTCGGGAGGCGGCTTGCTATGTTGCGCGCTCCGTCCTGCCGCAGGAGCCCGCCATGCCCCGTCTGACCGCCAAGGATTTCGCGCCGGAACTGCTTGAGCTCTACGACGGCTACGTCCACGGACGCCTGAGCCGGCGGCAGTTCCTGGATGGCGCCGCGGCCTTCGCCGTGGCGGGTCTGTCGGCCACGGCCATCCTGGCCTCGCTCAGTCCCGACTACGCGCTGGCCACCCAGGTCGAATTCACCGATCCGGACATCGTGGCCGAGTACATCACCTATCCCGCGCCCAAGGGGCATGGCCAGGTGCGCGGCTACCTGGTGCGTCCGGCCAAGGCCACTGGGCTGGTGCCAGGGGTGGTGGTGGTGCACGAGAACCGCGGCCTGAACCCCTACATCGAAGATGTCGCCCGGCGCGTGGCCAAGGCCGGCTACCTGGCCCTGGCGCCGGATGGCCTGAGCTCGGTGGGCGGCTACCCCGGCAACGACGACAAGGGCCGTGCGCTGCAGGCCGGCATAGATCCGGAGAAGCTGATGAACGACTTCTTCGCCGCGGTGGAATATCTGCTGAGCCCTGCGCGCACCACCGGCAAGGTGGGCATCACCGGCTTCTGCTACGGCGGCGGGGTCGCCAATGCCGCGGCGGTGGCGTATCCGGAGCTTGCCGCGGCCGTGCCGTTCTACGGCCGCCAACCCCGTGCCGAGGAAGTCCCGGCGATCAAGGCGCCGCTGCTGCTGCACTACGCTGAGAAGGACGAACGCATCGACGCCGGCTGGCCGGCCTACGAGGCCGCGCTGAAGGCCCAGCACAAGGTCTACGAGGCCTATCTCTATCCCGGCACCCAGCACGGCTTCCACAACGATTCCACGCCGCGCTACGACGAGGCCGCCGCCAAACTGGCCTGGGAACGCACGCTGGACTGGTTCGGCAAATACCTGGCCTGACCCCACCGGCGCGCGGTGTGCTGCGGCAGGCCGCGCCCAGTACGCGGTCCCCGCCTGCGTGGGTTTCACGACAAGCCGACGCGGTGGCTGTCAAACATGGACGTGCACCCGCAAGAGACGCCCATGACGACACTGCGCAGCACCAAGGCCATGCCGCCTGATTCGCTTTTTTCCCGCCCGCGCGAAGACAAGCGCGCCGCCCAGCAGACCCTGCAGGACCAGTTGGACGCCTTCGAGCGGTCCGGTGGTCGTATCGAGCGACTCGGCACCACGCCGCTGCGAAAGCCCGGATAGCCTCGCTTCCACCCTTCCCGACCATCCTCCACACAAGCCTCGCCCCGCATCCTGCAGCGAGGATGCGCGTGGAGGAAGAGACCTCTGCATGGCGACCTGCGGCTGCGGAGCGGGATCGACGACCTGCACACACCATTAGCTGCCGGCACGGCAATGCCCTGCCACACGGTTTCATGAGGCGGCACCTGTCAGTCCTTTGTTAGAGTGCCGGCCGCTTTTCAAAGACGCCACCGCGCACGAGGACTGCCATGCACCCCACCACCGACCCGACCACCATCGGCACACCCGGCCAGCCCTGGGGCCCGGCGGAAAAGGCGCAGTGGCGCGCACAGCAGAGCCGGCGCCGCAGCTATGAAGACGAGGTGGCCAGCAAGATCCGGGCGCTGGGGGATCGCTTCGACATCGCCGCCTATGGCGAGCTGGACTACGCGCCGGACGGGCGCTACCCGCTGCTGGCCGTCCGCAGCCGCGACTGGGACGAGCGCCTGCCCTGCGCGGTGGTCACCGGTGGCGTGCACGGTTATGAGACCAGCGGCGTGCACGGCGCGCTGCAGTTCGTCGCTCGGCACGCCGCCGCCTATGCGGGCAAGGTGAATCTGCTGGTGGCTCCGTGCGTGAGTCCATGGGGGTACGAGCGCATCCATCGCTGGAACCCCGACGCGCTGGATCCCAACCGCTCCTTCAGCGCGGGCAGCCCCGCCGGCGAGTCGGCCGCGCTGTTGGACCTGGTCGCGCCACTGCGCGGCAAGGTGCTGGTCCACATCGACCTGCACGAAACCACCGACAGCGACGAAACCGAGTTCCGTCCAGCGCTGGCCGCGCGCGACGGCAAGCCCTACGAACCCGGCGAAATCCCGGACGGCTTCTACCTGGTCGACGACAGCGAACACCCGCAGCGCGGCTTCCAGGCCGCGATCATCGAGGCGGTCTCCAAGGTCACCCATATCGCCCCGGCCGACGCGCGCGGCGAGATCATCGGCTCGCCCGTGGTCTCGCCCGGCGTCATCGAATACGCCGTGGGACCGTTGGGCCTCTGCGCGGGCATCACCGGCGCGCGCTACGTCACCACCACCGAGGTCTATCCCGACAGTCCGCGCGCCACGCCGCAGCAGTGCAACGACGCCCAGGCTGCCGCGGTGTGCGCTGGGATCGACTACGCCCTGGCCCACCAGGCCTGAACCAGCACCACCCAGGTCCGGTGCCCGCACCTTGCAGGCATTCCGGCATCGCCCGGCGCGTGCCATGCATTAACACGTGATCCGAACGGCACATCCCTAGAATGGCGCGCTCACGCTGCGCCGCCGGCCGCTGCTCGCCCTGCCTTCGTTTCAAGAGTTTTCATGAACCACCTTGCCCAGTGCGTCTTCCACTACGCGCAATGCCTGTGGGAGACCCAGGCGCTGCTCGCTCCCGCGGTGGACGAACCCGCTGCCACTGCGCCTAGCGTCGTGCTGGCCGACCGCTACCTGGTCAGCCTGTCTACCTCACTCATGCGGCTTCCCCATGCCGAACGCGCCGCCGTGGCCCGCGCCGCGCGCCACGGCTGGCAGCTGCGCGCCAGCGGCGCGCCCGCGCCAGACCCGGTGCGCGAGGCCTTGATCCAGGGGCATGGACTGCACGCGGTCCGTGCGCTGCCGCGCGGCCTGCGCCGCTGGGAAGACCCCTCCCTGGCGGCGCTGACCCTGCGCAGCCTGCGCTACGCCCTGGACCTCAGCCAGGCCCTGCCCGATCCCGATGCGCCCCTGGCTTCCTCCGGCCCGGCCACGGCCTTGCATGCCACCCTGTGGCGCACCGCCCACGCGATCGACGATCAGCAGGCAAGGCTCTGGGATGCCGTCGAATCCATCACCCGCGCCGAAGCCGATGCCCTGGCCGAGGTCGCGCGCGCGCAGGTGCCACACGCCCCATCCGGCACTCAACACGCCGACCTGCTGGCCTACTTCGCCAGCGGCATCTTCGTGGAACGGCTGAAGGCGCGCGGCTAACCCGCCGCGGCACCTCCACCGGCCCGGCCAGGCCTGCCCGGGCATGCACGACCCCGAAGCCTCAGCTGCCCAGGCTGGACGTGTTGTTGCCGCGGTCAGCGTCGGGCAGCGCGTGGTCCGGGTCCAGCTCCAGACGCGCAATCGGCTTGGTGGTCGGGAAGGTCAGCTCGGGCGCGCTACGCTGGATCCAGGTTTCCACCGGGATGCGGCGATCCTCGTGGGTGCCGTCGGTGTAGTCGATGCGCAGGGTCACCGGCATCACCAGCTTCTGTTCGCTCTCCAGGGTCACCGCCACGCCCTTGGCCACGTCACCGTCGACGTAGTGCGCCGCCTGGATGCCCATGTCCAGCTGCCAGTTGTTGAAGTACCAGCCGCGCCACCACCACGACAGGTCCTCGCCCGACTCGCTCTCCATGAAGCGGAAGAAGTCCGACGGGGTGGGATGCTTGTAGGCCCAAGTGGCGATGTACTTGCGGAACGCCGGGTCGAAGCGCGCCGGCCCCAGGATCTGCTCGCGCAGCAGCACCAGGCCCAGCGCACCCTTGAAGTAGGTCACCGGGTGGCGGTACTTCTCGCTGGTCGCATCGGCCAGGTCCATCAGCGTCGGCGCGTCCTGGTCGGCCAGCACCGGCAGGATCTCGTCGACCGGGTTGCCGCCCTTGGGCGCGTACTCGCCATCGCGCTTGGGACCGTATTCGCCGTGGTTGAATTCGTCCGAGGCGTAGACGTCGATGAAGGTGTTGAAGCCCTCGTCCATGAACGCGTGGCGGCGCTCGTTGGAGCCGACGATCATCGGGAACCAGCCATGGCCCAACTCGTGCGCGGTGATCCAGAACAGCTTGTCGTCCTTGTCGTCATAGCCATCGAACACGATGCCCGGGTATTCCATGCCCGCGCCGTGCCCGCCCAGGTTGACCGCGACCGGCCACGGGTAGCTGTACCACTTGTTCGAGAAGTGCTCGATCGCGCCCTTGACGTATTCGGTCGAACGCACCCAGTTGCTCGCGCCCTCCACCGGATACACCGACATGGCCAGCGCGTGCTTGCCCTGCGGCAGGTCGATGCGCGCGGCATCCCACACAAAGGCCGGCGAGGCGGCGAACGCCACGTCGCGGGTGTGGTCCATATGGAAGCGCCAGGTCTGCGTGCCGCTGGTCTTGGGCCGACTGGCCGGATCGGTGACTTCGGCCGGGGTCCGGATCATCACCGTCTTGTCGCTGCCATCGGCCTGCTTCAGGCGCGCGCGCTGGGTGGCGGTGAGCACCTCATCGCCATTGGTCAGCGCACCGGACCCGGCGACGATGTAGTCCCACGGCACCGTCACGGCGTAGTCGAAATCGCCGTATTCCAGGTAGAACTCCGAACCCAGGTAGGGTTGAGTGTCCCAGCCGCGCACATCGTCGTAGACGGCCATGCGCGGGTACCACTGGGCGATCTCGTAGATGTCGCCGTTCTTGGTCGGGGTCACCGCGGTGCGGCCGCCCCAGGTGCCAGGCACGGTGTAGCGATAGTTGATGTGCAGCTTGACCGTGCCGTCCTTGGCGGCCAGTGCGGTCGGCAGGTCCACGCGCATGCGGGTGTCGTCGACCAGATAGTCGGCCTTGGTGCGCTTGCCGCCCTGCTCCACCTCGATGCTGGCGATCTCGAAGCCCTGGGTGGACGGGGTCGGCGTGGCCGGCTGGCCCGGCCGCCGCCATGGCGCGCGCACGAACTTGGCCCTGGCATCGTCGCGGTAGATGTTCTGGTCCAGTTGCACCCACAGCACGTCCAGCGCGTCGGGACTGTGGTTGGTGTAGGTGATGGTTTCCTGCCCGGTCAGGGTGTGGCTGGCCGGGTCGATGGTGGCATGCAGGTCGTAATCGGCGCGGTTCTGCCAGAACAGGGCGCCCGGCTTGCCACCGCCATCGCGGATGGCATTGGCCGGCGCCGGCAGTTGCAGCGGCGCAAAGAATTCCAGTGGGTTGAAGCCTGCATCCTGCGGCTTGGCGGTTTCGGCCGCCTGGGCCGTGGCGGCACAGGCGATGGAGGACAGCAGCAGGACCGGGACGCGCAGGCCCCGGTAATGGCGCAGGTTCATGGGCGCAAGGGTTCCACGATGACGAGGGGGGACCTTGATCCTACCGCGCACGTCCCCGCGCGCATGGGCCGTTTGGCATGGTCGGGCGCCCTGGACTGACGGGACTTCGGCCAGGCCCGCGGCCTCCCGTCGCGCTGGAACGCGGCGCGGCGCTCAGCCCAGCAAGGTCTCCAGCACCGCCATGCGGATGGCCACGCCGTTACCGACCTGACGCAAGACCAGCGATTGCGGGCCATCGGCGACCTCGTCGGTGATCTCCACGCCACGATTGATCGGGCCGGGATGCAGCACCA
Source organism: Pseudoxanthomonas sp. JBR18 (assembly GCF_028198165.1). Lineage (NCBI taxonomy): Bacteria > Pseudomonadati > Pseudomonadota > Gammaproteobacteria > Lysobacterales > Lysobacteraceae > Pseudoxanthomonas > Pseudoxanthomonas sp. JBR18. Next base: position 4,559,723 of record NZ_CP116339.1, read on the forward strand.
CCGCGTCGGGTGCGGCGCGGGCCAGGCGCGCGGCATCGAGGCCGTAGTCGCGGTGATAGTCCTCCAGCGAGGTCACCAGCCCTTCCTCCATGCGCTCGCGCTGCAGGCGCAGCATCATCAGCACGTCGGCCCCTTCCAGCGCGGCGTCGAAATCGCCGGTGGTCTTGCAGCCGACGCTGATGGCCGCCTCGGGCATCAGGCTCTCCGGCGCGCACAGGGTGATGTCGGTCGCGCCCAGCGTGCGCAGGGCCTGCAGGTCCGAGCGGGCCACGCGCGAATGCTTGATGTCGCCCACCATCACCACCTTGAGCCGGCCGAAGTCCGGCCCCTTGGCCTGGCGGATGGACAGCATGTCCAGCAGGCCCTGGGTGGGGTGCGAGGCGCGGCCGTCGCCGGCGTTGATCACCGTGGTGCCCTCGTGCGCGTGGCGGGCCAGCATCTCGGCCGCGCCATCGTCGGGGTGGCGCACCACGAAACCGCGCACGCCCATGGCCTCCAGGTTGCGCATGGTGTCCAGCGCGGTCTCGCCCTTGCGCGCCGACGAGGTGGACGCGTCGAAGTTCACCACGTCCGCGCCCAGGCGCTGGGCGGCGATCTGGAACGAGCTGCGGGTGCGCGTGGAGGGCTCGAAAAAAAGCGTGCAGACCGTGCGCCCGAGCAGCGTGTCGCGCTTCTGGGTCCGCCCCAGCGCGGTGTCGCGGATCATGCCCGCGCGATCCAGGAGGCGACACAGCGTCTCCTTCGGCAGGCCCTCCAGGGTCAGCAGGTGCAGCAGGCGTCCGTCGGAATCCAGTTGGCTCATGGTGTGCTCGTGATGGTGCAGGAAACGACGACCGCGACGCGATCGCCCGGGGAAGGAATCAGGCAATGGCAGGCCAACGCCCTACTCGACATGCGTGGCGTCCTGCGGCGCAGCCAGCCAGCGCTCGACGATGACCGCCGCGGCCACGGCGTCCAGCGCGGCGGCATCGCGTTTGCGCTTGCGCCCCTGTGCGCGGTCGACCGCGAAACGCTGCGCGGCCTCGACCGAACTGGAACGCTCGTCGACCAGGACCACCGGCAGCTTGTAGCGCATGCGCAGCTCGCGCGCGAAGGCATGGGCCCGCTTGCGGATCGGCTGGTCGCCGCCGTCCAGGGTCAACGGGTCGCCGACGACCAGGCCATCGGGCGACCATTCACTGCGCAGCCGGTCAATGGCGGCCCAGTCCGGCCCGGCCGGATGCACGTCCACCACGGCCAGCGCACGCGCGCCGGTCCCGAAGGCGCTGCCCACCGCCACGCCGATCCGCCGCGCGCCCACGTCGAACCCCAACACGGTGCCGTCCAGCTTCATGGCCGACTCCGATCGAGGAAACAAGCGAGAAAAGGCAGGACCAGCCCGGGCAGGCGCCGCTGTGGGGCGCGCGGAGGCGGGGTCCAGGAACTCATGCGTGGCCGCTGTAGTCCGTCATGCGGGTCATGTCCACGCCGATGCGCCCGCCGGCCGCTTGCCAGCGCTGCTCCAGCGGCAGGTCGAACAGCAGCTCGCCATCGGCCGGCGCGGTCAGCCAGCTGTTCTCGCCCAGCTCGAACTCCAGCTGCCCGGCACCCCAGCCGGCGCACCCAAGTGCCACCACCGCATGGGCCGGGCCGTGGCCGCCGGCCATGGCCTCCAGGATGTCGCGCGAGGTCGTCAGGTACAGGCCCTCGGCGATCTCCAGGGTCGAGTCCCACTCACCGCTGCCGTCATGCAGGACGAACCCGCGCTCGGGATGCACCGGTCCGCCATAGAGCACCACGCGGTTGCGCAGCGCCTCGTCGTCGGTTTCCAGCTGCATCTGGCGCAGGACTTCGCCCAGGGTGTACTCGGAAGCGCGGTTGACCACCACGCCCATGGCGCCGTCGTCGTCGTGCTGGCAGATCAGGGCCACGCTCCGGGCGAAATGGGGATCGTCCAGGGCAGGCAGTGCGATCAGCAGCTGGTTGGCCAGGTTGTCGGACAGCGCGGGCATGGCCCCATTCTAGCCCGAGCCCTGCCGTCAGCCGCGCGCCGCGTTCACGCCATGGTCTTCCCGACACGGCAATCACCCCGTTTTTCAGGCGTTTGCCGACAATCGTGTCCATCTTCTGGAACAGGGATCCGGCCAATGAGCACGATCGCAGTGGTGATGATCGACGGCGTCGCAGACTGGGAAATCGGCGTGATCCTTCCCGCCGCACGCGAATGGTTCGGCGATACGGTGGAGATCGCGAGCATCGATGGCCAGCCGGTGAGCTCCATCGGCGGCCTGCACATCGTGCCGCCCAGCGCGCTGTCCGACCTGGATCCGATGGCGGCCGACCTGTGGATCCTGCCGGGTTCGGAGCGATGGCAGGCCGGCGAGATTCCCGGGCTGAGCGGGCTGTTGCAGGCGCGCATCGAGGCGGGGCGTCCGGTTGCCGCCATCTGCGGCGCGACCCTGGCCCTGGCCTATGCCGGCTTGCTGGACGCGCGCCCGCACACCAGCAACTCGCTGGAGTTCCTGCAGGACCGGGTGGGTGCGGTCTATGCCGGGCAGGCGTCGTATCGCGAACAACCGGTGGTCAGCGACGGCCTGGTGGTGACCGCACCGGGGACCAGCCCGGTGGGATTCGCCCAGGCCTGCCTGCGCCTGCTGCACCCGGAGCGCGAGGACGATATCGCCCGGACCGGCGAGATGTTCGCCGCCGAATTCGCCGCCTGACGCCCTGCGCGCTCAGTACACGCCCAAGGCCAAGGCGGCCGCCAGCGTGGCCCCGAGCTCGGCGCAGCGCGCCCGGTCGCCCTCGCCCAGGGTCTTGGGCGCCAGAATGGCCTCGGGCGTCTGCGCACCGGTGCGCACCAGCACCGGCTCGGCCACCTCGACCAGGCGCCAACCTGCCACCACACGGCGCAGCTGCGCGATCGCAGCCTGCCCGTCGTTGCCGGCGCACACCATCAGCGCACAGGGCTTGCCCGCACAGCGCTCCAGCAGCGGGTAATAGCAGCGATCCAGGAAATCCTTCAGCCGCCCGCTGACCGCCGCCAGGCACTCCGGCGTGGCCAGGACCAGCAGGTCGGCCTGCAGCACATCCGCTGGCCCGGCCTGGTCGGCATGCAGGCTGCGCACGTGGACGTCCGTGCCTGACTGCGCCCGCGCCGCGCCCACCGCGGCTTCGACCATGGCCGCCGTGCCCCCAGTCTGGCTATGCCAGACGAACAGCAACGTCTTGGCTTGCGCCGGCTCAGGCATCCAGGCCGATGGCGCAGCTCACCCCGGTGCCCCCCAGCCCGCAATAGCCATTGGGGTTCTTCGCCAGATACTGCTGGTGGTAGTCCTCGGCGAAGTAGAACGGCGGCGCGGGATAGACGATCTCGGTGGTGATCTCGCCGTAACCGGCCTCGCCCAGGCGGCGCTGATAGGCATCGCGGCTGGCGATGGCCGCATCGTACTGGGCCTGGGTTTGGCAATAGATCGCCGACCGGTACTCGGTCCCGCGATCGTTGCCCTGGCGCATGCCCTGGGTGGGATCGTGGTTTTCCCAGAAGGTGCGCAGGATGTCCTCGCGCGAGACCTGCGCCGGGTCGAACACCACCTGCACCACTTCGGCATGTCCGGTCAGGCCGGTGCAGCTTTCCTCATAGGTCGGATTCGGCGTGGTGCCGCCTTGGTAGCCGGCCGCCGTGGTGTAGACCCCCGGCAACTGCCAGAACTTGCGCTCGGCGCCCCAGAAGCAGCCCATGCCCACGCCAATGACCTCCATGCCCGGGAATTCCCCCTTGAGCGGATGGCCGTTGACGAAATGCACGTTGTGCAGCGGCAGGGGCTCGGCGCGGCCCGGCAGGGCTTCTTCGGCGCGCGGCAGGCGCTGCTTGAAAGCGCCAATGCCCAGACGGCTGGTCAGGTTATCGAACATGGGGAACCTCCTTCTTGAGAAGTGGCCCCGCCGCAATCAGGCGGGCAGCAGCCCCGGATCGGGTAGCTCCTCGGAAATGGGGGCGGGCGGCTCGTCCAGCAAGCCCGAGGCCTGCAGCGCGTCGCGGGCCTGCGGCAAAGCCACGTCCGGCACACAGACCCGCAGCACGCCGAACAGCGGCAGTTCGCCACCGGCCCCCAGCAAGGACTCACCGAACACGAAGGCCGGGATGCCGGCATCTTCCAGCGCGTGCCTGGCCAGATGGGCATCGAACAGGTTGTCAGCGCGATAGGCGACTTGCATGAGCGTCCTTTTCGGCGTGTGGGCTGGCCGCGAGCATACGCCCGGCCGCGACGCTGCATTGTCGACACGGCAAGCCGTGGGAGCCGCTACAGCGGCGATGGGGCTTGACGGAAGTGCCTCATCGCCGCTGTAACGGCTCCCACAAGGGAGGCGCGGCACGGGAAGACGTTGAGCCATCGGCTAAACTTGTCGTTCATTCGACGTCCCTGATGCCCTCATGTCCGACACGCCTGCCCTGCCCGCCGATTCCGCACCGGAAAAACGGGATTTCATCCGCCAGATCGTCCGCGAGGATCTGGCCCAGGGCCGGCACCAGGGCATCCGCACCCGCTTTCCGCCCGAGCCCAACGGCTACCTGCACATCGGCCATGCCAAGGCGATCTGCCTGGATTTCGGCGTGGCGGCCGAGTTCGGCGGGGTCTGCAACCTGCGTCTGGACGACACTAACCCGGCCAAGGAAGACCCCGAGTTCGTCGCCGCCATCCAGGACGATGTGCGCTGGCTGGGCTTTGACTGGGCCAACCTGCGCCATGCCTCGGACTACTTCGAGGTGCTGTACCTGGCCGCCGAGAAACTGGTCCAGCAGGGCGATGCCTTCGTCTGCGATCTGTCGGCCGAGGAAGTGCGCGAATACCGCGGCACCCTGACCGAGCCGGGCCGCAACTCGCCCTACCGCGACCGCAGCGTGGAGGAAAACCTGGACCTGCTGCGGCGCATGCGCGCCGGCGAGTTCCCCGATGGCGCCCGCACCCTGCGCGCCAAGATCGACATGGCCAGCGGCAACATCAACCTGCGCGACCCAGCGCTGTACCGAATCAAGCACGTCGAGCACCAGAACACCGGCAACGAATGGCCGATCTACCCGATGTACGACTTCGCCCATAGCTTGAGCGATTCGGTCGAGGGCATCACCCACTCGCTGTGTACGCTCGAGTTCGAGGACCACCGCCCGCTGTACGACTGGTGCGTGGACAAGGTGGACCTGGTCGGCCATCCCGAGCTGCTGCAGCCGTTGCTGGACAAGGGCCTGCCCAAGGAAGCGGCCAAGCCGCGTCAGATCGAGTTTTCGCGGTTGAACATCAATTTCACCGTAATGAGCAAGCGCAAGCTGACCCAACTGGTGACCGAAGGCCTGGTGGAAGGCTGGGACGACCCGCGCATGTACACGCTGCAGGGCCTGCGCCGCCGCGGCTATACGCCAGCATCCTTGCGCCTGCTGGTGGACCGGGTGGGCATCTCCAAGCAGAACTCGGTGATCGACTTCTCCGTGCTGGAAGGCTGCCTGCGCGACGACCTGGACGCCAGCGCGCCGCGGCGCATGGCCGTGGTCAGCCCGCTCAAGCTGGTGCTGACCAACGTGGCCGAAGACCACGTCGAGTCGCTGACCTTCTCCAACCATCCCAAGGACGAGACTCAGGGCACGCGCCAGGTGCCGTTCTCGCGCGAGCTGTGGATCGACCGTGAGGATTTCGCCGAGGTGCCGCCCAAGGGCTGGAAGCGCCTGATCCCCGGTGGCGAAGTGCGCCTGCGCGGCGCCGGCATCATCAAGTGCGACGAGGTCATCAAGGACGCCGACGGCCAGATCGTCGTCCTGCATGGCACGCTGGACCCGGAATCGCGCCCGGGCATGGAAGGCGCCAACCGCAAGATCAAGGGCACGATCCACTGGGTCGACGCCCAGGCGGGCGTGGAGGCGGAGATCCGCCTGTTCGACCGCCTGTTCTCGGTGGCCAAGCCGGACGATGAAAGCGAGGGCAAGACCTATCGCGACTACCTCAACCCGGAGTCCAAGCGCGTGGTGACCGGTTATGTCGAACCGGCCGCCGCGCAGGCAACGCCGGAAACCTCGTTCCAGTTCGAGCGCACCGGCTACTTTGTCGCCGACCGCCGCGATCACAGCGCCGACAAGCCGGTGTTCAATCGCAGCGTGACCCTGCGCGATACCTGGGCGGCCCAGGCCTGATGCGTCTGCGGCGCGCCCTGCTCGCCCCGCTGCTGGCGGTCGCCGTGCTGCTGGTCGGCTGCGCCGCACCGGCCCAGACGCAGACCGCGCCTTCGGAGATGCCCGCGCCGGCCACCGGCGTGCGCGAGCCGCCGCCGCCCATGTCGACGCCGTTCCCAGCACGCAAGACGCCGATCAAGGTCGACACGCATTGCACACGCGATGCGCAGTGCATGGTCAAGAACGTCGGCAGCTGCTGCGGGCAGAAGCCCGCCTGCGTGAACGTCGACAGCCCCACCGATCCGGCCGCCGTCCAGGCCCAGTGCCAGGCCAGCGGCCGCATGGGCATCTGCGGCTTCCGCCAGATCACCGCCTGCCAGTGCCAAGCCGGCACCTGCATGCCCGCCGACGATGGTCCCGGCGTTTCCAATGGATCGATCCCCGCACCGGAGCCGATCCGTTGATGCTGTACGCGCAAGTCCACCTCACCCTGCCCGCCTGGGTCCACGACGCGGTGGACATGGCCCGCACCTACGACAGCGACGCCGACAAGGTGGCGCTGGCGATCGACCTGGCGCGCCTGAACGTCGAGCACGCCAGCGGCGGCCCGTTCGGCGCGGCCGTGTTCGATGCGCAGCACCGCATCGTCGCGGTAGGCGTCAACCGCGTGGTGCCGCAGAACACCTCGCTGGCACATGCCGAGAACATGGCCTACATGCTGGCCCAGCAGCGCGTGCAGTCCTTCCGCCTCAACGCGGTGTTGCCCGGCCCGGTGACCCTGGCGACCTCGGCCCAGCCGTGCTGCCAGTGCTTCGGCGCCACGGTGTGGGCCGGCGTGGACCGGCTGCTCATCGGCGCGCGGGCCGAGGATGTGGAGGCGCTGACCGACTTCGACGAAGGCCCGCTGCCGGCCGACTGGATCGGTGAACTCAACAAGCGCGACATCGAGGTCTTGCGGGATCTACACCGTGACGACGCGTGCGCGGTCCTGGCCCATTACGGCCAGCACGGCCCGCAGTACTGAACGCCGTGACCGGCCTGCTGTGCACCTGCCGCCAGGGCTTCGAGCCGGAACTGGCCGGCGAGCTGACCCAGCGCGCGGCCGAGGCGGGTTGTGCCGGCTACGCGCGCACCCAGCGCAACGACGGCTACGTCGTGTTCGCCTGCGATGACATCGGCCTGGCCGCCGCCCTGCCCTGGCGCGGGCTGGTCTTCGCCCGACAGAAGCTGGCCCTGGTCGCCGAACTGCGCGACCTGGACCCAGCCGACCGCATCGCCCCGATGCTGGCCGCGCTGGCCGGTGCGCCGCGCTTGGGCGATGTGTGGGTGGAGCATCCGGACACCGACGCGGCCAAGCCCCTAGCTGGGCTGGCACGCAGCTTCGGCAATGCGCTGCGTCCGGCGCTGCGCAAAGCCGGCTTGCTGACGCCCAAGGAAGACGCGCGCCTGCCGCGCCTGCACGTGCTGTTCGTCGAAGGCACCCACGCCCTGCTCGGCATCGCCCAGCCGGCCGATGCGGCGCCCTGGCCGCTGGGCATCCCGCGCCTGCGGCTGATGCCCGATGCCCCGTCGCGCTCGGCCCTGAAGCTGGAAGAAGCCTTCCTGGCCCTGCTCGCCCCCAGCGAACGCGAGACTCTGCTGCACCCCGGTATGACCGCAGCCGACCTAGGCGCCGCGCCGGGCGGCTGGACCTGGGTGCTGACCCGGCAGCAGTTACACGTGACCAGCATCGACAACGGCCCGCTGCGCCAGCACGTGCTCGATACCGGCCTGGTGACCCACCTGCGCGCCGATGGCTTCCGCTGGCAACCCGCCCAGCCGCTGGACTGGATGGTCTGCGACATGGTCGAACAGCCGCGCCGCGTGGCCGAACGCATGGCCACCTGGCTGCGCGAAGGCTGGTGCCGGCACACCGTGTTCAACCTCAAGCTGCCGATGAAGAAACGCTGGGACGAGACCGTGTTGTGCCTGGAGATCCTGCGCGAACAGGCCGGCGGCCTGCGCACGCTGCGCGCCAAGCAGCTCTACCACGACCGCGAGGAGATCACGGTCTTCGCGACCAAGGGCCCGCGCTGAGCGCAGGCGTGGGAGCCGCCATGGCGGCGAGGGGCATTGGCGGCAGAACCCCATTGCTGCTGTAGCAGCTCCCACACAGATCGCCGCAATCCCTCGTCGAGCAGGCGGCCATCGCCGCGTCGATCGCGCACGCCGCTCTCGCTGCGGAATAGCGCCAGCGTGTACCAGCCATCAACGCAGTCGGCGCGCTTCGACACTAAGAGGATCGGCTGAGGCTTGTCGAAGCAACGGCCTCAAATCCGGTCAACGCCGTCCCGTAGAGCGGAGCTTGCTCCGCTGCCCTTCGACCGGTTCGCGGGGAAAGCCCCAGCGGAGCAAGCTCCGCTCTACGAGCCGCTCCCCCATCATTTACAGGGTGATCCGCCGCCCATTCTCCTTGGCCGAGCGGAAGATCGCGTCCATCACCCGCAGGTCGCGCAGGCCTTCCTCGCCGGGCACGAGCAGCGGCCGGCCCTGCAGGATCGCCAGTGCGTCGTCATCCATCTGCAGCGCCTGCTGGTGGCGCACCGTGGCGTCCAAGCGGCGTCCATCACTGGCCTGCCCACGCACTCCGCTGTAGCTCTGGAACGGCTCCAGCGCGTACCAGCCATCGGCGCAGTCGGCGCGCAAGGTATTCATCGAGCGCCCGAAGCTGGTGGCGCACTCGGCCACCACGCCATCGGGGAACTCCAGGGTGAAGTCCATGTGCTCCTCGACCTGGTCGAACACCTCAGGCCGGTCCACGCGGCTGCGTGCGCTGACCGCCAGCGGTTCGACGCCGGTGGTGTAGCGCGCGGCGTTGAGCGGATAGATGCCCATGTCGTACATCGGCCCGCCCCCGAACGCGCGCGCCAGCCGCCAATTGCGCGGGTGCAGGTCACCGGTGTCGTAGCCGCGATAGCCGGCCTGCGCGGTGACGCGCTGGATGCGGCCGAACGGGCGCGACGCCGCGTAGCCCATCAGCGTGCGCGTATTGGGTTCGTGCTGCATCCGGTAGCCGATGGCCAGGGTGACCTTGTTGCGGCGGCAGGCGGCGATCATCTGCTCGCATTCGGCCGCGTTCATCGCCATCGGCTTTTCGCACCACACATGCTTGCCGGCATTGGCCGCGCGCACGGCCAATGCAGCGTGCAGGTGTGGCGGGGTGATGATGTAGACCACGTCGATGTCGGGGTTGTCGGCGATCCGGTCGAAGCTCTCGTAGCTGTAGACATTGCGGTCAGGCAGCCGATGACGTGCCTGCCATACCGGGATCTTGGCCGGCGTACCGGTCACGATGCCGGCCAGGCGGCAGTGCCGGGTCAGCGCCAGGCCCGGGGCGATGCGTCCCTGCGCGTAGTTGCCCAGCCCGGCGATGGCCACGCCCAGCCTCCGATCGGGTGTGGCGGCCAGCGCGCTCGGCAGCGCCATCGACACAGCGGCCGCGCCCAATCCGGCCAGCACGCGCCGGCGTCCAAATGACATGCTGGTCATCGCGTCTCCACACAGGATTCCGCAGGAATCTCGACTCTAGCGCCGCCATGCGAAGGCCAGGTCAAGCCGGCGGGCCCGCCCTGCGGAACTGTGGTCGACATCGCGCTGGGTCTCAGACCGCGTGACAGGCCCATGGCATCCTGATCGTCAACGGAGGGAATGCCATGTCACCGATCCAACTCAAGGACCCGGCCGGGTTCGCCGAGCAATTCCTGCAGCTGTCGTTGATGCAGGGCTTTGGCTCGCTCAACAAACGCGACCTGGAACTGCTGATGTTCGTGCTGCTGGAGCGAGACGGCGCCGTCTCGCGCGCCAGCTCCAATGCGGCCGCCGCCCTGCAGCTGCGGATCACGCCGGCACGGGTCAAGAGCCTGCGTCGTGACGGTTATGCGCGCTGGCGGGCGCTGGTTCCGGAAGAATCCGACGCGGCCCTGCAACGCATCGTGGCCACCGTGCTGACCGAGGACAACCTGCGTTCGGGCGCCAAGCACGTCAGCGAACGGGCCAAGAAGGACGGCTTTCTCGCCATCCGCGTCGAGCATCCCGACGATGCGCAGCAGTTCGAGCAGGCCATCCTGGAGGTCGGCGCCCTGCCGGTGTACGAGCGCAACCGCGAGGTCGTCGCCGTGCGCTTCGACACCTTGCTCAGGATCGCCGAGAAGTGGGGTTACCTGCAGCCAGACCCAACCGCGATCACCCGCGAACTGAAGAAACTGCAGCCCACCGCCAGCGAGGTCGCCGACCTGCTGCAAAAGGACCTCACCAAGCTGCGCTGGGAGGACGCCCGCAACGCCCTCAACAGCCTGGGCGCCAAGGCCATCGCCTCCACAGCCGAGGGCGGACTCAAGGGACTGCTGAAGGTGGTGTTTCCGTTCCTGCCCTGACCGGGCGGCAACTTAGCAGCCGCTGCAAAGCCACGAGGCACGCGCTCTGGCCAGGATCGATGGCGAGCGTGCTCGATTCAGCGCGGCAGATGACGAACCCATTCGCTGGGTCAAGCGTCGCCTGATCTGCACGGATCTCACCCTCCAGCTTCGTGGGTGGTCAAGAGCACGCCGCTCACGCCGTCGCCCGCCGCAGGTTGGCGCGTGCCGCGGCGTCCAGGCGGGCGTGGAAGAAATCGCTCAGATAGATCCGCTGACCCGCCAGCACGCCGGCCAGGAACTGGCGGCGCTTGCGTCGGAACAGCCAGCCCGGCACCACGTGCCGGTATTCCTCGGCGATGGCCCGGTCGTAGGCGTCGAAGGCCGCCGGTTCGGCCCCCAGGATCGCCATGTCGCAGTCCAGAAACAGCGCAGCCTCGGCATCGACATCACCCGGCGACAGGCTGCCGTGGCGCGCGGTGAGCTGGATCAGCGTGGCGACGCGATCGACATCCAGTCCTGCATCGGGCAGCCAGCGGGCGATATGGGCCCGCGCCAGGTCGGCCGAGCGCGCCTCGTTGTCGGCGTGGCCGGCCTCGTAGATGGCGTCGTGGTAGAGCGCGGCCAACCGCACTTCCCGCGGATGCTGCCACCCAGGGCCAGCGGCGACCTCATCGACATGGTGCAGGACTTCGCGCACGTGGCCAAAATGGTGATAGGCGCGCGGCGGCTGCGCGTAGGCGGCTTCCAGCGCGACCTGCTGGTCCGGCGGAAGCTGCAGCGGCAAGATGGAATCGACCATACCGGCAAGGCTACACCGCATCGCCCGGCGCCCGGCCTCGCCGGAAAACGGACCAGGCGAGCATGCCATTAGCGCTTGACGTCACAGTTTTGAAACGCCAACCCGGTCCGGCGCCAGATTCCCCTCAAGAATCGCCTGGCCCGGCCGATGCGCGGTTATCTCCCAGCTGGACACGTCCCCATGAAGCTCGATCCCTGCGTTCCCTATCTGGGCTCCCTGCTGGTCCTGGTGCTGAGCGCGGCCACGGCCCTTGGTGCGCTGGTATTGGGCAAGTTCAGTCTGCTGATGGGCTCGCCGACCTTCCTGCTGGGCAACGCGACCGCGCTGCTGGTGCTGCTGGGTTCCTACCACGCGCTGGGCGCTCCGCTGGAGCCCGAACCCAAGCGCCTGCCGCTGGGCATGCGCACGCACAACCACTGAGCAACGCGGCGCGAAAAAACGCGCCAGCACCGTCGGCCCAAACAACGCCGCCCCGTGACTGACGAGGCGGCGTTGTCATGTCCGAGCGCGGCGTCTCAGCCCGCGATCCGGGCCACCAGCGCGTCGTAGTGCGGGTCGATCAGGTCGGCATGGGCCGGGCGCTGCAACAGCTCATTCAAGGCTGGCGGCACCGCGACCGCGCCGACCAACGGCTCGACCACGCTCTCGAACTTGGCCGGGTGCGCGGTGGCCGCCACCGCCCAGTCACCATCCGCGCCCTGGTTGCGCAGATCCTCCAGCACCTTGATCGCCGTGGCGGTGTGCGGGCAAAAGACCTCGCCGAAGTGGCGAAACCGCCGGGCGATGACCAGGCGGATCGCCTCGTCATCCACGCTGGCCGAGGTGAAGGCCTCACGCAGCGCCGCGTCGTCGCCCTGGTAGAGCCAGCGCAGGCGCTCGAAGTTGCTTGGCGCGCCCACATCCATCGCGTTGGCGATGGTCGCCACGCTGGGCTGCGGCGCGTAGTCACCGCCGTCGAAGTAGTCAGGCAGTACGCGGTTGGCATTGGTGGCCAGCACGATGCGGCCGATCGGCACGCCCAAGGCGCGCGCCAGGATCGCGGCCATCGCATTGCCCAGGTTGCCGGTGGGGATGACGAAGTTCAGCACGTTGCCGGTCTGCGCGTGGTGGCGCAACGCCGCGTGCGCGTAATAGCTCATCTGCGGCAGCAGCCTCCCCAAGCTGATGCTATTGGCCGAGCTCAGCGGCGCACGCGCCTGCAGCCCCTCGTCGCCCAGCGCGCGTTTGACCAGCGCCTGGCAGTCGTCGAACCAGCCGGCCACGCGCAGCGCGGTGATGTTGTCGCCGAAGCAGCCCAACTGGTGCGCCTGGCGCGGCGACACGCGCCCGTCCGGATACAGCACCACCACGCGCAGGCCCGGCTGCTGGTGGAACGCGGCGGCCACCGCCGCGCCGGTGTCGCCCGAGGTGGCGACCAGGATGGTGAGCGGCTTGGCCTGCGCGCCACGCAGGCGAGTCAGGCACTGCGCCAGGAAGCGCGCGCCGAAATCCTTGAACGCCGCCGTCGGCCCATGGAACAGCTCCAGCACGTGGTCGCCCGGTGTGGCCAGTGGCAGCAACGGCGCGGGGAAGCCGAAAGCGGCCTCGCAGATCGCGGACAGCTCGCCTTCCAGGCCGTCACCGGCGAAGAATGGCTGCAGCAGCGTGGTCGCGGTCTGCGCCAGGGTGTCGCCAGCGACCAGCGTGCGCGCGGCCGGCATGACCTGCGGGACGTACAGGCCTCCGTCGGGCGCCAGGCCGGCGGCGATGGCCGCGCTCAGGGAGGCTGCGGGGGAGGCGTTGCGGGTGGAAACGAAGTTCATGGGTGGATTCCAGAATGAAGCGGTGATCTTGATGGGGCGGTGGTGGGAGCCGCCATGGCGGCGAGGGCTTTACCGGAAAGCCTCATCGTCGCCGTGGCGACTCCCACAACAACCGATCTCACAGGACATGCGCGCCAGGCGCGGCGATGCGCGACACCCAGGCCTGCGAGCTGAAACCGGCCTGGTCGAAGGCCGCCTGCACCGCCGGCGCGGCGGCCTGCGCCTCGGCCCGGCTCTCGAACCAGCCGAAGAGGCTGGGCCCGGCGCCGGAAATGCTGGCGCCCATCGCACCGCCCGCCAGCATCGCCGCCTTGGCCGAGTCGAAGCCGACGATCAGCGGCGAGCGACGCGGCTCGACCAGCACGTCCTTGAGGCCCGCACGCACCAGCGTGGCATCGCTGGCATGGCAGCCGGCCAGGACCAGGGCCAGGTTGGCGCTTTGGTGGACGAAGTCCTTCAACTCGTACGCGCCCTGCAAGGCGGCGCGGGCGCGACGGGTTTCCAGGATCGCATCCGGGTGCACCAGCAGGCTGTGCCAGCCTTGCGGCACCGGCACGCTGGCCAGGTGTTCGGCCGTGGCCAGGACCAGGCCGCCCAGCAGCATCGGCCCCAGGTTGTCGCCGTGCTTGCCGCCACTGGCGACCGCCTCGCCTTCCAGCGCGAACGGGTACAGCGCCTGCGGCGTCAGCGGCGCATCGAGCAGCGCATTGGCCGCCACCAGCGCCGCGACGCACGAAGCGGCCGACCCGCCCATGCCCGAGCCCAGCGGAATGCCCTTGTCGATCTCCATCTCGAAGCCGAACGACAGCCCCAGCGCCTCGCGCATCGCGATCAGCGCCGCGCCGGCGGTGTTGGACGGCGCGTCCAGCGGCAGGTCGACGGTGGTGCCGCGGATGGCGACGATGCGCACTGTCGCCGCATCGATGCGACGCACGGTGACCGTGTCGCCCGGACCTTCGATGACGTGACCGAGGATGTCGAACCCGACCCCGACATTGCCGACCGAAGCCGGCGAGAAGGCGCGCGCTTCCCGCCTCACAGGCGCGCCCCCTGCCCGGCCGCCACACGCAGCAGGTCGGCGAACACGCCGGCGGCGGTGACTTCCGGGCCGGCGCCTGGGCCCTGCACGATCAACGGATTGTCGCAGTAGCGGCGGGTGGTGAACTGCACGATGTTGTCGGTCAGACGCAGGTTGGCGAAGGCATGGTCGGCCGGCAGCTCGACCAGGCCGACGCTGGCGCCGGCGTCATCCAGGCGCGCCACGTAACGCAGCACCTTGCCGGCGGCCTTGGCATCGGCCAGGCGCTGGGAGAAGGCGGCGTCCACCTCGTGCAGACGCGCCATGAAGTCCTCGACGCTGGCCTGGCGCAGCGCCTCGGGCACCAGGCTTTCCACCTGCACGTCCTCCAGCGACAGCGCCCGGCCGGCTTCGCGCGCCAGGATCACCAGCTTGCGGCCGACATCGGTACCGGACAGGTCATCGCGCGGATCCGGCTCGGTATAGCCCATCGCGCGCGCCTGGATGACCAGGTCGGAGAACGGCACCGAGCCATCGAACTTGTTGAACAGCCAGGCCAGCGTGCCCGAGAAGATGCCCTCGATGCTGGTGACCGTGTCACCAGTGTCGACCAAGTCGCGCAGCGTGGTGATCACCGGCAGGCCCGCGCCGACCGTGGCCTCGTAGCGGAAGCGCGCGCCGCTGCTGGCGGCGGCTTCCTCGATGGCCTCGTAACGCTGCAGCGAGCCGGCGCCGGCCTGCTTGTTGGGCGTGACCACGTGGATGCCGGCGGCCAGCCAAGCCGCGTAACGGTCGGCAACTTCCGGGCTGGCCGAGCAATCGACGATCACCGTATGCGGCAGGTGCGAGGCCAGCAGGTGCTCGGTGAAGCGGTCTAGGTCCAGCGGCTCGCGCGCCTGCTGCAGCTGCGCCTGCCAGTCGCCTTCGATGCTGCGCCCGGACAGCAGCATGCGCCGCGAGGAAGCGATGGCGCGCAGGCGCAGGTCCACATCGGCCTTGCCCAACAGCTGCGGCTGGGCGGCCTGCAGCTGCTGCAGGAAGGCCCGGCCCACATTGCCGGGGCCGATCACGCCCACCGCGAAGGTCTGCGCCGAGAGCCAGAAGCCGGCATGCGCCGCGCGCAGGGCCTTGGTTGCATCGCTGCTGGCGATGGCCACCGAGATGTTGCGCTCGGACGAGCCCTGGGCGATGGCCAGGATGTTCACCCGCGCCCGGCCCAGCGATTCGAACAAGCGCGCGGCCACGCCGGGCATGCCGGCCATGCCGTCGCCCACCGCGGCCAGCACGCTGACCCCATCGGTGAGCTGCACGCGCTGGATCTGGCCGATGCCCAACTCGTGGGCGAAGGCGCTCAGCAGCGCAGTGCGCGCCCGCACCGCGTCGGCGGATTTCACCACGCAGCAGATCGAATGCTCCGAGGAGCCCTGCGAAATCATCACCACCGACACCCGCGCGGCGCGCAGCGCGGAGAACACGCGCTCGGCCGTGCCCGGCACGCCGATCAGGCCGGTGCCCTCCAGGTTGACCACCGCCAGCTCGGGCGAGAGCGTCAGACCCTTCACCGGCCCGTTGGCGTCCTTGCGCGCGGTGATGCGCGTGCCCGGATGCTCGGGCTGGAAGGTGTTGCGGATGATGATCGGCAGGCCACGCTCGATCGCCGGCGACATGGTCTGCGGATGCACGACCTTGGCGCCGAAGTAGGCCAGCTCGCAGGCCTCGTCGTAGCTCAGGGTTTCCAGCTGCACCGCTTCGGGCACCACGCGCGGATCGGCCGAGAGCACGCCATCGACATCGGTCCAGATGTGCAGCTCGTCGGCGTTGAACAACGCAGCGAAGATCGCACCGGAATAGTCGCTGCCGTTGCGGCCCAGGGTGGTGATGCGGTTGCCGCGGTCGCGCGCGACGAAGCCGGTCACCACCACGCGCCGCGCCGGATGCGCCTGCCGCCACTGGGCCAGGCGCTGGGCGCTGGTGTCCCAGTCCACGTCTACGCCCAGCTCACCCCGGTCCACCACCAGCACCTCGCGCGCGTCGAGCACGTCGGCATCCTCGCCGCGACTGCGCAGGTGATCGCCCAGCAGGCGCGCCGAATACACCTCGCCGAGCCCCTGCACGCGCTCGACCACCTCGACCGGCAGCCCGCCAATCACCGACAGCGCCTGCAGCACCTCGGCCAGGCGGTCGAACTGCGCATCCAGCCAGTCCACCGTCGGGCCCGAGTCCTCGCCCAGCAGGGCCACGGCCGCGCCACGATGGCGGGCGCGCAGTTCATGCCAGTGATCGCGCCAGTCGGCCTGGTCGTCCGCCGCGCGCGCGGCCAGGTCGATCAGGGCGTCGGTCACGCCCTTCATCGCCGACACCACGGTGACCTGCTCGTCCTCGTCGCGCGCCAGCAGCAGATCGGCCACGTGGCGATAGCGCGCGGCATCGGCCACGGAGGTGCCGCCGAACTTGTGGGCGACGACCCTGTGCGATGGAGAAGCTTGGACGGGTTCGGATGCGACGGACGACATGGGGACCTCGGGGAAGGGAGGCCTCGCGCGCATCAGGATGGGGGCTCCCGCATCCTGATCCGGGTGCGGGGCGGTGGTTGCGAAAAACTTACGCTTGCACGGCCATCCACACCCGGTAGCCCCGGGTGATGGTGGTGGTAATGGTCGTGGTGCCAACGACTTCCAAACGCAGGCTCGCGCCGGGCGCGTGCAAGGGTTCGGAAGGGGTGGGCAAGTGCGTCATGGGCGGCTACTGAAACCCATGCATGCAGCGCTGTCAAGCACTGTGAAACAAGGCATTTGATGGTTTCACGAGCAACTTCGACAGCCGCCGTACGACGCCACGTGGTCTGCAAGCACGCGCCCGCCGAACACCTTCAAGTACAACCGAGGGAGCATGACGTGTGATCGGCTCGCTGCGTGCCCGATGCTGCACCTTGCATCGCGCTCGCTGCGCGGAACTGGCAGTCGCAATTGGTGACCCCGAGTGGATTCGAACCACTGACCTTCCCCTTAGGAGGGGGACGCTTGGGTCAATGTTCATGCGGGTTTGCGCGCCTAGTGTGACCGCGCTGTGCCCATGGTGACCGGCGCGACCACCTATCCCGCCCGCTCCACCAGACCCATGGCCCGGTCAACCGTGAACGTGACCGGATGTGTCCCGCATAGCTCGAACCAGGCGACACCCTCGGCAACCAGGTCCAGCGTGAGGGTGAACCTATTGGCCACCGGCCAGGAGATGAGCCCCTTGATCATGCAGTCTCCCCCAGGAGGAACCGCGGCCGTTGACACGGCAAGCCGGCCCCAGTCATGGTCATAGGTGCCGTGCTCGTCCTTCATGTGTGCACCGAGGTTGACCGAGCCAATGTCTCCGAACGACGGCAGCCATGTGGCCCCGCCTGTGTTCGCTATGACGCCCGCGACCTCAATGCCGGCAGGCGTGCATTCCAGGCTCAAGCCGTCCAGGGAAGCCGCCAGGCCCGTTGACGACCGCGAGTCGGTGGCGCAGTGGCCGCCCTTGTACAGGAAGAAGACGCGGCGCTGTTCGCACTCCAAGCGCGCCTGTTCTGCGAGCCATGCGCCCTTGTCTCCGCGGCGTCCAAGGAACTCCCGATAGCCATCCAGATCCATGAATGCAGGATGGGTCCCATAAGCCGCGAGCTGCATGCGCTCGAAGCCGACGCGCTCCGCCTCTGCAAACAAGTCCTCGACCACGACGTCACCCTCGATGACATCGAAGTGGCGCATCTCGTACTGGGACTGGGGACTGCGGGAGTGGTCGGGGCCCGGCTCATGGAATGCGACGATGCCACCGGGTCCCAGCACGCGGAAGAACTCGCCAATCATTGGGAGCTGATCGCGGCAATGATGGAAGGCATCGAAGATCACGATGCGATCGAACGACTCATCCGCGAACGGCAGCTTAGGGCCATCCAGCAGGGCGAAGGAAACGTTCAAGTGCCTGCCGACGGGATCGGAGTTGATGAGCTGTTTGCCAATTCGCAAGGCGTTAGCTGACACATCGGCCGCTGTAACCTCGCACCCCATCATCGCAAGAAGACGACTCACCCAGCAGGTGCCGGCGCCGAAGTCGAGAACCCTTGCAGCGTGGAACAGATTCAGCCCGGAGACGACCATGGCAATGCCGCCGACCGTGCCCGGCACCTCGTGGGGAGAGGCAAACGGTTTGCGGGCAACCGGGGAATCGATGGTGATCTTGGCGAAGTAGTCGTTGGCCTTCGCTGCATGCTCGGCGAAGGTGTACTTCTCCGCGATTTCCCGATAGTCAATCAGATCTTGTTCCATGCCCGGTCGCCGTCCTGAGATAGAGTCATCCTACCGCAGGACGGCGGGCCGGCTACATGCTCTCAGCCTGCCACATGACGGTGAGATTGGTCCCAGAGCCGACCGTCGTCCCCGACGTGTTTTTCACGCGCACCTTGAAGGTCGTCGCATTGCGTGAATGCACGCGCAGGTAGTAGCCAGTGTCCGGCTCGGTCTGCTGCACGTACACGCGCCGCGGCGTCATCGCCAGGTTGTGGGTAATCGTCAGATCACCGGCGCCATCCGTGGCCAGCGCAACCTCGCCGCCGCCAACGTAGCCAAACATCAGGCCCGTTCCACCCCAAAGCGGAGCAGAGCTGCCCGAGCGCGTCACATTGGCCTGCCTGACTTCGTTGCTGCTCGCAACCTGGATGGCCGTCGTACCCGCTGTCACTTTGGCCCAGTTGGAGATGTGAACGTTCGTCATGCGCAGCAGCGAGTTGGTGCCGGACATGGCGATGGCGTATGACCCGTAGTTGCCCAAGTCGCAATTCGCCATCGCAACTCGGTTTGCGTCACCTTCCATGATCATGCCGAAGGATCCAGCAACCTCGTCGGCTCCTGCAAAGATGCAGTTCTCAAAGAGCGCGGTTGACCCATCAGAGCCGGCCGTGAACTGGATCCCAATCGCGCCCGGGTCGATGTTGCAATTGCTGATCCTGAGCGCGTAGGCGGTGTTGCCCGCATTGTCCCCGTCGATGTAGATGCCCACGTTGTGGTAGATCGAGAAGCAACTGGACAGGACCGCATTGTCAGACCTGGAAATGCGATAGGCCTTCAGGTTCGCCAGGGTGTAGCCGCGCACGTTGACGTGATCCGACCAGAACGGCCAGATCTGCACGTTCTCGATGCGGCACGTATCGAAGGACTGATCCAAGTCGATGCCCGTGTTGAACGGCTGCATCTTCAGGCGATTCACGTGGAGGCGCCCGAATCCTGCAGAGGTGATCTTGATGCCCTTGTAAGCGTTGAGCAGGCAAACGTCCTCGACGGTCAGGTCAACGCCATAAGTGATGATGTCGTAATCGTAGACAGTCGGGGCCCAACCCGCCCCAGGGGTGGCATGCGTGCGGAACACGCCAATCCTCCGCACCATGACACCGCCGCCGACAGGGCTCCCCGCGTTTGCGTTGCACTGGAACGCTACGCCGCTGTGCGCAGCATGGAACCAGGTGCCGCCTCCGCGTGGCTTCGGCGCTTCGGTTGAGTTGGTGTAGGGGGTGACGCCCACACCAGAGATGATGACGCCGTTCTTGACGTTGATGGCGCTGGTCGTCTTGTAGACGCCCGGCGGGCAGAACACCTCCGCCCCCCCGATCAGGTAGGCGTAGTCGATGGCCGCTTGCACAGCAGACGTGACATCGAGCAGTTCCGTCCCCGCCTTGACATCGGCTCGCTGGGCAGAGGTCATGAAGTCGAAAGCGCTGATCGAATCATCGAGCTTGTCCCTTGCGGACCTCTGCTGGGCCCCAGTGGCAGAGCGCTTGTAGGCCACCAGGTCTGCGCCCTTCCCAACGGTGGGGTCGGCGAGATTCGGACGCAGCAACATATCCCCGGTGAGGGTATTGCTCCCGACTTCAACGCCTTGCCCATCTGCAGAGACCACGAGCGGCCCCAGCGCGCTCCAGTTCGGAATTTCCCCGTTGTTGGAAGACGTGAGCGGGACCTTCAGAGAGCGAGTCGTGTCATCGGCAACCTGCTGAATCTGCATGACACGTGCGTCGAAAGCGTCTTCATGCAGCTCGGGGAGGAACTTCCCCTGATTGGTGATGTCGGTGTCCTGCGTGAGCGGCATGGTGCGCACCAGGACGATGCTGGCGCCATTTGCAGGCGGCGTGATGAAGGTGATGGTGGTACTGACGGCGCCCAGGTTCGCCACCGAATACCCGGACGTGAGCAGCACTGAGTCCAGATAAACCTGGATGTGGCTCGCGCTGAACGCGCGGGGTCCGTTGAAAACCAAAGCAGCACCGTTGCCCGTGTAAATCTTCCGGCGATCATTGCTTGCGACGGTCATTCTTCCTCTCCAAATGAAAAGGCCCGCGCATGGCGGGCCTGGTGGCGTGCGGGGTGTGGTGTGCTACTGCTCGTCTTTCGGGCGGCGGTACATGAGGTAGGCCGCCGCCTCGGCCGGGTTGTCAGGGGTGTACTGCCCGGTGCCCACGTCGTAGAGGTATTCGCCGGTGGTCAGCATCTGGTTGCTGGGGATGCCGGTCACCGGTCCGGCAGCGCGAACGCCGGTCTTGATCAGCTTCTCCGTGTCGACCTCATCGTCCTCGGCGAACCAGTCGTGTCCCTCAGTCCATGCCGCCTGGCCGAACCTGGAGAGGGCCACGCCAGCGTCGACGATCGGATTGGGCCGGCTCGACTGGTGTTTGCCTTCCATGGCCGCCTCGACGGCCGATGCCACTTCACGCACCAGCGGGAACGTCTGCAGCGGGAACAGCGCCGACTTGCGTGCAAGCCAGGCCGCCCAGTCGTCTGCATCCAGGCCGTCGTCGTCATCGTCTCCAGGACCGCGCCCCATCATCAGCTCGAACACGGCGTTGGAGACCACGGCGGCAGACAGCCACGTGCCGATGGCTCGCGCTGGCGACTGCACCCGGCCCAGGTACAGCCCGCGCAAGCCTGACTCCTGCAGCCGGTTGTTCATGATGACCATGGGGCCGATGAACATGCGCACCCACTTGTAGCGTGGGTCGCGCTCGGCGGCCGAGAGATCCTTGGGGGCGCCGGCTTGCTGCGTCTGCCGGATCGCCTTGTCCGCCAGCAGCACCGCATCGGCCTGGCCAGCTCCCTCGGCCAGGGCCTGCTGGTAGCGGCCCAGCCAAATGGCGCGCTCCGAGATCGGCACCACCCAGCGGTGCACCTCCATGGCCATCTTCATGGCCGCGGCGCGGATCCCCTTCTTCCCAGTGAGCTTGCCGAGCACCTGCTGGTAGCTCGTATCCAGCGAGTCCGCCCGGTCCAGCATGAAGGGCGACAGCTCGTGGATCGCGCGCGTTGCCGCAGCCGGGTTGCGGTAATAGGCCGTGTAGCCGGTCGCCAGGTACTTGGGATCCACGCGCGCGGCCGCCTGGATCGGCGCCACGACCGAGTTGGCCAGCACCAGCGGGATGCGAAAGCCGAGCGCGGCCACGGCCGTGTTGGTCAGCACGGCGTCGGCTAGCTTCTCGGTCATCTTCGACCCCGGCTCGGCGATCGACGCGCCGGCGACCGCGTTCTTCACGCTGCCGTAGAGCGAGTGATAGGCGCCCTCGGACAGCCGCTCGATGATCAGGCCTTTCAGCTCGCCGTCCTCCAGGACCCGCAGCGCCTGCTTCACATAGCCGCGGTGGGACAGGTCGGTGATCACGTCGTTAAGGTGGCGCGACAGCACTGCGTGGTAGTCCAGCAGCATCGGTGCGACGTAGTCGGTGCGCTCCTTGGTGTGACCCTTGCTGGTCATGGCCCGCGAGAACGTCCCGCCCATCACGCGCTCCTCGGCCGCGCGCGCCTGTTGGGTGCCGCCGCGCGAGGCCCGGGGGTCGTACACGGCCGGGTAGTAGCCGCCGCGCAGGCTGATCTGCGCGCCGCCGGCACCGGTGAAGACCAGGGGCGTCGGCTCGATGCGCTCCGGCGCAACACCGGATAGGCGCTTCTGCTGCGCCTCGATGTCCGGCCACAGCGAATCCACGGCATCCCAGATCCGCTGGATCATCTGCCCATCGGCCGGCGTCAAATGCCCCAGCATCTCGGCGATGGTCCCATGGGTGAATCCGGTCGTGCCGCCGTCGGACAGGTAGCCGCCGCGCATCAGCTTGTCGCGATTGCCGGCGTTGCCCATGTTCAGCGCCAGCGACACGATCGTGTTGCGGGACACCGAGCGCCCAAGGCCCTGGATGTACACCTTCCGCTGCAGGTCAGCGCGCTGCTCGCTGGTCATCGCGTCGGCCATCTCGGCCAGCATGCCGCCGACCTTCTTGCGGTAGTCGATCCGCAGCTGTTGGGCGGCCTCGGCCTGGTTCCACAGGTAGTCGTGCCAGGGGCCGGATTCGCCGCCGTCCAGCCACTCGACGACCGTTTCCGGCCGCACGACCCAGTCCAGCAGGCCCTCGTAGGCCGCGCCCACGCGCTGCATCACGGTGCGGTCGGCGTCCGAGAACGGGACCGGGGCGCCAGACGCAAGCGCGGTGCGGATCGCGTCGGCCATCTCGGCCTGGGCGGCCTTCCATTCCCGCTTGTCCTTGCCCTTCAGCAGTTCGTTCTTGAGCCTGGCCAGGTGCGCGATGTTGGTCACCGCGTCGTGCAGCTCGCGCAGCTCGGCCAGCGTCATGTCCTGGTAGTTGGTGACCCGCTCGGCCTCCACGCGCGCCAGCAGCGTGTCCGTCACGGCGGTCAGGTCGTCGTCGGCCTGCCGCGCCTCCACCCAGGCCCGCAGCGACTGACGGCGCGCCACTTCGCGGCCAGACACCGGCCGGAACTCGAACGCCTCGGTCAGCGCGTCCATGGCCTCCAGGTAGTCGGCGCCGGCCAGGCCCAGGCGCTCGCGGGCCTTGCCCTCGCTCTGCCTGCGGATGTCGCCCGCCTTGCTGGAGATCTCGTCCTTGGCGCGACGCGCGGCGGCGTAGAGGGCCGCGTTCAGCGCCTGCCGGCGCTTGGCCAGCAGCGCGGCCCCATAGTCACCGCCGGCCGCCGCGCGTGCGGAGTCGGCAGCCGCGCGGCGCTCGGCCACCAAGTAGTCGTTCGGGCGGATCTGCCGGTCCGTCTTGCGGGCCACCACGTCTTCCGCAACCGCGCGCAGCTCGCGCCGATTGGGGCGCGGCTCGCCGGCCAGCTGCGCCAGCACAGCCAACTCGCGATCAAGCACCTGGACGCGCTTGGAGTTGTGCACCGCTTCCAGTGCCAGCGCCGGCAGCGACCCATCGGTCATCGGGTTGCCGTGCCGCTCGTGCATGCGCCGGCGCACCTCATCCGGGATCGTCGCCAGCACCTGGTCCACACCCCACAGCCCCTGCACCAGCTCGTCGCCGGAGGAGAACCCCAGCAGCGCCGCCGCCTCGTCTGGATGAATCCCGCCATCGCGCGTGTAGACCCTGCCCAGCTTCTTGAGGTGATCGGCGCCGTAGTCGGCCACCAGCGTTGCGCGGTCCAGCTTCATGCCCTGCAGCTCTGCCGGCACAGCCTCGCCCGCCGCTTCGGCCGCGCCGGACAGGATGCGCCGCGCGCGCACCGCCGGCTGCGCCTCGATCTCGGCCTGTACCTCCTCGCGGACCTTCGCCGATTCGTCCTTCCACCAGCGTTCGCGCTCGCGGTTGTGCGCCTCCTCCAGCTTCTGCTGCACCTCGGCCCGGGCTTCTTCCGCAGCGGCGGCGAGCAGGCGCTGGTAGTCGCTGAACTGCTTCTCGGTGAGCCCGAGCTGGGCCGCTTCGTTGGCCGTACGAGCCAACGGCTGCGCGCCGGACCTGGCCTGGGCCACCTCGATCTCGGCCTCGGTCGCCAGCATGCGGTCGAACACGCCGCGCACCTCGTCAGTCAGCTGCACATTCAGGCCGGCCAGGGTGCGGTAGACGCCCAGCAGCCAGGCCCGGAACTGCGAGAACACCGACTGCAGGTCAGCCGACGGCGCCCGGCCCTCGCCCAGATACGCCTCGAAGCCGCGCGCGAACTGCTCGTGCTGCTCGGTGCCGATCTTCTCCGGCGAGTCCACGCCCAGCCACTGCAGCAGCGCGTCGAAGTCCGCGCGCACCTGCGGCGATGCGCCCTCTGCCGTCGCGGCGTCGCTGTAGACCTCCAGGAAGAAGTGCCCGGACTCGTGCAGGAACGTGGACAGGTCAGCCGACTCGAACAGGCTGATCGCCATGCGCTGGTCGGGGAACACGTCGATGCGACCACGGTTGTCGGCATCCTCGGTCGGCGCCTGGAAGAACCGGCGCACCGATTCGAACGCACGCCGCAGGATGCCGCCCTCAGAAGCAGGAACCCCGCCGGTGGGCGGGGTCTGGTCGGTTACTTGCTGGCGGTCTGCCGGTTCAGGTTGTCCACCACGACCTGCGCCCAGTTGCTGGGCATCTTCGGTCGGCTTTCCGAGGAAGCCTTGGTAGGCGGTATCGGAGATTTCACCGGCGGCGCGGGCTTCTTCAAGGCTGGCGCGAAGGTCTTCATAGAGACGAGTCTGCTCCACTTCCGGCAGGCTTTCAAGCGGTGCCAGCACCGCGGCATTGCGCCCTCGGCTGTTGTCTACCGCTACCACCTCGACCCGGTCGTCACCGGCGTACCGCTCGGCCAGCTGTCGGATCACCTTGGCGGAGCCGGCGTGGGTCTTGGCGTGCTCGGCGATCGGCACGGTTCGGCCGGTCCCCTGCTCGGCGGCCATGCGCATCGCCCGGGGCAACGCGCCGCCGCGCAGCGCCTCCACCGGGTCGCGGTAGGTGTACAGGATTTTGACATCGCGTCCTGCCTGCAGCGCCTGGTCGATCTTCTGCGCAGCGGAGGCCAGCGTGTTCATGTTCGTGTCGTAGATGATCTCCGGCCTGCCGAGGCTGTCCCCCAGCATGCGCAGGCCCGTCGTCTTGCCGGCACCGGTGCCGCCGGCCGAGAACAGCACGGTGGGGCTCATCCCTTCCGGCGTCGGCGCTTCCAGCTTGCGGCGATACAGCTCCTTCACGAAGTCGCTGGCCGCTTCGTGCACGTCGGCGCTGCGCGTGCGGTCGGCCCGATATTCCGGGGACAGCTCGCGCGCCAAGTCCGTGTTCAACACCCGGCCGCCTTCGGTGTCGAACTCGCCAGTCTGTGCGGCGTAATCAGCTGCGGCGGTGTCGAAGTCGGTCGTCCAACGCTCGCGCATCGCCGCGCCAGCGGCGGGCTCGTTGGCGGCTGGAGCCTGGGCCATGGAGGTCGCGCCAGGCGTCTCGGATTCGGTCCCGGCGCGGATGCCGGCCATCCGCTCCCGGTAGAGCGTGAGCGGATCCTGGCCAGTCATCTCGCCCAGGCGCCCGAAGGCTGCCCCCCAGAGTTTGGACTGGGCCTCTGCCTGCGCCGGGGTGTAGCGCTGCGTGGCCAGGAGCTGCGCGTAGACATCGGCCTGCACCTCGGTGGCCGTGTTGGGCGCCTGCGCATCGCTGGCCGTCTGCGGCCCGATGCCCAGTTCCTGGGCGATCGACTCGGGGTCGAAGGTCTCCAACTCGACCTCGGACATCCCCTCCGCGGACAAGCGGGCGTGCCGCCGGATCTCCTCGACGTTGGGCATGCGCGACACGACGCTGACCCACTTGGCCATCGGGATCGAGACATCGCCGCTGGCCATCTGCTCGGCCAGCACCTCAGGACCGCCGACCGCTTCCTCAAGCGTGCCCGGCGACGACTGAAACAAGGTCGAGACCGCGTCGGCCGGCAGGTAGACCCGTGCATCGCCGGCGCCGGAGGCCTCTACGAACGCCTCGGCATCCGCCGGCGAACGCTCCACCAGCTTGGTGCTCGCCGCGGTGTCGGTGATGTCCTTCAGCTGCGCGACCTGGTCGGTGGAGGCAACGGCCTGCTGCACCTGCTCGCCGAAGGCGCGCTGCTGGGCCTGAGATGGCCCGCCGCCGCCGGCAGCCTCCAGCAGACCCATCGGACCGCCCACGATCATGGCGTCCAGCACCTGCGCGAGTTTCTCGCTGGTCGGGGTCTGCTTGCCCTGCAGCAGATCCTCGGCGTCCACCTGGGCAGCCTGGGTGGCGCCTTCCGAGATGGCCTCGGACAGCGGCGTGGTGATGAACCGACGCGCGCCGCCGCCGAATGCGTGCGACAGGGGCACGATGGAGCCGACCGCCTCGATGCTGCCTTGTGCTGCGCCCTCTTGCAGCGCCTGCATGTCGCTCGCGCCCTCGTTCACCCGGTCCGCGTAGGTCTGCATGCCCGTGGTGGCGCCCATCGCCGCGGCGCCAATGTCCGGCCTGCGCGTGGCCAACGCAAACAGCATGGCCGGGACCGAGTCGGCCAACATGCCGCCGTAGTACCGCAGGGAGTTGCCGGGCGCATCGACCGCCGCGCCCACGCTGGCCGGGCGCTGGGCCTGGCTTCCAAGGCTCTGCTGCTGCGCGGTCAGATCGCGCGTGAAGCCCTGGGCGGCGTTGGACAACCCCTGCACGCCCATCGGGTCCCGGTACGCTTCTGCGGCGCGCGCCAGGGCCTGCTGGCGCTCGGTGTCGCCCTGCTCGGCCGCCGCCTCTGCTGCGCGCTGGTACTGCTCGGATACGGTCCGATTGGCGATGTCCGCGAAGGACAGCATGCGGCCGAGAGACTGCGCCGCGGTCGAGAACATCTTGGCGTCGGAGACCTTGAACCTGGCGCCCAGGTAGTCGAGCGTGGTCCCCACGTCGGCGTTGTAGGTGCTGTCGCTGATCGGCAGCAGGTTGCGGATGGTGCGATGGAAAAACCCCATGTCCTCCGGCTCGCGCGTGCCGGCCAGGCTGCCGGACAGCCGCTCCAGGCCCTGGGCCTCATCACCAGCCAACGCCATGCGGCGGGGATCGGACAGGAACTGGCCCACGACCGGGGCGCGCTGCCCGACCGAATCGAGGTCATCGAGCCGATCCTGCTGGTGGAAGTCCTGCAGGTTGTCGGCGACCACACCGAAGGGCAGGCCACGCCGCGTTGCGATGTCGTTGGCGCGGGCGGCGTCTTCGGGGCGCTGCTCGCCCGTGGAGACAGCGGCCGCGCGCAGGCGTTGCTTGCGCTGAT
This sequence comes from Pseudoxanthomonas sp. JBR18, assembly GCF_028198165.1. Taxonomy (NCBI): domain Bacteria; kingdom Pseudomonadati; phylum Pseudomonadota; class Gammaproteobacteria; order Lysobacterales; family Lysobacteraceae; genus Pseudoxanthomonas; species Pseudoxanthomonas sp. JBR18. The sequence goes on from NZ_CP116339.1 coordinate 4,586,894, forward strand.
CCTCGATCTGGTCGGCGAGGTCGTCGAATCCGTCCAGCAGGTTGTCGGTCACTTCGTGGCGCCTCGCTTGGTGGCGATGTACTGGGTGATCCAGGCATCGGTTGGGTTGCTGCCGTACTTGGCGCGGTAGGCGTCGCGCACTGCGGCCCGGTCTGCCTCGCTGATCTGGAGCTGGTAGCCGGCGGCGCGGCTGTACATGCCGCCCTTGCTCTCCCGATCGAGCTTCAATTTCCCATCATCCAAGGTCACGCCCAGGGCGCCAGAGGTCATGCGCGGCGCGAACTGCTTGGCGACGGTGCGCAGCAGCACGTCGGCCTGCTCGGGCGTCGGCTTCTTTCCGGTGCCCTGCATGAGTGCAGCTTCGGCGTTCTGGTAGGCGATGCGGAACTCACCGCGCAAGCGCTCGCGCGGAGCGTTGGCCGCATCCGAGCCCTTGCCACTCGCATCCCCTTCCTTGCCGATGCCCAGCATGGTCATGCCGCGGCTGACACGCTCGTCCTGGGTTGACCAATCCGCACGCTTGGCGGCATTGCCGGCCTGGCGCTGATCGTCGGCCAGCTTCGCCATAGTGGCGCCACTGAGTTTGTCGGCGTACTCGGCCAGCGGCGTGCGCGCGAATGCGCCGGGGTCGGTGGCCTGGAGCCGGTGGAGCCGGTCAAGCGTGACCGGGTCGTCCTGCACGATCGCGCCGCTGGCCTGCAGCTTGCGGAATCGCTCGATCGACTCGTTGAGGCTGGCCGTCCGCCCCACCAGCGACATTTCATCTGGCGAAAGGATCTGCGACAGCGGGGTGGTGGCGCTGGCCTCGGTCACCTTCTGGTAGACCGACATGCCGGTGGTCTTGTCCGCGTCCTCACGCTGCAGCTTGGCGACCTCCCACCGGTCCTTCAGTCGACGCTCGGCGGCGGCGCGGCGGCGCGGGTCAGCGATGCTGTCGACGCGCGCCAGGGCGTCCCCCTTCGTGGCCGCCGGCCCGGGCATGACTGCGGTGCCATCTGCACCGCTGGCCCGCCAACGGGCCGCGCGACCGCTGACCTGGCGCACGTACAGCGCCGTCTTGGGGTTCTCGTCCACCCGCCCCCGGTTGACCACCGCGTCTGCGCCTTCGTCCCCGGCGAAGTGCGCGGCGATGGCGTAGGCCGCGCCACCCTTGTCCATGCGCTCCTTGAACTGGCGCGCAGCGGCATCGGCAGAGGCCCGGGGGTCGGTCCGGTCGAAGTTGCCCAGCTGTGCTGAGGTGGCGCGCCGGTACTGCAGCAGGCCCTCGGCATGGTCCCCGTCGTCCAGCGCCTGCGGGTTCTTCGCCTTTGGGTTGAATCCAGATTCCTGCTCGGCCAGGGCGTAGAGGTATTCGCGGGGGACGCCGTGCTTGGCTGCCGCCTCATCCAGGGCGGCCGACACCTCCGGGGATGGAGCGCCACGCGCGGCCGGCACGTTGTCCGGGTCGGCGCCGCCCTGCTCGGCCCACGTCGCATCGGCGTCAGCCTGGCGGTCCTCAACGTAGGGCAGCAGCGTGCGCTCGGTGACTGCCCGGTCCTCGGGAGTCATCTGGTCGGCGAAGCGCTGGTAGTACGCCTCCGCGGCGAACGGGTCGCGCGTCATCATGCCGACCACGGTCTGCCGGCGCACGGACGACACGATACCGCGCTCGCTGGCCTTGATCGCCTCCTCGCCGTATCCCTGAGTCTGGTAGGCCGCGCGCGCGATGCCCAGCACCTCCTGCATGCGCGTCTCGGCCAGGCCGTAGTCGCCCGACACCGCAGCGCTGACGGCGTCCTGGGAGACGTTTTCCATCGTCGCCTTGCGCTCGGCGGCCTCGTAGCCGGCGTATTCGCGGTCGGCGTAGTTGGCCACACGGTTCTGCACCGAGTCGCGGAAGCTGTAGGCCACCCGATCGAACTGGGCCTGCTGGTCGCGCGTCAGCCCCGCGCGGATGTCCGAGACGCGGCTGTCCAGATCCGGCAGCAGCGCGTTGGCTGCGTTCAAAGATTCCTTGCCCTGGTACTTGGCGATGCCATCGGGGTTGTCTGGCCGGAAGGTGTTGCCCTCCCAGTCCGACAGCTGGCGGCGCGCCGCCATCACGGCGGTGAGGTCCGCCTTGTCCTTCTCGCGCTGGGCGTACTGCGCGACTGCGCCGCCCAGGATCTCACCGGTGCGGATCGCGGGGGAGAAGTCGACCTGGGCCGTGTTACGGACGCTGGGCGCGGCCTGGACCTGGACCTGCGGGCCCGGGCTGCGGGGGATGATGGTTGCCATTAGGAGAGCATGCCTCCCGAGTAGATGTTGGATCGGCCATAGGTGCTGCCCCCGAGATTGGCGCTGCCGTTGACGCGCGAGGCCGATCCCGCAGAGGCGCCGCCATAGATCGAAGCGGCGGACGCCAGCGAGCCGAGCACAGTCCCCGTGGCCTGCGACTTGCCCGACCACCTGGAGAGGCTGCCCTGGTTGCGGTAGTTCGTCGCCTGCGCGTTGTAGCCCCAAGCCTGGCGCGCAGCGTTGAGGCGGATCGTCTGCTGGTCCACCTCGCCAAACATGGCCGTCTCACCCAGGATCTCCGACGGCGTGCCCAACGTCGGGTCGATGTTGTTCGCCGCAATGGCGGCGCGCTGCTGCCCGATCAGCGCCCGGGTGCGCCACGCCTGCTCCTGAGACTCGCGCGTTCCCATCGCGTTGGCGTTGTCGGCCTCCGCCTGGGCCAGGCGCGCGTTGTTCTCCTCGATCTCGGCTTGCGCCTGGCCCTGCTTCTTCTGCTGGTCGGCGGTGTACAGGCCGGTCGCCACGGTCGCGCCGATCGCGAGCCAGGCGGCAGTGACGGTGGTGACTTCACACATGGGTTGCACTCCGGCGATAGAAAGGGCGGAACGGAAGCGCATCCGGCCCGTAGGTGATCGGATCGATCAAGGTGAAGCCGAGCCAGCGCAACCAGCGCTTGGCGGCGGTGTTCCGGTCGTCCACGAGGTTGAACAGCATCTCGGGGAACTGGTCCTGCATGAACTCGACCACCGGGCGGGACAGGCGCACCAGCTCCTTCTGCACGGACGCCGGCTGAAGGCCGGTGGACCCGATCATCCAGGGCGAGCCCTTGCTGCTCAGGATCGAGTAGGGCGCGATGCCGAACATGCAGACCGGCACGCCATCGATCAGGCCGGTGTAGGCGTGGCGCGATACGGTCAGGCCCTGCCGCATGGCCTGCTCGGGGGTCACCCTGCAGCTTGCCCACAGCTCCGCCACGTCGGCCGGGCGCGGCGTGGCTGCGATGGCCTCGATATGCGCCTCGGTGGCGGCGACGATCTGCGCGCGCGCCATCAGGTCTCCGATGCCGCGATCTTCGGCAGGATCGACAGCACCTCCATGGGCAGCGGATCATCCGAGACGATGTGCACGTGTCCGGTGTCCTGGCCCCATTGCGCGCTCAGCGGCAGCTGCAGCACGCCATCGGATGGACTGGTCGGTTCGTCGTAGTTCTCGAACTCGCGCTGCGGGACCGGATCCAGCAAGTCCAGACTGGTGCCGAAGTAGACGCCCACCGTGTGCCGGACCTGTAGCGCCATCTGAAACGTCAGCTTCTTCATCGGTCGCATCGGCTCGCCGCCGGACGCGTTGACCTCCAGGGTCTCGATGTGACCACGGTAGCCCAGACCCACCTGCACCACGCCGGCCGGGCTGTCCAGGGAAATCGCGCCCCCCGTGACCGTTCGCTTCGGGTGCACGGAGCCATCCACCAGCACGACGACCTCCCGGCCTTCCAGGTGACCAAGCCCCGAGATGCTGTCGCGCTGGAAGGTCCACCCGGTCGTAGCCACGCCGCGCAGTGCCTCGGGCACGGTGCCGATCGAGTTGACCGTCACAACCGTCGATGAGGTGTAACCGATGATGCGCACGCGCACACGGCTCTCGCCGCTGGTGATGACAAACCCGTCGCCCACATCACTGGCGCCCACGAACTTCGCGGCGCTGGCGGTCAGGGTCAGTGCGTCGTTCTCGGTCCAGCCGCCGCCCGGGCTGTCCAGCTTCACCGTCGTGGTGTCGGTATTCCGGCCGTCGTAGGTCAGCAGCGAGTCGGAATATTTGTAATCCGCTGGATCCTCGTAGCGCGTCGGCGCCATCTGCTCGATGTACTGGACCGATTGCCCATTGATCTGGCGCTGCACCAGGACATAGGTCTGCGTCTCGTCCTGCCGTGGCAGGCAGCACACGTCCAGGATCTGCCCCTGGGTGTCGTGCGGATGCCAGCCGGTCACCTCCTGCTCGGGCAGGTAGGTGCAGCCGATCATGACGCCATCGTTGCGCACGATCCACACGACAGACCACGGCGCCGGCGCAAATTCGAGCTGCTTGAAGCTGTAGCCCTCCACCAGGTGGTCGGCCCAGATCGACAGATCCACGCCGCGGAACCCGTCTTTCTCGAACTGGTAGCCCAGATCGCGGACGTGCTGGCCCTGCTCCTTGATGAACAGCGCGGTGTCGCCGGTGACGCGCGCCTGGGTCGATCCGGAGCCATGGTTCGATTGCGGCTTGACGCCGATCGTGCTGGGCGTGACCACATCGTCCTGGCCGCCGGTGACCTTGTACTCCCCGCCCGTGGTCATGATCAGCAGGCTGTCCAGCGGCACCAGGTCGCGGATGGCGTTCACCTGCCGCGCGTTGATCGTGAAGGAGACCGCGTCGCTGTCGATGATCGGGGAGCTGCGCCCGAAGTTGTTGTAGTCGCCGATGTTCGACGCCCACACCGTCTGCGGGTCGGCCACCGATCCGGCGAACCACAGCCGGTCATTGAAGAACTCGGCTTCGCCTGGATACCCGAAACGCTCCGACCAGGCGCCGACCGCCCAGATGTAGGTCCCGCCCGATCCTCCAGCACCGAACTCCTTGACGCTGATGGCCGCGCCGTTTGCAGGCGGCTCGTAGAACGTGATCGTGTCCGCCGTGGCATTGATCGTCCAGCCCTGTGCCATCGTCGTCTCCTACGGCTTGTACAGGATGTTATGCGTGGCGATCGTCGAATCGCTGCGCTCACCGGCGAAGAACATGCAATTGCCGAAGTCCGGCTTGCATACGGCCCGGCGGCCCATCGGCATCACCGAGGCCACCTCGAATCCATCCCTGTGCGTCAGCACCTGCTCGCCGTCCAGGTCCGGCGTCTTGACGACGCGCCCATCCTTCATGTCCATGGGCGTGCTATTGCTCTGCACCACGCTTCCATGCGCCGTGCTGACGCGGCAGCAGTCCTCATATCCGAACGTCATGGCCAGTAGTGGCTTGTAGGTGCGCTCGCCGGTGGCGATGTCCACGCATTCGACCAGGTCGCCAACTCGCAAGCTGCGCACGAGCCGGCCATCTGGCAGAACGGAATTCCAGTCCACGCAGTATGGTAGGTCGGGATCGCCGTAACCAGGATTTGACTGGGCCGGAGATCCGGCAATCGACACGGTATAGCTGGCCTCGGAAAGCGCAGTGGCCCCGGTGATGTTGAACACGGTCTGAGAGCCGTTCCCGGTGAAGGACCACGTATTGCCGGGTGTCGGAAGGGTGCCGGCGACGCTATCGGGCAGGCGCTCGATCACCACGGCGGTCGCGTTGCGCGCGTCGGTCACCGCCTGGATGCGGAGGATGCCAAAGGTGTTGTGCAGGAATTCCCACTCCACACCGGTGGCGTAGCTGTTCACGCCGTCGTCCTTGATGTCCTGGGGGCCGTCGAATGCCCGGCCCGTGTCGTGCACCGGCCTGGTGCCGCCGGTCTGGTAGAACGGCGTGCCCTTGCCGCCCAGGCTGGACGGGATGCTGACCAGCTTATAGACCTTCTCGTCCGAGCGCCGGATAGTGCCCACCGGCGGGTTCTTCTCGCCGCTCACCCATGGCTTGATCCCGCGAAGCTCCTTCTCCTCCATGTAGATGAGTGAGCCGATCATGGCGCTGGTGAACACGTCCACGTTCGTGCTCACTGCGACCACGCCTGTCGTAGCAGAGGCCACCATCAGGTAGGCGTCGTTCGTGTTGGGCTGACGGAACGGACCGCGCTTGAACGCGAAGTCCACGATCACAAAGGTGGTGGCGTCCGTGCGACGCAGCTCCTTGGGCGCGACGCTGGGATGCACCATGTAGAGCACGTCGGCCGACTGCGTGAACCGCACGTCATAGATCATGCTGCCGATGTACGGCGTGGCGACCTCCACGATGTTGTTGCTGCCGTCGCGCAACAGCACGCCATCGACCCAGAAACGCAGATAGGCGTCGCCCATCTCGATCAGGTAGTTGATGGTTGTGGAGTAGATGAAGGGGATGATGCGGGTGGCCCGGTCGCTGTATTTGACCTGCCCCCGGAACATGAAGCCGGGGCGCTTGGCCGCGCCGCCGGTCGGCTTGGTGATCACGTTCCGGCAGGTCTTCAGGCTTGTGGCGTAGCGGGCCAGATCGATGCGGCCCTGCAGGCCGGGCGAAAGCTCGCCGCCGGATAGGCTGGGCTGGGTGAATCGTGGCATGTCAGGCCCTCGCCGCCAGGCTTTCGGTCATCGGCCTGACGTTCTGCTCTGCCTGGTTGAACTCGACCGCAGCAGCCTCGCTGAGCGCGGTCTGATACAGCTGCTTGAGGTTCGGCTTCGCGTTCATGCCGCGGTCGCCGATCATTGGGGGCGCCGCCTCCTCAGCCAACTTGCAGGCCAGGGCATCCACGAAATGGGGCGGGAAGCGCTCGGTATCGGAGACGCGGCAGATGTAGATGAGCCAGGCCTTTTCCAGGTCGGTCTGTATGCTGGTGCTGCTCTCGCCGTAGCTGCGCTCGAACTCGTAGGCGTACTGGGCGGACGCCTGCTGGTCGCACCAAATCGACATGCGACGCGTGGCGCGCATTCCCTGTTCGTCCGTGACCGCCACCACGCGCAAGCAATCGCTCGGCGTCGAGTAGCGCCACTGCCAACCCGGGAGCGGGGCGTCACCCGCAAGCGCCCCAAGCTGAGCCTTCAGTGCCCACGGCCAGTTCCGCTCAACCAGCACCAGGTCAGACATTGGATCCCACAGCCGGCCGAACACACGCGCGGCCTTTGACTGGTCGGTGACCGCGGCAATGCCGACATCCTGCGCCAGCTTGCCGATGGCCAGGTTGATGATGTCCACCTTGGAGACCATGTTCGTCCTCAAAATGCAGAGGGCGCCCGAAGGCGCCCCCTGTCTGTGCTGCGGTGGTTGGTCGGATTACGCGCTTGCCGAGCGCGAGGCGGTCTCGGCGTCGATGGCGTCCAGCACGCCCTTGCGGTTCTTGCCCTTCGCTTCCTGCTCGCGGTAGCTGACCAGCTGTTCCGGCTTCAGGGACGCCAGGTCATCGGTGATCTCCGGCACATTCCGCTCCAGGAACGGATCTGCCGGCGGCTGGGTCGATGCCGGCGGCTGGCTCGAGGAGGCCTTGCCGCCCACCCGCTCCATCCACTTGCCCAGCTCGTCCTCGCTGGCGATCTCGAACTCCGCATTGTCGGTGCCCGGGACGTGCAGCACGTTGCCGTAGTAGCCCACGGCGATGGCTTTGACTTTGATGCCCATGTGTCAGTCCCTCCCTCAGACCGTGTAGTTGCGCGGGTAGGACTTCCAGCGCTGCGGATCCAGCGTCAGGCCGGCGGTGATGGTGCCCGCCGAGACAGTGCCGCCGGTGGTGTAGCTCAGCCGCAGGTACTTCTCGGCGCCGCTCGGCAGCGGGATGACGACCGGGCCGGCAGCGAAGGCGGCCGGGATGAGCGCCGCGCTCGTCGCCAGGACCGCAGGCGAGGAGAACGCGGCGTTGTCATCGGTCTGGATCGCCACGGTGACAGTCGGCGAGGTGCCGGCCAGGGTGGTGGGGGTGGTCAGCACCAGATAGACCGGCTGGCCAACACCGACATCACGCGCCGCAGCCTTCAGCGGGGTGAGGTCGATCACGTTGGTGGACACGGCGGTCGCAATGGTCTGCGCCGTCGAGAACTCGTTTTTTGCGTCGAGGAACATGGTTGGGTTCTCCTGTTAGACCACGCGGGCTTCGGTGTTCAGCAGCGCGTCCACGCGGCGGAACGGGACTTCTTCCAGCATCAGAATCCGCTTGCCAGCGACATCACCCCACGCGAGGGTGCTGTTGGCGATCTTGTTCACGGTCTGGCGACGGAAGAAGGACGACAGGGTGCGATTGCCGTAGAAGCGCGGCGTCACCCCGGTCAGGCTGTGGATCTTCTCGACGGCCTGAGCGACCAGGTCCAGAAGATCGGCACCGGACGCGGCGTTCTTGGTCAGGGCATTCACATCGATGTTCGCGATGCGCACCACATAGCGCCAGTCCTTCATGACCAGGCCGTTCTGCCACTTGTAGTCGTCGATGTAGGCGCGGAAGCGGTTGTTGCTCGCGTCGAAGGCCCAGTCATCTCCGGAGCCCTTGTTGAACTCAAGGCCCGCCTTCGAGCCCTTGGGGTAGCCGCACCACACGGTGTGATCGGACCAGCCGACCAGCCACAGCGAGGTGTTGTTCGAGCCGGTGCCGCCGGCATCGATGATGTTCACCCCGTTGTCCGCACCGGTGATGGTGCTGAAGCGGGGCGCCAGGCCCTGGATCTCCTCGCCGTTGGCGGCCACGTTGCCGTAGAACAGTTTCTGGCAGAAGGTCTGGTTCATCGCCTCGATGAAGGCGCGAGCCTCGCTGAGGCGGAAGGCTGCGGTGTTGCCGTTGAGATCGGCGATGGACTTGTCGATCTCGCACAGTGCGGTCAACTCGCCGAAGGCCTCATCCACCTGCGCGGTGGTGCTCTTGGACTTCGGGATACCTGCATTCATCTTGCGGTAGTACGCCGCCGGCATGCCGGTGCGCTGGGTCAGGCGGTGGCCGGTGGGCAGATTGCCCTCGTACCACGGGATGTCCAGCAGGATTTCGTAGTTCTGCGTCAGCAGTTCCGCGACGTCCGCGGTGTTGCCATCTGGATCCAGGCGCTTCGCCACGTCCACAAGGGTTACTGCATCGCCACCGATGGTAGCCATAGTGCTTTCTCCAATGAAAAAGCCCCTTTCGGGGCCGTGTGGTCAGGGTTGTGTGTCGGTGCTATTTGCCGTCGCCGAACAGCCGGGTGGCGAGGTCGGTGGACCTGCTGGGCGCGGTGCTACCGCCCAGGCCGTCCATGCCGCTGTCGCGGGCGATGCCTCCGAAGAACGCGAACGCCTTGATCAGCGCTGGATGGCTTCCCCACCCCAGGTCCTCGAATGCCGCGATCAGTGCCGGGTCGTTCACCGCCCGAACGGCGGTGCGTGCCAGGTCGACATGCTCGTCGTACTTCTCGCCGAGCTGGGTCTTCGCTTGCGCGCCCCAGTCCTCGATCTGCTGCTGGCGCTGGGCGGTGAGCGCGGCCTGGATCGCTGCGGCGTCTTCACCGGCGACGCGGGTGTACAGGTCGACGGCCTCCTGGGCCTGTTCCTGCGTCCACCCCTTCGCCTTGAAGAACTCCGTCGCGGTGTTCAGCCGATCCCCCTCCAGCGAGAAGCCGTCCGGCAGCTTGAACTGCCCGTACTGCTCCGGTGCGCCGGCGGGCTTGTCTCCGCCCTCCTTCTCCCCGTCCGCGGGCTTGTCGCCCTTGGCCGGTTCCTGCTTACCACCTTCGTTGCCCTGACCCTCGGAGGTGCCCGGCGCGGTGGCCTGCCCCTCCTGCTGCTTCGCGGCCTCGTTG